>JAWKJA010000003.1:0-600000 GCA_041394025.1 Acidimicrobiia bacterium | reverse complement strand
CGACCCAGGCCTTGAACTCGTCGGGCGTCGAGGCGTCGGGCACGGCCTTCTCGAGGTTGCCGAACGTGAGCGGCTTCCCGCCGAGAGCGACGTCGCGCACCCATCCCGGGTGGCGGGCGAAGTCGAGACCCCGAAGGGCCTTCTTCGACGCCGGGAGCGCACCGGCCACACCGTTGCGGACGTCGCGGTAGCGGGCACCCACCACGGCCAGGTCGACGGTGAGCACGAGCACCCGGCACCCCACCGCCTGCGCCCGGGCCATGAGGTCCTCGGCGTAGCTGCGGTCACGCATCACGTAGAGCTGGTACCAGAAGGGCCGCTCGGTGGCGGCGGCGACCTCCTCGATCGAGCAGATCGACACGGTCGACTCGCAGAAGGGGACACCGGCGTCGGCGGCCGCACGGGCGGCCTGGACCTCCGCTCTCCGGGCGAACATGCCGGCGAGGCCCACAGGCGCCAGAACGACGGGGAGAGCGAGGTCCTCGCCGAGCACCGTGGTGGAGAGGTCCCTGTCCGACACGTCGCGCAGCACACGTTGGCGGAGCCGGATCTCGCGCAGGTCCGCCAGGTTGGCGGCCATCGTGGACTCCTCGTAGGCGCCGCCCTCGATGTAGTCGAAGAGCTGGCGGGGCAGCCGCTTTCGGGCCAGCTCCCGGTAGTCGCGCACCGACGCGGGAGCGAGCCCGAGAGAGCCGTGACGGCTGAAGATGCCCACGGGCTCAGGCGGTGGCCCCGACGCTACCGGCGACCTCGGGACGGCGCAGCTTCCAGATGAAGCCGTCGTAGAAGACGTGCATGCCGCCGAGGGTCAGGTACACCACGGCGTACATCGTCGGGTCGCCGTGCCATTTCAGGGAGAACACGATCGCCGCGATGATCCCGATGTAGGTGATGTAGAAGAGCGGGCGCCCGAGCGGGAGGCGCACCGCACGCCCGAGCGCGCCGCCTCCGGGCTGAGCCATGTAGCGCTTCCCGAGGGTCTGGTTGACGATGGCGAAGTACTCGATGGCGTGCGCGGCCACGTAGCCCATGATCCCCAGGATCGGGTTGATGAGCATCACGACGAAGAGCGCAGCCGTGGAGCCGACGTACACGTACTTGGCCCGGTTCGCCGTCTCCCGACGCTGCCACTCGACACGCAGCCACGCCACGGTCAGAGCCAGGACGGTGGCGATGGTGGGAACGAGCAGCCACTGCGCCCACGGGCGCAGCGTCCGGAGGATCTCCACGCCGTCGGCGTTGGTGGCACCCAGGTCGAGGCGCTGCAGGAACCCGCCGGTCCGTGAGTCGGCGGCCACCCACACGAGCGCGAGCACGAGCCAGCTGATGAGCATCAGCTTCTCGAGCATGCCGTGGGTGTCGCCGGCCTTGCGCCCGTAGATGCGGGTGACGCCGTAGCGCTGCATGAGCGTGTGCTCGGCGTTCCACAGGCCCGCCACCACGGCGACGAGCGCGAGCGAGATGTTGCGGCCGATGAGCGCCGCCACGATGAAGCAGAACGGCGCCCAGGTGAAGATCGCCCGCTTGAGGCGGAACTGCGCCGGGTCGCCGTAGACGAAGGCCAGGGTGAGCGGCTGGTGCGAGAACGACAGCAGGAACACACCTGCGAGGAGGGCGTTCAGCGCCACGCGGTTGTCGAGCAGCGCCCACGCCGCCAGCGCGAAGGGTATCCACGCCAGTGCCAGAGCGATGTCGAGTGCGGGGTTGTGGATCCACGAGAACCGGGTGCTCGGCGGTGCCGGTGCCGACACGACGGTCGGCGGGCCCGGAGCCGCGCCCTCTCCTCCGCCGGCGTGGGGTGGTGAAGCGACGGCGGTGGTCACGTCGGGGGAATCTAGTCCCGGAAGTTCACGAACTGGAGAGGGATCCCGAAGTCGGACTTCTTGAGCTCCGCGATGACCTCCTGGAGCGTGTCGCGCTTCTTCGAGGTGACCCGTAGCTGGTCGCCCTGGATCTGGTGCTGTACGCCTTTGAGGCCCATTCCCTTGATGTGCTTGCCGATCTCCTTGCCCTTGGGCTGGTCGATCCCGACGTTGAGCGTGACGACCTGACGGGCCGTTCCCTTGGCCGCTTCCTCGACCTTCCCGTAGCTCACGGCCTTGAGCGACACCTTGCGCTTCGCGAACTTCTCCTCGAGCACCTGGCGCAGGGCCGCGAGGCGGTCCTCGGTCGACGAGTTGAGCTCGATCGTGCGCTCCTTCTCGTTGAACTCGAGGCGGGTGCCGGTGTTCTTGAAGTCGAAGCGCGTCGACACCTCACGTCCGGCCTGGTCGACTGCGTTCGTGACCTCGGCCATGTCGACCTCGGACACCACGTCGAAACTCGCCATCGGATCCTCTCTCCCAGGTCTGTACCGGAACACGCCGCTGGTATCGTACGCCGCTCAGGGTCGGTACCCGAGTGGCCAAAGGGGACGGGCTGTAAACCCGTTGCGGCAACGCTACGTTGGTTCGAATCCAACCCGGCCCACGCAACACACCGGCGTCTGAACTCTCAGAGCAGGCGTTGCATCTCCACGACGTCGAGCCATCGGCCGAACTTGCGCCCGACCTCCCTTTCCACGCCCACGACCTCGAAGCCGCAGGTGGTGTGGAGCGCGATCGACCCGGCGTTGTGGTCGGCGATGCGGGCGATCACGGAGTGGAACCCGCCGTCGGTCGCCAGCACGAGGATTTCCTCGAGCAGCGCACGCCCGATGCCGGCGCCCTGGCGGTCCTCGCGGACGTAGACGGAATCCTCCACGGTCGGGGCGTAGGCGGGCCGGGCCCGGAAGGGGGAGAGGGAGGCGTAGCCCACGATGTCGCCCGCAGCGTTGCCACCCCCGGTGTCCTCGCTCTCGGCGTCGCCGGCCGAACCCTCCTCGGCGACCAGGGCCGGGTGGGCTCCCGAGTGCTCCTCGACCCACGCCACCTGCTCCTCGAGGGTCCGGGGGAGGATGTCGAAGATGGCCGTGGAGCGGGTCACGACCTCGTTGTGGATGTCCAGGATCCCCGAGGCGTCCCTGCGGTGGGCACGTCGGATCCGGGCGTCGGTCATGGGCGGCACGGTACCCGTCGCTCGGCCGGATGATCGGCCCACCCCCGTTGCTATCCTTTCTGGCTCCGCCCCCTTAGCTCAGTCGGCAGAGCGCTTCCATGGTAAGGAAGAGGTCTACGGTTCAAGTCCGTAAGGGGGCTCTGCCGGGGGTGACCCCGGCCACGGCGGAGTAGCTCAGTCAGGTGAGAGCACGCGGCTCATAATCGCGGCGTCGCGGGTTCAAATCCCGCCTCCGCTACCAGGCAACCGACAGCACACAGGTAACGCACAGCAGAAGACAAGGCACGGCCGACACCACAGTCCCGACCGGGTCCCAGCGGCCGGGTCACGAGAGAGCCACAGGAGACATCCCATGTCGAAGGAGAAGTTCGAGCGGACGAAGCCGCATTTGAACATTGGGACGATTGGTCATATCGATCATGGGAAGACGACGTTGACGGCGGCGATCACGAAGGTGTTGGCGGATCAGAATCCTGAGGTGAATTTTTCGCCGTTCGATGCGATCGACAAGGCTCCTGAGGAAAAGGAGCGGGGGATCACGATTTCGATTTCGCATGTGGAGTACGAAACGGAGAATCGTCACTATGCGCATGTGGATTGTCCGGGCCATGCGGATTATGTGAAGAACATGATCACGGGTGCTGCCCAGATGGATGGTGCGATTCTGGTGGTGGCGGCCACGGATGGGCCGATGCCCCAGACCCGTGAGCATGTGTTGTTGGCCCGTCAGGTGGGTGTGCCGTCGATGGTGGTGGCGTTGAACAAGGCCGACATGGTCGATGATCCTGAGATCATGGAGTTGGTGGAGCTCGAGGTGCGTGAGCTTCTTTCCGAGTACGACTTTCCCGGTGATGACATTCCGATTGTTGCGGTGTCTGCGTTGAAGGCTCTGGAGGGTGACGCCGAGGCGGGTGAGCAGGTCTTGGAGTTGATGGCCAAGGTCGATGAGTTCATTCCTGAGCCGACTCGGGATGTCGACAAGCCGTTCTTGATGCCGATCGAGGATGTGTTCACGATCACGGGTCGTGGCACGGTGGTGACGGGTCGTGTGGAGCGTGGGGTGGTGCATGTGAACGACGAGGTGGAGATCGTCGGGATCAAGGACACGCCCAACACGACGGTGACCGGTGTGGAGATGTTCCGAAAGCTTCTCGATGAGGGTCGTGCGGGCGACAACATCGGTGCGTTGTTGCGCGGTACGGGCAAAGACGACGTGGAGCGTGGTCAGGTGCTGGCCAAGCCGGGCAGTATCACGCCGCACACGAAGTTCGAGGCGCAGGTGTATGTGTTGACCAAGGACGAGGGTGGCCGCCACACACCGTTTTTCGGTAACTACCGGCCGCAGTTCTATTTCCGTACGACGGATATCACCGGTTCGATCGAGTTGCCTGAGGGTACCGAGATGGTGATGCCGGGCGACAACACCGAGATGACCGTCGAGTTGATCAACCCGATCGCGATGGAAGAAGGTCTCTTGTTCGCGATCCGTGAAGGTGGCCGCACCGTCGGATCCGGCCGCGTCACCAAGATCATCGAATAGGGATCGAGCAGGGAACGAGAGGTTCCGAGGAGCAGCGATGGCCAGCGACAAGCGGGTCGAGGTGACGCTCGAGTGCACCGAGTGCAAGCGGCGGAACTACACGACCATGAAGAACAAGGTCAACGACCGCGAGCGGATCGAGATGAAGAAGTACTGCCGCTGGGAGCGTCGCCACACACTCCACAAGGAAACCCGCTAGAGATGGGGTTCTGCGGCACCCGGGCGGGTGTCGCAGCCGCTCGCGGTGTGCTCTTACCGATCGGTAACCCTCCGGTGTCCCCGGAGGTCGGACATGGGTGAGACGCGCGACGTCGAGCGCCTCGAGGAACTGGCCGTGGCGGCCCGGGAGGGCGACATGGCGTCCTTCGAGGAACTGGTGCGCCGCACCCATGTCGACACGTACACCCTGGCCATGCGGCTCATGGGGAACGGGGAGGACGCAGCGGACGTGACCCAGGAGGCCTACGTCAGGGCCTGGAAGGGCATCAGGAAGTTCCGCGGCGACGCGCGCTTCTCCACCTGGATGTACCGCATCACGGCCAACACGGCGTCGAACCACCTCGACCGACGTCGTCGGACCCGCACCGACAACCTCGACGACCTCGCAGAGCCCGTCGACCTCGATCCCGATCGCCAACCCGAGGTGGTGGCGGAAGCGGGGTCGGGTATGGAGGCGCTCTCGGGCGCACTCGACGAGCTCCCCCCGAAGCTGCGCGCCGTCGTCGTCCTGAAGGACGTCTACGACCTCACCCACGACGACATCGCCGAGGAGCTCGACATCTCCGTCACGGCAGCGAAGGTCCGACTGCACCGCGGCCGCAGGAGGCTCCGTGAGCTCCTCGACGCCGACGAGGACCGGCAGGCCGATGCCGTCTGAGCCCACTTCCGCCCCCGGCGTTCCCAGCTGCGAGCAGGTCGCCCGGATCCTGCCCGAGGTCGTCGACACACCCGAGCCGCTCGACTTCGCGCTGCGCCGCCACGTGGAGTCGTGTCTGCGGTGCCAGGCCGAGGTGGCCCGCTACCGGGTCATGCTGCGGGGCCTGCGGCAGCTGCGCACCCGCTACCTCGAGCCTGCTCCGGGCCTCCTCGCCGGGACCCTCACCGCCCTCGAGGTGGAGGGGGAGCGCCGCGCTCTTCGCTCCGTGCTCACCGGGCGACGCCTGGCCTACGCCGGCGCCATCGGCGGCACCCTCGCCGCCGCGGGAGCCGCCGCCACCGCCGTCCTCATCGCCCGCTCCCGACGTCAACATCCGCTGGCGAGCTGATCCTCGCCCGCTTCTCTTCCCGCTCTTGGTGCCTCCGGCACCAGGCCGCTCGGGCCCCGGCTCGGGCGGCGCAGGGTACCTGCGCCGCTGATCCTCGCCTTGGCTCAGAGTCTTGCGGGACGAGAAGCCGCTCCGAGTCCCGCTTCAGGCCGCTGCTAACCTGACGTGTCAGTTCTGTGCGCCGGTGCCGGTGTACGAAGGGCAGTAGCTCAATCAGGCAGAGCACCGGTCTCCAAAACCGGCGGTTGGGGGTTCGATTCCCTCCTGCCCTGCTGAACGCAGCACCCAGTAAGTCGAACACGAGTCCGAAAAGGCGAAGAAGTCAGCGTGGCCCAGAACCGTCAGACCCGGCGTCTCATGGAGAAGCAGGGCGACAAGAAGGAGCAGAAGGACAAGCGCTCCCGCGCCGCCGCAGCAGCTGCGGCGCCCAAGAAGGAGCGCACGTCGCCGCGTGCGTACCTGGGTGAGGTTCGCAGCGAACTCAAGAAGGTCGTGTGGCCCGACCGCGCCGAGGTCGTCAACTCCACGATCATCGTGCTCATCGCCATCGTCATCATGACGGCCTTCGTGTTCGGCGTCGACTGGTTGTCCGCCAAGTTCGTCCTCTGGCTCTACGAGTAGGAACCATGACCCCAGAACCCACCTCCGTGGGTGATCAGGCGCCCGCGGCCGCCGACACCCCCACCGACGACACTCCCACCGACGACACCGGCGTCTCCGAGGAGAGTGAGCGCACCGAGGCCCTTCCCGAATGGGCACAGGTCGAGCCCACACGTCCCGACGACACCACCGCCGAGGAGGCCGAGGCGGCGTTCGCCTCGGTCGGGACGGCCACCGAGGCGCCAGAAACCCCCGTCGAGGAGACGCCGGCCGACGAGGCACCCGAGGCTCCTGCCGAGGTCCCGGCCGAGGCTCTCGAGGACGCAGAGCTCATCGACGTCACGGAGGAAACCGAGGACGAGGACGCCGAGCCCTCCGAGCCGAGCCCCTACGACCGCCCGGGCGACTGGTACGTCGTCCACACCTACGCCGGCTACGAGAACAAGGTGAAGCAGAACCTCGAGAGCCGGGTCCGCTCCATGAACGTCGAGGAGCGCATCTACGAGACGGTCGTCCCGCTCGAGGAGGTCATCGAGTACAAGAACGGCCGCAAGGTCACCGTCAAGAAGAAGGTGTTCCCCGGCTACCTCCTCGTCCGCTGCCGCCTCGACGACGACGCGTGGTACGTCGTGCGCAACACGCCGGGTGTCACCGGCTTCGTCGGCAGCGGGTCCAAGCCGACGCCGTTGTCGCGCAAGGAGGTCGAGTCGATCCTGGGCGTCACACCCGACAGCACCGGCCCGGAACGCAAGGCCCGACCGCGCTTCGGTTTCGACGTGGGCGAACAGGTCCGGGTCACCGCCGGCCCGTTCGCCGACTTCAACGGCGCGATCAGCGAGATCGACATGGACAAGTCGAAGCTCAAGGTGCTGGTCAACATCTTCGGCCGGGAGACCCCCGTCGAACTCGAATTCGGCCAGGTGGCAAAACTCTAGGAAGTGCACAGTGCCCGGGCGACAACCCGGTGTGAGATCCATCCACAGTTAGCGGCGGAGTGACCGCCCGCGAGGCGGGTATCCCGCCGAGCAGTGAACGGAGCAATTGAGATGGCAAAGAAAGTCGCTGCTGTCGTCAAGATCCAGATCGCGGCCGGTGAGGCCAACCCGGCGCCCCCCGTGGGTACCGCGTTGGGACCCCACGGCATCGCGATCATGGACTTCTGCAAGGCCTACAACGAGAAGACCCAGGACCAGCGCGGCACGGTCGTGCCCGCCGAGATCACGATCTACGAGGACCGCACGTTCGACTTCATCACCAAGACGCCGCCCACGGCCGTTCTCCTGAAGAAGGCGGCCAAGCTCGACAAGGCGTCGCAGGCCCCCGGCCGCGAGCCCGCCGGCTCGGTGTCGACGGACCAGGTGCGCGAGATCGCCGAGATCAAGATGCCCGACCTCAACGCCCTCGACATCGAGGGCGCGATGGAGCAGGTGGCCGGCACCGCCCGCAGCATGGGCCTCACAGTCGGTTAGTGGTACCCGCCCTACAGGACGCCAGGTTGGTGCACTAAACGTCGTATAGGCACGACAATCGCACCATCTCGGGAAGAGATGGTGGGATGGGAGCACAAGGGCTGACCGGGAGGACCTCGCCCGGCGGCCGTCATTCACGAGGGAGCAGGCTCCGGCCTGGAGCGAAAGTAGAGAAGACGATGGGCAAGGGAAAGAAGTACACCGACGCTACGCGTCGCTACGACCGGGAGCACCTCCACGAGCCCCGCGAGGCGCTGGAGCTGGTGAAGTCGCTGGCCACGAGGAACTTCGACGAGACCGTCGAGGCCACGTTCCGCCTGGGGGTCGACCCCCGCAAGGCCGAGCAGATGGTCCGGGGCACCGTGTCGTTGCCGTCGGGGACCGGCAAGCAGGTGAAGGTGGCGGTGTTCGCCGCGGGCGACAACGCCAAGGCCGCCGAGGAAGCGGGCGCCGACATCGTGGGCGACGACGACCTCGTGGAGAAGGTCGAGGGCGGCTTCGTCGACTTCGACGTGGCGATCGCCTCACCCGACCTCATGGGCAAGGTCGGGAAGCTGGGGCGGGTTCTCGGGCCCCGCGGCCTCATGCCGAACCCCAAGACCGGGACCGTCACGGGCGACATCGCCGAGGCTGTGGGCGAGTTCAAGGCCGGCAAGGTCGAGTACCGCACCGACCGTGACGGCAACGTCCACGTCCCGATCGGCAAGGCCAGCTTCGGGGTCGACGACCTGGCGGCGAACTACCACGCCGTTCTCGAGGAGATCATGCGTGCCCGGCCCGCCTCCACGAAGGGCCGTTACCTGCGGACCCTGTCGGTGTCGTCCACGATGGGCCCCGGAGTGCGGGTCGACCCGGCCCACGCCCGGGATCTGACCGAGGAGGGCGACGCCGGGTAGGCTGAGCGCCTCGTTTCCACAATTCCATCAGTGCCGCAGACCTCCGGTCTCGGGCAGTCCCACGGCAGCCCGAGGTAATCCGCCCGAGTGGCGGGCCGGACGAGGTGCCCGCCATCCGGGGTGCTGCGCGGTTCGCGGCACCCCGCTTTTCATGTCCGAAGGCCGCCGAGGCGGTCCCGTACGAGAGGAAGGGCCATGGCCCGACCCGAGAAGGTTGCGGTCGTCGAGGAGATCCAGCAGAAGCTGGACGACTCCGACGCGGCCGTCCTCACCGAGTACCGGGGTCTGAGCGTCGGCGAGCTCGCCGAGCTCCGTGCGGCGCTTCGGCCCACGTCCACCGAGTACAAGGTCTTCAAGAACTCCCTGGCCCGGCGTGCCGTGGAGGCGGCGGGGCGCGACGACCTCGTCGACCTCCTCGAAGGGCCTGTGGCCTTCGCGTTCGTCCGGGGCGACGCAGCGGCTGCGGCCAAGGCCATCGACGACTTCGCCGGCGACCACGAGGCCCTCGTCGTGAAGGGGGGCCTCCTCGACGGCAAGCTGCTCGAGCCCGCCGAGATCAAGGCGCTCGCCAAGCTCCCGACCCGCGATGTCCTGCTCGCCACGTTGGCCGGCGCCATGAAGGCGCCGCTCACGAAGGCGGCGGGCCTGTTCGGCTCGTTCCCGCGGGAGATGGCCCAGCTCACGCAGGCGCTCGTCGACAAGAGGGTGGCAGCCGGCGAGGGCGCCACGACCGAGGATGCGGCACCCGAGGCCGACACGGAATCAGAGACCGACACGGAATCAGAGACCGACACCGACGACAACGACAGCACGGAGGAATAGACAATGGCGACCAAGCTCTCGACCGAGGACCTTCTCGAGGTCTTCAAGGAGATGAGCGTCCTGGAACTCAACGAGTTCCTCAAGGCCTTCGAGGAGGAGTTCGACGTCACCGCGGCCGCCCCGGTCGCCATGGCGGCAGCTCCGGCGGCCGGCGGCGACGCAGGCGGCGGCGAGGCCGAGAAGGACGAGTTCACCGTCGTCCTCACGGCCGGCGGCGACAAGAAGATCCAGGTCATCAAGGAGGTCCGGGCCCTCACGAGCCTGGGGCTGAAGGAGGCCAAGGCGGTCGTCGACGACGCTCCCAAGCCGGTGCTCGAGAACGTGGGCAAGGAGGAGGCCGAGAAGGCCAAGGCCCAGCTCGAGGAGGCCGGCGGGACCGTCGAGCTCCAGTAGCTCGTCGGACGGCGCTCCCGGCGGGGTCCGTTGATCCTCCCGGGAGCGGGGCGTATGCTCCTCCGGAGCACGCCCGGGGCGGCTCGTCCTTCCACGCGCCGCAGCGCTGGATTTCCGAGCCTGTCGCGCGTATACTGGCAGGTTGCAGTGACCGCCCCCTGGTTCGTCCGCTGAATCCCTCGCCCCCGCCGCTGCGCGCTCCGGCACGCGCGCTGAAAAGGAGTGCTCGGTGTCCCCTTCCGCGACCCGCGAACGCTTCTCGTTCTCGAAGCTCAGCGAACCGCTCGACCTCCCCGACCTGATCGCGGTCCAGCGCGACTCGTTCCGCACCTTCCTCGACGTCGGCATCGCCGGCGTGCTGCGCGACATCTCCCCGATCGAGGACTTCACGGGCCAGCTCAAGCTCGAGCTCGCCGACCACGTCTTCGACCCGCCGAAGCACACCGAGGACGAGTGCCGCGAGAAGGACATGACCTACTCGCAGCCGCTGTTCGTGACGGCACGGTTCCTCAACGCCGGCACGGGTGAGATCAAGGAGCAGACGGTCTTCATGGGCGACTTCCCCGTGATGACCGACCGGGGCACGTTCATCATCAACGGCACCGAGCGCATCGTCGTGTCGCAGCTGGTCCGCTCGCCGGGCGTCTACTTCAACATCTCGCCCGACAAGACCAACCCGGAGAAGGTCATCGTCGACGCCAAGATGATCCCGGGCCGTGGTGCGTGGCTCGAGTTCGAGGTCGACAAGAAGAACGTCGTGCACGTGCGTGTCGACCGGAAGCGCAAGCAGCCGGTCACCGTCCTACTCAAGGCGCTCGGCTTCGGCGAGAGCGACGAGGAGCTGCTGAACCTCATCACCGACGAGGCGGGCAACCCCTACGAGTCGATGGCCACCACGCTCGAGAAGGATCCCACCGAGACCGTCGACGAGGCGTTCATCGAGATCTACCGGAAGTTGCGCCCCGGTGAGCCGCCCACGCCCGAGTCCGCCCGCACGCTCATCGAGAACCTCTTCTTCAACCCGAAGCGTTACGACCTCGCCAAGGTAGGCCGCCACAAGGTCACCAAGAAGCTCCAGGACGAGTACGGGAACGTCGACCTCAAGAGCTTCGACCTCGCCGCGCCCGAGGGCGACTCGTCGGAGCTCACGCTGACGCGAGCCGACATCCTCGCCACGGTCTCCTACCTGGTGAAGCTGGCGAACAACGACCCGGGCTATTTCCCCGACGACATCGACCACTTCGGCAACCGCCGCGTGCGGTCGGTCGGTGAGCTGATCCAGAACCAGGTGCGGGTCGGACTGTCGCGCATGGAGCGTGTCGTGCGCGAGCGCATGACCACCCAGGACGTCGAGGCGATCACGCCCCAGACGCTCATCAACATCCGCCCGGTGGTCGCCGCCATCAAGGAGTTCTTCGGCTCCTCGCAGCTCAGCCAGTTCATGGACCAGACCAACCCGTTGTCGGGGCTCACCCACAAGCGGCGTCTCTCGGCTCTCGGGCCGGGTGGTCTGTCGCGTGAGCGGGCCGGTTTCGAGGTCCGCGACGTCCACCACTCCCACTACGGACGCATGTGCCCGATCGAGACGCCCGAAGGTCCCAACATCGGGCTCATCGGCTACCTGTCGAGCTACGCGCGGATCAACGAGTTCGGCTTCATCGAGACGCCCTACCGGAAGGTCGTGAAGGGCCGCGTCACCGACGACATCGAGTACCTGGCCGCCGACGACGAGGACCGTGTCGTCATCGCGCAGGCGAACGCAGCCATCGACGACAAGGGACACTTCGAGAACCCACGCGTCCTCGTACGCGCCGAGCGCGGTGAGGTCGCCTACGTGGAGCCCGACCAGGTCGACTACATGGACGTCTCGCCCAAGCAGATGGTGTCGGTCGCCACGGCCCTGATCCCGTTCCTCGAGCACGACGACGCCAACAGGGCGCTCATGGGTGCCAACATGCAGCGCCAGGCGGTGCCGCTGCTTCGCGCGACGGCGCCGTTCATCGGTACCGGGGTCGAGGAGCGAGCGGCTCGCGACGCGGGCGACGTCGTGCTCGCCGAAGGTGCCGGCACGGTCACGCACGTGTCGGGGGACGCCGTCACCGTCGACTACAAGAAGGAGGGCAAGCGCACCTACCGCCTGTCCAAGTTCCGACGGTCGAACCAGGGCACGTGCATCAACCAGAAGGTGCGTGTCAGCGAGGGCGACACCGTCAGGGCGGGCGACGTGCTGGCCGACGGCCCGTCCACGCAGCACGGTGAGCTTGCGCTCGGCAAGAACCTCCTCGTGGCCTTCATGCCGTGGAAGGGCTACAACTTCGAGGACGCCATCGTGATCTCGGAGCGCCTGGTGCGCGACGACGTGCTCACATCGATCCACATCGAGGAGCACGAGATCGACGCCCGCGACACCAAGCTGGGTGCCGAGGAGATCACCCGCGACATCCCGAACCTCTCCGAGGAGATCCTCCAGGACCTCGACGAGCGCGGCATCATCCGCATCGGTGCCGAGGTCGGCCCGGGCGACATCCTCGTGGGCAAGGTCACACCGAAGGGCGAGACCGAGCTGACGCCCGAGGAGCGCCTGCTTCGGGCGATCTTCGGTGAGAAGGCACGCGAGGTCCGCGACACGTCGCTCAAGGTCCCGCACGGTGAGACCGGTCAGGTCATCGACCTCAAGACGTTCTCGCGCGACGACGGCGACGAGTTGCCGCCGGGCGTCAACCAGCTGGTGCGCGTCTACGTCGCCCAGAAGCGCAAGATCTCCGAGGGCGACAAGCTCGCAGGGCGCCACGGCAACAAGGGCGTCATCTCGAAGATCCTGCCGATGGAGGACATGCCGTATCTCGAGGACGGCACGCCGGTCGACATCATCCTCAACCCGCTGGGCGTTCCGAGCCGTATGAACGTGGGCCAGGTGCTCGAGTCGCACCTCGGCTACGTCGCACGCCACGGCTGGAACGAGGACCGCAAGGCCCCGCCCTCCCCCCAGAAGACCCGCCCGGTCACCGAGCCGGCGGTGTGGGTGTCCACACCGGTCTTCGACGGAGCGCACTGGGACGAGCGCGAGGAAGGCGAGCCGGCCACGATCCAGGGGCTCTTCGAGACCATGAACCCCGACGGCGTGGACGGTACCCGCATGGTGGGCACCGACGGCAAGGCGACGCTCTACGACGGGCGGACCGGTGACGCCTACGACACGCCGGTGACCGTGGGTTACATGTACATCCTGAAGCTCGCCCACCTCGTCGACGACAAGATCCACGCCCGCTCCACCGGGCCCTACTCCATGATCACCCAGCAGCCGCTGGGAGGTAAGGCGCAGTTCGGTGGTCAGCGGTTCGGGGAGATGGAGGTGTGGGCGCTCGAGGCCTACGGAGCGAGCTACGCCCTCCAGGAGCTGCTCACGATCAAGTCCGACGACGTGCTCGGTCGCGTCAAGGTCTACGAGGCGATCGTGAAGGGCGAGAACATCCCCGAGCCGGGGATCCCGGAGTCGTTCAAGGTACTCATCAAGGAGATGCAGGCCCTGTGCCTCAACGTCCGTGTGATGGACGAGGACGGCGCCGAGGTCGAGATCCGCGAGCTCGACGAGGACGCCTTCCGCACCACCGAGTCACTCGGGATCGACCTCTCACGGCCCGAGCGCGGCACCGACGAGGAAGACGAACGACGCCGCCGCGAACAACCCGCATTCTGAGGAGCGACAACTTGCTCGACGTGAACGACAGCGCGCAGCTCTCCATCTCGCTGGCCACCGCGGACCAGATCCGCATGTGGTCGAACGGTGAGGTGAAGAAGCCCGAGACGATCAACTACCGCACGCTCAAGCCGGAGAAGGACGGCCTGTTCTGCGAGAAGATCTTCGGGCCCACCAAGGACTGGGAGTGCTACTGCGGCAAGTACAAGCGCGTCCGCTTCAAGGGCATCATCTGTGAGCGCTGCGGTGTCGAGGTCACACGCTCGAAGGTCCGCCGGGAGCGCATGGGCCACATCGAGCTCGCCGCTCCTGTCACCCACATCTGGTACTTCAAGGGCGTCCCGAGCCGCCTCGGCTACCTCCTCGACCTGGCGCCGAAGAACCTCGAGAAGGTCATCTACTTCGCCGCGCACCTCATCACCTCGGTCGACGAGGAGAAGCGCCACGAGGAGCTGCCCGAGCTCGAGAAGGAGTACCGCCTCGAGCGTGACGACCTCGAGAAGGAGCTCGAGCTGGAGCTCCAGCAGCGCGACGAGGCCTACGTTTCCGAAGTCGAGGAGATGGAGGGCCGCAAGGCCAAGAAGAACGAGTTCGAGCGCGCCGAGAAGGCGAAGCTCAAGGACTTCGAAGAGATCCGCGAGCGCCACACCGAGAAGCTCGAGCATCTCGACACGGTGTGGGACACCTTCAAGAGCCTCACGGTCAAGGACCTCGTGGAGGACGAGTTGGTCTGGCGCCACCTCGAGGACGAGTACCAGGAGTACTTCGACGGCGGAATGGGTGCCGCCGCGGTCGAGACGCTCATCAACAACCTCGACCTCGAGGGCGAGGAGGAGAGCCTGAAGGAGGTCATCGCGACCGCGAAGGGACAGCGCAAGGCCAAGGCCATCAAGCGCCTCAAGGTCGTCACGGCGTTCCTGGAGTCCGACGACGACGGCAACCCCACCAACTCACCGTCGGGAATGGTGCTCAACGCCATCCCCGTGATCCCACCCGACCTGCGCCCGATGGTGCAGCTCGACGGCGGCCGGTTCGCCACGTCGGACCTCAACGACCTCTACCGACGTGTCATCAACCGCAACAACCGCCTCAAGCGGCTGCTCGACCTCGGCGCGCCCGAGATCATCATCAACAACGAGAAGCGGATGCTCCAAGAGGCCGTCGACGCGCTGTTCGACAACGGCCGTCGTGGTCGGCCGGTCACCGGACCGGGCAACCGTCCGCTCAAGTCGCTCTCCGACATGCTCAAGGGCAAGCAGGGACGCTTCCGCCAGAACCTCCTCGGTAAGCGTGTCGACTACTCGGGCCGCTCGGTCATCGTCGTCGGTCCCCAGCTCACGCTCCAGCAGTGCGGGCTGCCCAAGCAGATGGCCCTCGAACTGTTCAAGCCCTTCGTCATGAAGCGGCTCGTCGACCTCGAGTACGCCCAGAACATCAAGTCCGCCAAGCGGATGGTCGAGCGCTCCCGTCCGCAGGTGTGGGACGTGCTCGAAGAGGTCATCCGTGAGCACCCGGTGCTCCTCAACCGCGCACCGACGCTGCACCGCCTCGGGATCCAGGCCTTCGAGCCCGTGCTCGTCGAGGGCAAGGCCATCCAGATCCACCCGCTCGTGTGCGCGGCGTTCAACGCCGACTTCGACGGCGACCAGATGGCCGTGCACCTGCCGCTGTCGGCCGAGGCCCAGGCCGAGGCCCGCCTGCTCATGCTCTCGGCGCACAACATCCTGTCGCCCGCGCACGGCCGCCCGATCGCCGTTCCGTCCCAGGACATGGTCATCGGCGCCTACTACCTCACGGTGCAGGTCGAGGGCGGCGAGGGCGAAGGACGCGTGTTCTCCTCGCTCGAGGAGGCCCGCATGGCCTACGAGATGAAGACCGTCGACGTTCACTCGATCATCAAGGTGCGGATGCCCGCTGGTCGGTTCCCCGAGGACGAGTTCCCGGTACTCCCCGAGGACGACCCCGACGCGATCGTGCTCAAGCGCACGGGCTCCAACGGCGACGGCAGGGTTCTGGTGAAGACGACGCTGGGCCGGTTGCTCCTCAACGAGGCGTTCCCGCCCGACTACACCTTCTGCAACAAGACGCTGCGCAAGCGCGATCTCAGCGACCTCATCGGTAACGTCGTCGAGCAGTATCCCAAGGCCGACGTGGCGAACTCGCTCGACGCGCTGAAGGACCTCGGTTTCCACTTCGCGTGTCAGGCGGGTCTGACGATCTCGGTGTCCGACGTCAAGACACCCGAGAAGAAGGCGGAGCTCCTCGACAGGTTCGAGGGCGACGCCGACAAGGTCGAGAAGCAGTTCGACAACGGGGTCATCACCGACAACGAGCGCCGTCAGCGCGAAATCGAGATCTGGACCGACGCCACCGACCAGGTGCGTGCCGCGATGGAGGACGAACTCGAAAAGAACGCCTTCAACCCGATCAACATGATGGTCGGCTCGGGCGCCCGGGGGAACGTGATGCAGGTCCGCCAGATCGCCGGAATGCGCGGCCTGGTGGCCAATCCACGCGGTGAGATCATGCCGCGCCCGATCAAGTCGAACTTCCGAGAGGGCCTCTCGGTGCTCGAGTACTTCATCTCGACGCACGGTGCACGCAAGGGTCTGGCCGACACCGCGCTGCGTACCGCCGACTCGGGATATCTCACCCGTCGCCTCGTCGACGTTTCCCAGGAGATCATCATCAACGAGGAGGACTGCGGATCGCATCGTTCGATCACCGTCGAGCAGGTCACGACTGAGGACGACGGCAGCCCCCGTCGCGAGCTCGACAGCGAGTTGCGCGGCCGGTTCCTCGCCGAGGACGTGAAGCTCGACGACGGCACCGTGCTCGAACGCGACACCGAGGTCGACGAGCCGACACTGCGCCGGCTCGCCCAGGACCCCGGCATCGAAACCGTCGCCGTCCGCTCCGTTCTCACGTGCGAGTCGCTGCGCGGCCTCTGCCTGCGCTGCTACGGCACGATGCTCGCCACCAACCGAACGGTCAACCTCGGGGAGGCCGTCGGCATCATCGCCGCCCAGTCCATCGGTGAGCCAGGTACCCAGCTCACGATGCGTACCTTCCACACCGGTGGTGTGGCCGGCGAGGACATCACCCACGGTCTCCCCCGCGTGGTGGAGCTCTTCGAGGCCCGTACCCCCAAGGGCAAGGCCGTCCTGGCCACCGAAACCGGTGTGGCTCGCGAGGGCGAGAACGACAAGGGTGACCGGGTCCTCACCATCGTCACCGACGACGGTGACGAGGTCGACCACGTACTCACCCGCCGCATGACCCTCCGCGTCGCCGACGGCGACGAGGTCGACGCGGGCGACCAGCTCACCGGCGACCAGAACACGCCGCTCGACCCCAAGGAGATCCTCGAGGTCCGTGGTGTGCGCGACACGCAGCGCTACCTCGTGGGCCAGGTGCAGGGTGTGTACCGTGAGCAGGGCGTGTCGATCCACGACAAGCACGTCGAGGTCATCGTCCGCCAGATGCTGCGCCGCCGTACCGTGTCCGACTCGGGTGACTCCCCCTTCCTGCCCGGCGCCCAGGTCGACGCCCAGCTGTTCACCGACACGAACCGTCGTCTCGTGGAGGAGGGGAAGAGCCCGGCGGAGGGACGCCCGGTCCTCATGGGGATCACGAAGGCGTCGCTGGCGACCGACTCGTGGCTCTCGGCGGCCTCCTTCCAGGAGACCACCCGGGTGCTCACCGAGGCGGCCATCGAGGCCAAGTCCGACGACCTCGCAGGGCTGAAGGAGAACGTCATCATCGGCAAGCTCATCCCCGCCGGAACCGGCATGGACGAGTACAAGCGGGTGGGGACCGAGGCTCCCGACTACACCGCTCCCGAGGGCTACTCCTTCGGCGGCGACGACGAGGACCTGTCGGCCGAGGCCGTGGCGGAGTACCTGCGCGACCAGATCGACGCTGCCGTGCCCGCACCCGCGCCGCTGACAGCCGTCGACGACGGCGACGGGGGCGAGGCGACGGAGAGCGACGAAGCCGCCGGCTGACTCGTTTCGGCGGGTATCCGCGTCTTGGCGGGGTTGAGGGGTTAGAAACACGCCCATGAACGCGAACAAGGCGATAGCCGAGGTGTTCGGGACGGCGGTGCTGGTGCTGGTGTCGGTCGGGACGGCCGTGCTGGCCGGGGGTTTCCTGGGTGGCAGCACGCTCGGTGTGGCGCTGGCGTTCGGGCTGACGCTCATGGTGCTGGCCTACGCCATCGGGCACGTGTCGGGGTGCCATGTGAACCCGGCCGTGACCGTGGGCATGTGGTTGTCGGGGAAGATGGACCGCAAGGAGGTCCCGCTCTACATCGTGAGCCAGGTGCTCGGCGCTCTGCTCGGGGCGGCGATCCTGTTGATCATCGCCAACGGCACCGACGGCTTCTCCATCGACAACAACGTCGCCGGGGCCTTCGGGGCCAACGGGTACGACGACCTCTCGCCCGGTGGCTACAACCTGCTCGCAGCCGCGGTGTCGGAGGTCGTGTTCACGATGATCTTCGTGTTCGTCGTGCTGGGAACCACGACCCGGAGATTCCCCGCAGCAGCCGCGGGGATCGCCGCGGGGTTCGCCCTGGCCATCGTCCACCTCGTGTCGATCCCCGTCACGAACACGAGTGTCAACCCCGCCCGTTCGATCGCCACCAACGTCTTCGCCGGCGGCGACTACATCCCCCAGCTCTGGCTGTTCATCGTGGCCCCCGTGGTGGGCGGGATCCTGGCGGCGCTGCTGTTCCGGTTCCTGAATCCCGACGAGTTCGCCGGGCACGTGGAGCCGCTCGATCCGACCTCCTGAACGGGCCCATTTCCCGCCCCTGTCCGGTTTTCGGCGGGGGGCCCGCGTCCTGTAGCCTGACCCGTCGGCCCGACCACGGCCGAGGCGGGCGTTCACACGCTCGCCGGTACGTACGTTCACCGCTACCCGGACACCCCGGAACTTCTCTGAGGACTTCCTGTGCCCACGATCCAGCAACTGGTCCGAAAAGGCCGGCAGCGCAAGACCGAGAAGTCGAGCACGCCGGGCCTCAAGGGCTCGCCGCAGCGGCGAGGTGTGTGCACCCGCGTCTTCACGCACACGCCCAAGAAGCCGAACTCGGCGCTGCGCAAGGTGGCGAGGGTCCGGCTCTCCACCGGCATGGAGGTCACGGCCTACATCCCCGGCGTGGGGCACAACCTCCAGGAGCACTCCATCGTGCTCGTGCGCGGCGGCCGCGTAAAGGACCTTCCCGGCGTCCGCTACAAGATCGTGCGCGGCGCCCTCGACGCGAGCGGCGTCTCCGACCGCAAACAGGCCCGTAGCCACTACGGCGCCAAGAAGGACTAGAGATGCCCCGCAAGGGACCTGCCTCCCGTCGCGACCTGAAGCCCGACCCGGTCCACAAGTCGGTCGTCGTCACGCAGCTCGTGAACAAGGTCCTCCAGCGCGGAAAGCGCTCCCAGGCCGAGCAGATCGTCTACAGCGCGCTCGACGAGATGGAACGCAAGACCGGCTCGGAGCCGATAGCCACGCTCAAGCGCGCCGTCGAGAACGTGCGCCCCGCACTCGAGGTCCGAAGCCGCCGCGTCGGCGGTGCCACCTACCAGGTGCCCGTCGATGTGCGGCCACGCCGCGCCACCACACTCGCAATCCGCTGGATTGTCGGCTACGCCCGCCAGCGTCGCGAGAACACGATGTCGGAGCGTCTCGCCAACGAGCTGCTCGATGCCAGCAACGGCGTCGGTGCTGCCATCAAACGTCGCGAGGACCTCCAGAAGATGGCGGAGTCCAACAAGGCCTTCGCCCACTACCGCTGGTAGGCGGAAAGACCCCTCACCATGGCTGACCAGGCAGTTCGAGAGTACTCACTGGCGCGGACGCGCAACATCGGGATCATGGCCCACATCGACGCGGGCAAGACCACCACGACCGAGCGCATCCTCTACTACACGGGCCGCACCTACAAGATCGGCGAGGTCCACGAGGGCTCCGCCGTCATGGACTGGATGGTCCAGGAGCAGGAGCGCGGCATCACGATCACGAGCGCCGCCACCACGTGCAACTGGCGTGACACGTGGATCAACATCATCGACACCCCCGGCCACGTCGACTTCACCGTCGAGGTGGAGCGTTCCCTGCGTGTGCTCGACGGCGCCGTGGCCGTCTTCGACGCCGTGGCCGGTGTGGAGCCGCAGACCGAGACCGTGTGGCGGCAGGCCGACAAGTACAAGGTCCCGCGGATGTGCTTCATCAACAAGATGGACCGCGTCGGTGCCGACTTCTTCCGCTCGGTCGACATGATCAAGGAGCGACTCGACGCCAACCCGGCGCTCGTCCAACTCCCGATCGGCTCCGAGGACCAGTTCAAGGGCGTGGTCGACCTCCTCACGATGAAGGCCCTCATCTGGGGCGACGGCATGGGTGAGGACTACGAGGAGACCGACATCCCCGACGACCTCACGGCCGATGCCGAGCACTGGCGCCACGAGCTCGTCGACGTTCTCTCCCACTTCGACGAGGACGTTCTCGAGGCCTATGTCGGTGATGAGGAGATCACCGCCGACATGCTCCGCACGGCGTTGCGGACCGGGACACTCGGTAACGAGATCGTCCCGGTCCTGTGCGGCACCGCCTTCAAGAACAAGGGTGTCCAGACCCTCCTCGACGCCATCGTCGACTATCTCCCGAGCCCACTCGACATCCCACCCATCGAGGGAACCGATGTCAAGGGAGAGGAGGTGATCAACCGCGAGGCCGACGACGACGCGCCCTTCTCGGCGATCGCCTTCAAGATCATGAGCGACCCCTACGTCGGGAAGCTCACCTACATGCGTGTCTACTCGGGCACGCTGCCCACCGGCTCGGCTCTCCTCAACGCCACCAAGGGCAAGAAGGAGCGTGCCGGTCGGATTCTCCAGATGCACGCCAACCACCGCGAGGAGAAGGAGGCCGTGTTCGCCGGCGACATCGTCGCCGTCGTCGGCCTGAAGGACACCACGACCGGCGACACGCTCACGACGCCCGACAGCCCGGTCGTCCTGGAGAGCATGGTCTTCCCCGAGCCGGTGATCTCGGTCGCCATCGAGCCCAAGACCAAGGCCGACCAGGACAAGCTCTCCAGGGCGCTCGTGGCGCTCTCCGAGGAGGACCCCACCTTCCAGGTGCGCTCCGACGAGGAGACCGGCCAGACGATCATCTCCGGGATGGGCGAGCTCCATCTCGAGGTGCTCACCGACCGGATGATGCGCGAGTTCAACGTCGGTGCCAACATCGGGAAGCCGCAGGTCGCCTACCGCGAGACGATCACCGAGCCGGTGGACGACGTCGAGACGCGCTACGTCCGCCAGACCGGCGGTCGGGGTCAGTACGGCCACGTCATCATCAACCTGGAGCCCACGGGGCCCGGCGGCGGCTACGAGTTCGTCGACAAGGTCCGCGGTGGGGCGGTTCCCCGCGAGTACATCTCGTCGGTCGACGCCGGCATCCAGGAGGCCACCGAGGGAGGTGTGGTGGCGGGCTACCCGCTCGTCGACCTCCGCGCCACGCTGATCGACGGCTCCTCGCACGACGTCGACTCGTCGGAGATGGCGTTCAAGATCGCCGGCTCGATGGCGCTGAAGAAGGCCGTTGCCCAGGCCAAGCCGGTGATCCTCGAGCCCGTGATGCAGGTGGAGGTCGTCACCCCCGAGGACTACATGGGTGACGTCATCGGTGACCTGTCGTCGCGGCGCGGCAAGGTCGGTGGCATGCACCAGCGGGGCACCTCGCAGGTCGTCGACGCTCAGGTGCCGCTCGGAGAGATGTTCGGTTATGCTACCGACCTCCGGTCGCGCACCCAGGGGCGCGCCAACTACACGATGCAGTTCGACTCCTACCAGCAGGTGCCGAACGCCATCGCCGAGGAGATCATCGCTCGCACGCGAGGCGAGTGAGCCGCCGACCGGCCCCGACGGGCCGGTCGTCACACGTCAGTACGTCAACGGTTCGAGAAGAGACAACGAGAGCCCGGAAGCCCCGGGAAGGATCAGAGGAGTTCATCCCATGTCGAAGGAGAAGTTCGAGCGGACGAAGCCGCATTTGAACATTGGGACGATTGGTCATATCGATCATGGGAAGACGACGTTGACGGCGGCGATCACGAAGGTGTTGGCGGATCAGAATCCTGAGGTGAATTTTTCGCCGTTCGATTCGATCGACAAGGCTCCTGAGGAAAAGGAGCGGGGGATCACGATCTCGATTTCGCATGTGGAGTACGAAACGGAGAATCGTCACTATGCGCATGTGGATTGTCCGGGCCATGCGGATTATGTGAAGAACATGATCACGGGTGCTGCCCAGATGGATGGTGCGATTCTGGTGGTGGCGGCCACGGACGGGCCGATGCCCCAGACCCGTGAGCATGTGTTGTTGGCCCGTCAGGTGGGTGTGCCGTCGATGGTGGTGGCGTTGAACAAGGCCGACATGGTCGATGATCCTGAGATCATGGAGTTGGTGGAGCTCGAGGTGCGTGAGCTTCTTTCCGAGTACGACTTTCCCGGTGATGACATTCCGATTGTTGCGGTGTCTGCGTTGAAGGCTCTGGAGGGTGACGCCGAGGCGGGTGAGCAGGTCTTGGAGTTGATGGCCAAGGTCGATGAGTTCATTCCTGAGCCGACTCGGGATGTCGACAAGCCGTTCTTGATGCCGATCGAGGATGTGTTCACGATCACGGGTCGTGGCACGGTGGTGACGGGTCGTGTGGAGCGTGGGGTGGTGCATGTGAACGACGAGGTGGAGATCGTCGGGATCAAGGACACGCCGAACACGACGGTGACGGGTGTGGAGATGTTCCGAAAGCTTCTCGATGAGGGTCGTGCGGGCGACAACATCGGTGCGTTGTTGCGCGGTACGGGCAAAGACGACGTGGAGCGTGGTCAGGTGCTGGCCAAGCCGGGCAGTATCACGCCGCACACGAAGTTCGAGGCGCAGGTGTATGTGTTGACCAAGGACGAGGGTGGCCGCCACACACCGTTTTTCGGTAACTACCGGCCGCAGTTCTATTTCCGTACGACGGATATCACCGGTTCGATCGAGTTGCCTGAGGGTACCGAGATGGTGATGCCGGGCGACAACACCGAGATGACCGTCGAGTTGATCAACCCGATCGCGATGGAAGAAGGTCTCCTGTTCGCGATCCGTGAAGGTGGCCGCACCGTCGGATCCGGCCGCGTCACCAAGATCATCGAATAGTCATGGCAGCAACGGCAACGGGTCAGAAGATCCGCATCAGGCTCAAGGCCTACGACCACGAGATCATCGACCAGTCGACGAAGAAGATCGTCGAGACGGTCGTGCGTACCCAGGCGAAGGTGCGCGGTCCCGTGCCGTTGCCCACGGAGATCCACCGGTACTGCGTCATCCGCTCACCGCACGTCGACAAGGACAGTCGGGAGCACTTCGAGATGCGCATCCACAAGCGCCTCCTCGACATCGTGGAGCCCACCGGTCAGACCGTCGAGTCGCTCCAGCGCCTCGACCTCCCCGCCGGCGTCGACATCGAGATCAAGATTCAAGAGGTTTAGGGGGGGTCGGCTCCGGCAAGTTCTCCCCGGCGCCTCCGCGGCCTAAGAATGCGGCACAACTCTCCGCGACGGAAGATCCGCTACGGCAGGTCCGCTCCCGCGCCCACGGTGGCTGGTGGCTCCGGGGTATCTGCGGCTTCTCCGCGTGGTGCCTGCCGTCCTCGGTCGGTGATGAGGACCAGGGGTGGGAGGACGAGAAGTGTCGCGGCCCAGCTCAGGAGCATGAGCGACGCCAGGAAGGCACCCACGACCAGGTAGGGGACGAGGGTCGACAGGAACAGCGGCAGGAACCCGACCGCGATCACGAAGGCGTTGCGGGTGAGGGCACGGGCGGGCTCCTCGAAGAACTCCGTCAGTGCCTCCGCCGCCGATCCGGTCGAGTCGTGAAGCTCGCCGTAGCGCTGCACGAAGTGGATGCCGAAGTCGACGCCGATACCGAGAACGAGCGCGGAGAGCACCGCCATCGGCATGTCGTAGTCCTTGCCGATCCAGCCGGCCACGCCGTAGACGACGAGCACGGCCATGAGAACGGGAATCATGGCGAAAACGGCATGGCGTAGTGAGCGGAACAGCACCAGCATCAGGAGGAAGACCACGACGAGGGTGCCCAGGAACGCTTCGAGCATGCCCGTGACCATCTTGTCCTGCCAGACCAGGTTGAGGTAGGT
The DNA here is from genome assembly GCA_041394025.1 of Acidimicrobiia bacterium. NCBI lineage: Bacteria > Bacillati > Actinomycetota > Acidimicrobiia > Acidimicrobiia bacterium. The sequence goes on along the minus strand of JAWKJA010000003.1, from coordinate 576,075 downwards.
CTCGCCGGCCCACTGCGCGTCGACACCCTCCGGGAGTGGGTTGCTCTCGAGGAACTCGCCCGTTGCGTCGACGACCGACTGCATCGAGGTGTTGTCACCGTCGTTCAGCAGGAGCTGGATGTTCGCCCGCCGGTGGTCGGATGTGACGAGGCTGTCGACACGCTCACCTCCGACCGACGCCGCGGCGACATCGATGCTTGCGTCGACGCTCGCAGCGTCGGGAGCCACCGCGAGAGCCACGTCGACGAACGACGTACTCGTTCCGACGACGTCGATGTCGCTCCAGCGTTCCTGGAGGGCGTCGATCGCTGCGACGGTCGCAGGCGCGGTGAGGTCTCCGGGCTCTTCGGACGTGAGCACCAGGCTCGCGTTGTAGGTGCCGGGGAAGCGGTCGTTCAGCTCCTCGCTGGCGTGGCGGATCTCGGTTCCAGGCTTGAACCACCGCAACGGGTTGTCGTTGACGGTGATGCGCAGGACACCGGGGACGGCGAGCACCGCCACGACCAGGGAACCGAGGAGCAGGCTCCGGGGAGCACGTGTCGTGAGACGTCCGAGCCGGCGCAGCCCCCCGGTCAAGAGCCCGCCGCGGTCCTCGACGTGAGTGGTCAGTAGCTTCGCGAACCGCCGCTCGTCGATGAGCATGACGAAGGCGGGGATGAACACGATCGTGAGCACCCACGCGGCCACCACGCCCAACGCCACGAAGCCGCCGAACACGCGGACGGGCGGGATGGGGGCGAGCATGAGAGAGGCGAAGGCGACCGCCGTCGTCAGCGACGTGTAGGTGAGGGGGAGGAAGAGCTCTGAGTACACGGCGTGGAGCGTGTCGCGCCGGTTCCGGTGGCGGGGGTAGCGGTCGAAGAACTCGCTGAGCACGTGGATGCTGTCGAGGATGGCGATCGGCATGAGGAAGATCGGGATCATCGAGCTCATGATGTGGACGGTGAACCCGGTCCCGATGAGCAGCCCCATGGTCCAGATCACGGCGGCCATCGCCACGGCCATGGCCGCGAGGACGAGGCTGAGCCGCCGGAAGAAGAACAGCATGAGCGCGAAGATGAGCAGGCCCGCCAGGGGAGCGAGAAGCGCCATCTGCACGAACATGTCTCGACCGAACTCGTCTTCGGCGAGGGGGAGGCCGGCGACGAGCACGTCCGCGTCGGACAGGGCGGGATCCTCCGCGGCGAGCCTCTTCACGGCGTCGGCAACGTCCCCGGCGGCGTCCTCACTCTCGAGAGGGACGACGATCCCTATCGCTGTTCCGTCCGGACTGACGATCCGGTCGGCCAGGAGTGGATCGGCTTCGAGTGCCGAGACAGTCGCGGAGACGTCATCGGCGGTGAATGCTGTGTCGGGGAAGTCGACGACCGTGTCGGCGCTCGTGACGCCGGTGGCGTCGACACCGTCGAGACGCTGGATCTCCCCGGTGAGCTCCGCCACGGCGGTGAACACTTCGGGCGTGAGGACACCGTCGTCGTCCACCACGCCGACCACGATCAGGTCTCCGGTCCCGAAATCGTCGCGCAGCTCGGCGTTCCGCACGCGCACGGGGTCGTCGCCGGGCAGCATGTTCTCCGGGTCGGTGTCCGTCTCGATGGACACGGTGAGGATCCCGAACAGGACCGTGAGAGCGAGCACCCCGACGGCGATTCCCACCGGGCGCCTGATGCCGAAATCGACCATGCCCCGCCCGATTCCGGCGAGCGGTCCGCGTCCGGACGCCGGGGGTGCCGGCTCCCGGATCGTGGGGGTGTTGGCGTCCATGGGAGCGACACTGTAGCATCTATTTCGGTATTCATCGAAATAGCGAAATAGGTAGTGGGCACGTGGCAGACGACGACACACGTGGTGAGGCACCCGGATCGGCAGGCGGGGTGGACTGCTCGACCCGGCGCGCCCTCAACGAACAGTTCGCACGCATCGCGAAGGCGACGGCGCACCCCGCACGGCTGGAGCTCCTGGATCTCCTCGCCCAGGGGGAGAGGCCGGTGGACGCCCTGGTGCGGGAGACGGGTCAGCCGACGAGCACCGTGTCGACGCACCTGCGGGTCCTCCGGCAGGCCCGCCTGGTGGAGACCCGTCGGGAGGGGAACCAGATCCACTACCGGCTGGCCGGCGACGAGGTGTCGTGCCTGCTGGCGGCGCTCCGGGCCGTGGCCGCAGCGAACCTCGCCGAGGTTTCCGAGATCTCCCGCGACTTCCTCGAGGAGCGCGACGCACTCGAGCCCGTCCCGGCCGCCGATCTCCTGGAGCGTGTCCGCGACGGCGAGGTGGTCCTCGTCGACGTGCGCCCGGCGACCGAGTACCGCTCGGGCCACATTCCCGACGCCGTGTCGATCCCCCTGGAGGAGCTGGAGGAGAGGATCTCCGAGCTGCCCGCCGGCACCGACATCGTGGCGTACTGCCGGGGGCCCTACTGCGTGCTGGCTGCCGAGGCCGTGGCGATCCTGCGGCGCAAGGGGCGCCGGGCATGCCGGATGGCCGACGGGTTCCCCGAGTGGCGCCTGGCGGGGCACCCCGTGGCGGGCGCCGCACCCTAGGGAACCACCGGTGACGCCGTTTCGACGGAGGGCAGTGGGGCCGCTAGTATCACCTTTCTGCCCACGGGCCCATTCCTCGGCCACGGGGCGAGTACGACCGGACGTTCCGACAACCGAAGTCTGCTCAGGCCGCCCGCGGGCGGAACCGGGCGGCACAACCAGACCACGCTCCGCCGGGGCTCACCTGCTCCGAGCGGAGCGTTCGCGTGAGAAGAAGGAAGTAGGACGGGATGGCAGGCAAGGGGATCCTCGGGCGCAAGCTCGGAATGACCCAGGTCTGGGACGACGAGAACCGGGTGGTGCCCGTCACCGTCATCCAGGCCGGGCCCTGTCGCGTCGTCCAGCTCAAGACCCCCGAGCGTGACGGCTACTCCGCTGTTCAGCTGTCCTTCGGCGACGTGAAGGAGGCGAACATCACGAAGCCCGAGCTCGGTCACCTCGCCGTGGCCGACGCACCTCCTGCCCGTCATCTCGCCGAGCTGCGCGTCGATGACCTCGAGGGGTTCGAGGTGGGCCAGACCGTCGCCGCCGACGTGTTCGAGAGCGGCGATCTCGTCGACGTCTCGGGGATCAGCAAGGGCAAGGGCTTCACCGGCGTCATGGCCCGCCACAACTTCGGGGGACAGCCGGCCAGTCACGGTGCGCACAAGGTCCACCGCAAGCCCGGAGCCGTCGGCGCCTGCGCGACGCCGGCGCGCGTGTTCAAGGGACAGAAGATGCCCGGCCGCCACGGCAACGCCAAGACCACCACCCTCAACCTCGAGGTCGTCGAAGGTGACGCCGAGCGCAACCTCCTGCTCGTGAAGGGATCCGTACCGGGCCCCCGGGGTGCGGTCGTCTTCGTCCGCGACGCCGTCAAGGCGCGCGAGAAGAGTGCGTCGTGAGCCCCGCGCTGAAGCTCGACGTCCGCACGCAGAGCGGAACGACCAAGGGGAGCGTCGAGCTCCCCGAGGCCATCTTCGGTATCGAGCCGAACGAAGCGGTGCTGCACCAGGTGGTCACGGCCCAGCTCGCCGCCGCCCGTGCCGGAACGCACAAGACGAAGACCCGCGCCGAGGTGGCGGGTGGTGGCGCCAAGCCGTGGCGCCAGAAGGGCACCGGCCGTGCCCGCCAGGGCTCCATCCGTGCTCCCCACTGGGAGGGCGGCGGAATCGCCCACGGCCCCCGACCCCGCGACTACGCCCAGCGCACCCCCAAGAAGATGGTGCGCCTGGCGCTGCGCTCCGCGTTGTCCGACCGTGCCGCCGATGGCAGGGTCCTCGTCGTCGACGCCTGGGCCTTCTCCGAGCCCCGGACCAAGGACGCCATCGCCGCTCTCGAGGCGCTGGACCTTCGCGGTGGCGACACCGAGGGCCGTGTCCTGCTCGTTCTCGACCGGACCGACGTCAACACGTGGAAGTCGTTCCGGAACCTCGGCCGCAGGGTGCAGATCGTCGTGCCCGAGGAGCTCAACGCCTACGACATCCTCGCCAACGACTGGCTGGTTTTCTCGCAGGCCACCCTCGACACCACAACAGACCGTCTCTCCGGCACGACCGATCCGGGAGCGTCGTCATGAGCCGTGATCCGCGCACGATCATCCAGGACCCCGTCGTGTCGGAGAAGTCGTACGCGGCCTTCGACCGCGACGTCTACACCTTCAACGTGGCGCCCGACGCCAACAAGGTGGAGATCGCACAGGCCATCGAGGCGATCTTCGGTGTGCGCGTCACGAAGGTCAACACCCTCAACCGGCAGGGCAAGAAGGTCCGCGACCGCCGCACCGGGACGTTCGGGCAGCGCAAGGCACAAAAGCGCGCCATCGTGTCGCTCGCCGAGGGCGACTCCATCGAGATCTTCGGAGGCTGAGGATGCCGCCGCGCAAACGCAAGCCGTCGAGCCCCGGGCGCCGCTTCCAGACGGTGGCTGATTTCTCCGACCTCACGGCGTCCAAGCCCGAGAAGTCGCTCACCAAGCCGAAGAAGAGCACGGGTGGCCGGAACTCCTACGGCCGCATCACGTCGCGCCACCGCGGGGGCGGCCACAAGCGCAAGTATCGCGAGATCGACTTCACGCGCGACAAGGACGGCGTGCCCGCCCGTGTCGCCACCATCGAGTACGACCCCAACCGCAACGCCAGGATCGCGCTGCTCCACTACCGCGACGGCGAGAAGCGCTACATCCTGGCGCCGGTGGGCCTGAAGGTCGACGACGTACTCCAGAACGGGCACGGCGCCGAGATCCGCGTCGGGAACGCGCTCCCTCTTCGCTACATCCCCGTCGGTACCACGGTCCACAACGTGGAGCTCAAGCCCGGCGGCGGCGGCAAGCTGGGTCGGGGCGCCGGCTCGGCCATCCAGCTGGTCGCCAAGGAGGGCAACTGGGCGACCCTGCGGCTCCCCTCGACCGAGATGCGCCGTGTCCCGATCGACGCACGCGGCACGGTCGGTCAGGTCGGGAACGTCGACGCCGAGCTCATCTCCGTCGGCAAGGCCGGACGCAGCCGCTGGAAGGGAAAGCGGCCGCAGTCCCGCGGTGTCGTGATGAACCCTGTCGACCACCCCCTCGGTGGCGGAGAGGGCAAGAGCTCCGGTGGACGGCATCCGGTGTCGCCCTGGGGAAAGCCCGAAGGGCGCACCCGCAAGAAGAACAAGAAGTCGAACGAGCAGATCGTGCGACGCCGCCGCGGACGCGGTTCACGGAGGTAGGACATGCCGCGCAGTCTGAAGAAGGGACCCTTCATCGACGAGCACCTCGCCAGGAAGGTCGCGGCGATGAACGAGTCGGGCGACAAGAAGGTCATCAAGACGTGGTCACGTCGTTCCACGCTGTCACCCGACATGGTCGGTCACACGTTGGCGGTCCACGACGGCCGCAAGCACGTACCCGTCTACGTCACCGAGTCGATGGTGGGTCACAAGCTGGGCGAGTTCGCGCCCACACGGATCTTCCGGGTTCACTCCGGTGCCGACAGTGCCGGCTGATGGCTGAAGCGACCGCACGCGCCCGTCTCCGCTACCTGCGGACGTCACCGTCCAAGGTGCGACAGGTCCTCGACCTCATCCGGGGCGAGGACGTCGACAGCGCGCGCGACATCCTCGGGCGCACCGACCGTGGTGCCACCGAACCCGTCCTCAAGCTGCTCGACTCCGCTGTCGCCAATGCCGAGGACAAGCTGGCGGTTCCCGAAGAGGAGCTCACGATCGAAGCGGCGTACGCCGACGAGGGGCCCATCCTCAAGCGGTGGCGCCCACGTGCGCGTGGCCGGGCGACCCGTGTCAACAAGCGGACGTCCCACGTCACGATCGTGCTGGCCCGCCTCTCCGAGGACGATCTGGCCCGCAAGTCGGAATCCGACAGCGCCGAGGGTGCGGCCCGCCGACGCTCCCTGCGCCGTCGCCGGGTCGAGGCTGCCCGGGCCGAGGAGGCCGCGGCCGACACGGACGAGGCTGCCGACGACACGACCGAAGAAGAGACCGACGAAGTCACCGAAGACGACACCGGCGACGACGTCGTCGACACGACAGAGTCCGAGGACGAGTCCGCGGACGGGGGCGAGTAGCACATGGGTCAGAAGGTCAACCCCTACGGGTTCCGCCTTGGCGTCACCACCGACTGGAAGTCGCGCTGGTTCGCCGACGGCGACGAGTACACCGACCAGCTCATCGAGGACTGGAAGATCCGCGACTTCCTCACGACCGAGCTCCCGCACGCTGCGGTGAGCCGCATCGAGATCGAGCGCACCCGCGACCGCCTCCGCGTCGACGTCTACACGGCGCGTCCCGGCATCGTGATCGGTCGGCGGGGCTCGGAGGCCGACCGCCTCCGGGCCGGGCTCCTGAAGATCACGGGCAATCCCACGATCCACTTCAACATCCAGGAGATCAAGCAGCCCGAGCTCGACGCCACGCTGATCGCACAGGGTGTGGCCGATCAGCTCGCCGGCCGTGTGTCGTTCCGCCGTGCGATGAAGCGCGCGGTGCAGACGGCGATGAAGGCCGGCGCTCTCGGCGTCCGCGTCCAGTGCAGCGGTCGCCTGGGTGGCGCCGAGATGTCGCGTACCGAGTGGTACCGCGAGGGGCGGGTGCCGCTTCACACACTTCGCGCCGACATCGACTACGGGCTCGCTGAGGCCCGCACCACGCAGGGTCGGATCGGCTGCAAGGTCTGGATCTACAAGGGCGACATCCTCCCCTACAAGTCGGCGTCGGAGGACAAGATCACCAGGGAAGCCGCCATGGCCGTGGGCGAGACGTCGGGGCAGACCCCGGGCCGCAAGATCGTCACCGCAGGTGGCGGCAAGCGTCGGCCGGCTGCCGAGGAGGTCTCGGAGGAGCAGGTCGCCGCGTCCGACGAGGAGCCGGGAGAGGCGGCACCTCTCGTCAAGGAGGCCGACCCCGAGCTCGAGAAGCTCCTCGCCGAAGAGGAGGAGATCGAGCGCCGCACCCGCGAGCACCACGAAGCCCCCCACTTCAGGAACGAAGAATGACATCTTCGACGTGTGACTCTGCCTGGGCTCCTCTTCCCATGGTCGCCCTCACTCGCCTCCGGGGATACCCCTCCGGCGCCCTCCGGGACGTTCGGGACTCCGGCTCGCTCGACTTCGCTCGCTCGCGCGCATGTACGAGGAGGTCGTAACCCGTGCTAATGCCGAAGAAGACCAAGCACCGCAAGCAGCAGCGCGGGCGCATGAAGGGAGTCGCCAAGGGCGGCACGAAGGTGTCGTACGGCGACTACGGGATCCAGGCACTCGAGCCCTGCTGGCTCACGAACCGTCAGATCGAGGCCGCCCGTATCGCGATGACCCGTTTCATCAAGCGTGGAGGGAAGGTCTGGATCAACGTCTTCCCCGACAAGCCCGTCACCGAGAAGCCGGCCGAGACGCGCATGGGCTCGGGGAAGGGCAACCCGGAGAACTGGGTGGCCGTCGTGAAGCCGGGCCGTGTTCTCTTCGAGCTCGCCGGTGTCGACGAGGCGACCGCCCGGGAGGCAATGAGGCTGGCGCAGCACAAGCTGCCGATCAAGAGCCGATTCGTCGTGCGTCAGGATGAGGCGTGATGGCGACCGCGAGCGAGCTCCGCGAGTTGGGCGACGACGATCTGGTTCAGCAGTTGGCCGAGGCCGGTGAGGAGCTGTTCAACCTGCGCTTCCAGAACGCCACCGGGCAACTCGACAGCTATTCCCGTTTGAAGCAGGTTCGACGCGACGTGGCCCGGATCAGGACCGTGCTGCGTGAGCGTGAGATCGAGGCCGCCGAGGCACTCGTCGAGGAGCAGACCGATGGCTGAGTCGGAATCCACCACCGAGCAGAGCGACGACAGGTCGTCTCGAAAGATCCGTGAGGGAATCGTGGTGTCCACCAGGATGGACAAGACCGCGGTCGTGGCGGTCACGAGCCGCGTGCGTCACCGGCGCTACCGCAAGACGATGCAGCGCACGAGTCGGCTGCAGGCCCACGACGAGACCAATGATGCGAACGAGGGTGACCGCGTGCGCGTCGCCGAGACGCGCCCGTTGTCGAAGAACAAGCGCTGGCGGATCGTCGAAGTGCTCGAACGGGCACGCTGACGGTCCCGGAGAGAACGACACACCCATGATCCAGCAGGAGAGCAGGCTCAAGGTCGCCGACAACTCCGGTGCCCGCGAGGTCCTGTGCATCAAGGTGCTCGGAGGAACACGGCGCCGCTACGCGGGTATCGGCGACGAGTTCGTCGCGACCGTGAAGGACGCCGTACCCGGAGCCGCCGTCAAGAAGGGCGAGGTGGTGCGGTGCGTGGTCGTTCGTACCCGCAAGGAACGCCGCCGTTCCGACGGCAGCTACATCCGTTTCGACGAGAACGCGGCCGTGCTCATCAACGAGCAGCGCCAGCCGCGTGGCACCCGCATCTTCGGCCCCGTCGGGCGCGAGCTACGCGATCGTCGGTTCATGCGGATCATCTCGCTCGCCCCGGAGGTCATCTGACATGAAGATCAAGAAGGGCGATCAGGTCGAGGTCCTGGCCGGCAAGGACGTCGGCCGGCGAGGCGAGGTCATGGACGTGATCCCGGGTAAGGAACGCGTCATCGTCGACGGGATCAACGTCGCCAAGCGACACCAGGCGGCCACCCGCGCCACGATGCAGGGCGGCATCATCGACAAGGACATGCCGATCCACGTGTCGAATGTCGCCATCGTGTGCGACTCGTGCGGGGCGCCGACGCGTGTCGGCTACCGCTTCGACCCCGACGGCGCCAAGTTCCGGATCTGTCGCAAGTGTGGCGCAGACCTGCCCGACAACGACAAGAGAGGTGCCTGATGGTCGATACAGCCCCGGCACCGCGCCTGCGCGAGCGCTACCGCGACGAGATCCGGCCTGCACTCCAGACAGAACTCGGTCTCGGGAACATCATGGAGGTTCCGCGCCTCGAGAAGATCGTCCTCAACTGCGGCGTGGGCCTGGCCACCGACAACAAGGCCCTCCTCGACGGGGCGGTCACCGACCTCGGCGTGATCACGGGCCAGAAGCCCCAGGTCACCCGGGCGAAGCAGTCGATCGCGAGCTTCAAGCTCCGTCAGGGGAACGCGATCGGTGCCCGCGTCACGTTGCGCGGCGCGCGGATGTGGGAGTTCTTCGACCGCCTCGTGAGTCTGGCGATCCCACGGATCCGCGACTTCCGGGGCATGAAGACCCGTTCCTTCGACGGTGCGGGCAACTACACGTTCGGTGTCACCGAGCAGTTGATCTTTCCCGAGATCGACTACGACTCGATCGACGCCGTGCGGGGAATGGACATCACCATCGTCACGACGGCTCGGACGAACGATGAAGGACGGGCGCTGCTCGCAGCACTCGGCTTCCCGTTCGCCCGCCAGGACGCGTAGAGGTAGAGATGGCGAAGAGAGCACTGGTCAACAAGCAGCAGCGCAAACCCAAGTTCGAGGTCCGTCGGTACACGCGGTGTCGCCGGTGCGGGCGCGCGCGTGCGGTGTACCGCAAGTTCGGGCTGTGTCGTATCTGCCTGCGCGAGCTCGCGCATGCGGGCGAGGTGCCCGGGCTGACCAAGGCGTCGTGGTGAGGAGGGGCCTGCTGTGTCGATGACCGATCCCATTGCAGATATGCTCACCCGCGTCCGCAACGCCAACCTCCGCCAGCACGATGATGTGTCGATGCCGTCGTCGAAGGTGAAGGTGGCGTTGGCCGACGTGCTCCAGAAGGCCGGCTATGTGAACGGCTACACCGTCGAGGACGAGCCCGGGCGCCCGAGCAAGATCCTCACGATCGAGCTCAAGTACGACGACGAGCGCCGGCGGACGATCTCGGGTATTCGCCGCGTCTCGAAGCCCGGCCTGCGTGTCTACTCCAAGGCACACGAGGTCCCTCGTGTCCTGGGCGGGATGGGGATCGCCGTGCTGTCCACGAGCGTCGGGCTCCTCACCGACGGCGAGGCGCGCAAGCGCAACGTCGGCGGCGAGGTCCTGTGCCAGGTCTGGTAGGTCTCCCATGAGCAGAGTCGGACAAGCACCCATCACCGTTCCCGACGGCGTCGACGTCACGATCGCCGGCGCACACGTCACCGCCAAGGGGTCGAACGGCACGCTCGAGCACGACGTGCCCCGAGGGATCACAGTCACCCTCGACGACGGCACGATCACCGTCGAGCGGGGTAGCGACGAGCGCTCGCAACGCGCGCTCCACGGTCTCACGCGCTCGCTGATCGCCAACATGGTCGAAGGTGTGTCGACGGGCTTCTCCCGGGAACTCCAGATCCAGGGTGTCGGCTACCGCGCCCAGTCGAAGGGGACGTCGGTCGAGCTCCAGGTCGGTTACTCCCATCCCGTGGTCTTCGAGGCGCCCGAGGGCATCACCATCGAGGTCCCCGAGCCCACGCAGGTGATCGTCAAGGGGGCCGACAAGCAGTTGGTTGGCCAGGTCGCCGCCGACATCAGGAAGGTCCGCACGCCCGAGCCCTACAAGGGCAAGGGAATCCGCTACGTCGACGAGCACGTCCGCCGGAAGGCCGGGAAGGCCGCCGTCGGTTCGGGTGCCTGAGGGGTCAGCCATGCGACGCGACAAGGCCGCAGGACGGGACCGGCGTCACCGCCGGGTCCGCAAGAAGATCCGGGGAACCGCCGAGCGTCCGCGCCTGTCGGTGTACCGGTCGAACAAGCACATCTACGCCCAGCTGATCGACGATCTGGACGGCCGAACCCTTGCGGCGGCGTCCACCGTCGAGCCGGGGCTGCGCGACGATGCCACGGGCACGGTGGATGCCGCCCGCAAGGTCGGCGCGCTGATCGGTGAGCGGGGCAGGGACGCCGGAGTGACCCGGGTCGTGTTCGACCGCGGGGGTTTCAAGTACCACGGCCGGATCGCGGGGGTGGCCGACGCCGCTCGCGACGCCGGTCTCGAGTTCTGAGCAGGGAGCAGTCATGGCCGAGGGCCAGTTCGAAGAACGAGTGATCGACATCAACAGGGTCGCCAAGGTCGTCAAGGGCGGACGGCGGTTCTCGTTCACCGCGCTCGTCGTCGTGGGCGACGGAAACGGCTCGGTCGGTCTCGGCTACGGCAAGGCCAAGGAGGTGCCTGCCGCCATCCAGAAGGGGATGGAGGAGGCCAAGAAGAACGTGTTCAAGCCGGCTCTGGCCGGTTCGACGGTCACGCACCAGGTGATGGGCCGCCACGACGCCGCTCGCGTGCTCATCAAGCCCGCGGCCCCCGGGACCGGCGTCATCGCCGGCGGCGCCGCCCGTCACATCCTCGAGGCGGCCGGTATCAACGACGTGCTCGCCAAGTCGCTCGGCTCGGCCAACGCCGTCAACGTGTCCCGAGCGACCATCCAGGGCCTGAAGGACCTGCGCGACCCCGACGAAGTCGCCAAGCTCCGCGGGCTCTCCCCCGAAGAGGTGTCGACACCCGGTCTCCTGCGGGCGTTCCGTGAGCGCCAGCGGGGTCCGGCGCCCGAGCCCACAGAGGTGACGTGATGGCAACCGTGCGTGTCACCCTCACCCGTTCCACCATCGGGACCAAGCCCAAGCAGCGGGGCACCCTTCGCGCACTCGGGCTCCGTACGATCAACCAGACGGTGGAGCACACAGACGGCCCGGCTCTGCGCGGCATGATCGACAAGGTTTCGCACCTCGTGAACGTCGAGGACGGCACCAGTGAGGACGCAACGTCATGAAGATCCATGATCTGAAGCCGCCGGAAGGCTCGAAGAAGCCGGCGCGTCGTGTCGGTCGCGGGATCGCGGGCAAGGGAGGCAAGACGGCCGGCCGCGGTTCCAAGGGTCAGCGGGCCCGTAACACCGTGAAGCCCGGCTTCGAGGGTGGGCAGACGCCGCTCGTTCGTCGTACGCCCAAGCTCAAGGGCTTCAACAACCCGTTTCGCGTCGAGTACGCGGTCGTCAACCTCGACACGTTGAGCGATTTCGCGACCGGGAGCGAGGTCACACCCGAGACGTTGCGCGAGCGTGGCCTCGTCGCCAAGCGTGGGCTCGTGAAAGTCCTCGCCCGCGGTGAGGTCTCCGCCGCGCTCGTCGTGAAGGCCCACGCCTACTCCCGGGCGGCTCGCGACGCGATCGAGGCCGCCGGCGGCAGCGTGGAGATCCTTCCTCCGCCGTGGGGCGATCGCCGCCCGCCCGCACAGGGCAACGCCCTGACCAATCGGTAGACTCGGGCACCGCCCGGCCAGGAGGCTCATCGCCCGTGCTTCAGCTCGGACGCCTTCGCAACATGTTCCGCGTTCCGGATCTGCGGACGAAGATCCTCTTCGTCTTCCTGATCGTCGCGATCTACCGTCTGGGCTCCCACATCCCGGTTCCCTACATCGACTTCGACGCCATCCGGTCGTTTCAGGACGAAGCTTCGCAGTCGGGGGTCCTGGGCCTGCTCAACCTCTTCTCCGGCGGGGCGCTCACCAACGTGTCGGTGTTCGCGCTCGGGATCATGCCCTACATCACGGCATCCATCATCATGCAGCTACTCGGTGTCGTCATCCCGAAGCTCGAGGAGTGGCAGAACGAGGGCCAGACAGGTCAGAAGAAGATCACGCAGTGGACCCGCTACCTCACGGTCGGCCTCGCCATCATGCAGTCCACGGCGCTGGCGTTCGCGTTCAAGAGCGGTACGTCGTCCGGGATCCTGAGCAGCGCAGGGTTGCCCCAGGGCATCAATCTCTTCCCCAGCTTCAACACGCCGCGCGCCCTCTTCTTCATCCTCACGCTCACCGCGGGCACCGCGCTCATCATGTGGCTGGGTGAGCTCATCACCCAGCGCGGGATCGGCAACGGGATGTCGATCATCATCTTCGCCTCTGTCATCTCCGCCCTGCCCGCGATGGGTCAGTCGGTGCTCCAGAACAAGGGGGAGTTCCAGCTGGCGATCGTGCTTCTCATCGGCGTCGCGATGGTCGTGGCGATCGTCTTCGTGGAATCGGGACAGCGAAGGATCCCCGTCCAGTTCGCCAAGCGCGTCGTGGGTCGCCGCATGTACGGCGGGCAGAGCACCTACATCCCGTTGAAGGTGAACCAGTCGGGTGTGATCCCGGTGATCTTCGCCAGCTCCATCCTGTTCTTCCCGGCGCTCATCGCCCCGATGCTCCCCGACGGCATCGCCGAGTGGATCAACGACAACCTCACACAGCCGCAGGGCTTCTTCTACATCGCCACCTTCACGCTCCTGATCATCTTCTTCGCCTACTTCTACACGGCGATCGCGTTCAACCCTCAGCAGCAGGCCGACATCATCCGCAAGCAAGGCGGCTTCATCCCCGGCATCCGGCCCGGGCCACCCACGGAGCGGTACCTGGCCAAGACCCTCAACCGCATCACGCTGCCCGGCTCACTCTTCCTCGCGGCCATCGCCCTCGCCCCGTTGCTCTACTTCTCGCTGGCCAACCTCCCGAGCGGCGCCGCGTTCGGTGGAACGTCGTTGCTCATCACCGTGGGCGTCGCCCTCGAGACGATGAAACAGATCGACAGTCAGCTGATGATGCGCAACTACGAGGGCTTCCTGAGTTGATGCGATGACACGCGGCCCGCGGATCGTCATGCTCGGCAAGCAGGGCTCCGGGAAGGGAACCCAGGCCGAGCGGCTCGCGGCCCACTACGGCGTGACGCACCTGTCCACCGGGGAGATCTTCCGGACGTCGGTCGGCGAGAGATCCGAGCTCGGTCTCGCTGCCAAGGAGTACATGGACCGCGGCGAGCTCGTCCCCGACGACATCGTGGTCCGGATCGTCGAGGAGTTCTTCGAGCGACATGACACGGCCGCCAAGGGCTTCTTCCTCGACGGATTCCCGCGCACCCATCAGCAGGCGGTGGAGCTACGGCGGATTCTCGACGGCACCGGCACGTCCCTCGACCTGGTGATCGAGATCGAGGTTCCCGACAGTGTCGTTCTGGAGCGCATGGTGGAGCGGGGCCGCGAGGACGACACCGCCGCCGCCATGAAGCGCCGGCTCGAGCTCTACCGTCGTGAGACGGAGCCGCTCGCCGAGTTCTACGGTGAGCAGAACCTCCTGGTGCGTGTCGACGGGACGGGTGAGGTCGACGACATCACCAAGCGCATGATCACGGTGATCGACGGGCACTTCGACGACTCGACGCCGTGATCACGCGCAAGACCCCCGACCAGATCGCCCTGATGCGGCGTGCCGGCCGGATCGTGGCGGAGATGCACGAGGAGTGCATCCGGGCTGCCAAACCGGGGGTCACGTTGCTCGATATCGACGCCGCAGCACGTGACGTTCTCGACCGTCGGGGGGCGCGGTCCAACTTCCTCAACTACCACGGGTTTCCCGCTGTGATCTGCGCATCGCCCAACGAGGTGATCGTGCACGGGATTCCCGACGAGAGCACGGTCGACGAGGGGGACATCCTCTCGATCGACTGTGGTGCGATCATCGAGGGCTGGCACGCCGATGCCGCCATCACGATCCCGATCGGTGAGGTCGACGACCTGTCGCAGCGCCTCATCACCGTCACACGGCGCTCGTTGGAGGCGGCGATCGAGCAGATCGTGGAGGGGAACAGGCTGGGCGACGTCGGAGCCGCGGTGGAAGAGGTTGCCGTCGCCGCCGGCTTCTCGGTCGTACGTGAGTACGTCGGGCACGGAATCGGCACGGCCATGCACGAAGATCCGCAGATCCCCAACTACGGGCCCGCGGGGAAGGGTATGACGATCAAGGAGGGCCACGTCTTCGCCATCGAGCCCATGATCAACGCCGGCTCCGCGGGCAACAAGGTGTTGGAGGACGGATGGGCCGTGGTCACCGACGACGGCCAGCGCTCGGCGCACTTCGAACACACGATTGCCGTGACTGCCGACGGCCCGGAAGTGTTGACGGTTCCGTGGTAGCTGCGCTACCCCGGAACCTCCCCACAGCCTCGCCTGGCCAGGTCCCTCCTCCGCCTTGGACGTCCCCGTCACCGCCGGGTTGGTGCGTTGGTGTTGCGATAGGCAACGGGAGTGCACCATCCCGGTGGGGTCTCCCGGGCGCAGAACAAGGGCCTGGCGGGCGGCGTTCCGATCGGTGCTCATCCCGCGATGCTGGGTCTGAACGGGCCCTTTCTCCTTCCTCCGAGATGGTGCGATTTCCGGGTCATAGGACGGGTTATCGCACCATCTCGGCGGGCTATCGACTCGTGTCGGCGTCGAGGTGCTCGAGCGGCGAGAGTGCCACCACGAACACGAGGGCGCCGGCGAAGGCGGGCTGTGCTGCGAGCAGGGCGTCGGAGACGCTCATGACCCTTTCGGGACAAGGGAACCGGGCTGATTCCGCCGGGCTCGCCCATTCTGGCCCCGTCGGGCGGACCAGACCCGGCGGTTCTTCTCCTCGCTATACGTCAATGCGGTGTCACATATGGACCTCAGTGACGCACAGGGAGGGAGGCTCGCATTGGGACCGGTGGGGCCGCTGGTGTATCCTCTTCCTTCGGCCCTGGGCCAGTTTTCTCATGAGGCGCGGGGCGATTCCTCGAGTGAAATCCACGGATACGAGCACGCGCCGCGCGCGCGGGAGTTGGTGAGGACGCTGGCAAAGCCGAAGGACGACACGATTCTGGTGGAGGGCACGGTCGTCGAGCCGCTGCCCAACGCCATGTTCCGTGTCGAGCTCGAGAACGGGCACACGATCCTCGCCCACATATCCGGCAAGATGCGGATGCACTACATCCGGATCCTGCCGGGCGACAAGGTCCAGGTCGAGCTCACGCCCTACGACCTGAGCCGCGGTCGGATCACCTACCGCTACAAGTGATCCGTACGGTCCCGAGAACTGGAACGAGAAGCAGATGAAGGTACGACCCAGCGTCAAGAAGATGTGTGAGAAGTGCAAGGTGATCCGTCGCAACGGTGCCGTGCGCGTCATCTGCGAGAACCCGCGCCACAAGCAGCGGCAGGGTTGAGGGGAACAGCACATGGCTCGAATCGCAGGCGTCGACATACCCCGCGAGAAGCGGACCGATGTCGCGCTCACCTACATCTACGGCATCGGCCGGAGCACCGGCTCGCTGATCTGCGAGGTCAACGAGATCGATCCCGCCACGCGGGTTCGCGACCTCACCGACACCGAGGTCACGAAGATCCGCTCGTGGGTGGAGCAGAACGTCGAGGTCGAGGGTGATCTCCGACGGGACGTCCAGCAGAACATCAAGCGCAAGATGGAGATCGGCTGCTACCAGGGGATCCGCCACCGGCGCGGCCTCCCGGTGAACGGCCAGCGCACCCGTACGAACGCCCGTACCCGTAAAGGTCCCAAGAAGACGGTGGCGGGCCGCAAGAAGGCGGTCAAGTAGTCGTGGCCAACCCGAGCGGGCAGCGACGCCCCAAGCGCAAGGAACGCCGCAACGTCGGCTACGCCGTGGCGCACATCAAGTCGTCGTTCAACAACACGATCATCACCATCACCGACCAGAACGGTGAGGTCCTCTCGTGGGCCTCGGCCGGCAACGTCGGCTTCAAGGGGTCCCGCAAGTCGACACCTTTCGCCGCGCAGACGGCGGCCGAGACCGCGGCTCGTCGGGCCATGGAGCACGGTGTCCGCAAGGTCGACATCGTCGTGAAGGGCCCCGGGTCCGGACGCGAAACCGCCATCCGGTCGATCCAGAACACGGGCATCGAGGTGGCGGGCATCAAGGACGTCACGCCGATCCCGCACAACGGCACCCGACCCAAGAAGCGACGGAGAGTTTGATGGCCCGCTACACCGGTCCCGTCTGTCGCCTCTGTCGGCGCGAGCGCATGAAGCTGTTCCTCAAGGGCCCCAAGTGCGAGTCCTCCAAGTGCCCGATCGAGCGTCGCCCCTACCCGCCGGGTGAGCACGGGCGTGGTCGCATCCGCGAGAGCGAGTACATGCTCCAGCTCCGCGAGAAGCAGAAGGCACGCCGGATCTACGGCCTCCTCGAGGGCCAGTTCCGCAACCTCTACACGTCGGCGGCCGCCGAAGACGGCATCACCGGAGAGAATCTCCTGCGGATGCTCGAGCAGCGGCTCGACAACGTGGTGTTCCGTGCCGGTTTCGCGGCGAGTCGCAACCAGTCCCGCCAGTTCGTTCGCCACGGCCACGTGAAGGTCAACGGAAAGCGCGTCACGATTCCCTCGTACCAGGTCCGCAAGGACGACATCGTCGAGTTGGGCGACAAGGCCAAGGCGATGATCGTCGTGAAGCACAACCTCGACACGATCGACAGGGCCGTTCCACCGTGGCTCGACGTTGTCGAGTCGAAGGCAACCGTGCGCGATCTCCCGATCCGGGAGCAGATCGACATCCCCGTGAGGGAGCAGTTGATCGTCGAGCTCTACTCCAAGTAACCGGGGGCGCCGGAGCGGCGTTCCCCTCTGACGACGACCAGAGGCGAAACACAGATGCTGATCATCCAACGACCCGGTATCGAGATCGGCGAGGCCGAGGGCAACACGCAGAGCTTCACGATTGCTCCGCTCGAGCCCGGCTTCGGCCACACCTTCGGGAACAGTCTCCGACGCACACTGCTGTCGGCGATTCCCGGTGCGGCGATCACGCAGGTGAAGTTCGACGACGCCCTCCACCCGTTCGACACGATCGAGGGGGTCAAGGAGGACGCCACCGACATCATCTTGAACCTCAAGGACGTCGTCCTGCGCTGCCACTCCGAGGAGGCCGTCACGCTGCGTCTCGACGCCTCCGGCCCCGGCGACGTCACCGCCGGTGACATCCAGGTCACCAGCGACGTCGAGATCCTCAACCCGTCGCACGTCATCGCACAGGTCAACGACAAGGGCCGGTTGGCCTGCGACCTCACAGTGGAGCAGGGCCGCGGCTACCTCTCGGCCGATCAGGCCCGGGCGAACACGTCGGGCACGATCGGCGAGATCCCCGTCGACGCCATCTTCTCGCCCGTACGGCGGGTGGCGTTCTCGATCGAGCCGACACGTGTCGAGCAGGCCACCAACTTCGACAGCCTCAGCATCGAGGTGGAGACCGACGGCTCCATCACACCGTTCGACGCGCTCGCCTCGGCCGGCGACACCCTCCGCAACCTCGTCACACTCGTGGCCGACATCTCCGAGGAGCCCCAGGGCCTCGAGCTCGGCGAGGTGGCTGTGGCTGCGCCCATGTCGCCCGATCTCGAGCTCCCCGTCGAGGACCTCGACCTGTCGGAGCGTCCGCGCAACTGCCTGAAGCGTGCCCGGGTCGACACCATCGGGCAGCTCCTCGAGAAGAGCGAGGACGACCTGCTGGCCATCACGAACTTCGGCCAGAAGTCTCTCGACGAGGTCCGCGTGAAGCTCGACGAGCGCGGCCTCACCCTGCGGGTCCGGGACTGACCGGTCGTGCCGACCCCGACCAAGGGACCCCGCCTGGGCGGAAGCCCCGAGCACCAGCGGCTCATGCTGGCGAACCTCGCCGCGCACCTGTTCGAGGCCGAGGTGATCGTCACGACGCTGGCCAAGGCGAAGGCGCTGCGCCCGGTCGCTGAGAAGATGATCACCAAGGCCCGCAAGGGCGGCCTGCACAACGAGCGCCTCGTCGTGTCGGAACTCCGTGACCCCGGGGTCGCAGCCAAGCTGTTCGCCGAGATCGGGCCCCGCTACGAGGACCGCGACGGCGGCTACCTCCGGATCCTGAAGCTGGGCCCCCGCAACGGCGACAACGCCCCGATGGCCCGCGTCGAACTGGTCTAACCCCTGCCCGTGATGGGCGAGTCTCCCGACACAGCGAGCCTCTTCGACGCATCCGGGCGTCCCAAGGTCCGGATGGTGCTCGCCTACGACGGCACCGACTTCCACGGCTTCGCGCAGCAGGCCGACCTCCGCACGGTCGAAGGCGTCCTGACTCGGGCCCTCGAGAAGGTCCTGCGCCACGACGTCGACATCACGTGCGCAGGGCGAACCGACAAGGGTGTGCACGCCGCCGCGCAGGTGATCTCCTTCGAGGCCGACCCCGGCGTCGACCCGTGGAAGCTGCGTGACGCCCTCAACGGGATGCTGGGGCCCGAGGTGGTGGTCCGCAGCAGCGAGCTCGTCGAGCCGTCCTTCGACGCCCGGCACTCCGCAACATGGCGTTCCTACCGCTACACGGTCGTGAACCGGCCCGAGCCCGACCCCTTCCTGGCGCGCTACGCCTGGTGGGTGCCCCAGGAGCTCGACCTACCGGCGCTGCGGATGGGTGCCGACCCGTTCGTGGGAACGCACGACTTCGCGTCCTTCTGCCGCAGGGGCCCCGAGGGCTCGACGACGCAGCGCACGGTCCACTCGTCGTCGTGGACCGACGCGGGCGACGGGGTGCTCCACTACGACATCCGGGCGGCTGCCTTCTGCTGGCAGATGGTGCGTTCGGTCGTGGGCACGCTCGTCGACATCGGCACCGGGAAGCTGCGTCCCGGCGACGTCATGTCGATCATCCGGGCGAAGGACCGCCAGGCCGCCGGGCAGGTCGCCCCGCCCCACGGCCTGTGCCTCACCGAGGTCGGCTATCCAGCGCCGTAGCCGATCGTGATGAGCTGCTTGTCCTCGTCGTCGCCGACGAGCCCACCCTCGGACACGGTGATCGACCCACCTTCGATGCCGTTGCCCGAGAAGCTCATCGCGAAGCTCTTGTTCCCGTTGACCGTTGAGTTGTTGGTACCGGCGACCTCGTAGCCCGCGTCGGGAAGGTCGCTCTCGTACATGCTGACCAGGTCGTCGAACGACTCGTCTGTCGTCCCAGTGACGCCCGCGCTCGTACCGGAGTCGCCATCACCGAAGGACGAGGAGGATGTGACTTCGAAGTCGTCGGGGAGCGGGATGTCGTCGGGGAAGTCGTCGGGGATCTCGCCGCCCCCGAAGCTGAACGAGCCATCGCCGTCCTGGCCTTCACCCTCGATGGTGACCTCGCCGTCGTTGCTGTCGACTTTGATGTCGCCCTCGGGCGTCTCGATGTCGAAGTCGCCGTCGGCGGCGTCGAGGACGTCGCCGGCGTTCGGGCCGTCGTCGCCGCAGGCCGTGAAGGCCACCAGGGCCAGTGCTCCGAGCGTCACCAGAACTGTGCGTCGCATCATCTGTGGGGTCTCCTGTGTGTCGGCCGGGATGGTGAAGGGAGCCGTTTCGCGCCCTGCGTGTCGAACAGTCTGACAGATCCTAGGGCGTACCGGGTTCAGTACGCAACGGAGAGTGAGAACTTGTCGGGGTTCTGACCGCTGAAATCGTGCTCGGCGTAGGTGATCTTCCCCTCGGTGATCCCGTTGCCCTCGAAGGTGATGGCGAACGCCGAGGCTCCCTCGATCGGGTCGTCGTCCTCGGACACGATCGTGTAGCCGGCCTCGGGAAGGCTCGTGGTGTAGAGGGCGTGGAGCCTTTCCAGTGACTGCCCGGTCACACCCGAGATGTTCGCCGTGGGTGCGCCCTCCGTGTCGGAGCCCGAGAACGCGGCTGTGACGACGAAGTCGTCAGGAAGCGGGATGTCGTCGGGGAAGTCGTCGGGAACCTCTTCGGGTCCGAGAACGACCGATCCGCCGCCGTCCTCGTCACTGATCTCGATCGGCCCCGATCCCTCGCCCTCGATACCGGGTGCACCCTTGCCATCACCCTCGACCGTGACGGTCTCGTTGTCGTCGCTGCTGCACGCCGCAAGAAGGAGGGCGCTGACCGCGAGCAGTGCCGCGAGCAGGGCGGCGGTCGTTGCCCGGGCGGGGCGCGAGCGGCGGCTCGAAGGGAGTGGCACGAGCGCGAATGATACTGCCGGGTCGAGCGGACGAGGCCGCGCTCAGCTACCGGGCGTGTCGGGAACCTCGGTGGGAGCGGCGAAGTCGTCCTCGGTCGGCGTGTCGACCACCTCGGCAACGAGGCGAACGGCCGTTCCCTCCTCGTTCTCGGCGATGAGCAGCAGGGGGACACCCGACTCGGCGTCGACGCACTCGGTGAGGCGGACCTGACCGGCGTCGGGTGAGGCGGTCTCCTGCCCGCCGGTCGAGGAGCCGTCGTCGGAGCCGTCGTCCAGCGGATCGGTGGCGAACGCGGCGCAGACGGCAGGTCGTTGTGCGATGACACGACCGTCTTCGGGGGTGTAGCCCGCCAGCATCGACGGTGACTCGCTGAAGACCAGCGAGGCGAACACTCCGAGGAACCCGCTGAGGAGACCCTGACCGGCGTCGCCGACGCCGGGGAGCCGGACGCACACGGGGTCCGAGCCCTCCGTGCAGCTGGCGAGACTCCCGTCGCCGTTGTCGATCACCAGACCCTGCTCCGTGCGGACAGAGACGCGGGGTGGGTCCTGGGCGTAGACGATGTTCTCGTCGACGGGGGGTTCCGAGGTCCCGTCCTCGAGGACGTACGTCACCCGGACGGTGGCGTCCTGGGCCGTCTCCAGCAGGGCGGCGAACTCCGGCTGCGTGACCTGGGCGGGCGGCTCGGCGTCGTCAGTTTCACTGTCGCCGCCACTGTCCGAGCACGCGACGAGCAGGACAGCGAGGGCTGTCAGCGAGGCAAGCAGTACTCGGCGATGCGTTCCCATGTCGGCGCGGTGAGGGTACCCGCTCGTAGGCTGCGTCCATGGCGCAGGAGACCGACGCCGAGACCACGGAGCGGCATCGCCGGCTGTACCTCGACGAGATGGCGGCTGCCGACCTCTACCGACGATTGGCGGCCCACGCCGACCCCGAGTTGTCGCGTCAGCTCGGAGCCGTGGCAGACGCCGAGGATCAGCACGCCGAGCACTGGGTGGGCCTCCTCCGGGAGGCGGGGACCCCCACGCCCGCCTACCACCCTCCCTTCCGGGTACGCGCCCTGGGAACGACGGCCCGGCTCATCGGCGTGGAGAGGGTGCTGCCGCTCGTGGCCCGGATGGAGGCGGGTGAGGTCCGTCGCTACCGGGGCCACGACGACGTCCCCGACGCTCTGGTCGACGAGGAGGTCGAGCACGGGCGCCTCGTGGCCGGCCTGGGAGGTGGAGCAGGTGTGGGCGCGGCCATCGCGGCTGCCGAGGGTCGTCACCGGATCGGCGTGGGCGACTCGCTGCGTCCGCTCGTGTTCGGCGCCAACGACGGACTCGTCTCGAACCTGTCGCTCGTGATGGGCGTGGCGGGCGGGACGTCCGACGAGTCGCTCGTGCTCCTCGCAGGTGTCGCAGGGCTCGTGGCCGGTGCATGCTCGATGGCTGCGGGCGAGTGGATCTCCGTCCGTGCCCAGGCGGAGCTCTACGAGCGTGAGCTCGAGGTGGAGCGTTACGAGATCCGGGACTTCCCCGAGGAGGAGACCGAGGAACTGGAGACCATCTACCGCTCCCGCGGGTTCGACAAGGCGGAGGCCAGGGCACTGGCGGAGCGGCTCATGGAGGACGAGGAGGTGGCGCTCGACGTGCACGCCCGCGAGGAGCTCGGCATCACCCCGGGAGAGCTCCCGTCGTCGTGGGTGGCAGCGGTGTCCTCGTTTCTGGCGTTCGCCGTCGGAGCGTTCGTCCCGGTATTGCCGTACGTGATCATGAGCGATCCGGGGGCCTTCATCACGGCCGCCGTACTGTCGGGAGTGGCGCTGTTCTGCGTCGGAGCGTTGATCTCGATCTTCACCGGGCGCAACGCCTTCTGGTCCGGCTTGCGAATGGTCCTCATCGGCGGTGGCGCCGCCGTCGTCACCTACGGAATCGGAACACTCATCGGCACCACCTGACTCGCATCAAACTTCGTCGAGGTAGAGGAAGCCGGCGCCCTCGTTACGCACCGGTATGCCCGCGTCGCGCAGCGCGGCGTCCCAGTCACCGCGCACCTCGGGGCTCGTCTGCTCCATCCCGTGGTCGGCCACGAGACAGAAGGCGGTGTCGTCGAACACGTCGGCGTTCTCGATGGCCGCGAGAACCTCCCCGAGGCGGGCGTCGGTGTCGCGGATGGCGGCTGCCGCAACCTCGGAGTGAGGTCCGCCCTCGTGCATGGCGGCGTCGGTGAGAGCGAAGTTCACCCACATGAACCGAGGTGCGGGGTAGTCGACGTCGCGGTAGCGACCGGACCAGATGCCGACGGCCTGGTCCATGGCCTGGTGGTCGATGATCGACCAGGCCTTGTAGCCGGGCGACGTGTCGGCGAACCGGCTGGTCGTGTGCGGGAGGCCGTCGGTGCTGGAGGTGATCTCGGGAACTGATCCCGAGCGGAAGAAGTCGAAGGTACTGAAGCCCGCGCCCCGGTCGCACGGCTCGTCGACCGCAGCGGTGAACGCGTCGGGCCACGTGCGTCGCACGGCCTCCCAGAGCGTCTCTGTGCCGTCGACGAGGTGTTGCATGGCGAACGGCCACGTGGCCAGCGAGTTGGTGTCGATGCTGCGGGCGGCGGAACGGTCGTACCAGGCGTTGTGCAGCACGCCGTGGTGGCCGGGGAGCCGTCCGGTGAGGATCGACGTGTGGTTCGCCAGCGTGACGGTCGGGAGGCCCGCCATGGCGCCGTGACGCATCGCCGTCCCCATGTCGATGAGACGCGCCACATGGGGCGCCTCTCCCGACGCTGCCATGTCGTAGAGGACGTTGGGGTTGGTGCCGTCGAACAGGAAGCCCGCCACGTGGCTCGGGACACCGTCGGCCGGGTCGAGCAGGTCGTGGCGCACCACGCCGTCGGCACCGGCCAGCAGCGCGTCGGCCTCGGACCTGTTCGCGGAGGTGTCGCGGGGTGCGACGCCGAGCAGCGCGGCCAGTGTGGGCCCGACATCGACGAGTCGCAGGGAGTCGTCGGACATTCCCCGTCGACGTGTTCCCCGGCCCGCGAGCACGAAGGGCGCGCGTGCCTGCACCACGTCGAGCGAACCGTGCTCGCCCACGTGGCCACCGGACTCCGGCCAGTGGTGACCGGCCGAGTGGACGACGCACACGTCGGGTGCCGCCGCGTGGTCGAAGAGCTGTGCCACCTGATCGTAGGCGTAGGGGTAGGCGTTGGCGGTGCGATCGGGATGCAGCGCGTCGAGTTCGTCGCCGAGCCCGGCGAAACGGTCCGTGGAACGGTCGCCGAGGGGGTTGCGACCCTCGACGGTCGTGTCGTCGGGCTCCGTGTGGGCGTCGCCCGGCCGGTCGAAGCGGACCCGCCCGTCCGGGGCGATCGCCTCGTAGCGCCCGTCGGCGACACGCAGGACCATCTCGACGGTATTGGCTACCGCAGGGTCGAGCAGAGCGCTCACCGCTGCATCCGAGAGCTCACGGAGGCGGGAAGAGGGCTCGCGGGGGGCCGCGTCGACCGGCATGCCGGAGCAGGCTAGTGGCGGTTGCGGTAGAGCTCGGGCCAACGGGGCGCCCGGGCTCGGATTGTCCACGTCCGCGGTGCCCGAGTATCCTTTCCTGTCTGCCCTGAGGCCTCTCCACGGCCCTCCCGTCACCACGCGGCCACGACCCCGAGCACCACGAAGAGCCTGAGTACCACGAAGAGATCGACGACACGACGTGCGCACTTTCAGCCCCACACCCGACGACATCAGCAGCGACTGGTACGTCCTCGACGCCCAGGGCGCCCGCCTGGGCCGAGTGGCCACAGAGGCCGCCACGCTCCTGCGCGGCAAGCACAAGCCCACCTGGGCACCGAACGTCGCCGGCGGCGATCACGTCGTTGTGATCAACGCCTCCGGGCTCGACGTGTCGGCCCGCAAGGCCGAACAGAAGACGTACCACCGCCACTCCGGCTATCCGGGAGGTCTACGCACCGAGACGCTCGAGCACCTGATCGAGCGTGATCCGGCCCAGGTCGTCAAGAAGGCGGTCAAGGGAATGCTGCCGAAGAACCGGCTCGGCCGCAGCATGCTCCGGAACCTGCGTGTCTACGCCGGTCCCGCCCATCCGCACGCCGCCCAGCGGCCACAGTCCCGCGCCATCAGCGGCAGCGCCCGCTGAGCACTCTCGCAGAGGAGTTTCCCGTGTCGAAGCCGCTCGTCCAGAGCACCGGTCGCCGCAAGAGCAGCGTCGCCCGCGTTCGCGTACGCCCGGGCACGGGTGTGGTCACCGTCAACGGCCGTTCCTACACCGAGTACTTCCCCACGCTGGTCCAGCAGATGACGGTCAACGAGCCACTACGTGTCACCGAGACGGCCGACGTCTACGACATCGACGCCAGTGTCGCCGGTGGCGGCACGAGCGGCCAGGCCGGTGCGGTCCGACTGGGGATCGCGCGGGCATTGACGGAGCTCGACGGTGAGCAGCGTGCCGAGCTGAAGAAGCTCGGGCTCCTGACGCGTGATGCGCGCGAAAAAGAGCGCAAGAAGTACGGCCTCAAGAAGGCCCGCAAGGCTCCGCAGTACAGCAAGCGCTGAGTCTGCGACCACCGCACCATGTCGCTGCGGTTCGGTACCGACGGGGTCCGGGGTGTCGCCAACCGTGATCTCACCCCGGAGCTGATCCTGGCGCTCGGGCGCGCGGTTGTGCGCGCGCTCGGAAACGAGCAACCTCTCCTCATCGCCCGTGACACGCGCCTGTCGGGGCCCATGCTCGAGGCCTCGCTCAGCGCCGGCGTGTGCGGCGAGGGCGGCCGAGTCGAGTCGCTCGGGGTTCTCCCCACACCCGGGCTGGCGCATGCGTCGCGGGTGCGGGGCGCACCCGCGGCGATGATCTCGGCCAGCCACAACCCCTTCGGCGACAACGGCATCAAGATCTTCGCCGCCGGCGGTCGCAAGCTCGCCGACGACATGGAGCGGCGAATAGAAACCGAGCTCCTCACGGTGCTCGGACGGGCGGTCTCCGACGACGATCCCGTCGGTGCGGAGATCGGATCCGCCCAGACACGCACGGACGCCGCCGACGAGTACGTCGCGCACCTCGTGGGCGTCCTCGAGGGCCGAACCTTCGACGGATCGAGGGTCGTCCTCGACTGCGGGCACGGGGCCGCACATCGCACGGCTCCCGCGGCGTTCGAGCACCTCGGTGCGGATGTCGTGGCGATCGGCGTCGAGCCCGACGGCCTGAACATCAACGACGGGTGCGGGTCGACACAACCCGAGCACCTCCAACGGGCGGTCAGGCAGCACGGCGCCGACGCCGGCTTCGCCTTCGACGGTGACGCCGACCGCTGTATCGCCGTCGACGAGACGGGCGCCCTGCGCGACGGCGACCACATCCTCGCTGTCACAGCGTTCGACCTCGCAGGCCGCGGGCGACTGCGTGGTGATGCCATCGCGACCACCGTGATGGCCAACCTCGGGCTGCGGCGGGCACTTGCCGCCGAGGGCGTCGGCATCGTGGAGACGCCTGTCGGCGACCGGCACGTCCTCACGGCCATGGAGGAGAACGACCTCGTTCTCGGCGGTGAGCAGTCGGGTCACGTGATCTTCTCGGAGCACGCCACCACCGGCGACGGCACTCTCACCGCTCTCATGGTCCTCGATGTCGTCCGTCGCACGGGTAGGTCGCTCGGCGATCTCTGCGACGTCGTCACCAAGCACCCGCAGGTCCTCGTCAACGTCCGAGTCGATCCCGGCGTGACCGACGCCGACCTCGACGGTGCCACCGGTTTCTGGGACGACGTGCGGACCGTCGAGGCGGAGCTCGCAACCAACGGGCGTGTGCTCGTGCGCCCCTCTGGGACGGAGCCGGTCGTGCGCATCATGGTCGAGGCGACCGACCCCGCCGTCGCCGACACCGCGGCCTCCCGCCTCAGTGCGTCACTGAGGTCCGCTCTGCGGACCTCAGTGACGCACTAGGGGTTGGTCGTAGACTCACTCCCGTGTGCGGCATCGTCGGTTACACGGGCTCGGACTCTGCGCTGCCGATCCTCCTCGACGGGCTGAGTTCGCTCGAGTACCGCGGCTACGACTCGGCCGGTGTGGCGCTCCAGGTTCCCGGCGACGGCCTCTGGATCCGGCGCCGGGCGGGCAAGTTGGCGGAGCTGGCCGGAGCGGTCGGTGACGCCCCGGGGGACGCCACCACCGGCATCGGCCACACCCGCTGGGCGACCCACGGGCGCCCGTCGGAGGAGAACTCCCATCCCCAGACCGACGAGTCGGGCGACCTGGCCATCGTCCACAACGGCATCGTCGAGAACTTCCTGGAGCTCCGCGCCGAACTCGAGGGCGCGGGCCACGAGTTCAGCTCGGAAACCGACACGGAGGTCCTCGCGCACCTCGTGGCCGATCGCCTGACCGACGGCGACGACCTCGCCACCGCCGTTCGCTCCCTGCTCCGCCGCGTGGAGGGGAGCTTCACCGTCGCCGTCGTACATGCCGCGGATCCCGGGCTCGTCGTCGCAGCACGCCGTGTGTCGCCGCTCGTGGCGGGGATCACCGACGGAGCAGGGCTGATCGCCTCCGACATCCCTGCCCTCCTCCCGCACACGCGCGACATCTTCGTCGTGGACGACGACCACGTCGTGGAGCTGCGACCCGGCTCGATCCGGATCACGGACCCCGACGGCACCGACACGGAACCCACGCCGCGAACCGTCACATGGGACGTCGAGCAGGCCGAGAAGGGCGGCTTCGACGACTTCATGCTGAAGGAGATCCACGAGCAGCCCGACGCCGTCCGCGACACGCTGCGCGGCCGCACCGACCCGGCCGGGCACCTGATGCTCGACGAGCTCCGCCTCGAGGAGGACGACCTGCGGGCGGTCGACAAGGTGTTCCTCGTCGGCTGCGGCACGAGCTACCACGCGGCGATGGTGGCGAAGTACGCGCTCGAGCACTGGACCCGCCTGCCGTGTGAGATCGACATCGCCTCCGAGTTCCGCTACCGCGACCCGGTCGTCGACACGCGCACGCTGGTGGTGGGGGTCAGCCAGTCCGGGGAGACCGCCGACACGATCGAGGCGATGAAGTACGCCAAGCGTTGGGACGCCCAAATCATCGCCGTCACCAACGTCGTCGACTCGGGTATGGCCCGTCTCGCCGATGCCGTCCTCTACACCCACGCCGGTCCCGAGATCGGAGTCGCCGCCACCAAGACCCATCTGGCACAGGTGGTGGCACTCGAACTGCTGGCTCTCTACCTCGCCGGCGTCCGCGGGACCCGCTACCCGAGCGAGGCGCGCGACCTGCTCGCGGAGCTCCTCGAGGTTCCGGCGCGGATCGAGACCGTTCTCGGGCGGAACGACGAGATCCGGCCCGTCGCCGAGGAGTTGAGCGAGGTGCGCGACTTTTTCTTCCTGGGCCGTGGCGTCGGCTATCCGGTGGCGATGGAGGGTGCGCTGAAGCTGAAGGAGATCAGCTATGCGCGCGCCGAGGCCTACCCGGGCGGCGAGATGAAGCACGGGCCCATCGCCCTGATCGAACCGGGGACGGTGGTCGTCGGCGTGGCGACCCGATCCCACGTCTACGCCAAGTCGCTCGCCAACATCTCCGAGATGCGAACACGGGGAGCGACGGTCCTGCTCGTGGCCAACGACGGCGACGAGGTAGCCGCCGAGCTCGCCGACCACGTCCTCTGGGTGCCACCGACCATGGAGCTCTTCTCGCCGGCGGTCGACACGGTGGCCCTCCAGCTGTTCGCCTATCACCTCGCCAAGTCACGCGGGCGCGATGTCGACAAGCCACGGAACCTCGCCAAGACCGTCACGGTGGAGTGACGTGGCACTCACCGGTGAGGCCCGTGCCGAGCGACTGACCCGCGACATCGGGGCGATCGCCGTCGGGCGCACGGTCGTGGGGCTCGGTGTCGATCTCGTGGAGCTCGAACGCATGCGTCTCGCGCTCATGCGCACGCCCAGACTCGAGGAGCGCTGCTTCTCACCCGCCGAGCGTGAATACGCCCACCGCTCCCGTGACGCCACGCCGAGCCTCGCCGCCCGGTTCGCCGCCAAGGAGGCTGTGATGAAGGCACTCGGCGTCGGCCTCTGGGCTTTCAGGCTCCGCGACGTGGAGGTCGGACGACTGCCCGGCGGTGCGCCCCGGCTCGTCGTGTCCGGACGGGCCGCAGACCTGGCCGCGTCACGTGGCGTCGGCTCCTGGGGGCTCTCGCTCACCCACACCGACACCACCGCCCTGGCTGTGGCTCTGGCCTTCGCCGCCGGGGGCCACTGACGTGCTGCCGGTCCTCACTCCCGAGGAGATGGGAGCGGCCGATGCCGCCACGATCGCCGCCGGGACGCCACAGAAGGCCCTGATGGGCCGTGCCGGTCGCGCCGTCGCGCGAACCGCTCTCGACATGCTCGGCGGTGGCTACGGGCACCGGTGTGTCGTCGCTGCCGGGAAGGGCAACAACGGAGGCGACGGCCTCATCGCCGCCGAGGCACTCCGGCGCCGCGGCGTGGGCGTGGAGGTGGTCCGGCTCGACGACGGTGTCGGCACGGTGGCCCTCGACCGTGCGCTCTCGCGTGCCGACCTGGTGATCGACGCGATGTACGGGACGGGTTTCCGCGGGTCACTCGAGGGAGACGCGGCGGTCGTGGCCGATCGCCTCCGCGACGGCCCGCCCGTCCTGGCGGTCGACATCCCGTCGGGTGTCGACGGGCTGACGGGCGCGGCGGCAGGTCCGACGGTCCAGGCAACTGCAACGGTGTGCTTCGCTGCTCTCAAGCCCGGCGTCGTCTTCGATCCGGGAGCCACCGCCTCCGGAGACATCGACCTCGTCGACATCGGGATCGACGTGTCGGCGACGACTGTCGGAGTCACCGAGATCTCCGACGTCGCCGCCTGGCTACCCGCCCTCCCCGTCGACAACAACAAGTGGCGGTCCCCGGTCTCGGTGGTCGGGGGCTCGGGGGGGATGACGGGCGCGCCTGCGTTCGTGAGTCACGCGGCGATGCGCGCGGGCGCCGGCATCGTGTGGTGCAACCTGCCGGGTCGCGAGGCTGCCCGGGCGGCGTCGGGGAGCGAGGTCATCACCCGGGCGGTCGGCGCCACGCCGGAAGGAGACCTGGAGTCCGCCGGCGCCCGCGAGGTGCTGGAGTCGCTCCCTCGTTTCCGAGCACTTGCGCTCGGGCCCGGCCTCGGGCGCTCGGGAGCGACGGCCACGGCCGTCCGTCACATCCTCGACAACGCCGACCTGCCCGTCGTGCTCGACGCCGACGGCCTCAACGCGCTCGCGGGCGATCCCGGACTGCTGACGACCCGTTCCCACCCCACGGTGCTCACACCCCACGACGGTGAGTTCGAGCGCCTCACCGGTCATCCTGTCGGGGCCGACCGGGTGGCTGCCGCGCGGGACCTGGCGGTCCGCGCGGACAGCGTCGTCCTGCTCAAGGGCTCCACGACCGTTGTGGCCGAGCCCCCGGGTCGTGCGGCGCTGAACATCACCGGCGGGCCCTGGCTCGGGACCGCGGGCACCGGCGACGTTCTCACCGGGATCGTCGCCGCGTTCCTCGCCCGGGGGGTCCCGGCCTTCGAGGCGGCCACGGCGGGCGCATTCGTCCACGGGCTCGCAGCGGACGTGGCCGGGCACCCGGGTCTGATCGCGGGTGACCTGATCGACGCCCTCGGGCCTACGCTGGCGCAGGTCGGTACCACAGACTGACCGACCCGGCCGGCGGAACCGGCCCCCGAATCCCGTGTGCCGAGAGGCGGAGGAACAATGAGTGAGGACATCCGAGTCGCCGACGTCATGACGAGAGACGTGGTGACACTGCGCCCCGACCAGAGCGTGGCCGAGGCGGCCGACGTCCTGGCGGGCCGAGCCATCGGCGCGGCACCCGTCGTCGACGGAGGTCGCTATGTCGGGTTGCTGAGCGACGACGACCTGATCGTGTCGGAGGCCCGCCTCCATCTACCGACGACCTTCAACATCCTCGGTGGGCAGTTCTTCCTCCCCGGCTCGCAGCACCGGTTCGAGGAGGAGCTCGAGAAGGCCGTCGGCGCCACCGTCGGTGACGTGATGGACGACGACCACGCCACGATCGGCCCCGACGAGCCGCTCATGGCGCTCGCCACGCTGATGCACGACAAGGGAATCACCCACGTCCCGGTCGTGTCCGACGGCGAGGTGCTCGGCATCGTCGCACGCGGCGACCTCATCCGGCACCTGTCGGAAACCACGTGACCCACCTGCGATGACCGATCGTCGCTCCGCGTGGGCGGAGATCGACCTCGCGGCCGTCCGCCACAACGTGTCGGTGCTGGCCGCCGCGGCGGCCGGCGCACAGCTGATGGCGGTCGTGAAGGCCAACGCCTACGGGCACGGCGCCGTGCCGGTGGGTCGCGCGGCACTCGAAGCCGGTGCCTCCTGGCTCGGTGTGGCCCGCGCCGCCGAGGGCACGGAGCTCCGTGCCGCGGGCATCGACGCGCCCGTCATGATGCTGTCGGACCCACCCGCCGACGAGATCGACAGCGTCGTCGATGCGGGTCTCGCCACGATGATCGGCGACATCCGGACCCTCGCACCGCTCGGAAAGGCATCGCGTGATGCGGCCCGGGTTGTCGATGTCCACCTGAAGGTCGACACCGGCATGCACCGTGTCGGTCTCGCCCCCGAGTCGGTGCCGACGGCGGTCGACGAGGTGCTGACCACCGACGGTCTGACGTTCGGTGGGATCGCCACCCACCTGGCGGTCGCCGACGACGTCGACGACGCCTTCACCGCGCAGCAGCTCGACGCCTTTCGATCCGTGGTGGAGGATCTGGAGCGTTCCGGCCGTCGCCCACCCCTCGCGCACGCCGCCAACTCCGCGGGCGTGCTCGCCCATCCGGATTCGCACTTCGATCTCGTGCGGACAGGGATCTCGATCTACGGACTGCCCCCCGGGCCCGGTATCGCCGCGCACCCACCACTCCGCCCGGCGCTGTCGGTGCACGCCCGGGTGTCGGCCGTACGCGACCTCGAGGCCGGCGAACGCGTCTCCTACGGGCGACGCTACGTGCTGGAGCGCCCCGGCCGGGTGGCCACCGTCCCCCTCGGCTACGGCGACGGTGTCCCGCGCCGCCTCGGGGCGGTCGGCGGCGAGGTGCTCATCGGCGGCGTCCGCCGCCCCATCGCCGGAACGGTCACGATGGACCAGTTCATGGTCGATGTCGGCGCCGAACCGGTCGACGTCGGCGACCACGTCGTGCTCATCGGTGCGCAGGAGGGCCCGGAATCGACCGGAGAGATCACCGCCACGGAGTGGGCTGACCGCCTCGACACGATCGACTACGAGATCGTCACGGGGATCCGGCGGCGTGTGCCGCGGGTCTACACGGGGGAGTGAGCGTGACCGGCGGGGGGCCGCGCTTCGAAGGTCGGTGGGCCGGAGAGCCCGTACCGGGTGGGCTGACGTCGATCGACGGCGTTCAGGTCGGTCACCGGGCTGTGGGTGCCACAGGTGTCACCGTCGTACTGGCCCCCGAGGGAACAACCGGTTCGGGTGAGGTCCGTGGCGGAGCGCCCGCGTCGCGTGAGACGGAACTGCTCGATCCGCTCCGCACGGTCTCACGCGTCGACGCCGTCACCGTCGCCGGCGGCTCCGCGTTCGGTCTTGCTGCCGCCGACGGCGTGATGAGGTTCCTCGCCGAGCGGGGCAGGGGACAGCCGACACCGGCGGGACCGGTCCCCATCGTGCCCGCTCTGGCGGTCTTCGACCTCCTGGAGTCCGGCGGCGGGCACCCGGGCGCCGACGACGGCTACGCCGCCGCGGCCGGAGCGGACGCGGACGAGACCGGCGCGTGCGGGCGGATCGGTGCCGGCCGGGCCGCCACCGTCGGTGCGTGGCGCGGATCGGCCGGGGCCGTCCCCGGCGGTCTCGGGCAGGCGGCCCGGCGTGCCGAGAGCGGGGCCGACGGGACGCGCTCGATCCCCACCGTGGCCGCCCTGGCGGTCGTGAACGCCTACGGGGACGTCGTCGATGACGACGGCTCGGTCCTGGCAGGCTCGGGTGCGCCCGACGACGCACCGCCGTTCGCCGAGATCCCACTCGACCCGTCTGTACCTCACGACGCGGGGGGCAACACAACGATCGTGGTCGTGGCGACCGACGCCGATCTCGACGCGGTCCAGTGCTCGCTCGTCGCGCAGAGCGCCCACCACGGGCTCGTCCGCTCCCTGTCCCCGAGCCACACACGCTTCGACGGCGATGCTGTCGTCGTGATCGCGACGGGAGCGGTGCCGGCGCACATCGACCGGGTGCGCGTCGCCGCCACGGCCGTCACGGCCGATGCCGTGCGGTCGGCCGTGAGGAAGCGATCCGGTGCCTGAGACCCCGATCGCCGAGATCCCGACCCTGGGCGATCTGGAGACGGTCGCCTCCACCTGCACGCGGTGCGCGCTCGCCGAGGGGCGCACACACGTCGTGTTCGGCGACGGCGACCCGTCAGCGGGCCTCGTGTTCGTGGGCGAGGGGCCCGGCGCCCGGGAGGACGAACAGGGGCTGCCCTTCGTCGGCCCGTCGGGCAACCTGCTCACGGAGCTCATCGAGGGGATCGGCCTCCGTCGTGGCGACTGCTACATCGCCAACGTCGTGAAGTGCCGACCTCCCGCCAACCGCGACCCCCTACCGGTCGAGATCGCCGCCTGTCGCCCCTACCTCGAGGCGCAGCTCGGCTTCATCGAGCCCACGGTGGTCGTGACGCTCGGGAACTTCGCCATGAAGCTCCTTCTCGACACGACGAACGGCATCACGAAGATGCGTGGTTCCCAGTACCCGTTCGGCGACTCGGTGCTCGTCCCCACGTTCCACCCGGCCGCCGCGCTGCGGGGTGGTGGAGGTGTCCTGGCCGACATGCGCGCCGACTTCGTGCGCGTGAAGCGGCTCCTCACGGGCGAGGAGCCCTGATGCCACCGGGGCTCGAGGTCGAGACCGAGGGTGCGGACGGCACGCGACGCTTCGGGGCCGCGCTCGCCGGCGCTCTCGAACCCGGGGATCTCGTCCTCGTGAGCGGCGCGCTCGGAAGTGGCAAGACGGTCCTGGCGAAGGGCGTCGGGGAGGGTCTCGGCGTCGCCGAGCCCGTCGTGTCGCCGACCTTCACGCTCGTTCGGGAGTACGCCGCTCGCGTGCCGTTCGTCCACGCCGACGTGTACCGGCTGTCCGATCTCGCGGAGTTCGTGGATCTCGACGTTTCTGAGCCGTTCGACGGCCGGGCCGTGACGCTCATCGAGTGGGGCGACGTCGTGGGAGCGGCGTTGCCACCCGAGCGGCTCGACATCTCGATCCGGCGTGTGCCGGGCGCAGCGGATCGCCGCCGGCTGTCCCTGGCCCCTGTGGGGAGATCCTGGGAGCCGCGCCTGCAACGTCTTGCCGCGCTGTGCGGGGGCGACATATCGGCGGGGCGAAACGCGGGCACCGGTGGGCCGTCGTGAACGTCCTCGCGCTCGACACCGCCACCGCCCAGGTCGGCGTTGCGATCGGTGTCGACGACCGTGTGGTCGGCGAGGTGCGCCTGGTCGGTGGTCGACGACACGCAGAGCACCTGGTTCCCGTGATCGAGGCGCTGTGCCGGGAGTCGGGCGTCGCACTCGACCAGATGGCAGCGATCGGCGTGGGGATCGGGCCGGGGCTCTTCACCGGGCTGCGCGTCGGGGTGGCCACCGCCACGATGCTGGCCCACGTTCTGACGATCCCGGTGGTCCCCGTCGGGAGCCTCGACCTCGTCGCACATCCGCTGCGTCACGCCGACCGCCGGATCGTCGCGGTACTCGACGCGCGACGCTCCGAGGTCTTCTACGCCTCGTACCAGCCGGTCCCCGGCGGTGTCCAGCGCCTCACGGAGCCGGCCGTCGCCGGTCCGGACGACGTCGCGGCCGAGATCGTCGGGCAGCGGGAGGAGACCCTGGTCGTGGGCGACGGCGTGGCCGCACACCCGTCCGTGTTCGCCGGACTCGATCGTACCGAGCACGCGGGACCCGAGTTCGCGGCTCCCAACCCGGGCTCGCTGGCGGAGCTCACAGTCCACAGGGTCGAGCGGGAGGAGTTCTCGCAGCCCGGCGAGATCGCGCCGCTGTACCTACGGGGCGCCGACGCGCGGATCAACTGGGAGCAGCGCCGCGGCGCCACGGCGGAGGGCCCGACGCCGTGAGCACACGACCCACCGACACGCGGCCGGCCGATGTCGAGATGGTCGAGATGCGCCGGCGCCATCTCAAGGGTGTGCTCGCCATCGAGGAGAGGGTCTACCCCCGGCCGTGGAGCGCATCGCTGTTCCTGAGCGAGATGTCGATGCGCTCGAGCCGTTCCTACTTCGTGGCCAGGTCGCGGCGCTCCGTCGTCGGCTATGCGGGCTTCATGCTCACCGACGACGACGCACACGTCACGACGATCGCCGTCGACCCGGAGCAGCAGAAGCGGAGAATCGGCACGCGACTGATGCTCACGATCACGCGTGCTGCGGTCGAGCGCGCCGCCCGCCACCTGACGCTGGAGGTCCGGACGGGCAACGCGGCGGCCCGGGCCATGTACCGACGGTTCGGGCTGGCCCCGGTGGGAACACGTCCCGGCTACTACACCGCCACCAACGAGGACGCCCTCATCATGTGGGTGCACGACATCGACTCCCCGGAGTACGCGGAACGTCTCGACGCCATCGGGCGGTCGCTCGACACGGAGAGCACACCGTGACGCACCTCACGCTCGGCATCGAGACCTCCTGCGACGAGACGGCGGCGGCCGTGGTCGCCGACGGCCGTGACGTGCGGTCCTCGGTCGTGTCGAGCCAGGTCGATCTCCACGCCCGCTTCGGTGGCGTGGTTCCCGAGGTCGCCAGCCGGGCTCACGTGGAGCTCATCGACGACGTGGTGTCGGAGGCCCTGGTCGAAGGGGGAGCGACCTACGACACGGTCGACCTCGTGGCGGCGTGCCACGGCCCCGGCCTCGCCGGCGCCCTCCTGGTGGGTGTGTCGGCTGCGAAGGCCGTGGCGCTGGCTGCCGGGATCCCCTACGTCGGGGTCAACCACCTCGAGGCGCACCTCCATGCCACGGTGCTCGAGCACCCCGAGGTCGAGTTCCCGGCCGTCGTGCTCATCGCGTCGGGGGGTCACACGCTCCTCGTGGAGGTGCGCAGCCGGCTGGAGCACGTGGTGCTGGGGGAGACGGTCGACGACGCGGCCGGTGAGGCCTTCGACAAGGTCGCCCGTTTCCTCGGGCTCGGCTACCCCGGGGGCCCGGCGATCGACCGCATCTCGGCGGACGGAGACGCGGGTGCCGTGGCATTCCCGCGGCCGATGCTCGACGACGGTGACACCTTCTCCTTCTCCGGCCTGAAGACGGCCGTCGTGAACCGGGTCACCGAGGAGCCGGGGCTGGCCACGGCCGACGTGGCGGCGTCCTTCCAGGCAGCCGTTGTCGACGTGCTCGCCACGAAGCTCGACCGGGCGGCCGGGCGGGTGGGTGCGGCCACCGTCGCCCTGGGAGGCGGCGTGGCGGCCAACCGGGCGCTGCGGTCCCGGGTGGCTGCCGACGCGGAGGCCGCCGGGCGCGCGGCGGCGCTTCCCGGCCCCGGCTTCTGCACCGACAACGGCGCCATGATCGCCGCCGCCGGATACGTCCGCTTCGGCGCCGACGGGCCCACGGCGCTGGATGCGGGGGTCGTCCCGGGCCTGCGGCTGGGGTGACCCGCAGAAAACCGGCGGGTCGGCCCCGCCCGTGTTGCCGGGGCACCCGGCGTGCTGGTACCTTGCCCGTTAGCACTCGTCAAGGGTGAGTGCTAACGCCACAGGCGCCGGCCGGCACGCCGAGCGGGGGAGACCCCGGCGGCACCTGGCTACCGGCACCGGCACACCGCAGACCAACACCCGCACATGCACGTGGAGGCACGTCGATGAATCTGCAGCCGCTCGAAGACCGCATCGTGGTCCGGACCTCCGAGGCGGAGGAGACCACCGCCAGCGGTCTGGTCATCCCCGACACCGCCAAGGAGAAGCCGCAGCAGGGCGAGGTCCTCGCTGCCGGCCCGGGACGCCGCAGCGACAGCACGGGCGAGGTCATCCCGCTCGACGTCGAGGCGGGCGACATCGTCGTCTACTCGAAGTACGGCGGCACCGAGATCGAGGTCGACGGCGAGGAGCTGTTGATCCTCTCCGGCCGTGACGTTCTCGCCAAGGTGGGCAAGAAGTAGCCCATCCGCCCGCGAGGTCGGATCACGAAACGGCGCCTCCGGGCGCCGTTTCCGCGTCCGGCACTGGGTGCGGCACTGCGTCCGGCAGTGCCCCGTCGTGTCAGCCGATACGCGCGAGCGCCTGCTCCTTGGCCCAGGCGTAGTCGGTCTTCCCGTTGGGCCCCCGTTGCACGGCATCGACGACCACGACATGGCGGGGCCGCTTGAAGCCGGCGAGATGCCCCCGGGTGGCGTCGGCGATCTCCTCGGGTGAGGCCGCGGCGCCCGGCTCGAGCTGCACCACGGCGGTGACGGCCTGGCCGAACTTCTCGTCGGGGACACCCACGACGACGGCGTCGGCCACGGCCGGGTGGCTCTTCACGGCCTCCTCGACCTCCTCGGGGTAGACCTTCTCGCCGCCGGTGTTGATCGACACCGAACCGCGCCCCAGGAGGTTGATCGTTCCATCGGCCTCGACCGTCGCCCAGTCGCCGGGGATCGAGTACCGGACACCGTCGTAGGTGGGGAACGTCGTGGCGGTCTTGTCGGGGTCCTTGTAGTAGCCGAGGGGGATGGCGCCGGCCAGTGCCAGCAGGCCCTTCTCACCGGAGCCCGGCTCGATCTCACGGCCGTCCTCCGTGAACACCTTGGTGGTGTCGCCGATCGTGAACCGCGCCGTCTTCGCCTCGCTGCCGGGGGCGTCCATGCTCGCACCGAAGCCGATGCCCTCGCTGGACCCGAGTGTGTCGATGCAGATAACGCCGGCCTTGTCGGAGAGCGCCTTCTTGACGGGCGCACTCCACATCACGCCCGAGCTGATGATGAGGAACAGCGAGGACAGGTCGTAGGCACGGCCTTCGGACTCGGCCGCCTCGAGTGCGTCCACCATCGGCTTGCCGAAGGCGTCGCCCACGATGCAGACCTGCGTGACGCCCTCTCGTTCGACGGTCTCCCACAGCTCGCGGGGGTTGAAGTGGCGTTCGGTGAGCGTGACCGCGGTACCGCCCACGGTCGTGGCGATCATCTGTGTGAAGAATCCGGTGCCGTGCATCAGGGGTGACGCGGGTATCTGGACGGGAACACGACCCTCGTCGACGAACTCCGCCGCGAGTCGACCCGCCTCCTCGGAGGTGGTCGGGATGTCGTGACCCGCCAGCGGGTAGACGGTCGGAGCGAGTGACCCGAAGACGTCGTCGTGGCGCCACATGACTCCTTTGGGCGTGCCGGTCGTGCCGCCGGTGTACAGGATGTAGAGGTCGTCGCCGCTGCGGTCGATGCGCGGGGCCGGGTCGTGCGCGGCGATCAGGTCCTCGTAGCGGAGGGCGCCGTCGAGGTGCGGTGAGCCGTCGTCGACCTGCACGACCGCCTTGAGGCCGGGCACCCTGTTCCGAACGGCGTTGACCCGCTCGGCCAGATCGCCGTGGAACAGGAGGATGTCGGTGTCGGAGTTGTCGAGGAGGTAGAGGAGCTCGTCCTCGACGTAGCGGTAGTTCACGTTCACGGGCGCGGCCCGCGCCTTGAAGGACGCGAACAGCCCTTCCATGTACTCGTTGCCGTTGTAGAGCATGGAGGCGACCTTGCCGCCGGCGGAGCACCCCAGCTCCGTGAAGGCGGCGGCGAGACGCGCGCTGCGGTCCTCGAACTCGGTCCAGGAGCGGCGGTTGTCTCCGTTCACGAGAGCGGTGCAGTCGCCGATGCCGTCGGCCACGACCTCCCACGTGCTCGCGATGTTGATGCCCTGCCCGGTCCCCACCGGTCGGAGGATACCTGCACTGCTTGTCTTCGCCCTTGGGGGGGACCTGTAACCTGGCATCTCCATGCCGAGCCCCGAGAAGCGTCCCAACATCCTCTTCGTGGTCTCCGACCAGGAGCGCCAGCGGAGCTGGCTCCCCGACCACATCGAACTCCCTGCACGACAGAGCCTGCTCGACAGCGGCCTCGAGTTCACCAACTACTTCACGCACTCGTCGCCGTGCTCGCCGTCGCGGGCCTCGCTCATGACCGGTGAGTACCTGCCCCAGCACGGTGTCGTCGACAACCTCATCCACGACCACCACAAGCCCCTCGACACCGCCACGCCCACGGTGGGCTCGATGCTGCGCGAGGCCGGCTACCGGTCGAGCTACATCGGGAAGTGGCATCTCTCGCGTGGCGCACACCCCGACATGGAGGCCTACGGCTACTCCGACTGGGAGGGCGACGACCGCCACTTCATGGGATGGGCCGGAACAGGCGTGCACTTCGACCCGATCATCGCCGAGAACGCCGCCCACTGGCTGACGACGAACGGCACCTCGCTCG
The DNA here is from genome assembly GCA_041394025.1 of Acidimicrobiia bacterium. Lineage (NCBI taxonomy): Bacteria > Bacillati > Actinomycetota > Acidimicrobiia > Acidimicrobiia bacterium. The sequence continues at coordinate 536,943 of JAWKJA010000003.1, read as the reverse complement.
ACCGGCCGTGGTTCCTCACCGTCGCGCTCGTGAACCCGCACGACGTGATGTGGTTCCCGATCGACCAGCCCTTCTACCAGGAGCAGCACGCGAGCGAGGTCGACTTCTTCCGCACGCTCCTCGCGTCCGCGGGGTGGAAGGAGGGCGAGACGATCCCCGCCTTCGAGGACGACTACGACGAGATCTTCGAGCAGCTCCCCGACAACTTCGGCGACGACCTCTACACGAAGCCCGGCACCCACCGGCAGTGGCGGTGGGACCAGCAGCACGGTACCTGGGGCTACATCGATCCCGACGACAAGAAGATGTGGCTCCGCCACCTCGACTACTACGTGAAGCTGCACCAGCTCGCCGACCGGAGCCTGGCGACGGTGCTCGACGCTCTCGAGAAGAGCGGGGCTGCCGACGACACCGTCGTGATCTTCACGTCCGACCACGGCGACATGTGCGGATCGCACGGGCTCCGCTCGAAGGGCCCGTTCGTGTACCAGGAGATCATGAACGTCCCGCTCTACGTGCGCGCCCCGGGTGTCACCTCCCCGGGAACGGTCACCGACTCCCTCGGCTCGGCCGTCGACATCCCCGCCACGATCTGCTCGCTGGCAGGTGTCGAGGCACCGCCGTCGGTCAGGGGTGTCGACCTCACACCGGTGCTGTCCGACCCGACGGCATCGGCGCGCGACCGGATCATGTTCGCCCAGGACTCGGCGCACACCACGAACATCCAACGCACCCGCTACGCGCTGCGGGGCACGTTCGACGGCCGCTACAAGTACGCCCGGTACTACGGCGTCGGCGGGGGGCTCCCCAACGACCTGTTCGACCCGGCGCTCGCGGGCGAGAAGCTCTATCCGGTCGACGCGGCGTTCGACGACCAGGACCACGAGCTCTACGACCTCCGCGAGGATCCCGGCGAGATGGTCAACCTGGCGATGGACCCGGGGCGTCGCGACGAGGTCCGTCGCCGCTACGACGACCTCCTCGCCCTCGAGGCCACCCATTTTTCTTGATGCGTCCGTGAAGCGCGCATAGCGCGCTTCACGGACGCATCAAATCTGTAGGGTGAGGAGATGGTGGGGCGTGGGGGGAGGCAGCGGATTCCGCGGCCGCCCACGATCCGGCCGGGGCGACCGTCGCCGTGGGCCCACGTTCCCGCCGACAGGCGCAGTCTCGGCCTCGATGCCGTGCGGGAGCGCCTGGCCGATCTTCCTCCCCCGTCGCCACCTGACATCGCCGTGCCGGGCTCCCGCGACGCCGCCGTGCTGCTCCCGCTGTTCGAGGAGGCGGGTGAAGCGCGGCTGATCCTCACGAAACGCCCCGACACGATGCCGTCACACCGCGGTGAGATCGCTTTCCCCGGCGGCAAGCTCGACGTCGGCGACGTCACACTCGAGGCCGCCGCGCTGCGGGAGACATACGAGGAGATCGGCATCGACCCGGCCGACATCGAGGTTGTCGGCGAGCTCGACGCCCTCGGTACCGTCGGGTCGCGCTTCACGATCACGCCCTTCGTGGGCCTTCTCGAGGGTCGACCCGAGCTCCACCCCGACCCCGTCGAGGTGGCGAGGGTCTTCGACGTCCCGCTCTCCGCTCTCCTGGCCGACGGCGTCCACAGTGAGGAGGAGTGGGAGGTCGGCCTGCCCGATTTCACCATCCAGTTCTTCGAGCTCGACGACGAGACGGTCTGGGGTGCTACCGCGCGGATCCTGACCCGCTTCCTGGCTCACCTCGTCGCCGACTGAGGAGACTGCGTCGGGCGCCGGTCGGCCCACCGCTCCGGCTCGTCAGTACCCGAGTGCGCCGGTATCCGGGAAGTAGACTGACGAGTTCGGGCGGCGAGCGGAACGGGGTGCACCAGTGGAAGTCGAGATCGGGATCGGCAAGTCGGGTCGGCGGGCGTACGGGTTCGACGACATCGCCATCGTGCCCAGTCGCCGGACCCGCGATCCCGAGGACGTCGACATCTCCTGGGAGCTCGACGCGTACCGGTTCGAGCTCCCGCTCATGGCCTCCGCGATGGACGGTGTCGTGTCACCGAGCACGGCGGTGCAGATCGGGAACCTCGGTGGCCTGGCGTGCCTCAACCTCGAAGGTCTGTGGACGCGCTACGAGGATCCCGACCCGCTCCTCGACGAGATCGCCAACGAGCCGCCCGAAAAGGCGACCCGCCGCATGCAGGAGATCTACACCGAGCCGATCAAGGAGGAGCTGATCGGGCGGCGTATCCGTGAGATCAAGGACGGCGGCGTCGTGGCGTGCGCCTCGCTCACACCGCAGCGCACCGAGCAGTACGCCAAGCTCACGGTCGAGGCGGAGCTCGACATCCTCGTCATCCAGGGGACCGTCGTATCGGCTGAGCACGTCTCGAGCACCGTCGAGCCGCTCAATCTCAAGAAGTTCATCCGACACTTCGACCTGCCGGTGATCGTCGGTGGTTGCTCGAGCTACTCCACGGCGCTGCACCTGATGCGGACCGGTGCGGTCGGCATCCTCGTGGGCGTCGGCCCCGGACACGCGTGCACGAGTCGTGGCGTTCTCGGCATCGGTGTCCCGCAGGCGACAGCCATCGCCGACGTGGCCGGTGCACGGATCCGTCACCTCGACGAGACCGGGGTCTACGTCCATGTGATCGCCGACGGCGGAATGCGCACCGGTGGTGACATCGCCAAGGCGATCGCCTGCGGAGCGGATGCCACGATGATCGCCTCGCCGCTCGCCTGCGCCCACGAGGCGCCGGGGCGCGGCTTCCACTGGGGGATGGCCACGTTCCACCCCACACTGCCCCGCGGGGCTCGTGTCCACGCAGGCCAGAAGGCGACGCTGGCCGAGATCATCTCCGGTCCGGCACACGAGAACGACGGGACGCTCAACCTGATGGGGGGACTCCGCACCTCCATGGCCACGACCGGATACGAGACGGTCAAGGAGTTCCAGAAGGCAGAGGTCATGGTGGCGCCGTCTCTCCAGACGGAGGGCAAGACCCTCCAGCGCGCCCAGGGCATCGGCATGGGCAAGTAGTGGGAGTGACAGCGCGCCTGTCGCGGGCGAGCGAGCCGCGTCGAGCGAGCAGGAGTCCCGAGCGTTCCGGAGGACGCCGGAGGCGTAACCCCGGAGGCGAGCGAGGGCGACCATGAACGTTGTCCTTGTTGTCGACTTCGGGGCCCAGTACGCGCAGCTGATCGCCCGGCGCGTGCGCGAGGCGCACGTCTTCTCCGAGATCGTGCCCCGCGACATGCCGGTCGACGAGATGCTGGCGAAGGATCCTGCCGGGATCATTCTGTCGGGCGGGCCGAAGTCGGTCCACGTCGACGGTGCACCCTCCATCGACCCGGCGATCTACGACTCCGACGTCCCGGTTCTCGGAATCTGCTACGGGTCGCAACTCCTCGCACAGCAGTTGGGTGGCGAGGTGAGCCGCACCGACTCGGGGGAGTACGGCGGAACACCGCTCACCGTCGAGGTGCCCGGCGTGCTGTTCCGTGACCTCCCGACCGAACAGCAGGCGTGGATGAGCCACGCCGACGCCATCACGGTCGCGCCCGACGGGTTCGTCGTCACCGGCTCCACGCCGGGCGCTCCCGTCGCCGCTCTGGAGAACCGGGAACGCGGCCTGTACGGCGTGCAGTTCCACCCCGAGGTCGCGCACACCGAGCGCGGTCAGGAGGTGCTGAAGCATTTTCTCTACGACGCGTGTGGCACAGCCCCCGAGTGGACCAACACGTCGATCATCGAGCAGGCCGTCGCCGATGTACGGGCGGCCGTGGGTGACCAGAAGGTGATCTGCGGGCTGTCGGGCGGTGTCGACTCCGCCGTGGCCGCGGCGCTCGTCCACAAGGCGGTCGGTGATCAGCTCACGTGCGTGTTCGTCGACACGGGAATGTTGCGCCAGGGAGAGGCCGAACAGGTCGAGGAGACGTTCCGTCGCCAGTTCCACATCGATCTCGTGCACGTGAAGGCAGCCGACCGCTTCCTCGACCTGCTGGCCGGCGTCACCGATCCCGAGACCAAGCGCAAGGTCATCGGAGAGACGTTCATCCGCGTGTTCGAGGAGGTGGCGCGCGACCACAGCGACGCCCGCTTCCTCGTCCAGGGCACGCTGTATCCCGACGTCATCGAGTCGGGTACGGCCGACGCCGCGAAGATCAAGTCGCACCACAACGTCGGTGGTCTCCCCGCCGATATGGACTTCGAGCTCGTCGAGCCCCTGCGTGACCTCTTCAAGGACGAGGTGCGCGCCGTCGGTGCCGAGCTCGGGCTTCCCGAAGACATCGTGTGGCGCCAGCCGTTCCCCGGGCCCGGGCTGGCGGTCCGGATCATCGGTGACATCACCGTGGAGCGGCTCGAAACCCTCCGGGCCGCCGACGCCATCGTGCGCCACGAGATCCGCACGGCCGGTCTCGACCGCGAGATCTGGCAGTACTTCGCGGTCCTGCCCGCCGTCCGCACCGTCGGCGTGATGGGCGACGACCGGACCTACGCCTATCCGGTCGTCATCCGGGCCGTGACCTCCGACGACGCCATGACGGCCGACTGGGCCCGGCTCGACCATTCCCTGCTGGAGAAGCTCTCGAACCGGATCATCAACGAGGTCCCCGGCGTCAACCGGGTCGCCTACGACATCACGAGCAAGCCCCCCGGCACCATCGAGTGGGAGTGACCACCGCCACGCTGCGACCAGTCGGTCTCCAGGCGGGGCCGAGTTTCTCTCATCCGCCACCCGTCGTGACCGATCGAAGGACATGGCCTCTGACGATGGATCGCTCGCGCCCCGAGCAGGGCGCATCGTCGCTCTGCTCCTGCTGGTCGCGGCCGGCCTGACTGTCGTACCGGCGCAACGCGCCGATGCCGCGACGTTCGACGTCACCCGCTTCGACGACCCCGTTCCCGACGGTTGCAGCTCCGGTGTGGACTGCTCGCTGCGTGAGGCTGTGATAGCGGCGAATGCCAACGGCGGACCCGACGTCATCGACCTGCCCAACGGCACCTACTCCCTGACGATCACGGGATCCCTCGAGAACTCCTCGGCCACGGGCGACCTCGACATCACCGACGACCTGACGATCAACGGCTCCGATCCCGGAACGTGGGTCAGTGCGTTCGGCCTCGCTGCCGATCCCGACCGTGTGTTCCACTCCATGAACGGAGCGGCGGTCGAGCTCGTCGACCTCCAGGTTCAGGACGGTCAGGCGCCGCCGGCAGAGCCCTACGGCGGAGGGATCCTCCAGGAGAACGGATCGCTGACACTCACGCGTGTGGGCGTGCACGACAACTCGAACCCCGGTTCCGGTTCGCCCAACGACGCCGACGGCGGTGGGATCGCGACCCTCGGCGGGGATCTGACGTTGGACACGAGCGCGATCCAGAGCAACTCCACCAACGACGACGGCGGCGGTGTCGCGATGCTCGGTGGCGGCCTCCTCACGCTCACCGACTCGTCGATCGATCAGAACACCGTCACCGGCCCCGGGACCGGCGGTGGCGTGTCGACGAAAGGTGCCAACGGTGGCGGGCTCTACGTGGGACCGTCGGCCACCGGCGACTTCACGAACGCCAGTTTCGGCAACAACACGGTCCTCGACACCGACGAGTATTCCGGCGGTGGCGGATTGTTCATCGCAGGTTCCGTCGTGGCGGACGAGATGTACGTCTCGCAGAACGCCGCGGGGTCGTTCGGCGGTGGTGGACACATCGCAGAAGACGGCTCCCTGACAGCCTCGAACCTGCGTGTCAACACGAACGACGCCGGGGGTGCGGGTGGTGGTCTGGCGGTGCAGGGCACGCTCGACGTCACGTCCGGCTCGGTTGCGTTCAACACCGCGAGTGGAGCCGCCGGTCTCATCGTGGGCTCGAACGACGGGCCGACGGGAGATGTGACCTTCGGCGGCGTAAGAGTCGAGGAGAACGTCGCCGACTCCGTGGCCGGTCTCTACGTGTTTCCCGGCGCCGGCTTCAGCATGAACGGGGGGTGGGTGCGAGCGAATACAGCGACGAGCGGAGGGGTCGGTGGAATCGCCAACCTCGGAACGATGTCGCTGTCCAACGTCGCCGTCTCCGAGAACACGGCGGCCGACGGTGCCGGCGGCATCCTGAACGCGGCGACTCTCGACATCACCTCGGCCTCCGTATCGAACAACGATGCCGGAGACGGACCCGGCGGCGGTATCTTCACGTCAGGCTCGACGACGCTGGACATGGTCCTCGTGGAGGACAACGCGGCAACCAGCCTCGGGGGTGGCCTCCTCGTGACCGGTGGAAGCGTGGACGGCACCGACGTCGCCGTCCGGGGCCACGAGGGCCCGCTGCTCCTCGGTGGTGGGATCTACCAGGTGGACACAGGCAGTGGGCCGGCGGACATCACGCTCCATCGAGCCGTGATCAGCGACAACACGGTGTCTTCGGGGGGCGGCGGCGTGGTCCTCGATAACGGGACGCACAGCTTCACGAACACGACGGTCTCGGGCAACCAGGTGACCGACGGGAGTGGTGAAGGAGGCGGCATCATGGTCGGCGGCTCGGGAACGCTCGACCTGGAGTTCTCCACCGTCGTTGACAACAGCGCGTCGGAGGGCGGAGGCGTCGAGAACATGGACACGTCGACCGTGACCTACACAGCGTCGCTCATCTCCGACAACGCAGGTGGTGACTGCGACACCTACGACAGTGGCGTGCGTGTCTCGAACGACTTCAACGTGGCCGGCGACAACACGTGCGGCTTCGGCCAATCCGCCGACGTGAACAATGCCGGTCCGATGCTCGGTTCGACACTCGGTCCCCTCGCCGACAACGGAGGCTGGTTCGGCGTGATGCTGACGCACGCCCTGTTGCCCGGAAATCCGGCGTTGGATCTCGCAACAAACCCGAGGCCGTGCCCGGCGACCGACGAGCGCGGCAACAGTCGTCCGAACGGCCCGGCCTGCGACAGCGGGGCTTTCGAGGCGGCCTACACGCCACCGACCCCCACCGACCACAACCTCACGATCGACAAGACACTCGTGGGTGAAGCGAGGTCGGGTGGCGACGCGCGCTGGAACATCACGATCGGCAACTCGGGCACGGACCCCGCGCCCGGGCGTCTCACGTTCGCCGACACGTTGCCCGACGCCGTGCGTTTCGTGTCGGTGGATGCTCCCGAGTGGGACTGCTCCACCGAGGGCCGGACACTCACCTGCTTCTACGACGGTGATCTGGCGCCCGGCGTCGTGACGAAGCTCGACATCGTTGCGACTGTGGTCGGACCACCCGGTTCGAGCGTCGCCAACACGGCGAGCGTCTCGACGTTCGGGAGCGTGGATCCGACATTCGCAACGGCTCCGGGCACGGTGGCCGGTCCGGGTGAGAGCCCCGGCGACCCGACACCAGGTGAGCCGGGGAACGAGCCCACCGACGCCGGCCTCACGGATGCGGTCGGTCCGGGTGGGAGCCTGCCGTTCACGGGCTTCGACCTCACCAGCATCGCGCTGGGGGCACTCGTCGCCGTCGTTGTGGGAACCACACTCGCCTGGAGACCGCGCCGCGGCGCGTCGGCATAGGGTTCGTCCGACAACAGCTTTCCGGAGGCGGGGATGCGCGCGGTTCAACGTGTGAGCGAGGCGTCGGTCCGCGTCGAGGGTGAGATCGTGGGGCGCGATCGGTGCGGGCCTGTGCGTCTTCGTCGGGGTCACACACACCGACGATCCGGAGGCCGCTACGAAGCTCGCCTCGAAGGTCTGGAACCTGCGCGTGCTCGACGGACCGTATGACGCCGACGACGAGGATGGCGGCGAGGTCATGGAGCGCAGCGCTGCCGACCTCGGTGCTCCACTGCTCGTCGTCTCCCAGTTCACGCTGTACGGCGACACCCGCAAGGGACGTCGGCCGTCGTGGGGAGCTGCTGCGCCGCCCGCCGACGCCGAGCCCCTGTGCGATGCGTTCGTCGCAGCGCTCCGGGAGCTCGGCGCCACCGTGGCGACAGGCGTCTTCGGCACCGACATGGCCGTGTCACTCGTCAACGACGGGCCGGTGACCCTCATGCTCGAGGTCCCCACAGGCCCCTGACCTCGGGGGTTGTGGCACCCGGTGCCCCGCCGCCGTGGCCGGGCTACGCTGGGGCTCCCATGCGACGGATCGACTCCGCCCACTCCGTCTGGCTCTTCGACGAGGACGAGATGGTCTACCGACGCCTCCCCCGCGGCAGTGACGTCGACGCGCCGTCTCTCGCCTCCGACTGGGAGCGCTACTACGCGCTCGAGCTCGACGACGTCACAGGTCGGTTCACGGTGGCCCTCAACGAGGAGCGCACGCGCCTCATTCGCGCTACGCGCGACACCGAGGCCGACGACACCGACACCACCGAGCTGAACCTCACACCGGTCGACGGCCAAAGCCGAGGGTGAGCGCCGCAGGTCTCCGGGCCTGCGCGTCGAACGTATGTACGCCTCCGGGCGGTAGTCGCTACGATGAGTCGGTGAGCCCCGACGAGAAGCTGCTGGCCGGCCTCAACCCGGCCCAGGAGGACGCCGTCACCGCACCCGACGGCCCACTACTCGTGGTTGCGGGGGCCGGATCCGGCAAGACCCGGGTTCTCACGCACCGCATCGCCTGGCTGATCGCCGAGCGGGACGTGTCGCCGTTCGGCCTGCTGGCCATCACCTTCACCAACAAGGCGGCCGCCGAGATGAAGGAGCGGGTCGGCGCGCTCGTCGGTCCGGTGGCGCAGCGCATGTGGGTGTCCACGTTCCACTCGGCGTGCTCCCGCATCCTGCGCCGGGAGGCGCCCGTCCTCGGCTACCGGTCGGGTTTCACGATCTACGACCAGTCCGACGCGGTGCGCCTCACCGACTACGTGCGACGGGACCTCGACCTCGATCCCAAGCGTTTCCCGCCCCGGCGTCTCCACGCCGCGATCTCCACGCTGAAGAATGAGCTCATCGGCCCCGACGAGGCGACCGACCGCGCGGAGTCGATGTCCGACCGACACATCGCCGACGTGTACCGCGAGTACCAGAAGCGCCTCGCCGACGCGTCGGCGGTCGACTTCGACGACCTGCTCATGCTCACAGTGAAGCTGTTCCGCGAGCACGCCGACATCCTCGAGCACTGGCGCCGCCGGTTCGGCTCCATCCTCGTCGACGAGTTCCAGGACACCAACGTCGCGCAGTGGGAGCTCGTGCGGATGCTGGGCGAGGAGCACCGCAACGTGATGGTCGTGGGCGACACCGACCAGTCGATCTACCGCTTCCGCGGCGCCGACGCCCGCAACCTGGCGCGTTTCGAGGAGTCGTTCCCCGAGGCCGCCGTTGTCGTGCTCGAGCAGAACTACCGCTCGACGCAGCGAATACTCGACGCCGCCAACGCCGTCATCGAGAACAATCCGACGCGGCACGCCAAGAAGCTCTGGACCGACCAGGACGGCGGCGAGCTGATCGTGCGCTACCACGCCGAAGACGAGCACGACGAGGCTGCCTACGTCACGGGTGAGATCGTACGGCTGGTCGACGGGGCCGAGCACCGCTACTCCGACCTGGCGGTCTTCTACCGGACCAACGCCCAGAGTCGCGTCATCGAGGAGCAACTCGTGAGGGCGAACGTGCCCTACCGGGTCGTGGGGGGCACCAAGTTCTACGACCGCCGCGAGATCAAGGACGCCCTGGCCTACCTGCGGGCGTTCGTGAACCCCGACGACGAAGTCAGCTGGAAGCGGATCGCCAACACCCCCAAGCGCGGCGTCGGACAGGCCTCGCTCAACAAGGTCGAGGCGTACGCCCAGGGCGCCGGGATCCCGTTCCGCACGGCTCTCGCCGAGGCACGCTCGGCCGGTGTCACCGGCAAGGCGGTCTCGGGGATCGCCGACCTGCTGTCCGTCATGGACGAGTTGGACGGTGCCGCGGCCGGGGGGACGGCTGCCGTTCTCCGAGCCGTGCTCGACAGCACCGGCTACGTGGCGGCGCTCGAGGCCGACCGCTCCATCGAGGCACAGGGTCGGCTCGAGAACCTGGCCGAGCTCCTCGGTACTGCCGAGGAGTTCGACGAGGCCCTCGACGCCGGGAACCTCGACGGCCTCGTCGGTATCGCCGGCGTGGGGGACCCGACGCTCGGAAGCTCCGATCTGTCCGGCGACGGTACCGACGACATCCCCGACGCCGACACGCCGCTCGAAGCGCCGGTCGGGCTCGCCCGGGTGCAGGCGTTCCTCGAGGGCGTGTCGCTCGTCACCGAGCTCGACGACTCCGACCCCGACGGAAGCGCCGTCACGCTCATGACGCTGCACGCCGCCAAGGGCCTCGAGTTCCCGGCGGTGTTCCTCACGGGGCTCGAGGACGGCATCTTCCCGCACTCCCGGAGCCTCGGTGACCCCGACGAGCTCGAGGAGGAACGGCGCCTCTGCTACGTCGGGATCACCCGTGCCCGGCAACGTCTCTTCTGTACGCACGCCTGGAGCCGTACCCTGTTCGGCTCGACCGACTACTACCCGCCCAGTCGGTTCCTCGACGAGGTGCCGTCGGATCTCGTGCACGAGATCGGCGAGGCGCGCCGACGCGGCGAAGGCTCGTCGCAGCACCGCGACCACGTCGTCGACGCCGCCGTGCGCTCGGGTTCGGCGTCGGGCGGAGCGGGGGTCCCGCGCTCACACGCGCCCGAGGGTGCGCGCGGCGCCGAGTCGGCGGGGCTGCGGGTGGGTGACGACGTCCGCCACGACAAGTTCGGTGACGGCGTGATCATCGAGATCGAGGGTCAGGGCGACAAGGCGGAAGCCGTGATCCGGTTCCCCGACGCGGGGGAGCGCCGCCTGCTGCTGGCCTGGGCACCGCTCGAGAAGATCGGCGCGGCGTAGCGACGCTCAGCCGGCAGTCGCCGGCGCGGACTCCCGGGCCGGCGCGGGTTGCACGGTGTCGAGGTCCACGAGGAGGGCTCCTCGTTGTCCTCGTCGGTCGACACGCTCAGCGCGTAGCGGTCGAGTTCCTCGGTCTCGATCGGTTCGCCGTCGCAGTCGACGAAGGTCTCGTCGCGGCCCCGGTAGTCGGCGATGCAGCCCGGACGTCCGGGGACCTCGATGACCAGTGCCACGATCTCGCCGTCCTCCTTGGTGAGCCAGAACGACCGGTCGTTGCCCGTGGGGTCGGCCAGGAAGGCCGGGCCTTCCTCGTCGATGTTCTTCTCCTGGGCGGAGGCCAGCCCGATCTGTACGGGGCCTTCGCTCTCACCCTCACCGTCGCCCGCGGTCACGAACAGGATCGCCGCCGCCACGGCCAGGCCCGCGGCGATGAGAATCACCGACGACATCACGATCAGTGGGACGTCCTTCTTGGCGATGGCCACGGGTTCAGTGTCGCGGCGTCGACCCCCGACCGGCGAACCGGATGCTCCTGCATCCCGGAGCAACCGCGGAGCGGTGCTTTGGAGCGATCTCGGCGCCGGCGGGTACCGTGAGCGGCCGTCCGGGGAACGGCAGCCCCGGCAACCCAGGAGACGGAGTGCAGCGCCGCTACCGCGTTCTGATCGCCAAACCGGGCCTCGACGGGCACGACCGCGGCGCCAAGGTCATCGCCCGTGCCCTTCGGGATGCCGGCTTCGAGGTCGTCTACACGGGCCTCTTCCAAAGCCCGGAACAGGTGGCCGAGGCGGCGCTCCAAGAGGATGTCGACGCCGTGGGCCTCTCCCTGCTCTCGGGCGCGCACGCCACCCTCTTTCCCAAGGTCCTGGAGGCCCTGGCCGAGCGCGGGCGCGGCGATGCCCTCGTCTTCGGGGGCGGGATCATCCCCGACGACGACCTCCCGACGCTCGAGGCCGCCGGCGTGGCCAGACTCTTCACCCCCGGCGCCCCGCTCGACGAGATCACCGACTGGTTGGAATCCGCCCTCGACGAGCGCGAGGTCGACCTGACCGGCTCGGCCTGAGCGCTGACGACGTACCCATCCGGCACCGACACCAACAGAGACGTCAAGGAGCACCGTGGACCTCTTCGAGTACCAGGGCAAGCAGTTCTTCGCCGGCTACGACATCCCCGTGTCGCCCGGCGAGGCCGTCGAGACGGTCGACCAGGCCGTCGCCGTGGCGGACAGGATCGGTTACCCCGTCGTCGTGAAGGCCCAGGTCCTCGTGGGAGGGCGCGGCAAGGCCGGCGGCATCAAGCTGGCCGGCACGGCCGACGAGGTGCGCGAGCACGCCGGGAACATTCTCGGGATGGACATCAAGGGTCACACGGTCGGCTTGCTGTGGATCGAGAAGGCGAGCGACATCGCCGAGGAGTACTACGCCAGCTTCACGCTCGACCGCTCCGCCAAGCTGCACCTCGGGATGCTCTCGGCTCGAGGTGGTGTCGACATCGAGCAGGTGGCCGCCGAGGAGCCCGACGCCATCGCCCGGATCCATGTCGACCCTGTCGACGGTCTCACAGCCGAGGCCGCGGCCGACTGGGTCGACGCCGCGAAGCTCAACCCGGCAGCACGCGACGGCGCCATCGACATCCTCACGAAGCTCTACACCGCCTACACCGACGGTGACGCCGACCTGGTGGAGATCAACCCTCTCATCCTCACACCCGACGGGCGTGTCCACGCACTCGACGCCAAGGTCACCCTCGATGTCAACGCCCAGTACCGCCACGACGACTGGGACGCCTACGAGGCCACGCAGGTTCTCGACGCCCGGGAGCGCGAGGCCAAGGAGAAGGGGCTCAACTACATCGGCCTCGAGGGAACCGTCGGCATCATCGGCAACGGCGCAGGGCTCGTGATGAGCACCCTCGACGTCGTCAACCAGGTCGGTGGGGCACCCGCCAACTTCCTCGACGTGGGAGGGGGCGCGTCCGCCGAGGTGCTGTCGAACGCCATCGAAGTCGTCAACAACGACGAGGACGTGAAGGCGATCCTCATCAACATCTTCGGCGGGATCACCCGTGGCGAGGAGGTCGCTACCGGCATCGTCGAGGCCATGGGACGCGTCGAGCTGCGATCACCGATCGTCGTCCGCCTCGACGGCACCAACGCCGCAGAGGGTCGTGAGATCCTCGCGGCCAGCCCCGACGACCTGCTGCTCTCGGAGCCCACGATGCTCGACGCCGCACGGCGCGCTGTCGAGATCGCCAACGCGGCCTGACCGGCACCCGGAAGCGACGCACACCCACTTCGGAGGACACACCGCACCATGAGCATCTTCGTCGACCAGGACACCAAGGTCGTCTACCAGGGTCTCACCGGCAGCCAGGGCCGGTTCCACGGCCTGCGCAACCGCGACTACGGGACGCAGGTCGTGGCGGGAACCAACCCCAAGAAGGCGGGAACCGACGTCGACGGCGTGCCGATCTTCGCGTCGGTCGCCGAGGCCCGTGAGGCGACCGGTGCCGACACCTCCTGCATCTTCATCCCGGCCCCCGGCGTCGCCGCGGCCGTCGAGGAGGCTGCCGACGCCGGGATCGGCTTCATCGTCGTGATCACCGAGGGTGTTCCGGCCCACGACGAGGCGCGGTTCTACAACCGGATCCGTCGTGACCACCCCGACACGCTGATCCTCGGACCCAACTGCCCGGGCGTCATCAGCCCCGGGAAGTGCAACATCGGCATCACGCCCGGCGAGATCACGAAGCCCGGCGGACCGGTGGGCATCGTCTCGCGGTCGGGGACGCTCACCTACCAGGCGCTGCACGAGATGACAGCTCGTGGCATCGGCCAGACGACGTGCGTCGGCATCGGCGGCGACCCGGTGCCGGGTGTGAGCTTCATCGACTGTCTCGAGCGTTTCGAGGCCGACCCCGATACGGGTGCCGTCATCATGATCGGTGAGATCGGTGGCTCGGCCGAGGAGGAGGCCGCCGAGTTCATCGGCTCGAAGATGAGCAAGCCGGTGGTGAGCTACATCGCGGGTGTCACGGCACCGGCCGGCAAGAAGATGGGCCACGCCGGGGCCATCGTGTCGGGCTCGAAGGGCACCGCCGCCGCCAAGATGGACGCCCTGCGCGAGGCCGGGGCGACCGTGGCCGAGAACCCCACCGAGATGGCCGAGGCCATGGCCGACGTCGTCGCGGCGATGTGACGCTGAGGGAGAAGTAGGACGTCGGGTGTGAGTTGAACCAGATGTTCGGGCTCAACTCACCTGCTCGGGGGTGTCTTCAGAAGATCGGGGCGTTCTCACAGACGTGCCGGTTCTCGGGCGGCCACGCCGAGCAGATGTTGTCCCGTTGCACACGATTGAGTCCGTCGAAGCTGTCGTTGTTCTGTGTGGTGGGGACGTCGATGCGGTCATCGCGGTCGGCGGACATACTGCCGAGAGCGGCACCGATCACGATGATCACGAAGACGATCGAGATGACGGAGATCCACACGGACATCCGGCACCACCTCTTCGCCTCCTCGGCCTCCATTCTCGCCCGTGAATAGTCACCGTCCCTCCGGGCGTTGTTGGCGTTGTTTGCGTGTACCAGCGCCAAGATTCCCGTCGGCAGGAACAGGAACAGCGACACGACGGCGAACGTGGTGTTGTCGGGGATGTCACGGCTCGGCGGGTCCAGGTGGGTTTTCGACAGCGGCCGTACGGGCCGCTCATCGCCGCTGGAAACCGCTGTACCGCACGCAGCGCAGAAGCGCGCGCCTCGGGAAAGAGTCTCTCCGCAGTCTGTGCAGTAGTTGACTACTGGTCCATCGGTGGTACTGCTCATCGTCCTCACAGCGCTCGAATCGCCGATAGGTCCTATACAGGGACATGTTACCCGGCGAATCGAAACCCGAGAGGAGAGCCTCAGCGCACAAGCGCCGTCGCCGACCCCTGGTCTCGCCGATGGGTCAATGAGGTGTCATATGCGAACCTCATTGACCCATCGAGGAGGTACGCGAGCGGCGGACGGTCCGGTCGAACAGCATGGCGAACGCCTCGGGGGCGAGGCTGGAGGTGCGCGCGAGCAGCCGGGTCCGCCAGTCGGGTGCGATCGAGAAGGTGCCGCGTTCGATGCCGCGCACGGTCGCGCGGGCGACCTGGTCGGCGGAGATGGGTTCGATGGCACCCGAGATGGCCTTCGTCTCCTCGGGCTTGAACTGCTCCTCTGCTGTGAGCATCGGCGTGTCGACGTCGGGCGGGTACACGCAGCCGACGTGGACTCCGTGGGGCGCCAGCTCGCCCCGTAGGGACTCCAGCAGCCCCCGCACGGCGAACTTCGTCGGGGCGTAGGCGGTGAATCCGAAGACGCCGATGAGCCCCGCCGCCGACGACACGCCGACGACGCTTCCTCTCCCACGCGCCACCATCGACGGGACTACGGCCCGGACGGCGTGGAGTGTCCCGAAGTAGTTGACGTCCATGAGCCGGCGGAACGTCGCCACCTCGAGCTGCACGAAGTGGCCGGGGCGTGACACTCCGGCAGAGGCCACGAGGATGTCGCACGGGCCCATCTCGGCGATTGAACCGTCGATGGCGGCACCGAGAGCGTCGGGGTCGGCGACGTCGGCCGGGGCGGTGAGGATGTCTCCCCCGGCATGCCGTAACTCTGCTGCGGCGGACTCCAGCTGCTCCGGGCGCCGGGCGATCAGTGAGACGCGCGCTCCGCGTTCCGCAAGGAGCCGGGCCGTGGCGAGCCCGATGCCACTCGAGCCACCGGTCACGACCGCGTGGGAACCGGAGATCGTCGTGAACCGGGGCACGGCGCGGCGCTCGGGCTACGTGCCCGGAGGCGGCGGTGCAGGTGGTGGCCCGGGCGACGCCGGCGGCGTCGTCGGTGGAGACGGCGGGGTCGGCGTCGCGGGCGGTGCCGGAGGCTCGGGTGGTGGTGGGGGCTCGCGGCGGGTGAACGTGCCCGTCCTCGTGAACTCCTCGACCTCGTCCTCGGTCTCGGGGTCGCGCAGGATCCCCTGGGCGGCCAGGACCGCCGCCGCGGCGATCAGGACCATGCCCAGCGCGGCGGTGACGAGCCCGAAGCCCGTCACGGACTCGGAACTCTCGAAGAGATCGCCGACGAAGGTGAGAACACCGACGACAACGATCACGAGCCCCAGCCATGCGGAGCCGCGGCGCTGGTTGAGCGTGGCGATGAACACGCCGGCTGCTCCCGTGGCGGCGACCATGAGACCCACGAGCCACCATGCCTCGGCAGCCACGATGTAAGAGCCGAACACGGTGGCGAACAGCCCGATGACGAGGAACGGCGTGGCTGCCCCGGAGAAGTGCCGGCGGTCGAGTCCGAAGGCCGCGGCGAGGTACACGAGTCCGATCACGAGCGACGCGATCCCGGGGCCCCGGTCCTGGTCGGTGCTGCCGGTGAGGAAGAAGTCGAGGTCACCGACGAACGGCTCGTCGATGACGTCGCCCTCCGGGGGGAACGGAATCGGCTCGTCGTCGACGCCGTTGTCGACGCCGTTGCCAAAGTCGCTGTCGAAGTCGCTGTCGGGACCACCGTCGATGTCGGGTCCGACATCAGGCCCGACGTTGGAGCCGGTCGCGCACTCGCCTCCGAAAGCACCCGGGTCCCGGTCCCCGCACGTCTGACCGAAGTCCTCGTACTCCGAGCCGATGGGTGACTCGTAGTAGAGGTCGTCGCAGGCGGTGTCGTCGCCTGCCTCGCAGTCGTCGTAGAGGCCGTCGAGGTAGGAGTCGTCCCCGTAGTTCTGGGGCTCGTCCTCGTCGAATCCCACCGGGATGAAGGGAGCCGAGCCGACGTTGGTGGGCGCCTGTTCCGACCTGGAATCGTCGAGGCCGAAGGACGCCCCGTTGTCAGTGACCTGATCGACCGCGAAGACCCAGAAGAGCGCGAGGGTGACCACGAGGAACACGGTGCGGCCCCTGGTGGGTGGCACGGCGTAGAGGGCGCCCCAGCTGAGCAGGGTGAGGATCTCGATGGACGTCGTCGGGTCGCTCGTGGCTCCGACGGCGAGGAGGAAGATCCAGAAGGCCGGAACGGCCACGACGATGGCCGTGACCGCTCCGGCGCGCACCGGTTCGTTGCCGAAATAGACGGCCACGAGCCCGGCGAGGACCACGAGGGCGCAGAACGCCGCTCCGATCGTGCCCGACGGCTCACCGCTCGTGGTGAGGTCCGACTGGTCGGTCGCGAGTGCGAGCACGCCGATGACCGCCAGGAGCCCACCGGCGGCGCCGAGGGCGCTCGTGAGCGAGGGCACGGGCCGCAGGTGTGCGCGCCACCCCAGGTAGCCGGTCGATCCCGAATCGGCCCCGCCCGTGTCGCCGCCGGTGGGCGGTACGTCGCCCGGGCCGTTGCCGTCGTCGGGAGCGCTGTCGTAGGGAAGGCTCCCCGGTTGTGTCGGGTCGGTCACGGTGGTCTCCTCGACGGGGTCTCAGTCCGCACGATCTTCGCAATCCGACCAACGTCGGTGGTGGATACCCACTCAGCGCCGTCACGGGACGCGAAAAGGCCCCGCCGTAGCGGGGCCCTCCCGGTCAGTCGTTGATGGGGCCGGTGCGGCCCCGGCGCTCAGGCGCTGGGGGGTGGAGGAGGCGGTGTTCCCCCGGTGCCACCGGCGTCGCCCGTCTCGCCGATGCCCTGCATGGCCATGAACCCGCCCGCGGCGAGCCCGGCGGTGCACAGCAGACCGAGGTAGAGCCCGAAGGCTGTGTAGTCGGTGTTGCCGAGCCACTTGATGAGCACCAGGACGAACGCCGCCGCACCACCGATCGTGTACACCTGCTCCCACGTGAGGGGCCCCAACCGGTCCGGGAGCTCCACCTCGGTGAAGGTGCGGATCACGAGCAGTGCCACGAGCGCGATGCCGATGAGGATGGCGAGAATGCTGAGGAACGAACTCGGCGCCTGCCATCCGTTGCGCGTGTAGCTGCCGAAGCCGAAGTCGACGCTGTACCACGAGAGGAACGAATCCAGGAAGAGCACGATCCCGGCGACGCCGATCACCATCTCTCCCGGCTTGAGCTCCTTGATCTTGTCCATTGAGGCCTCTCCTTGCTCGTCTTGGTGGGGGCCTCGCTGGCCCGGCCGGCGCCCAGCATACGATCAGAAATCCCCGCGGAGCGCAAGGATCCTCCGATTTCTGGCCGTTTCCCGGCACACAAGGGCAGCGGGCGGCGTGCGCTAGGTTGCCAAAGTGCGCATCGGCGTCTTGGCATCGGGCGGAGGGACGAACCTCCAGGCGATCCTCGACGCCGACCTCCCCGTCACCGTGGTCCTGGCCGACCGGCCGGGGGCCGGGGCCCTGGTGCGGGCCGAGCGGGCCGGTGTGGACACCGCCGTGGTCGACCGGGCGGCACACCTCCCCGACCGACTGGCTTTCACCGACGCCGTCGTCGACGCACTGGGAGAGTACGAGGTCGATCTCGTCGCCATGGCCGGCTTCATGACGATCCTGGAGAAACCGATCTTCGACGTGTTCGCCGGGAGGGTCCTCAACACGCACCCCAGCCTGCTGCCGGCGTTCCGGGGGGCGCGTGCCGTGGAGGACGCGCTCGAGGCGGGGGTGAAGGTCACCGGGTGCACGATCCACATCGCGATCCCCGAGGTCGACGCCGGCCCGATCCTCGCCCAGGAGGCCGTGGAGGTTCTCGACGACGACACAACCGACGTGCTGCACGAGCGCATCAAGGAGGTGGAGCGGCGTCTCTACCCCGAGGTGCTCGCCCGGGTCGTCGCCGAGGGGACGACCGGGTTCGACGATTCGAGCCGGTAGGGGCTCCCACGCGGACGTACGAACGACGACACCGAGGAGAGAGCTGAGTTGACGAGACGGAGAATCGAACGGGCGCTGCTGTCGGTGTCCGACAAGGACGGGCTGGTGCCCTTCGCCCGCTCGCTGTCCGAGATGGGCGTCGTGCTCGTGAGTTCAGGGGGTACATCCAAGGCGCTGGCCGACGCCGGCGTTCCGGTGACAGCGGTCGAATCCGTCACGGGCGCCCCCGAGATGCTCGACGGTCGCGTGAAGACGCTGCACCCGCGGATTCACGGCGGGATCCTCGCGGATCGCGACAAGAAGTCGCATCGTGCCGACCTGGAGAGTCAGGAGATCGCTCCCATCGACCTCGTCGTGGTCAACCTCTACCCGTTCGTGGAGAAGCCGGGTATCGAGACGATCGACATCGGTGGGCCTGCGATGGTGCGCGCCGCGGCGAAGAACCACGGCTCGGTGGCGGTCGTGACCCGTCCCGACCAGTACGAGGGTGTCATCGCCGAGATGCGCGCCCACGAGGCGACCCTCGGCGCCGACACCCGTGAGGAGCTGGCGCTCGAGGCGTTCGCCCTCACCGCGTCGTACGACGCGGCGATCGTCGGCTGGCTCCAGCGCGAGGAGACACTCCCGAGGCATCTCGTGATCCCGCTCGAGCGTGCCGACGTGCTGCGCTACGGCGAGAACCCGCACCAGGAGGCCGCCCGCTACACCGAGCGCAACGTTCCGCCGGGGTGGCCCGAGCGGATCGTGCAGCACGGCGGCAAGGAGATGAGCTACATCAACTACCTCGACGCCGACGCGTCGTGGTCGCTGGTGCACGAGTTCGACGACACGGCGTGTGTCGTCGTGAAACACGCCAACCCGTGTGGTGTCGCCCTGGCCGACGAGCCCGCGGAGGCCTACCGCCGTGCGTTCGCCTGCGACGACCTCAGCGCCTTCGGCGGCGTCGTGGCACTGAACCGCGAACTCGACGTTCCGACGGCCGAGGCCATCGCCGGTGTCTTCACCGAGGTCGTGATCGCACCCTCATACGCCGAGGGAGCACTCGAGGTGCTCGCCGCCAGGAAGAACCTGCGCGTGCTGGAGGCTCCGGTGCCCGGCGTGTCCGGTCTCCAGGTGAAGGCGCTCGAGGCAGGGATGCTCGTGCAGCAGCCCGACTGCGTGTCGACCGACCGAGGCGAGTGGACCGTGGCGACCAAGGCGTCGCCCTCCGAGGGCCACTGGCGTGACCTCGTCTTCGCCTGGCAGGTCTGTGCGGCGACGGGCTCCAACGCCATCGTGCTGGCCAAGGACGGCCAGGCCTTCGGCATCGGCGCCGGTCAGCAGAGCAGGGTCCACTCCACCGAGATCGCCGCGAAGAAGGCCGGCGGCCGCGCCGAGGGCGGTGTGGCGGCCAGCGACGCCTTCTTCCCGTTCCGTGACGGCATCGACGCCGCCGCCGAGGCCGGGGTGAGCGCCGTGATCCAGCCCGGCGGCTCGATGCGGGACGACGAGGTCGTGGAGGCCGCCGACGAGCACGGAATCGCCATGGTGTTCACCGGAGCGCGACACTTCCGGCACTGATCTTTGTTTTGATGCGTCCGTGAGGTTCGCATAGCGAACCTCACGGACGCATCAAAACAGGCAAGCAAGAAGGGGGAGCGGGTGGGGGCGACGAAACTCGACGGTAAGGTGGCGTCGGCGGCGATCCGCGAGGAGTTGAAGGAGCGGGTCGCCAAGCTCGCCGAGCAGAACGTCACACCGGGGCTCGCCACGGTGCTCATCGGCGACGACCCCTCGTCGACGGTCTACGTCCGCAACAAGCACAAGGCGTGTGCCGACGTCGGCATCACCAGTGTGCGCGAGGACCATGGCGCCGACGTGTCGACGGCCACGGTCCTGGGCGTCATCAACCGCCTCAACGAGGACCCGGCGATCGACGGCTACCTCATCCAGTATCCCGTGCCCGACCATCTCGACTACGGAGTGCTCATCGAGGCGGTCGACCCCGACAAGGACGCCGACGGGCTGCATCCCACCAACCTCGGTCACCTCGCGTTGGGGGCCCGCGACAAGCCGCGACCGTGCACGCCGCTCGGGGTCGTGGCGCTGCTCGAGCGCAACAACGTCCCCATCGCCGGCCGCCACGTCGTGATCGTCGGTCGTGGCCCCACGGCGGGCCGACCGCTGGCGATGTTGCTGTCGCTCAAGGAGGATGGCGGCAACGCCACGGTCACGCAGTGCCACACCGGTACCACAGGGCTGCCCGACCACACGCGTAGCGCCGACATCCTCGTGGCGGCCGCCGGCAAACCGGGGATGATCACCGCCGACATGGTCAAGCCGGGAGCGGCGGTCGTCGACATCGGCATCTCGCGCACCGACGACGGGATCGCCGGCGACGTCGCACCGGAGGTCGCCGACGTGGCCGGATGGCTCGCACCGGTTCCCGGCGGGGTCGGGCCGATGACGATCGCGATGCTGCTGCGCAACACCGTGG
Organism: Acidimicrobiia bacterium; assembly: GCA_041394025.1. Lineage (NCBI taxonomy): Bacteria > Bacillati > Actinomycetota > Acidimicrobiia > Acidimicrobiia bacterium. Next base: position 515,874 of record JAWKJA010000003.1, on the reverse strand, counting down.
AGCGTGCCGAGCGCCGGGCTGCGCGGCAGTGACGGCCGAGTTCCGCGCATCCGACGCGGGCGCGCCCGACGACGGCGCGCCGGAAATTCCCGGAGCGCCCTCGACGTGCGCACTGTGCGGCACGATGGTCCCGGCGGCCGACATCCGCTGCCCGGAGTGCCGCATGGACGCCCGGTTCGGCCCCGGACAGCCGCGGGCCTTCTCCCGGGCCACACTCTGGGCGCTGGTCGGCGTGCTCGTGGCCGTCTACCTCGTGACCCTCGGGCTCGTGGCGCTCGTCCGCTGAGAGGCCCGTCGAGGCGTACACGCTCGGATCGCCGGCCGGGGCGATGGGCGGCGCCAAACGGGGCTCCCCTACGATGACGGGTCCACCCCCATCGCGATCGCCCGGCTGCCGGAGGAGACCATGCCCGAGAAGATCCACCTCGACGACGACTCGGTTCTCCAGGTTCCCGACGACCCGATCGTCCCGTTCATCCGGGGGGACGGGACCGGCGTCGACATCTGGCCTGCGGCACAGGACGTCCTCGACGCAGCCGTGAAAAAGGCGTACGACGGCGAGAAGGCCTTCCACTGGAAGGAGGTCCTCGCCGGCCAGGCGGCCTTCGACGAGACCGGCGACTGGCTCCCCACCGAGACCGTCGAGGCCTTCCGCGACCATCTCATCGGCATCAAGGGGCCTCTCACGACCCCGGTGGGTGGCGGGTTCCGCTCCCTCAACGTGGCTCTGCGCCAGATCCTCGACCTCTACGTGTGCCTCCGCCCCGTCCGCTGGTTCAAGGGCGTGCCGTCGCCGGTGAAGTCTCCCGAACTGGTCGACATGGTGATCTTCCGCGAGAACACCGAAGACGTCTACTCGGGTGTCGAGTTCGAGTGCGGAACACCTGAAGCGGCCAAGCTCATCGACTTCCTCGGGGACGAGTTCGACATCGAGCTGCGGCGCGACTCGGGAATCGGCATCAAACCGATTTCAGTGACGGGCTCGAAGCGCCTCGTGCGCGCCGCCATCAACTACGCGATCGACCACGGACGCGAGTCGGTGACACTCGTGCACAAGGGCAACATCATGAAGTTCACCGAGGGAGCCTTCCGACAGTGGGGCTACGACCTCGTGCGCGAGGAGTTCGCCGACCGGGCCGTCGGCTGGGACGACTGCAACGGCGAGCCGGGCGACAGGATCCTCGTGAAGGACACCATCGCCGACATCACGCTCCAGCAGGTGCTCACGCGGCCCGCGGAGTTCGACGTGATCGCCACGATGAACCTCAACGGTGACTACCTCTCCGACGCCCTCGCCGCACAGGTCGGCGGGATCGGGATCGCGCCGGGCGGCAACATCAACTACGAGAGCGGGCACGGCATCTTCGAGGCGACCCACGGTACGGCGCCCAAGTACGCGGGCCAGGACAAGGTGAACCCGGGGTCGCTTCTGTTGAGCGGGGTGCTCATGCTCGAGCACCTGGGGTGGCAGGAGGCGGCCGACGACATCGTGCGTGCGCTCGAGGCGACGATCGCCGACAAGATCGTCACCTACGACTTCGCCCGTCTCACCGAGGGAGCCACACTCGTGAAGACGTCGGAGTTCGCCGCGGCCATCATCGACCGGTTGTAGGCGGGCGGGCGACCGGGTGCTCGCGGAACTGAACGTCCGCCACACCCGGCGCCACATGCCGACGCGGCGGGTGGCGGTCGAGGACAGCTACCTGCCGTTCGGTGGAGCGGCCCACGGGCTCGTGCTGCTCCAGGCGGTGGTCGCGGAGTTCGCCCCGTTGCTCGACGAGGAGCGTGCCGAGGCGTTGCCCGACCTCCTCACGGAGGCCCGCGACGGGTTGTCGGTCCCGTCGATCGCGCTCCGCTACCGGCTCCAGACCGACGTCCACGGGCTGGACCGTTCGCGTCACCGCGTCGTCGAGGAGTACGGGACCCGGGTGCTCGAGCTCGACGTGCACGGACGGGCGACACCCCAGATCCTGGGGGCGGTCATGGCCGCTGCCGCCATGCCCTCCGCGCCGCGACGGAAGGCACTCGGGGCTCTCGGGAGGGCACTCGGGCTCGAGTGGACGCCTCCTCCGGGCATGGTGGAGCGCCGACTCCTGCACGGCCTCCCCGTGGCGCGTCCCGCGCCGCCGGGCGCACGGGCCGGTTCGGCGCCGCGTAACGGGCACGACTCCTGGAAGGGAGTGCCCACCGAGACGCGGTGGGCGCTGGAGACACTCGACCTGGGACCGGGTGACGACATCCAGCGGGCCGTCGTGCAGCGGCAGTTCCGCGAGCTCCTGCGGGCGGCGCATCCCGACCACGGGGCGGCAGACGCCGGCGCGGCCGACCGGATCGCCGAGCTCACCGAGGCACGCCACGTTCTGCTCCGTGTGTCGTCCTGAGTTCCCGTAGCGTCGGTAGGAGCGCCGCCGGGGGCCCGGGGTAGGTTCACTACCGAACCATGCCGCGGAGGTCACAGAACCCATGAAGGTCACCGTTGTCGGCGCCGGCTTCTACGGCTCCACCACAGTCCAGCGCATCGCCGAGGCCGGCTACGCCGACGAGGTCGTGATGGTCGACATCATCGAGGGCAAGCCCCAGGGTCTCGCTCTCGACATGATGCAGAGCCGCTCCATCGAGGGCTTCGAGACCCGCATCGTGGGCACCAACGGATACGACGAGACCGCCGCCTCCGACATCTGCGTCATCACCGCCGGGCTGCCGCGCAAGCCCGGCATGAGCCGCATGGACCTCCTCGAGGTCAACGCCGGGATCGTGCGGGAGGTCACCGAGAAGTTCGTTGCAGAATCACCCGACGCTGTGATCGTCGTCGTGTCGAACCCACTCGACGAGATGACGATGCTCACCTCCCTCGTCAGTGGGTTTCCGCACGCACGCGTCATGGGCCAGGCGGGACTGCTCGACACCGCCCGGTTCAAGCACTTCGTCGCCGAACACTTCGGCGTCTCACCGTCGGCTGTCGAGGCCGTGACGCTCGGAAGCCACGGCGACACCATGGTCCCGGTCCCCAGCCTCGTGACCGTCGAGGGGAAGCCTCTCCGTGAGGTGGCCGACGCCCCGGCCGTCGACGAACTCGTCCAACGCACGCGTGACGGCGGTGCGGAGATCGTCGGCTACCTCAAGACCGGCAGCGCGTACTACGCCCCGTCGAGCGCCGCCGCGAAGATGGTCGAGGCCATCGCCACCGACTCCGGTGAGGTCATGCCCGTCTGCGCGTGGCTCGACGGCGAGTACGGCATCAGCGACGCCTACCTGGGTGTCGTGGCCAGGCTGGGTACGGGCGGCGTCGCCGAGATCGTGGAGCTGGACCTCGACGACACGGAGAAAGTGGCGCTCGCCGAGGCCGCCGAGGCCGTCGCCGCCAAGCAGGACGACGTCCGCCAGTTCGCTCAGAGCTGAGAGCCCCGGTCAGGCCCGGTTCAGCCGACGGTTGCGGGCACGGCTGATCGCGTTGCCCGTGAGGACCAACCAGCCCGCCACGATCAACGCGATGCCGACGGTGGTGAGGCCGGGGGCGTTGGACCCCGTGCGCGGGATCGTCTGAACACCAAGAACGTCGACGCCGGTATCCGTCGGCGTGCCGGCGTTCTCGATCTGGATGCCGGCGACATCGGTCGGAGGCTCCGGATTGGTGCAGAGAGCCGCGAAGAGCCCTCCGAGATCGAGTGTTGCGAGATCGAGACCGCCGAGATCGAGCCCGCCGCCGGTGGCCGATGCACCGAGCGACTTGGCTGCAGCCTGGCCCGGGCCACGACCGGCTGCGTTGATCGCCGCCGGGTCCACGAAGACGCCGTCGACGACATCCAGGACCGACATGTCGGGAGTGGGCATGTCGATGTTGGCGTAGCCCCCTGCGAGCGTCTGAGGAACGTCGGCCGCGCTGCCCAGGCCCACGTCGACCTGGGCGGGGCAGATGAAGTCGAGGAGCCCGGAGATCTGTGCGGGCGAGAGGGAACCGACGAAGTCGCCGAGGACGCCGGTGAGGCCGTCAGCTGCAACATTCAGCACACCCGTCGCAGGGTCGCTCAGCGGCTCGCCGGGCGCGCCGTTGATGGTGACGTCGGCCGCTGCCTCGAAAGCGGCGGGGTCGGCGTTCGGTCGGGGGAGGCCAACCGCCATCGTGTAGCTGCCGCTACCGGTGACGGCGACCTCGTCGGTGTCGTGCCTCCACTGGCCGAACACGCCCCAGCCGCCCATGGTGATCCCGTAGGAGACGGTGAAGAAGCTGACGGGAGCCTTGAACTGGCAGGGTGTGCCGTCGGAGGCGTTCTGCACGTCGATCGTGGCGTAGGCCTGGCCGGACGGCACGTCGACGGTGATGGCGTCGGGGTCGAAGCCGACGTAGCGGGTGGCGGCCTCGATGGCGGCGCACTCGGCTTCGGTGCCGAGGTCGTGCAGGATCTCCTGAGCACCGCTCGCGTTGCCTGCAGCGAGCTGGGCGACCGCTGCGTTGACGTCGTTCTTCGCCTGACCCTTGAGACCGTCGACGATGGCGCCGACCTGGCCGAGAGCGTTGCGGATGTCGGCCTCGGTGCGGTCGTTCAGGTCCTCAGGTGTTGCCGCTCCGGCCGGGACGGCGGCGAACGTCAGGGTGAGGGAAACGACGAGGGCGGACAGCATCACCAGCCGCCGGCCCCTTCGGTTCACGGTCATCGTCTTGTGCCTCCTGGTTGCCGGTCAGGCTTCGAGCCGGTTCCTGCGGATCCGACTGAGGGCGTTGCCGGTGAGCACCAGCCAGCCCGCCACGATCAGCGCGAGACCCACGCCGGCTTCGCCCGGGGCGTTGGAGCCGGTACGGGGAAGCGCCTCGGTGGCACCCGCCACGTCGACGCCCGAATCGGTGCCGGTTCCCGTCGACGCGGGAACGTTCTCGTCACCCGTACCGCCCACGTCGGGGGGCTCGGGGTCGACGCAGAGCACCTCGAGGTCGAGGCTTCCGAGATCGATCGCACCCAGGTCGAGTCCACCGCCCTCGGCCGACGCTCCGAGCGTCCGGGCCGCTGCAGTTCCCGAGTCACGACCAGCAGCGGCGAGCTCGGGGGTCTCGACGACGATGCCGTCGACCATGCGGGTGACCGGGAAGTTCGGGTCGGTGAGGTTGGTGGTCCCGAAGCCTCCCCCGAGCGTTGCCGGGACGTCGGCCGCCGATCCCTGGAAGGTGTCGACCTGGAAGGGGCAGATGAAGTCGAGGATTCCGCTGATCTGTTCGGGCGTGAGGGAACTGATGAGGTCACCGATGATGTCGTTGATGCCGTCGGCGATTCCGTCGAGCGGCCCGGCCGCGGCGCCGAGGTGCTCACCCGACTCACCGTCGAGGATGAGGTCCTGAGCGGCCTCGAGTGCGGCGGGGTCGGCCGTGGGCCCGGGAAGCCCGACGGTCATGTTGTAGGTGCCACTGCCCGTGACGGTCACGGCGCTGGTGTCCTCTTCCCACTGCGGGAGGACGCCCCACTGGCTCATGTAGAGACCCCAGGAGACGGTGACGAGGTCGACGGGCGCCGCGAACTGGCAGGGTGTGCCGTCGGACGCGTTCGGTACGACGATCGTCGAGTAGGCCTCGCCCGCACCGATGTCGTACGTGATGGCGTTGTTGTTGTACCCGAAGTAGCGGGTCTTGGCCTCGATGGCGGTGCACTCGGCCTGGTGGCCGAAGTCCTTCAGGGTCTCCTGTGCGCCACCGATGTCGCCGGTCGCGAGCTGACCGACGGCGGCGTTGAGGTCGTCCTGGGCCTGGCCTTGGAGGCCGTCGGCGATGTTCAGGACCTGCCCGAGCGTGTCGCGGATCTCACCCTCGATGCGCTGCTTCACCTCTGCCGGCGTTTCGCTCTCGGCTCCGACGGGCAGCGCCGTGACCCCGATGACCATCGCCACGAGCACTCCGAGAACGGTCGCCCGCCTGAGTGTGCGTCGCGCCTTCATGGGGAGCCTCCACACGCCCTGCCGGGCGCCGTCTCAAGGATGTGTCGCTCGACGGGTCTCCGCGCGATTCGGCGGAGCTTCTGTCGCCACTCTACGTGGCTACTACAAATCGGACAATAGGTCAGATGGCTCATCGTGTCAACCTCGTGGCGATCCGCGTGTTTCCGGGGGATCCGTCCGGTGCGGAGGCACGGCGCCGACGCCGGGGAGGTGCACACGGCGGCGATTCCCCTGTTACCACGAGAACGACGGACGGATCCAGCCTCGCGGCGCATCGAAGCGGCGCGAGGACGGCGGCGGTGGCAGGATGCCCCCCATGGACGACACGACCTCCCCGGACCGCTTCGACGCGCAGCGGATAGCGCTTCTCGCTGCCCGGGGGCGCCTCGGCCTCGGCCTCGCCGCGGTGGTGTTCCCGGGCCTGGTCGCCCGGGCGATGCTGACCGACGATGTGAGCGCGGGTACGAGGGCCCTGGGGCGCCTGGTCGGGATCCGCGACTTCGTGATCGGCGCGGCCACGGTCATGTCGATCAAGGACGGCAGCCGGCCCGAGAACTGGGTCGGCATGAGTGCGCTCATCGACATGGCCGACGGTGTCGTCTCGCTCGTGAGCCCCGGTGCGTCACGTCGCGCTCGGCTGGTGGGCGTACCGCTCGCGTTCGCGTCGGGTGCGCTCCACCTGCGCCTGGCCCGCGCGCTCGCCGACGCGTCACTCGACGAGGAGCGCGCCCGGCTCGAAGGGCCCTCCAGCGAGGCCGACGCCGACGACGCGTCGTGAACCGGCGCGCGATCTCCCGGTCATCGCCCGTCCCGACGTGTAGGCCGTCGGCACCGGATCGGCGGGAGTAGCGGCCGGTGGTCGACTGCGCACTCACGCCGGACCAGGACGACATACGCCGCCTGGCGCGGGACTTCGCCGTGAACGAGATCCGCCCGGTCGCGGCCCACTACGACGAGGTCGAGGAGGTGCCGTGGCCGGTGCTCCGGCGGGCGAACGAGATCGGGCTCCTCTCGTTCGGGCTCCCCGAGGCCTACGGCGGAGGCGGCGTTCCCGGCGGCCTGGTCGGGACGACGAACTTCGTCGTGATGGAGGAGCTGGCCTGGGGCTGCGCGGCGATCGCCACGACGATCGGCTCCTCGATCTACGCGGCCGGGCCGATTCTGGCATTCGGCACGCCCGAACAGCACGCGCGGTTCATCCCCCGGTTCTGCGACCCCGACACCGTGAGGCTCGGCGCCCTGTGCATCACCGAGCCCCACGGCGGGTCCGACGTCGCGGCGATGCGCACGACGTTCCGCCGGGAGGGCGACGAGTACGTGCTGGACGGCACGAAGTGTTTCATCACCAACGGAGGGATCGCCGATCTCCACATCGTCTTCGCGGTGGCACGTCCGGGCGGAGGGTGGCCACACATGGCGGCGTTCATCGTCGAACAGGGAAATCCCGGCCTGAGGATGGGCAAGGTCGAACGCAAGCTCGGTGTACGTGCGTCACACACCGCCGAGGTGGTGCTCTCCGACTGCCGCGTTCCGCTGGAGAATCGGCTCGGCGGGGAGCCGGGAGGGGAGTCGACCGGTGGGGCGACCGGTGAGAGCGGAGATCGCAGCGACGCCAACCCGCTGATGCTGCTCCAGTACTCGCGCATGACCTTCGCCGCGGCCGCGGTCGGACTGGCGCGCGCCGCTTTCGAGTACGCGCTCGATCATGCGCAACAACGGGAGTCGTTCGGCCGCAGGATCGCCGATCACCAGGCGGTCGCGTCGTTGCTCGCGGACATGGCGATGGGCGTCGACGCGGCACGCCTGCTGGTGTGGCGCGCGGGCTGGATGGTCGACACCGGAGCGCCACTGGACCGCGCCGAGGGATCCATGGCGAAGTGCTATGCGGCCGACGCCGCGGTGGCGGTGACCCGGGATGCGGTCCAGATCCTCGGTGGGCACGGGTACATGCGCGATCACCCTGTCGAGAAGTGGTACCGGGACGCCAAGGTGTACCAGATCTGGGAGGGCACCAACGAGATCCAGCGCACGGTCATCGCCCGGGCGCTCACGGGCTGACCCCGGATCCCGTACAGAACGTCCGGTGCCACGTCTCGGGACCTTCGGCCCTAGCCATGAGACAAAGTGGGGTCCATTGTCTCAGTGACGGTGTCCGTGGACGACGGTGGAGGTGGGCGATGGGCAAGCCGGTCATCGACTGGAGCTACGTGGAGCGGGTCCAACAGGGTGAGCTGGACCTCGACTGGCTGCGCAAGTGGAACCACGAGGTGGACGGCGAGGTCGTGCCGTCGCGCATCGGGCTCACGATGCGAGACATCGCGGTCGGCCAGTACGGCGACATACCCGAGACCGCTCCCATGCGCACCATGGCGCCACGCGGATCCGAACGCGACGCCGACCTGCCCGACATGGGCTACACGATCAACACCAAGGACGAGGTCTGGGCCGAGAACGTCATGGACCTCTACGAGGAGGGCGTCAGCCGTCAGTGGTCGGCGACCCGCGACATCCCGTGGAGCGAGATCCCCGATCTCGATCCCGACATCGAGCACGCGATGTGTCAGTTCTCGACGTTCCTCTCCGAGGTCGAGATGATCGCCTCCGACTTCCCCGCCAAGTGGATGTGGCAGATCAACCACGACTTCGTCGAGACCAAAATGTTCCTGGCGAGCCAGATCATGGACGAGGCGCGCCACACCGAGGTGTTCAGGAAGCGGGCGTTGGCGAAGGGCGGCGGTCTCGGCCGGGCGAAGACCACCACCGAGTACTTCCTGAAGCTCGTGCTCGACGCGCAGAACTACCAGGAGGGTTCCGCTCTCATGCACCTTCTCGGTGAGGGCATGGTGCTCTCGGTGTTCCGGGCCGGCGAGCTGATCTCGCCGAGTCCCGTCGAGAAGAAGATCTTCCGGCTCTGCATGCAGGACGAGGCGCGCCATGTCGCCTACGGCACCATGCACCTGCGCCACGTGCTGGAGCAGGATCCCGACAAGGCCGAGGAGTTCCACGAGTACCTCGACGCGGGTGAGGAGATCATCGCGGCCCTCTTCACCGTTCCCGAGGTCGTCGAGCCGCTGACCGTCATCATCGCCGGTGGTGCCGACGCGGCGGCCGACGTGGGGGACGAGGCGTCGAACATGCTCCAGGGGCGCGTGATCACCGAGTACCTCCAACGCTGCGATCGCGCCGGGCTCGACCGCCGGTCGCGCATCAAGATCCCGGGCGTGCTCACAGGCTTCGATCCCGCCACCGCGGGCGTCACGAGCGCCGATGCATACGCGCAGGCCGGCCAACCGGTCGCGGTCAACTGAGGAGGCTCACCGTGCCGAACTTTCCGTCCACCGAATGGTTCGATGCGCTCGCCGCGACGGCGCGACAGGACAACGATGTCCTCGAATCCCTGGGTTTCGCCAACATCCGGCTGGCTCTGCGAATCGCGGGCGCTCCCGGCGGCGACACCGTCTACGGCCTGCGCCTCGAGGACTACGACGTCTTCAGCGACGGAGAGGTCGATCCTGAGGAGTGGGGCGCCGACTGCGTGCTGGAGGGGCCCGCAGCCGTGTGGGATGAGATGGTTGCCAACATCGTCGAGCACGGTGCGGCAGACCTCGGTCACACGCTCAACGCACTGTCACTTCCCGAGACCCCCTTGCGTGTCGTGGCGGCCGACCCCATGGGTCGTGACCTCTTCTTCCGGTACAACCAGACGCTCCAGGAGATCTTCGACCGGGCGGCGAAGGTGCCGACAGAGTTCGCGGCGCTGGCCTGAGTCGGCCATGAGTCTCACGGTCCTCGAGGAATGCCTCGGCTGTGGAGCGTGCGAGACGGTGTGCCCCACGGGCGCCATCAGCCAGAGCGACGACTTCCGTGTCGCCTACGTGGTCGATCCGCTGCTCTGCAACGACTGCCGGGAGTGCGTGCCGATCTGCCCGGTCGACGTGCTCGTCGACGATCCCTCGTGGGCTGTCTGTGAGGGTCGCGGCTGCCCGCTGACGTCGTCGCGGCTCGCGGGGTGGGAGTGCACCCAGGGTCAGGGACGCTGTACGACGTGTGGAGCGATGCTGTGGTCTTCTCCCGACGGCGGCGGGTGGCTCTGTCCGCGCTGTGACGGCCGGTCACGGGTGATGTGCCCCAAGACGCGCAAACTCGAGGTGGCCGGGTAACGCCGGGTCCAATCAGATCCCGAAGTCTGGTCGGAGCGCCATGCCGGCGTCGCCGACGCTCACTCCGGACGGGCTGTCGTCGCCGGGGGTCTTCGTGGCGAGGATCTGGTGGACCTGTGTGCGGTTCCCCTCGAAGTTGATCGCCGACGCCGCCATGTAGAGAAGCCAGATCCGGGCGCGGGCCGCGCCCGCCTCGGCAACGGCGTCGTCCCAGTTCGCCTGGAGGTTCGCGACCCACGCCCGCAGCGTGAGGGCGTAGTGCTCCCGCAGCGTCTCGAGGTGGCGGACCTCGAAACCGGTCGCCTGGATGGCGGACGTGACCTCGCCGACCTCGTGGAGCTCACCGTCGGGGAAGACGTAATGGTCGATGAACGGTGAGATGCGGTGGCGGCGCCGGAGCCGGTAGCGCAGCGGCTCCCTGTGGCGCGGCGGTGAGCTGATGCCGTGGTTGAGGAGGCGCCCACCGGGTGCCAGCAGCCGGTAGAGCGACTCGAAATACGTACCGAGTCGGGCCAGGCCGACGTGCTCGAACATGCCGATGGAGCTGATGGCGTCGTAAGGGCCGTCGGCGATGTCGCGGTAGTCCTGGACGCGGATCTCGACCTTGTCGGACAGTCCCGCGTCGGCGAGGTCCTTCTCGGCCCACTCCGCCTGACGGCGCGACAACGTCACACCGACACCGGTGACGCCGTGGTGCTTCGCGGCGTGCTTGACCATGCCGCCCCAGCCGCAGCCCACGTCGAGGAGACGCATGCCGGGGCCGAGGCCGAGCTTGCGGCAGATGAGCTCGTACTTGTTGGCCTGGGCGTCGGCCAGGTCGATCGACGGGTCGGACCACACGGCACAGGAGTAGGTCATCGAGGGGCCCAGGACGAGTCGGTAGAAGTCGTTCGACACGTCGTAGTGGTGGGCGATGGCGGCAGCGTCGCGCTCAGGTGAGTGGAGCCTGCCGTGGAGGTGGGCCTCCTCGGGCGGTGGGGGGAGCGGGCGCAGCCCCGACGGCCCGACCGACTTGATGGCCTCCCACCAGTCGCCGGGTCGGATGCGGATATTGGGGAAGCGGTCGCGCAGAGCCAGCCCGTCGAAGATGTCACCCTCGACGTCGATGTCGCCCGCCACGAACGCCCGACCGAACCCGAGCTCACCCGGCGCCCACACGATCCGGCGCAGCGCGTCGGGAGACCGCACGACCACGGTGCACGCTGCGTCGGGGTCGCCGATGGCGCTGCCGTCGTAGAGGCGGATGCGCACGGGGAGGTCGGATCCGAGCATCCCCTCGACGAGCCCGGACAGAGGTGTGCGCACCGACGTTCCGGCGTCGCCGGCGCCGCCGGCTCGGTGCTCCGTGCGCTGTGCGGCCTGCGCAGCGTCCATGCGACGCAGCGTATTGGGCAGAGCCGGACCGTGCACGGCCTCTACGATCCGTGGGGTGGGAGGCATTCTCGTGTCGGTGAACGTGGGTCGTGTCCGCACCGTCGAGCGCGACGGGGAGAATCCCGACACGGCCATCTGGAAGTCGCCCGTCGAGGGCCGCGTGCGGGTTGCCGGCGTGCAGATCGCCGGCGATTCGCAGGCCGACAGGGACGCGCACGGAGGCCCCGACCGTGTCGCCTACGCCTACGCCGCCGAAGACCTCGGGTACTGGTCGGAACAGGTCGGCCGCCCGCTGGAGCCCGGGTCGGTGGGGGAGAACCTCACGACCCGCGGTGTCGACGTCACCGGGGCGCTCATCGGAGAGCGGTGGCGGGTCGGCACGGCCCTGTTCGAGGTCGCCCAACCCCGCGTGCCCTGCTGGAAACTGGGCCACCGGATGGGCGACCTGTCGTTCCCGAGGCGCTTCCGGGAGGCGGGGCGCCCCGGCGCCTACCTCCGGCTGCTCGAGGAGGGCGAGATCGGCGCCGGCGACTCGATCGGGGTCACCGCCCCGGCGACTGCCAGCCTGAGCGTCGCCGAGGTCGCCCGGATCCACGGAGCGGAGCGCCACCGGTCGGGTGAGCTGCTGGCGCTCGGCGCCCTGTCGGCCGACTGGGTGGCGTGGGCGCGCGACCGTGCCACCGCCTGAGGGGCGGACCGGCCCGCACCGTCGCTACATCGACAGGGCCGTGTCGAGGGCCGTGTAGAGCGCGATCACGATCAGCAGCTGGGCGAACGCCCGGATCAGCACACGCGATCGCACGCGCTTCGCGAGCCAGTTGCCGGTGACGACCCCGAGCAGCGCCGCCACGGTGAACGGGAGCGCCACGGACCACTCGATGGATCCCCAGGCCTGCCGGGCGATCAGCGACACGAGCGAGTTGATCGAGATGACCAGGAGCGACGTTCCCACGGCCTGGTGGACCGGGAACTTCAACACGACCATGAGGACCGGGACGATGATGAACCCGCCGCCGACCCCGAAGAAGCCCGTCACCACCCCCACACCGATGCCCAGGGCCGCGACCTCCGCGACCTTCCCCGGACGGCCCGCGAGCGCGTGGGGTACAGGGTCGCCGTCGTCCACGACACCGGGCTCGCGGTCGAACCTCGGGTCACGGGCCTGGCGGAACATCGACGCCGACACGACCAGGAGCAGCCCCGAGAACGCCAGGAGCAGCACGTCGTCGTCGACCAGCGTGTTGAGGGCGGAGCCGAGCAGCGCTCCGACGACACCACCGGAGCCGAAGGCGAGCCCGACACCCCATTGCACGTTTCCGTCACGCGAGTGCGCCAGAAGACCTCCGATCGCTGTGCACATCACGATGAGGAGGGCGCTGGCCGTCGCGTTCTTGGGAGTCTGTCCGGCCACGTAGACGAGCGCCGGCACCGCGAGCACGGCACCGCCGCCACCCAACGCGCCCATGACGAGGCCGATGAGGAATCCGAGCGGTGAGGCCAGGAGACCACGGAGGTTCATGGCGTCACCGTGTCACGCTCCGGCGGCGCTGCGGGTGATCAGCCTGCGTCGACGGGGTCGTCGGACGACGCTGTCGGTGCGGCTGCGACGGGTCGGTCCGCCGAGGCCCAGGCCTGGAAACCGCCGACGAGGTCGGAGACGTCGGAGAAACCGCGCGCCGACAGCGCGCTCGAGGCGATGGACGACCGGTAGCCGCCCGCGCAGTACACGACGGTGGGAACCGACCGGTCGAGCCCGCCCGGGTCGTCGAGCAGCGTGGCAAGGGGCACCGTTGCCGCGGCGGGGACGGTTCCGCCCTCGAGCTCTCCGGGGTTCCGGAGGTCGATCAGCTGGAGATCGGCGTCGTCGTCGAGGAGCTCCGCCAGCTCTGCGGCCGTGACCCGGGAGCTGCACTCCGCCAGGTCCGCGTGTTCGACGAGTGCCCGGATCGGGTCCTCCAGGTATCCCACGACCGTGTCGAACCCGATACGTCCGAGGCGGACCTTCGCCTCCAGCTCGGTGCCCGGATCACCGACGAGGACGATCGGCTGACCGGGCCGCGCCACGTCGCCGGCGTACTCGGCGAAGCGCCCGCCGAGCCCGACGTTGACCGAGCCCGGGAGGTGGCCGGCCGCGAACTCCATCTGGTCCCGCGTGTCGACCACCACTGCCCCGTCCGCCTGGTACGAGAGAACGCCTTCGAGGTCGAGAGCCGGTGGTGGTTCCGCCTCGGCCATGAGGTCGTGCGTTGCCTTGTTGGCGTCGGCGGCGAACGAGAAGTAGAGCGGTGCCACGCCCTGGCCCTGCGTGACGACCTCCACGAAGTCGTCCTCGCTCATCGGCGCGAGCGCGTAGTTGGTGCGCTTCTGCTCCCCGATCGTCGACTGCGTCTCTGTCGAGAGGTTCTTGCCGCATGCCGACCCCGCCCCGTGCGCCGGGAACACACGTGTCTCGTCGGGGAGGATGAGGAGCTTGTCGTGGAGTGAGTGGTAGAGGCGCCGCGCCAGGTCGTCGGCGCTCACACCCGAGGACGCGAGCAGGTCGGGCCGGCCGACGTCGCCGACGAAGAGCGTGTCGCCGGTGAGCACGCCGTAGGGCGTCCCCGTGCTCTGCTCGGTGTCCCACACGACGATGCTGATCGACTCGGGCGTGTGACCGGGCGTCGCGAGGACCTCGAGAGTGACCCGGCCGAGGTCGATCCGTTGCCCGTCGGCCAGGGGCTCGAAGTCGAAGTCGGCCCGCGCGGCCTCGCCGAAGCCGATCGTCGCACCGGTGGCATCGGCGAGCTCGAGGTGCCCCGAGAGGAAGTCGGCGTGGAAGTGGGTTTCCAGGACCCACTCGATCGTGAGCCCCTCGGCCTCGGCGTCGCGCAGGTACTCCGAGACGTCCCGTTGCGGGTCGACGACAGCGGCCCGTCCCGTCGTCGTGTCGCCGACGAGGTAGGAGGCGTGGGACAGGCAGTCCAGGTAGTACTGCGTGACGTGCACGCGCTCATCGTGGCACGCCGGCGCGGCACCGGCCCGGGCGGGACCCGGGGCCCGATTTCTGGAACACTGGCCCGAACAGCGCAGGTCGGACATCGGGGGCAGGGATGCCGAGGTTTCGGGTACGGACGTTGTGCGCTCTCGTGGCGGTGCTGGCCCTTACGGCCGCGGCGTGCGACAGCGACGGCAACGGGGAGGGCGACGGCAGCGAACCGGCGGAGTCGACGACCACGACCACCGCTGCGGCCCTCCCGGACCCGATCGCGGACCAGACGCCCCCGGTCGGCACGAACGGCATCGCCGACCCGGGTGACGGCACCTTCTGGATCGCGGACCTGAACGGGAGCCAGGTGCTGCGCGTCGACGCCTCGAGCGGCGCGATCCTCGCCCGCTACGGGGCGGCCGAGGGCGTCAACTCCCCCGACGACGTCGCCGTCGCCGACGACGGGTCCGTCTACTACACGGGCCTGGGTGCGGGAGAGGTGGGTCGCATCGATCCCGACGGCACGGTCGAGGTCGTCGCCGAGGTCCCCGTGGGCGTCAACCCGATCGCCTTCACCGACGACGGTCGCCTCTTCGTGGGCCTGGAGAAGGACGCTCCCGAGGACGCGGTCTACGAGATCGACATCACGGGCGACACAGAGCCGCGCCTCGTGGGCAGCGACCTCGGCCGTGTGAACGCCTTTGCGTTCGGTCCCGACGGGCTCCTCTACGGCCCGGGCTTCGGTCTCGACGGTGCGGGCACGCTGCGCCGCATCGACGTGGAGACCGGTGAGAGCACGGTCGTCACGGACGGCTTCGGGTTCCCCGTGTCGGTCCGCTTCGGCGACGACGGCACCGCCTACGTGCTCCAGACCGCACAGCCGACGCTGTGGAGCGTGGACATCGAGACAGGGGAGAAGACCGAGGTCGGCACGCCCACCACGGAGCTCGTCGACAACTTCACACTCACCGACGACGGCTTCGCCGTCACGGCGTTCAACGCGCCGACGGTCACGCTCATGTCCTCGGACGGCTCCGTGACCGGCACGCTGACCATCGGCACTCCCACCTGACGCCCCACCCAGGTGACGCGAGACGACCCCGGCCCTCGGGGGAGGTCCGGGGTCGCCCGGGGGGATCGGGAGGACCGCTCAGACCACGGCGCCCAGTCCGAGGTCGGCCTCGATTCCGGCCCGCGGTTTGGCGCCGACCGACACGGCGGCCATCTGCCCGTCCTTGAACAGGCCGATGGTCGGGATGCTCTGGATCCGGTAGTTCATGGCCGTGTTCTGTGCGGCGTCGACGTCGACCTTCACGACCTTCACGTCGTCGCGGTCGGCGGCGAGCGACTCGAGCTCGGGGGCGACCATGCGGCACGGGCCGCACCACTCGGCCCAGAAGTCCACGATCACGGGAACGTCGCTGTCGAGGACCTCCGCAGCGAAGGTTGAGTCGTCGACGTTGATGATGTCGGGCATCGGGGACCTCGGGTCGGTTGTCGGGGGGTCGACACAGGGAACAGCATTCTCCCCTCGTGTATTCCCGACCCGTCAGATCACCGAGCCCTCGGAGCCCTCGTCGGTGACCACGGGCATGCCCTCCGCCTCCCACGACTGCATACCGCCCTCGAGGTTGTAGGCGTCGAAGCCCCACTCCGTGAGGGTGGCGGTTGCCTCAGCCGAGCGCCCTCCCGACCGGCAGATGCACAGGATCCGGAGGTTGACCGGGAGGTCGAAGCGGTGGCTCTCGAGTGACCCGAGCGGGACGTGGTGGGCGTCGGGCGCGTGACCGGCGGCCCACTCGTCGGGCTCGCGCACGTCGAGCAGCCAGGTGTCGGCCGGCTCGGAGCGGTACTCGGCCGGGCGCACCGACGGAACACCGGAGCGGTTGATGAGTCCCATGAATGCCTTTCGGGAAGTGGTTCGCCTGCAGGCTATTCCGAGGGGGCCGTCCGCCGGGACCCGCCACGCCGCTTTGCCGACCGGCTCGGTGTCCTGCGACCCTAGAGCGTGCCTCCCAGCCGCAAAGCCGTCGAGGTCGACGGCCTCGTCCGGAGATTCGGCGACTTCACGGCCGTCGACGGGATCTCCTTCGACGTCGAGCCCGGTGAGCTGTTCGGTTTCCTCGGTCCCAACGGCGCCGGGAAGACGACGTCCATCTCGATCCTGTGCACCCTGCTCAACCCGAGTGGAGGCTCGGCCCGTGTCGCCGGCTACGACGTCGTGGATCAGCGCGACGAGGTCCGCACCAACATCGGACTCGTGTTCCAGGAGATCACCCTCGACGACTACCTCACCGGCGAGGAGAACCTGCGTTTCCACGCCGTGCTCTACGGCCTGCGCCGTGAGCAGATCGAGGAGAGGATGCCGCCGCTTCTCGAGATGGTGGGCCTCACCGACTGGGTCGACAAGCAGGTGCGCTTCTACTCCGGAGGGATGCAGCGCCGCCTCGAGATCGCCCGGGGGCTCCTCCACGCGCCGAAGGTCCTCTTCCTCGACGAGCCGACGATCGGCCTCGACCCGCAGACCCGCTCACACATCTGGGACTACGTCGACCAGTTGCGCCGGCGCGAGTCGACGACGCTCTTCCTCACGACGCACTACATGGACGAGGCGGAGCGCTGCGACCGCATCGCCATCATCGACCGCGGTTCCATCGTCGCGATCGACACACCCGACAACCTGAAGGCCTCCGTCGGCACCGACACCGTCACGATCACCACCGACGACGAGGACGATGCCCGGCGGGTGATCGCCCGCGAGCTCGGCGTCGACGGAGAGCCCTGTACGGAGGGGCTGCGCCTCCAGGTGCCCGAAGGTGAGAAGTTCGTCCCGCGACTCTTCCAGACTCCCGGGATCGGCGTGCAGTCCGTCGCGGTGCGCCGTCCGAGTCTCGACGACGTCTTCATCAAGTACACCGGTCGGGACCTGCGCGACGCGGAGTCCGACGCGACCGAGCAGCTCAAGTCCAACTCCATGGTGCAGGCATTCCGGAAGCGCTGACCGATGGCCGACACCGTTCTCGCCGCCGACACCCCGCGCACGACATCGCCACGCAACGGCCGCCTCCTGCACAACGCACGGACCGTCTACATGGTCTGGTACCGGGAGCTCATCCGCTTCCTGCGCTCCCCCGCCCGCATCATCTCCGGGCTCGCACAGCCGATCCTGTTCCTGATCGTGCTCGGCGCCGGCCTCAACCCACTCGTGGGCGACAGCTCGTCGGGTGTCACCTACCAGGAGTTCATCTTCCCCGGCGTGTTGGCGATGTCGGTCCTCTTCTCCAGCCTCTTCTCGGCGATCTCCATCGTGTGGGACCGGGAGTTCGGCTTCTTGCGGGAGATGCTGGTGGCGCCGGTGTCGCGCACGAGCCTCGTGCTCGGCAAGGCGGCCGGCGGCGGTGTCGTCGCCGTCATGCAGGGCGTCATCCTCCTCATCCTGGCGCCGTTCATCGACGTGAGCCTCGACGTGTGGCAGATCCTCGGCGTGTTCGGGCTCCTGCTCGTCCTGTCGTTCGCGCTCGTGGCGTTCGGCATCGTGCTGGCGAGCCGCATGCAACGCATGGAGAGCTTCCAGATGGTGATGGCGCTCGTCGTCAACCCGATGCTGTTCCTGTCGGGTGCGCTCTTCCCGCTCAACGACCTGCCGACCTGGCTGGCGGTCCTCACGCGCCTCAACCCCGCCACCTACGGAGTCGACGCCATCCGTCAGGTGATGATCCCGAGCACCCCGCCGGTCACGCTGAACGGCTGGCCGGTTCCGATCTGGCTCGACGTCGTGATCGTCCTCGGGATGGGCGTGATCATGCTCGGCCTCGGTGTCCGCTCGTTCCGCAAGGTCGACTGAGCCGAGGGTCAGCGGCGCAGGTATCCTGCGCCGCCCGAGGCGTGGCCCAGCGGCCCGGCGCCGAAGGCGCCGAGAGCGGCAAGAACTGAGCCGAGGGTCAGCGGCGCAGGTATCCTGCGCCGCCCGAGGCGTGGCCCAGCGGCCCGGCGCCGAAGGCGCCGAGAGCGGCAAGCACTAACCACCCTCGGTGAGTTGACCACCGAGGCGCATCAGTTCCGGTATCACGTCGGCGTCCTGGTTGTTGGCGGCCTCCTCCAGGTCGGCGGGTGCCATCCGGGTGAACACGATGCCCGACGACGGGTACCCGACGCTGACCTGCCCACCGAGACCCTGGGCCGAGAACATGTCCTCCGGGGCGCCCGGTGTCGGTACGCCGTCGCCCTCGGGCTTGCCGGCCAGCGTGCTCGGCTCGACCCAGTGCCCGGGCCGGTTCAGCCAGAAGAGGAATCCGTAGCCCGAGTTGAGGGGTGTGGGCGTGAGTGACTCCTCGACGTACTCGCTCGACACGACCGTGTCACCGTCCCACTGGCCGTCGCGCAACCAGAGGTAGCCGAAGCGCGCCAGATCGCGACAGCTCATCTGTGCATTGAAGAAGACGTTGGTGTTGCCGGCGGGGTCGTGGCCCATCTCGGCGTCCATGCCCGTGGGGCCGAACAGGTACTCGTCGGCGAAAGCGGCGACGTCGGTTCCCGTCGCCGTCTTTACCACGGCGTCGAGGACCTGGATGGCCGCGTTGTTGTACTCCCACTCGGTGCCGGGCGGGAACTGCTGACCCAGATCGACGGCGAGCTCCGTCTTGTCCTCCGCCTGGATCCCCATACGCACGTAGTCGGTCACGAAGTCCCACTCCCTCCCCGAGTCGTTGCTCAGGATGTTGCGGATGGTGACGTCTTCGCTGTCGGTGCCCTGCCACTCGGTGACGTAGTCGGACACCCGGTCGTCGATGTCGAGCGCGCCCTGGTCCTGGGCGATCCCCACGAGCGCGGACGTGACCGACTTCGTCGCCGAGAAGATCTCACCCTGCGTCGAGGCGTCGGTGCCCCTCCAGTACCACTCGCCGACCAGCTCGCCGTCGCGGGTGACGACGAGACAGCTCGACCCGCCGGACTCCGCGGCGTCGGCCATCTCCTGGAGGACCGCCGGGTCGACGCCGGCGTCCTCCGGCGTGACCTCCGTCCACGTGGCGCCCGGGTAGACGAACTCCCCGTCGGTCGTCGCTTCCTGTTCGCCCGACGGGGTCGTCTGTTTGTCGCTCCCCGTGCTGTCGGACCCGCCCCCGGAACTGCAGGCCGTGGCGATGAGCGCCATGGCCAGGACGGCCGCGGGAACGAGCAGCTCGCGACGCCGGCGCGCAGGCCGCCGAGGGTGGGCGTCGGTGGGTTGGTGGGTCGCGGTCAACTCGCCTCCACCGTCAGTTGCCGACCGGGAGCTCGGCGGCCAGCCTCTGGAGCTCGGTCACGGGGTCGGGCACACCCGGAACGGGCGTCGGGCTCGTGGGGCCCATCCGTGAGAACACGATGCCCGACGAGGGGTAGCCGACGCTCACCTGTCCGCCGAGACCCGAGACGCGGAAGATGTCCTCGGGCACACCCTCGGTCGGGATGCCGTCGCCTTCGTCCTTCGTGTTGTCGGAACGGCCCGCGCCGACCCAGTGGCCCGGCCGGTTGAGCCAGATCAGATAGCCGTACTGTGAGTTCGTGGGTGTCGGCGTGACCGACGCCTCCACGTATTCGGACGACACGACCTGCTCGCCGTCCCACTCGCCGTCGCGCAGCCAGAGGTAGCCGAAGCGGGCGAGGCTCTCGCAGTTCGACGAGACGTTGAAGTACATGACCGCGTTGCCCACCTCGTCGTACCCGAACTCGGCGTCCATCCCTGTGGGACCGAACAGGTACTGCTGGGCGTACTCGCCCGGGTTCATGCCTGTGGCCTGCTCGAGCACCTCGTCGAGCGTCTGGATGGCCGCGTTGTTGTACTCCCACTCGGTGCCGGGTGGGAACTGCTGGTCGAGGTCGATCGCGAACTGCGTCATGTCGTCGGCATTGGTCATCTCGATGTAGTCGGTCGTGAAGTCCCAGTAGCGCCCCGAGTCGTTGCTGAGAAGGTTCTCGATCGTGACGTCTTCGCTGTCGGTGCCCTGCCACTCGGTGATGTAGTCGGACGCAGGCTCTGTGATGTCGAGCTCGCCGCGGTCGTGGGCGATCCCGACGAGCGCCGCGGTGATCGACTTGGTGGCGGAGAAGAGCTCGCGAGGTGTCGATGCGTCGGTGTCGTCCCAGTACCACTCGCCGACGAGCTCACCGTCGCGTGTGACGACGAGGCACGTGGAGCCGGCAGCCTTCGCGAGCTCCGCCATCTCCTGGAGGACAGCAGGGTCGACGTCGGCCTCCTCTGGCGTGACCTCCGTCCACGTGGCGCCCGGGTAGACGTACTCCTCGGTCGCGCCCGGCTGGTCGGCCGGCGTGCTCTTCTCGTCGGAGCTCCCGGTGCTGTCGGAATCGCCTCCCGAGTTGCACGCCGCGGCGAGGAGCGCCAGTGCCGCAAGGACGGCGGGAGCGATGAGGAGTCGGCGTCGGTGGTGGGCCGGCCGGCCCCGGGTGTGGGGGCTCCGGTGGGTCGCTTCCATGTCGCCTCCGCGGCTTTTGTCCGAACAGCCTACAAAGCTACACGGCGAGCGCCGACCCCGGCCGTCGGCCGCAGGAACGGGATGGCCGCCGGCGAGGTCAGGCCTCGGCCGCGGCCAGTTGCCGGCGACGGCGCTGTGGAGCGTGGTCCGCGGGATCGGTCTCGTCGATGAAGGACGTGAGCACCTCGACGAAGCGCTCGGGCTGCTCGGCGTGCGGGAAGTGGTTGCAGCCCTCGAAGATCTCGAGCCTGCTCGCAGGCAGCGTCTCGTGCGCCCGGTAGGCGTGGTCGACCGGGATGATGGAGTCCTTCGAGCCCCACACGATCAGTGCGGGCACACCCTCGGCGATGTGGAGCTTGTCGAGGGCCGTGACCGACTGTCCGCCGGGATCGACGACGGCGCGCAGTGTCCGGACGAAGGCGCGGCGGTTGTCGGCGTCGGTGAGCGAGGCGTAGGCGCGCCAGACCTCCTCGACGAACGGCGCCTGCACACCGAAGCCATGGAGAGTCCCCCAGAGGCGGTCACCGGCGGACCGGGCGAAGCCGGGGAACAGCACGGGGAACGCGATCTCCGCACCGGGGACGGTCAGCAGGCGGAGAAGCGGGCTCAGTTCCCGGCCGAGGCCTCCTCCACCCACGACCGCGACACGGTCCGCCATCTCCGGGAACTGGTAGCCGAACTGCATCGCGATCCCACCACCGAGTGACTGCCCGACAACGGTGACGTGGTCGGCCTCGAGCACCAGCAGCAGGTCGCGCAGCGTGTTGGCGAAGGCGCCGAGCGAGTAGTCGCTGTGGGTCTTGGCGGACCGGCCGTGCCCGGGGAGGTCCGGTGCGATGACGGTGAAGCGACTCGCCAGCGCGGGAACGATCGGTGACCACGTTTCGGCGCTCCCGGCCATGCCGTGGACGAGGAGGATCGCCGGCCCCTGCCCCTCGAACGTGTAGCTCAGCTCGTGGCCGTGCAGGTCGACCGTGTGACGTTCCATGCCTGTCCTCCCGGGATCCGGTGGTCCGGCGGCGCGGTCGGACATTAGCCCCCACGGATCGCCCGACGACTCACCCGGACGCGACGCGAGGACGTGCCGGTTGTCACATGCCTGACGGCACAACGGGGCGTCTGCCAGTATGCAGCGGGGGCACACCCATCAGAGACACGATCACGGGAGTCATCGACATGGGACGGGTGCGCTACGACGAGCCGGTCCGGCCGTTCGGCCGGTACGGCTGGCAGACGATCAACGGGTTCCTGGAGAACGAACCGAGCTTCGGGTTCGCCGGCCGGCCCCTCCACGGGATGCAACTCCAGACACAGTGGCTCTACGGCTCGTTCAAGGCCGACGACTCCGACACGTACTACGCCGCCATCAAGCACTACAACCCCGTCAGCTCACTCGCTCTGCTCCTCTACAAGGCCGAGCCGGGCGGCGACTTCGAGTTCGTCAAGGAGGGCAGTCGCGCCTACAGGGGCGGCTGCTTCGGCGGTGAGCGCGCGGGCCGGTGGGGTGTGTGGGACATCGTGAGCGGTCCCGACGACCAGCGCTTCACGCTGAACGTCGGCGAGGACGGCGACACACACTGGCGCGACCGTGGCCTGCTCGACGTGAGTGGCGAGCAGCGCGGGAACCTCATGCAGTCGGTCGTCCTCGACGCCGAGTCGCCGATGGCCTACACGTCGCGTTGCGTCCGCGCGAGCGGAGACGTGATGGGTGATCCCGTCGAGGGTTTCTTCTTCCAGGACTTCCACCACCTCGCTCCGGGACAGGACTGGTTCATCACCGAGTTCTTCCACGGCGTCCAGGGCATCTGGGTCGTCGGCGCCACCGAGTACGAGGACGGCGGCTGGGACGTCACGAACTTCTTCAAGGGCGTCGACGGGTTCGCGTCCGTCCTCGTGCAGCGTTCGAGCGGGGAGCGCTTGGCGGCGACCGACCTGGAGGTGGAGGTCGACGTCGACGACGAGGGTTTCGTGTCGTCGGCGCGCTTCCTCGTCGACGACGACCAGACGTGGCAGTGGGCGCCGCGCAACGACGACGGCACACCGCGCATGCCGCCGCAGGCACTTCCCGGCGCCCCTGCATGGAACGAGGGGGTCGTGACACGGGTGGGCGAGAACCGCCCCTGGGCCCACAGCGAGGCCTGGATGGAGATCTACCAGCCCACTCTCGAGAAGATCACCTGACGCGACGCGTCAGGCCTTGGGGGTGATGAGCCGCCCGCGTACCCTGGGTGACGGTCGATCGCTGACCGCCGTCGAACGACCGAGGAGACACCCATGCCCGAACGCACGAGCTACCCCGCCGGTACCCCGTCGTACGTCGACCTGTCGACCACCGACCCCGAGGCGGCCCGGGCCTTCTACGGAGCGCTCTTCGGATGGGAGTACGAGATCGCCAGCGGGCCCCAGGAGGGCGGGTACGCCTCGGCGATGAAGAACCAGAAGATGGTGGCGGGGATCTTCCAGCAGCAGAAGGAGCACGCCGACATGGGGATGCCCCCGGCGTGGAACACCTACGTCACCGTCGACGACGTCGACGCCACCGCCGGGAGGGTCACGTCGGCCGGCGGACAGGTCCTGGCTCCTCCCTTCGACGTCATGGACGCAGGGCGGATGACCGTCACGATGGACCCGACCGGTGCCGCTCTTTGTTTCTGGCAGCCCAAGGGGGGCATCGGTTCCGAGCTCGTCAACGAGCACGGCACGCTCACGTGGAACGAGCTCGTGACGCCCGACGTCGACACGGCGGTTGCGTACTACGGCGATCTCCTCGGCTGGGGGACCGAGGCCATGGACATGGGCGATTTCACCTACACGGTGTGGACCCTCGGCGGTTCGCACGTCGGCGGCGCCATGCCGCCACCGATGGAGGGGATCCCGCCGCACTGGGCCGTCTACTTCGCCGTCGACGACTGCGACGGGACCGTCGAGACCGCGAAGGCCAACGGAGCCACGGCCCTCACCGAGCCGATGGACTCGCCGCCGGGGCGCATGTGCGCGCTCGTGGACCCACAGGGCGCTGCGTTCCACGTCATCCAGCTGGCCGAGCCCCCCACCGAGTAGCCGGCCGGAAGATCGAACCGGGCCCGAGCCCCGGGTGTGCCGTGGCGGCGTGTCCGGGCTCGCCGGCCGCTCTAGCCTGCACTCACGGACATCCCGATCCCGAGGAGTGAACATGCGCCGATACCGGTTCCTGATCCTGGCCCTCGTCGGCGTCCTCGCGTTCGCCGCGTGCAGCAGCGACAGCGACGACAACTCGAACGGTGACACGACCACGACGGGCGAGACGGCGGCCGAGGGTGACGTCGCCGACAGCGAGATGACGGTTGAGGTCGTCGACTCGTCGGAATTCGGGGAGATCCTGGCGACGAGTGAGGGCTTCACGCTCTACGCCTTCACGCCCGACGAGGCCGAGGGCAAGCCGACGTGCACGGACTCGTGCGCGTCCACGTGGCCGCCGTTCGCCGACAGCGGCAACAACGCCCCCGAGCCGTGGGGCGACGCCGACTTCGGCAGCGTCGACAACCCCGACGGCTCGGTCCAGGTCACCTACAAGGGCCTACCCCTCTACACCTACAGCGGTGACAGCAGCCCCGGCGAGACCAACGGCCAGGGTGTCGGCGGCCAGTGGTTCGTCGTCGGCCAGGACGGCATCGTCGGCGGCTGACCGACCCGGTCATCGACGTGGGCAGCGGGGGCGACGCGATGAGGGTGACGCGGCGCGGCTTCCTCGGGGGCCTGGGCGCCGTCGGCCTCGTGGCGTGCACGGGTGGCTCGCAGGACTCGCAGGAGAGGTCGGCCACCACCACCACGCTCGATCTTCCTGATCCACCTGCGCTCCCCGACGACCCGTTCACCCTCGGCGTGGCGTCGGGCGACCCGCTTCCCGACTCCGTGGTGCTGTGGACCCGCCTCGCCCCCGACCCCGTGGCCGGCGGAATGCCCGACACCGACGTCCCGGTCGTGTGGGAGGTGGCCGCCGACGAGAAGTTCGACGACGTCGTGGCATCCGGCGGCGAGATCACGGGACCGCTCGTTGCCCACTCCGTACACGTCGACGTGCGCGGTCTCGATCCGGCAACGGACTACTGGTACCGGTTCACCGTCGGCGACCACGAGAGTCCGGTGGGGAGAACCCGAACGGCGCCGGCACCGGACGCGTCACCCGACCGGATCGCGTTCGCCGTGGCGAGCTGCAACGCCTACCAGTCCGGCTACTTCACCGCCTACCGCCACATGGCCGACGAGGACCTCGACGTCGTCGTCTTCCTGGGTGACTACATCTACGAGCTCGAGGCGTCGGTCGACGCCCGTCCGCACGGCATGGACATCCCCCGCGGCCTCGAGGGGTACCGCTCCTACTACGGCCTGTACAAGACCGACACCGACCTCCAGGCCGCCCATGCCGCCTTCCCGTGGATCGTCACGTGGGACGACCACGAGGTGGAGGACAACTACGCCGGCCTCGAGCCCGGCGAGGTGAGCACCAAACTGTTCGACGACGCCGTCGAGACGTTCCCGGAGCGCCGGGCCGCGGCCTATCGGGCGTTCTGGGAGCACATGCCGCTCCGGGCGGAGCCGACGATGGGTGAGTCGCTCCGGCTCTACCGCGACTTCCGTTTCGGGGACCTGCTCGAGCTCCCCGTGCTGGACGCTCGTCAGTACAAGTCGCCCGTCGTCGAGGGCGAGGGCGCGGGCGGTCTGCCCCGGGGTGCGGGTGGAGGGCCGCTGCTCGACGGCGCGTTCGACGAGTCACGGTCGATGCTCGGCGAGGAGCAGGAGGAGTGGCTCGAGGAGATCCTCGTCGACTCCGACGCGCGGTGGAAGGTGCTGGCCCAGCCGTCGGTGATGGCCGAGATGGACCGGATGCCGGACGACCCGTCGATCGGCTTCTCCATGGACGCCTGGGACGGATACATCGCCAACCGCAACCGCCTCCTCGGTCTCGTCGCCGACGAGGGCATCGGCAACGTCGTGTCGGTGGGTGGCGACATCCACACGAGCGCCGTCACCGACCTGCGCGCCGACTACCAGGACCCGACCTCATCGCTCGTGGGCTCGGAGTTCGTCGGGACCTCGATCTCGGCCATCGAACTTCTCCCCGACGGTTTCGCACAGGCGACCCTCACCCAGGACCACGTGCACCTCTACGACCCCGACCGGCGCGGCTACATGCGCGTCGAGGTGGCGCCCGATGAGCTCGGTGTCACATACCGGTACGTGTCGGACACCGGGACACCCGACGGCACAATCGCCGATGGGACTCGCTGGGTGGTGGCCGACGGTGTACCGGGAGCACGCCCCGCCTGAGGTCGCACGTGCAGGCCGCGCTACAGGTCGGATGTGCGCCTGCCGATCCCACCGGATGAACGCACAGCGCCGTAGCCTTGTCGGCGCTCCGAGACCCGATCACCGAGGGCGTCGTGCTCGAAGCCACCCGCGGAAGGCCGATGTCGCGTACCCGTCGGGGCGCGCGCGTTCTCGTGCCCGCCCTTGCGCTCCTGATGGTGGCCGCCGGGTGCGGCATCGCACGTCCGATCCCGCCCGTCTACGAGCCTCCCGCCGGCACCGAGACGTCGACTGTGCTCCTGTTCGGTGACTCGCTGCTCGACCAGTCCGATGACGAGATCATCAGCCAGTCGGCGGCGTTCGGTCTCCCCTTCGAGTTCGTCGACGAGGCCATCGGCGGGCGGGGTCTGCTGTCGATGTGGAACTTCACCGATCCCCCGCGGGAGTCCCTCCAGGGCTACCTCGCCGAGTACGAGCCCGACTACGTCGTGTTCGAGTTCGCGGGGAACTACCAGCAGGTCCTGGCGGCGCCCGGCTACGAGAACATCGTGCATGGATCGGACGAGTTCTACGCCGCCTGGCTCGAGATGTACGAGTGGATGATGGCCGACATCGTCGCGGCCGGTGCCGTCCCGATCACCGTGATCCCTCCACCGATGGGTCCCGGTAGCCACGAGGAGGAGGTCCGCAACGCCCTTGTCGACCTCTACGCGGAGGCGGCGCCCGCCAACGGCAGCGAGGTCGTCGACTGGAGTGAGGCGCTCTCGGCACGCGACTGCATCGTGTGGATCCAGACCCGCAATGGCCTGCAGAGTATTCCGATCTGTTACGCCGACGAGCTGCGCTACGAGGGCGACATCGTGAACTACACCGTCCGGACGACGGACCGGCTCCACCTCGCGGAGCACGGGATCGTCCGGGCGGCGCGCTGGACCGTCGCGGGGCTCAGCGCGCAGCTCACCTGACAGCGGGCGGGCCTAGCCTCGGCCCTGCTACTGGATGCCGGCCACCTGCGCATCGGATCGGTCCTCCTGGGCACGGGAGAAGGCTGCGTAGCTCTCGTCGGCGACGGCGCACAGGGCGTTGACGTCGTCGGCCAGGGGCACCAGGTGCGTGAGCGTCGTGTTGCGCTCATAGGCCGCCAGGACCCGCTGGAGGAGATCGTTGCTGACCTCGAGGCAGCGGCGCGTCTTGTCGGCAGCGTCGGTCGCGAGGATGGCCCTCAACGCCGCCGCCCCGGAGTCGCTGCGAGCGGACTCGAGGTCCCGGGTCGCGGCGACGAGGCGTTCCTCGGCCGCCGCCATGTCGTCACGGAGTGTCGGGACGGCGTCCTCGAGCGACTCGGCGTCCTGAGCGGTCACGCTCAGCTGGGCGGCGAGCTCATCGGCATCGCCCTCGGCCTCGACCGCCCGCTGCTCCCAGTCGTCGCGCGCCTCCCTCGCCGACACGAGCGCCACGAGTAGGGCCGCCACGACCGGCAGGAGCGTGAGAAGCCCGAGGGCCAGGGGCCACCGGCGGGGGCCCGGCGCGGAACCTGCCGGCTCTGGGAACGGATCCACCGGCTCCACGTAGGGGACGTCACCGGGCGCGGTGGGCGGCCCGTCGCCGGTGTCGGCGTGCCACGACCCGCCGGCGGCGTCATGGCCGGGATCGGTGAACGCTGCGCTGTCGTCTGGTTCGGCGGGGTACCCGTCGGACTCCATCACCACTCCTCGTGGGCGATTCCTTACATGTCTACCCGCTGAGTGACGAAATGGCCAGCCTGGGTGCCTTTGCCCCCTCCAGAGGCGGTTCCGCGGAACCGGCTTATCCACAGGTGACGGTCCCGCGGGACCGTCGAGGCCCGTCGTCAGGGCCTCGGGGGAGTCCCCGCGCACGCGCACGGCGACGCCGTGCAGCGTGGGCAGCCGTTCGCGTAGCGCTGCGCCGCCTCGTCGAGCGAGAGGCCGAGTTGCGCCGCCAGGGAGGCCAGCCACGCCTGGACGTCACCCAGCTCGTGGAGCTGGTCCTCCGGCGTGCCCTTGCGGACGGCCCGGGCGAGCTCTCCGAGCTCTTCGGTCAGCCACGCCACCGTGGCTTCGACGCCGCGCGCCCGGTCCCGCTCGCCGTAGATGGCGACCATCAACTCCTGGAACTCATCGATCCGCATGGCGAACAGTCAAGCACCGGACGAGGCGAGTCGAACTCCACGTATCCCGATCCCCGGAGATCGACGACGTGGTAGCAAGGCTCCGTGATTCTCGACCTGGAGTCAGACCACGAACTCAGGTCGTCTGCTTTCGCCTTTCTCAGAGCTGCTCAGCTTCGGACGGGAGGCCCCGTCCGATTGGGAGATGTCTCGACGTTCGAGTTCAGGGGTGAACGGATTTCGCTCCTCGATCCCCAGCGCGGCATCAGGAGCCCTCGACAGTTGGAGACGGCGCTCTCATTCAGAACGCGCTTTGCGGATCGGCCCGAGGCGAGACCCTACGACGATTCCCCAGGTCCCGACGGCTACTTGCGCTACAAGTGGCGCGGTACGAATCCCGCACAGGCAGAGAATCGGGCAATGCGCCGATCACTCGAGCTCGGTCTACCCATGATCTGGTTTCAAGGGATCGCATCGGGCCTCTACCTCCCGATCTTCCCCGTGTGGGCCCTGGAGGAAGAGCCGAGTGCGTGCCAGTTCGTCATCGCACTCGACGAGCTGCAGATCGAGAGGTGGAAGCGGGCGGAATCGGATGTCACGCCACTCGATCGCACGTACGCCGATGAGATCGCGAGGCGTCGCCTACACCAGCCGGTGTTCAGAGCTCGCGTGCTCGACGCGTACGGATCGCGTTGTTCTATTTGTCGACTTCGACACAACGAGCTCCTGGACGCCGCCCACATCCGGTCGGATGCTGATGGCGGTCAACCAGTTGTCCCCAACGGTCTCGCGCTCTGCAAGATTCATCACGCCGCATTCGACGCCGAGCTCCTTGGAATCAGTCCCGACTACGAGGTCGTGATACGACCCGACGTTCTGGGCGAGACGGATGGCCCGACCCTCCGGCATGCGCTGCAAGGAATGCACGAGACGCTGATCGCGGTTCCGAAGAAGAAGGCCGCCCAGCCCGACCGCGAGCTTCTCGCGGAGCGTTTCGATTCGTTCAGGAAAGCCGGGTAGGCGACAGCGACGCGGTGACGGTTCCTCGCGCGGCGGCGAGGTCGCGGATCGACCGCGTCTCGGCGCCGTCTTCGCTCAGGAAGAGGAAGCGGCATTCGGTGACGTCTTGGCCGGTGGCCTGGGAGACGGCGAGGGCGTAGCTGGCGCCCTGGAGGCGGTAGCGCTCCAGCTTGGCGTCGAGGTCCTCCTCGGTGCGCCAGGCGTCGGTCTTGTAGTCGACGACGACGAGCCCGTCGTCGGTGCGGTAGATCAGGTCGACGTACCCCTCGAGGATCCGGTCACCGACGGGCGTCGCCACGTAGGTCTCCCGCCAGAACCGGCCCGACGCCGCTTCCTTCACGGTGTCGCTCTCCAACGCCGAGCGGGCGAGGGCTGTGACGCGTTCCTCATGGCCGACCACGCCCTCGGCGGCGGCCTGGGCGGCGGCGGTCTCCTCCAGGCCGGCACCGGTGCGGAGGTCGATCGTCTGGAGCACCGCGTGGACGGCCCGACCGATGGACGTTCCGTACCGACCCTTCATCCACGGTGGTAGCTCCAGGTCGCGGGCGTTCTTCTTCAACCCGGGGTCGTCGTCCGCCGGGGGCGCCTCCGTGGCCTCCCTGGCCTCCTCGGCGGCCTGCTGCTCCGCGGCCTGTCGGGCGATGGTCGTGGCGGCGATCGTGCGGGGCACCTCCCCGCGGGCCAGGACCTGCTTCAGCTCGGCCTCCCACGTGTTGCGGTCGGGGAACTCAGCCGACTCCCGCGGCTCGGCGATCGGGATGTCGGACTCCACAGCGTCGAGCTCCACGGCGTGTGGCGCGTCGGTCGATCCCTTGCAGAGAAGCTCGGCGGCGGTCAGCGACTGCTCGTCGGCGTCGCCCTTGCGTTCCTTGCGGTGAAACGACACCACCAGGTGGTCGCGTGCCCGGGTGGCCGCCACGTAGAGCAAGCGCAGTTTCTCGTGGTGGTCCATCTGCTCGTCGAGTGGCTGGAAGCGCGTGAACTCCTCGGTGGCGATCGAGTTGGTGAGCCGCAGCCCGTACCCGCCGTCGCGGGGCCACGTGATCTTCACGCCGCCCTTGCGCCCGCCGGGTCGTGTGCTCATCCCCGACAGGATCGTGATGGGGAACTCGAGGCCTTTCGCCCCGTGGACCGTCATGATGCGTACCGAGTCGTCGTCGGTCTCGGGGAGCACCGTCTCCACGACGCGGGCCCCGTCGTCGCTCTGGAGACGTGTCCACTCGAGGAACTCGCGCAGGCCGCCGCCCTGCGCCTCCCCGAAGGCGCGCGCCTGGTCGATCACGAACCGGACGCGCCGCCACAGGTCGCGTGGTCGTCCCTGTGCGAATCCCAGCTCCATGAGACGCCGGTCTCTCACGATCGTGGCCAGCAGTTCACTCGGCGACATCCACACCCGACGCTCGTGGAGGTCCGCGAGGTAGCGCATCGCCTGTCCGACCGGGTGATCGCCGGGAAGCCCGTCAGGCAGGGGAGCCTGGTGGTTGAAGACGCCGTCGTGATCGTGTCGGAAGGTGAACAGGTCGTCGTCTGCGCACCCGAGGATCGGGGAGCGAAGGGCGGTGGCCAGCGACAACTGATCGGTCGGGTCGTCGATCGCCCGCACGGTGGACAGGAGCTCACGGATCTCGCGGGTGGCGTAGACGAGCGAGGACGACTCGGCGCGGTAGGGGATCCCGGCGTCGTCGAGAGCCATCTCGAGGGCGGAGAGCGACGTGCGTGTGGGCAGGAGGATCGTGATGTCGCCCAACCGGGCCGGGCGCCAGATCTGCTCCTCGTTCTCATCGAGGCCGTCACCGACGGACCACTCCTCCGCGATGGCCGTGCGGATGGTTGCCACGACGTCGTCGGCCTCGAACTCGCGCAGCGGATCCGCCCTCGTGTCGGAGTCGTGGGCCGCGGCGCCGAGGATCGTGACGGCCGGCCCTTCCTCCGCTGCCTCGCGGACCGGGTCGAGACTCTCGTACTCGGGCTGCGAATCGGGCTCGGGTCGGATCAGCGTCGTGAAGGTCGCGTTGACCCACTCGATGATCGGACGCGTCGTCCTCCAGTTCTTCGTGAGCGACAGCCGCGTTCCGCCGAGAGAGTCGCGGGCCTCGAGGAACATCGCGATGTCGGCACGGCGGAAGCGGTAGATCGACTGTTTAGGGTCGCCCACGAGGAACAGGCGCCCCGGTTCGACGTCGACGTCGCTCCACCGCTTCGACCCGGCGTCGGGGTCGCCCGACGCCAGCTGCACCGCGAGGTCGATCTGGATCGGGTCGGTGTCCTGGAACTCGTCGAGGAGCAGTCGCGTGTAGCGGGACCGCAGCCTCTGTCGCACGGTCCACCCGTGCTCCGGGTCGCGCAGCAGACGGCGGGCGTGCACGAGCAGGTCGTGGAACTCGAGGCGCCCGGCACGTCGCCGCTCCTCCGCCTCGTCGAGCGTGAAGCGCCCGATCTCGGCGGCGATGCGCTTGGCTGCGCCCTCGGCAATCGCGTCGAGCGCCCGGCGACGCTTCTCCTCCATCTGCCCGAGGTCGGCCTTGATCTCCGCCAGGCACCCCTCCGGCCAGTTGCCCTTGCGGCCGTTCCCGAAGGTGAGCCTCGCGAGAGAAGACACGACTCGCAGGGTCTCGACCTCGTCGCCCTCCTGTGCGGCAGCGTTGACCTCGGCGCACCAGTCGACGACCTTGTCGAGGTGCCCGGCCATCAGGTCGTCGTCGGCCGTGCAGTGGTCGCGTCGCTCGCAGAGCGTCACGACGTCGTCGATGAGTGCCGACAGGTTCACCGCCGGTGGGTCGGGCTCGTCGCCCACGCGCTCCTCGACGAGGTCCCAGTTGGCGTTGAACTGGCCCGCCACGTCGCGGAAACGCTCGATCGTGCCGCCTGTCGCCAGCGTGAGGAGCAGGGCACGCTCGATGTCCGGGTCGACGAGCAGCCTGTCGACGAAACGGCGCCACCGGTCGTCGAAGGCCACCTGTGAGCTGATCTCGTCGAGGATCTCGACGCCGGGCGGCAGACCCGCCTCGATCGGGTGCTCGATGAGCAGGCGCTGGGCGAAGGCGTGCAGGGTGGAGATCGCGGCCGAGTCGAGCTCGTCGAGCGCCTCGCGGCACCGTTCCCGCTGTTCGTCTGACAACCCGGGATCTGCCGCACCCTTCTCGAGCTCCTTGCGGATCCTGTCGCGCAGCTCCGAGGCCGCCTTCTCGGTGAACGTGATGGCAGCGATCTCGCGCATCGGCGTGCGGTGCTCCGGATCGTCGGAAGTGACGAGCGCCACGACACGGTCCACGAGGGAGTTCGTCTTGCCCGATCCGGCGCCGGCCTCTGCGAACAGGGTCTGGTCCAGGCGCGACGTGATGGCGCTGCGGGCCTCCTCGTCGTCGGTGACCAGGACCGGTTCAGCCATCGTCGTCCCCGGGCTCCGGCAGCGCCTCGGGCTCGGCGAGCTCCGTGAAGACCCTCACCGCAGGGTCGAGCCGCTTGCGGGTCCACTCGCGGTACCGGTCGTGGGTCTCGAGACCGTCGGGGTCGCACCACGGGCACGAGATCCAGCCCTTCCAGCTCGTGGGCTCGTCGGGGTGGGCGGGGAACACGCCCGCCGAGATGCCGTCGGTGATGGTGGCCAGCGCCACGAGGAACTCCTGGTACACGTGCGGGGAGTAGTCGTAGCCGACGAGTGTGAACTCCCCCTTGGAGCTCACGAACCAGTAGTCGGCACGCACAGGTGTGGCGTCGTCGCCGAAGGCCCGCTGCGCGGCGAGCGCGTAGACGGGTAGCTGGAGCTTCGTGCCCCGCACGGTCGGCTCGGTCTCGTCGAGATCCTTGAACGCGCGCGTGCTGCCGGTCTTGTAGTCGACGACCGCCACGGCGCCGTCGTCGGTCACGTCGACGCGGTCGGCACTGCCACGGAACCGCAGCACTGTGCCGTCACCGAGTGGGAAGACGACCGGCTCGTCCCCGTCGGCGAGGCCGAAACCGAGTTCCGCGGCGACAGGAGTGAGCCGGAGTTGCGCGCGGCGCTGTTCGTCCTCGTCGAGGAAGCGGTCGAGGTCGCGCAGCATGCGACGCTTCGTGCCCCGCCACAGGAGCGGCCGTCCGGTGAGGCCCTGCTCCTCGAACTCGGTGCATGTGCCGTGGGCTATCTCGTGCAGGCGTGCGCGCCGCTCCGCGGACCACGGCTCACCGGGACTCGGGACGTCGTCGGAATCGAGGACCTCGGAGAGGAAGCGGTCGAGTGTGCGGTGCACGACGTTGCCGAGTTCGACGGGTGCGATGTCGAGCCGCTCCTCGGGATCGTCGGGCTCCTCCATCCCGAGGACCGTCTCCATGAAGTACCGGTGCGGGCACGACGCCCACTTCTCGAGACGCGTCGGGGAGGTGACCGTCTCGCCGACGTTCGGCCCCTGGACCGGGAGATCCCCCAGATTGCCGTCGTAGCGCGTGAAGCGGGAGGAGCGGCGCGCCAGGACCATCCGCAGGCCCGCGGCGATGGCGGCGTCGTCGGAGGCGAGCGGGTGGTCGGAGAGCCGCCCACCGGTACGTGTGTGGTCGAGGAGGACCCGGAGGTCGTACTCCTGGACCGTGGCGGGAAACCGCAGCCGGCTGAGCCCGCCCACGAACGACTCGACCTGGGTGAGCCAGGGGAGCTCGGACGCGGGCAGACCGTCGATGTCGTCGGCGTAGAGGCGGTCGCCGCCGTGCAGCGCCTCCACCGTGTCGAGCCAGAACCGTGACGGCATCCGCTCGGTGGAGCGCCGCAGGTCGCCGCGGGGGAAGCAGAGCACCGACTCGCCGGCCGCGGCCAGAACCGCCAGAAGCGCCCGGTGGTCGTCGTCGGACCGTGAACCGCGCAGCTGGAGTGCTCCGCCCGTCGCCTCCCGCTCGAGGTCGGGCAGGAGAGAGTCTTCGCGGTGGCGGGCCGGGAACGTTCCCTCGGCGAGACCGAGCACGATCACCCGATCGAGTTCGAGGCCGAGCCCGGCGGGGACTCGGCCCATCAGGAGCCCGTCGCCGAAGTGCCCCACGCGACCCAGACCGGCGTCGAGCTCCATCTCGAGGGTGCGGCGGAAGACCGGGAGTGTGGGCGCCTCCTCGAGCTCGTCGAGCCCGGCCAGCCGGTCGAGGGCCCGCTCGATCTGCTCGGCCGCGTCGACCTCGTGCTCGGGCCAGTGACGCCGGTGCCGCTCGTCGCCCAGCAGGTCGTGCAGGAGCTGGTGGGCCCATGCCGCCTTGTCGGCCCACGAGGGTGGGAGCTGACCCGCATCGAGCTGTGCGGCGAGGTGCTCGACGAAGTCGCGCAGGCCGCTCGTGTGGCGGATGTCGCGTGTGAGCCGCTCGACGCGCGACTCGTGCTCCTGGCGATGGGCCTCGGTGTCGGGGTCGGTCTCCGCCTCGAGTCGGCTCTCCCGCTCGGAGATGCGACGGTCGAGCCTGTGGCGCCACTCCTCGATCCCACGCACGACACCGGCGCGACGGCTGATCCTCTCCCATGAAGCGGACGGCACCGGCCGTCCGTCGACGCCGCGTACAGGTGCGGAGGTGACGAGGGCCATCACGTCCTGGCGTCGAAACGCGTGGTCGGGTAGCGCCAGAGCCCCGAGCAGGGTCCGCCCGACGAGGCTCTCCCGGAGCGTTCGCACAGAGGCGCCGTTGTGGATGATGCCGGCGGCCTCGAGCTGCTCGTGGACGATCCGTGCGTAGGGCTCGTCGGATCCGTACAGCACCGCCATCCGCTCCAGCGGCACGCCGTCGCGCAGGCCCTCGACGACGAGCCGGATCGCGGAGCGGACCTCGTCGTCGGCGTCCGACACGCTCATCAGACTCGTGCCGTGGGCAGGTGCGACGCCGCTGCTGGGCGCACCGACCCCGAGACGGTCGAGTGTGGACACGACGGTGGCGTCGGCACGTTCGACGCCGGTGAGACCGGTGACGACCGTGACGGGTGCGTGCTCGGAGACAGCGCGGAGCAGACGAGCCTGGGGCTGCGACATCCGTTGCGGAAGGTGGACGACGACCGCACCGAGGTCGGCCAGGACAGGGGAGCCCTCCCCGAGCGCCTCGACCGCCGCGTCCATCAGGTCGTGCTCGTCGTACCAGTCGGAGCTCAGCCCCGTGCGCGTGGCGCGGTGGATGCGGACGACGTCAGCGGCACGCTGCGACTGTCCGGCGAGCAGGTCGAGTTGGCCGGAGTCGAGGTCGGAGAGCTCCCGGTGGGCCCGGACGAGCGATTCCTCGGTGGTGGGGTGCTCGGCCACCTCGGCGAACATTCCGGCGTCGCTCGTCAGCACAGTCCGGATCGCGGCTGCGATCACGGGTGTGGACACGGGTCGGCGGTGTGCAGCGGCGAGGCGGGGTGCACCGAGCATCTCGGCGACCCGGTAGAGCGTGAGGAGGCTGATCCCGACGATGCCCGAGCCGGCGGTCGTGACGTCACCCTCCCGTCCCTCGGCGAGCATGCGGCGGGTCGCGACGCCGACGTAGTTGGTGGGTACGACGATGCTGACGGGCGCGAGCGGGTCATCGGCCTTGGCATCGGCCACGACCTCGTGCAGCGTTGCCGACGCCGGCCGCCCGTAGGAGGTGGTGATCAGCTCGATGGGCATCGCCCCGGATCGTAGGCGCCGCCCGGGACACTGACGGCGTGTCCGACAGCGCACCGCCCGGCGGTGCCTAACCTTCCGGCATGGTGCCTGACGCCGGGGGTCGACCACTGAGCCAGGCGGTCGCGGAGCGGCTGCTGCGCCTGGCCGCCTACCTGCGCCACAACGCCTCCGACGGACGGTCCGTCACCCTGGAGCACATCACCGCCGACCTGCCCGACTACGCCGACGGCACCTACGAGGGGACGCGTAAGAAGCTGCGGCGTGACCTGACGTCGCTCGAGGACTCGTTCCGGATCCGGGTCGACGTCGACGAGGAGGGCAACTACTCGCTACCCCGACCGTTCCTCACGTCGGAGGAGCGGCGAGCACTCTTCGCTGCTGCGGCCGCCGTCCACATCGACGACGACCTCGAGTTGCACCCCGGTGAGCTCTCGGCGGGTGTCGACTCACGGGACGCGTCGGTGTGGCTCCACCTCCACGGTCTCGTTGGTGCCCTCACCGGGGCCATCGCGGCGCGCCGACCGGTCGAGTTCGTGCACGACGGGGTGCCACGTTCGGTCGAGCCGTGGGCCCTGGGCCACTGGCGACGGCGCTGGTACCTCGTCGGCTACGACCGCGACCGTGAGGACATCCGGCGTTTCCGCCTCGACCGGATCGAGGTCACGGACGACGACGGCGGTGTCACGGTCGGCCCGGGCGGTGGGTACGTCGTGCCCGACGAGTTCGATCCTGCGAAGGCCTTCGACCTCCACCCCGATGCATGGGGCCACGACCCGCCTGTCCGTGCCCGGATCCTCGCCGACCGCGAGATCGCGGGCGCCCTCGCCACCCGCCTCCAGGGCGCCGTCACCGGCGAGGAGGACGGCCGGGCCCTCGTGGAGGCCGAGGTCCGACACTACGAGGCGTTCGTCGACACGGTGCTGGTTGCCGGTACGTGCGCCACCGTCGTGGGGCCCCCGGCCCTGGTCGACGCTCTTCGCTCACACCTCGAGGCGGCGGTCGGCACGTGAGTCCCGTGGGTGGCGCCCGACGCTTCGACGCGGTGCTCGGCGCGCTGGCATTGGCCGAGGAGCAGGGTGCGGTGAGCCTCGACGACGCGGCCGACGCGGTCGGTGTGAGTGCCGACACCCTGCACGCGCTCCTCGAGCCGGTGCTCTACCTCGACTTCCGGCTCACACCCCGCGG
Organism: Acidimicrobiia bacterium; assembly: GCA_041394025.1. Taxonomy (NCBI): domain Bacteria; kingdom Bacillati; phylum Actinomycetota; class Acidimicrobiia; species Acidimicrobiia bacterium. The sequence goes on along the minus strand of JAWKJA010000003.1, from coordinate 478,783 downwards.
CGGGCGAATCGGTGAGCAGATCAACGAGTCGCGTGCGTTCCTCCTCACCGAGGACGGGACACTCGTGGTCGAGGAGGACAACTGGCTGCGCAACCTCGTGACGGAGCCCCCCGAACGCGACCTGGTCCTGCACCTGCTCACGGCAGGACTCGCGTACCGGGCGAGCACGTTCGCGCAGCGACGCGAGCTCGACCGCGCGCTCGACAGGCTCTCCGACGCGCTCGGTGCAGCGGTCCATGTGGCGGTCGACACGCCACCGGCACTCGGAGTCGCCCGCGAGGCGGCGACGCGCCGGCGCACGCTGAGGTTCTCCTACGTGAAGGCGGGTCTCGCCGAACCGTCGGAGCGCGAGGTCGAGCCACACCGCGTGTTCTGCAACTGGGGCAACTGGTACGTGTTCGGGCCGGAGGTCGGCGGTGGGGAGCCCAAGTACTTCCGTGTCGACCGCATGACCGACGCCGAGGTGGCCGACGGGACCTTCCCGGATCCACCCGACGTGGAGCTTCCCGACTTCTTCGACCTGTCCGACCACGCCGTCGACGTCGACCTGCGGGTGCCGCGCTCCGCCCTCCGGATGCTCGACGCCGACTACCTGATCCGGCAGACCACTGATGTGGAGCAGCAGCCTCACCTCGTCGACGTCTCGCTGACCGTGTACGGCGCGGCGACTCTCGACCACCTCCTGTTGCGCCTGCCGGGCGGCTCCTCGGTGACCGCACCCCACGAGCTGGCGCAGCGTCGCGACGCCCTCGCCCGGGAGGTTCTCGCTCTCTACGCCTGATCGGGGCGTCGGGGATCGCGCCACATCGTGCGCATGACGGGGACGCCGCCACCGAGATGGACCTCGTCGCGGATCCCGAAGCCGTGTCGGGCGTAGAAGGGCTCGTTGACCGGGTTCGACGACTCGAGGTAGCAGGGGAGGCCCTCGGCGTCGGCGCGGTTGGTCATCGCCGTCAGGAGGCGTGCGCCGAGCCCCTCCCCCTGCCGGGTGGGGAGGGTGCCGATGGAATCGAGGTAGTAGTGCGGTTCGAGGGGATGGACCGCCTCGATCTTGCGGAGCACGCTGAGGCCGGGGCTGGGCCCGAACGCCCGCAGGCCCGGCCACAGGAGTCGCAGCGTGTCGGGAAACCGCAGCTTCCACCTGTCGACTCCGCGCCAGATGGCGACGGCGGCTGCCTCGGCGCCCACGAACACGAGGTGGTCGTCGCGACGGAACTCGGCGCCGAGATCGGCGTGGAAGTAGTTGCGCAGCAGCCGTTGGCGGTGGGGGACGTCGCGCAGCAGGTACGACATGACCGGGTCGGTCACGAAAGCCGCACCGAGGGTGCCGGCCGCTGCGGAGCGGTCGCCTTTCGTTGCTCGGCGCACCTCGGTCACTGTGTCTGGGGCTTCCCCGGGTCGCGGTCGGCCACGTCGTCGACCAGGAACGGCCCAGCATGTCCCACCGGTGGGCGCGCGCCGCGCGGATCCACTGTCAGGAGCGCCGGTACGGATCGGAGTGCTCCCAGTCGGCGAGCAGCGTGCGGAGTCCCACGAGGAGGGGGAGCGGCTGGTCGAGCATGACGTGGTGCCAGGCCAGGGGGATCTCGATGACCGGTGCGACACGGCCGAGCTGCTCGTACATGTAGTCGCCGATGTCGGCTGTCACGAGGCCGTTCTGGGAGCGGAACAGTGCCACACGCGACGTCACGCGCTGGAGGGTGTCACCGGTCGGGAGCCGGAAGGCGAAGATCTCCGGGTCGAACTTCCATGTCCACCCGTCAGCGGTGCGGCGTGCCGAGTTCCGTGCGATGTGGTCGACGACGTAGGGCAACGAGGTGGGCTGGTCGGGCACGGTGCGGTACCGCTCGAGAGCGGCGTCGAGTGTGGGGTAGGTGCGTAGCGGCCCGAAGGCCTCCCGGCGCTTGGCGGCCTGTTCTTCGGGTGCGAGGCGCCACACGGGCGTGTCGAGGATCATGATGCCCGCCAGCGCGTCGCCGTAGGTGGCCGCCGCGGTGATCGCCACCCAGCCGCCCATGCTGTGGGCGATCACGATCGGTGGGCCGGAGATCTCCGCGTCGTGGGCCACGGCGAGGACCTCCTCGGCCCACCGTCCGTGCGTGTAGTCGCTGCGTCGCCCGCTGTCGCCGTGGCCCGACAGATCGATGGCCGCGACGCGGTACTCGTCGCGTGCAATCAGCGGTGCGAGGTGGTCCCACCAGTGGGAGTTCGCACCTCCCCCGTGCACGAGGACGATCCCGGGCCGGCCCGGTTGCCCCCATCGCCGGGAGTTGACCGGGCACCCGTCGACGGTGACGGCGACATCGTCGGACGGCGCCGCCAGAGCGTCCGTGAACCACTCGGGAGCGGCGGCTTCGTTTGGAGTCACCGGTGCATCGTTGCACGTTCCTCCGGTGGCCACGGACACCGCCGACGGCCCGATTTCGCCAACGCTCCGGCAACAGGCATCATGCGGGGCGGCCCAACCACGGAAGGTCTGATGGCGGAGCACACCCAGGAGCGGAGACACCGCGGCGCGTCCTACACGGCCGTCCTGTCACTCGGTGCCCTCGGCGTCGTCTACGGCGACATCGGGACCAGCCCCCTCTACGCGCTGCGCGAGTCCTTCGTGGGCTCCGGCCACGAGATCGCCGTGGCCGAGTCGAACGTTCTGGGGCTCCTGTCGCTGATCTTCTGGTCGCTCATCATCGTCATCACCCTGAAGTACCTCGTCTTCGTGATGCGCGCCGACAACGACGGAGAGGGCGGGATCCTCGCCCTCACCGCTCTCGTCACACCGAGGTCGGGCAACGGGCAGCGTCGTCGATGGATCCTGATCATGATCGGCCTCTTCGGAACCGCGCTTCTCTACGGCGACGGCATGATCACCCCCGCCATCTCCGTGCTGAGTGCCGTCGAGGGAACCGAGGTCGCCACACCCGGCCTCAGTGACCTCGTCATCCCTATCTCGGTCGTGATCCTCGTCACGCTCTTCGCGGTCCAGAAGTGGGGCACGGGCACCGTCGGGCGGGTCTTCGGCCCGGTGATGGTCGTGTGGTTCGTGGTCATCGGGGCGCTCGGGGCCGCCGAGATCGCCCGGCATCCCGGCGTGCTCGAGGCGGTTCTGCCCCACCACGCCGTGGCGTTCTTCGCTGACAACGCCTGGACCGGGTTCCTCGCCCTCGGTTCGGTGTTCCTCGTCGTGACCGGTGGTGAGGCGCTCTACGCCGACATGGGCCACTTCGGGCACGGGCCGATCGCGATCGGGTGGTTCTCGCTCGTGCTCCCCGGCCTCCTGCTGAACTACTTCGGCCAGGGCGCCCTCCTCATCAACGACCCGTCGGCGATCGAGAACCCCTTCTACCTCCTGGCGCCGGAGTGGGGGCTCTACCCGCTCGTCGTGCTCGCCACCGCGGCGACGGTCATCGCGTCCCAGGCGCTGATCTCGGGTGCCTTCTCACTGACGCGGCAGGCAACGCAGCTCGGTTACGCGCCGCGCCTTCGGATCATCCACACGTCGGCCACCGAGATGGGCCAAATCTACGTGCCGCTCGTGAACTGGATCCTCATGATCGCCTGCGTCGGGCTCGTGATCGGCTTCAAGGAGTCGAGCGGCCTGGCCGCCGCCTACGGGGTGGCGGTCACGACCACGATGGTGATCACCACGGTCCTCTTCTTCGTCGTCGCCCGCGAGGTCTTCAAGTGGTCGTTCACAGCGGCCGCGGCGGTCTGTGGCGTGTTCCTGGCCGTGGACCTGGCGTTCTTCGGGGCGAACATCCCCAAGATCCCCCACGGTGGCTGGTTCCCGCTCGTGGTGGGCGTCGTCGTCTTCACGGTCCTCACGACGTGGCACACCGGCCGTCACCTGGTGGGCCAGAAGATCCAACGACGCCAGACCGAGCTGTCGACCTTCATCGAGAGCGCGCTCCGCAAGAACCCCGAACGGGTACCCGGCACGGCGGTGTTCCTCTACAGCGTGCGCGGTACGACGCCGCCGGCGCTGTTGGCCAACTTCCGGCACAACAAGGTGCTCCACGAACAGCTCTTCGTCGTGTCGATCGTCACCGACGACGCCCCGAGGGTCCATCCCATCCACCGGTGCACGGTCCACGACTTGGGTGAGGGGATCTGCGAGGTCGAGCTTCACTACGGGTTCATGGAGAGCCCCGACGTTCCGGCGGCACTGGAGCACAACCTCGGGGTGAACACCGTCGACACCACGTACTTCCTCGGGCGCGAGACGGTGGTGGCCACGGCGCGCCCCGGCATGGTCCGCTGGCGTGAGCACCTGTACGTGCTCATGAGCCGCAACGCGTCGAGTGCCGCGTCGTACTTCAACCTGCCGGGAGACCGGATCTTCGAGGCGGGGATCCAGGTCGAGCTGTAGCGAGGGCCGGTAACGACGCGCTACTGGTCCTTCGGAGCGATGCAGAAGACGTTACCCTCGGGATCGGCCATGATGGTCCACGAGAAGTCGAAGATCTCGTGGTCCTCCACGTGGCTGCCGCCCAGCGCCTCGATGCGACGGCGCGCCTCGGCCACATCGTCCACGTAGGTGTCGAGGTGGACGGGGTTCCGGCCCTCCGAGCGCGCCTCGGTCAGCTGGAGTGCCACGGAGATCCCGCCCTCGTGCTGCGGCTCGAGCCACACGAAGAAGCCGGGGACCTCGCGGGCCACTCCGACACCGAGGAGCTCCGACCAGAACTCCTGTTCCTTCTCCAGGTCGACGACGTTGATCACAACCGCCGCCACCGTTGCCACACGCTGCGCCATCACGTTCCTTTCTGTCGTTGTTCTCAGGTCCGGATCGCTACGGAGCCGGGGCCGGCGGGGAGCGTCCACGTGGAGCCGGTGCTGCTCCCGGAGTCGTCGGAGCCCGGATCGTCGACGAAGCGGTACTCGGCGTCCCAGGCGTCGCGCGACACGTCGTGCAGCACCCAGCCCCGGTGCATCGCCTCGGCCCATGCCACGTGGGGGCTGTTGCCCGGCACGACGTCGGCGGCGACGGCCACGGCGCCGTTGTCCGAGGAGATGCCCGGCGCCACGAACTCGGTGCCGAGCGTCGGCGCGTCGGGGTCGTCGAAGTCGGTGGTGAGGCCTCCGACCCAACTGGAGTGCACGTCGCCGGTGAGAACCACGGGGTTCGTCGCCCCGCTCCGCGCGAGCGTGTCGAGCAGACGGTCGCGGGCCGCGGGGTAGCCGTCCCACTGGTCGAGGTTCCAGGCCTTGTTTCCCGGCCCGAAGCGCCACTGTTGGACCACGATCTGCTGCGCGAGCACGTTCCACACGGCGTCGGAAGCCGCGAGCTCGTCGGCCACCCAGCGCTCCTGCTCCGGCCCGAGGACGGTCGTCTCCGGGGCGAAGGCGGCGTCACAGCGTGGCCCGACGTCGCCGAGGGGGACATCGGGATCGCCACAGACCTGCGGTGTCCGGTACTGGCGGGTGTCGAGCACCAGGAACCGCGCCAGGTCGCCGAACGTCGAGCGGCGGTAGATCGCCAGGTCGGGCCCGTCGGGTGGCTCCATCCGAACCGGCATGTGCTCCCACCACGCCTGGTAGGCCGCAGCGCGCCGTGCGAGGAACGACGCGCGGTCGGGGGTCTCACTGTCGGACTCGGGGCTGTCGGCGGTGTAGTTGTTCTCGACCTCGTGGTCGTCCCAGGTGACCAGCCACGGCGCAACGGCGTGTGCCGCCTGGAGGTGACGGTCCTCCTTGTAGAGCGCGTAGCGGTTGCGGTAGCCGTCCAGGTCGAGGGCCTCCGGGAGAGGGTCGTCGCGCACGATGACGTTCTCGAAGCCCTCCCCGACATCGGTCGACGGGAACTCGTAGATGTAGTCGCCACAGTGCACGACGAGGTCGGGGTCGTGCGCCGCGAGGTCTGCATAGGCGGCGTAGAAGGCAGCCTCGTAGTTCTGGCAGGACACGTGACCGAAACGCAGCCGCTCCGGCGACGCGTCCGGTGCGGGCGTCGTTCGTGTACGCGCGACCGGGGTTTCCCAGTCGCCGGTGAAGAACCTGAACCAGTAGGGACGGTCGGGATCCAGCCCGCCGGCGTCGACGTGCACGGAGTGCCCGAGTTCGGGCACGGCGAGAGCAACGCCGCTCGCAGCGATGTCGCCCATGTCCTCGTCGGTGGCGATCTCCCAGCCGACCTCGACGTCCTCGTCGGGCATGCCGCCACCCTCTGTCGGGACCGGAGCGAGCCGCGTCCAGAGGACGACGGAGTAGGCCGACGGATCGCCCGACGCCACGCCGAGGCTGAACGGATCCCGTTCCAGGCGGGGCGGGACGGCCGGTCGTGCCGAGTCGCTCCCACCGCCCCGGCTGCACGCCGCGAGGAAGGTCGCCGCCGCTGACGCGCCGAGGAACCGCCGACGCGTCAGCTCTGGCAGGAGCGCCGCACGCCGTTGTCCTCTACTGGTCCGCAACCTGACCTGTCGGAGCGTTCGGCTGTGTGGGCGTCGTGCCACCCGTCGTCGTCGTGTTGCTCGGCTGCGTCGTCGTGGAGGTGTTATCCGTCGTCGCCCCGCCACCGGTCGTCGTGGTCCCGCCACCGCCGCCACCGCCGGAGGCCTCGGTGCTGACCGTCTCGGTCTGTGAGGCGGTCTTGCCGTCGCCGTCGTCGGCTGTGAGCTCGATGTCGTGGTCCTCGCCGTCGCAGGGGACGTCGATCTCGTTGGTGCCGGAGGGGTCGGGGCCCGAGGCGACCTGGTCACCGTCGACGGAGATCTCCACCTCGGTGGCACCCTCGGTCTCCCAGCTCACCTCGACAGTCCCCGTGCCGTCCCCCGAGCAGTCGGCGCTGTCGGGCACATCGAACGAGGTGATCGACACGTCGCCGCTGTCGTTGTCGTTGCTGTCGTTGCTGTCGCTGCTGCAGGAGACCGCCACGAGGACGAGGACCGACACCCCGACGAGCAGGGTCAACCGAGCACGCTTCATCACAACCCCCGACGACGACCCGACAGGCGCACACTAGCTGTCGGGCCGTTTCGGCGCGGCTCGCGGAACGACTGGCGGGACTGCGTAGGATCGTCCCGATGGACGTCCTCTCCAGCCGAGTGCTTCTCCACCCGACCGACTTCGACCGGTCCTACGGGTTCTACGCGCGCACCGTGGGCCTGCACCCGTACCGGGAGTTCGGCAGCGGCGACTCCCGGGGCGTCGTCTTCTTCACGGGGGGTGGATTTCTCGAGATCTCGGGACGGAGTGATGCTGGGGTCGTGAGCGAGCATCTGGCGCTGTGGTGGCAGGTCCGTGGCGTCGACGCCGAGTACGAGCGTCTGATTGATGCGGGGGTCGAGTCGTTCGAGGCACCGACGGACAAGTACTGGGGACTACGCGAGGCGCGGGTTCTCGACCCCGACGGGCTCGTGCTCGTACTCGTGGAAGTGCCCGACGACCACCCGTTACGCCGTGACACCCGTTGACGGCGAGGGCACCGGGGTGATGCCGGGACAACGCGTCTAGGCGAGGTCGTGGAGCCGGAGCCCGCCTTCCGGACGGAGCGCGAGAGCCTGGTGGCCGTCGAGGAGGCGGTCGATCGTCTCGGCCAGAACCTCGTGCCGCCACCCGTGCGACAGGCGGCCCGAGCCGTCGCGTAGGTAGTCGACCACGTCGGCGCGCGTCGCGAGTGCCGAGGTGTGCAGGTCCAGATCGGACGCACGCTGGTTGGCCCAGGCGAGGATCACCGTGACAGCGGGGCCGAGTGACCGGTCGAGCTCCTTGCCGTCCGGTGGTGGCAGCACACGGTCGTCGTCGAGGTCGATCCCCTCCCCGACCGCGTCGAGCACCTCCTGCCGGGTCCGCTCGTTCAGCCCACCGCGGTCGAGGCCGCGAACCGCCAGGAACTGCTTCGCCGTACGCGGCCGACGTTGCGCGATTCCGGCCAGCGCGAGATCCGACAGCACGAAACGCGGGGGGAGATCCCGTTTCACGGCGGTGCGCTCACGCCAGGCAGCCACCGTCTGGGCGACGCGGCGGGTCTCGCCGCGGAAGCGCCGACTCCCCTTGATCTTCCACCAGGCCGTGTCGGGGTCGCGGGGCGACCGGTCGCGGGCGAGGAGTTCGTCACACTCGTCGAGGGCCCAGTCGAGGCGACGCATCTCCTCGAGACGTTCCCGAAGTATGTGGTAGAGGTCGAGTAGGTACTCGACATCGGCCGCCGCGTACTGACACTGCTTCTCGTCGAGGGGTCGACGGGTCCAGTCGGTGAGCTGCTGACCCTTTGCCATCTTCTCGCCCGTGACGCGACGGACGAGGTCGGCGAGGCCGGGAGAGCCCAGACCGACAAAGCCGGCTGCCACCTGCGTGTCGAAGAGGTGGGTCGGCGTGGTTCCCGTGGCGCGCTCGAGGATGGCGAGATCCTGGTCGCCCGCGTGGGTCACCATGGTGCCGTCGCCGTCGAGGATCTCCGCGAGGGGCGAGACGTCGAGGGCGAGGGGGTCGATGAGGGCGACTCCACCGGGCCACGCGCACTGCAGAAGTGCCAGCTGCGGGAAGTAGCTCCGCTCGCCGTGGAACTCGGTGTCGAGGCCGTAGGCCGACTCGTCTCGGAGGGCCGCGACGACGGTGGCAAGACCGGATGGATCGTCCACCCAGCGGGTCCGGCTCAGCTGAGGCCTTCGCCGTCGTCCTCGCCGGCGGCCGCTCGGGCGAACACCCGGTCGATCATCGCGGCGTCGCGTTTGCTGGCCTTTTCGCGCAGGGTCCGTAGACGGCCGCGGTCACCGGCACCCGTGATGCCGATCCGGCGGACCTCGTCCAGCCACTTGCGTTCGGTCTTGGTCAGCATGACCGCTTTCTCCTCTTTCTCCCCCGGTCGGCTCCGGTGTACCGGTGTACCGGTGACGACGCCCGGAGAGCCCGGAATATTCCCAGATCCGGGCCCACCGTTGCGACTCCGGTCGGGTATTTCACCACTGATCGGCGCTCGAGATGCTCACCTTGACAGACCGGGCGAGCCGGCGGGCGCATTTTTCCGCCCGGAGCGGCACCACCGCCCCGGGGTCTGCAGCAGGCCGGGACCGGGCGGGTCGTCCGGTCAGTCGGCGTTGTGAAGCGACCGGAAGGGCCACCGTTCCCGCCACGGCCGGTGCTCGGCCGGCTCGTCGGTGAGGGCCGACTCGTCGAGCACGTCGTGGCGCTGGATGTAGGTGGAGCCGAACGCCTGGATGACCGCGGCCGCCGGGAGCGCGAGCAGCGCGCCCACCGGCCCGAGGATCCCGGCGCCGGCGATGACAGCACCGAAGGCCACGGCCGGGTGGAGCGCCATGGTGTGCGCCGTGACACGCGGTTGGAGCAGGTAGTTCTCGACCTGCTGGTAGACGACCACGAAGGCCAGGACCCACAGGGCGTCGACCGGGTCGCTGAGCAGTGCCACCAGCACGGCCAACGCTCCCGCCAGGTACGTCCCCACCGTCGGGATGAACTGTGAGACGACACCGACCCACAGTGCCAGTGCGACGGCGAACGGCACACCGATGATCGAGAACGCGATCCAATGGACGACAGCGGAGATCACAGCGAGGAGAGCCCGTGAGTAGATGTAGCCGCCGGTCTTGTCGATCGCGAGCTCCCACGTTTGTAGAAGGAAGCGCTGGCGCTTCTCGGGGAGTGCAGACAGCAACGTGCGACGGAGACGCGGGCCGTCGGCCACGAGGTAGAAGGTGAACAGTGCGATCGTGAAGAGCTGGAAGAGCACCGTGAGTACGGTCGTACCGACGTCGAGGGCGTTACCGGCCAGACCGGTCGCGAAGTCGCGTGCAGGGCCGTCCTTGTTGGTGAGGTCGTCGATCAAGGCGTCGGCGTCGACGTCGGCGTTGAACGTGTCGTTCACCCAGGTCTCGGTGCGCTGTACATAGTCGGGCGCCTCGTCGATGAAGTCAGCGACCTGGTTGGCGACGAGCGCGCCGATGGCAGCGAGGAAGCTGACGCTGACGACGAAGACTCCCAGGAACACCATGGCCGTGGCGGGACCGCGTCGCCATCCACGCCGGGCGAGGACGTTCACCGCCGGCTCGATCGCGAAGGACAGGAACAGCGCCACGAGGATCATGACGAGGAGCGTCCGGAGCCGGACGAGGAGCCAGTAGGACACGACGAGGGTGACGATGCCGGCGAAGAACAGGACCATCGCCCGGTTCAGCCATGGTGGGACGGGCGTCGGCTCTGCGGAGGCGTCCGGAACCCCGGGCTCGGCGCCGGGAGGCGGTGACGTGGGTGGTGTCGTGTCGTCCATGCGGTGGATCCCCCGGATCGGGATCCAGCGTACGGTCGCCACCCTCAGCCGTCGCGCACCCTCTCTCAGATCGATGCGTCAGTCGAGGTCGCCGTTGGTAGGCGGCCTCGAGTGGTGCATCGAGGTCTAGCGACGTCCCGCGAGGGCTCGGTTGGAGAATTTGGCGCGGACGTAGTCGCGGTTCATCAGCGCGATGAAGTCGATGGAGATCTCCTTCGGGCACGCCTTCTCGCACTCGCCGTGGTTGGTGCACGAGCCGAAGAAGTGCTCCATCGTGTCGACCATCCCCGCGACGCGGGAACCGCGCTCCGGTGCCCCCTGGGGCAGCAGGTTCAGGTGGGCGACCTTCGCCGCTGTGAAGAGCTGCGCCGCACCGTTCGGGCACGCAGCGACGCAGGCTCCGCAGCCGATGCAGGAGGCGGCGTCCATGGCGGCGTCGGCGGCCTCCTTGGGGACCGGCACACTGTTGGCCTCGGGGGCCGATCCGGTGGGGACGCTCACGTAGCCCCCGGCCTCGATGATCCGGTCGAACGGCGAGCGGTCGACGACGAGGTCGCGGATGACGGGGAAGGCCGTGGCGCGCCAGGGCTCGATCGTGATCGTCTGGCCGTCGTGAAACTTGCGCATGTGCAGCTGGCACGTGGCCGTGCCGAGTTCGGGACCGTGCGGGCGCCCGTCGATGATGAGAGAGCACATTCCGCAGATGCCCTCACGACAGTCGGAGTCGAAGGCGATGGGCTCCTCGTTCTTCTCGATGAGGCGCTCGTTGAGCTCGTCGAGCATCTCGAGGAACGACATGTCCTCGGAGACGTCCTCGGCGACGTAGTCGCGGAACTCGCCGTCCGTCGAGGAGGTCTGCCGCCAGACCCGCAGCTCGAGCCGCATGACTACTTGTAGCTCCTCTGTGCGAGCTTCACGTTGTCGAACACGAGTTGCTCCCGGTGGAGGGTCTCGGCGCTCCCCACGTCGTTGAACTCCCACGCGGCGACGTAGGCGAAGTGCTCGTCGTCGCGTAGAGCCTCGCCGTCCTCCGTCTGGTGCTCGCTGCGGAAGTGCCCTCCGCACGACTCCTCGCGGTGGAGGGCGTCGGCACACATCAGCTCCGCGAACTCGAAGAAGTCGGACACGCGCCCGGCCTTCTCGAGCGACTGGTTGAGATGCTCGTTTCCGCCGAGGACCCGCACGTCCGTGTGGAACTCGTCCCGGAGCACGGGGATCTCGGAGAGGACCTTCTCGAGGCCCTCCCGGCTGCGTTCCATGCCGCAGTGCTCCCACAGCATCTTGCCGAGCTCCCGGTGGAACCAGTCGACGGTGCGCGCGCCCCGGATCGACAGGAGTCGGCGGACCCGGTCGTCGACGTCTGCCTCGGCCTGTGCGAAGGCCGGGTCGGTCGTCGGGACCGGGTCGTCGCCGAGCTGATCGGCGAGGTAGTCGGCGATCGTGAACGGCAGGACGAAATAGCCGTCGGCGAGGCCCTGCATGAGTGCCGAGGCCCCGAGCCGGTTGGCGCCGTGGTCGGAGAAGTTCGCCTCCCCGATCACGTAGCAGCCGGGGATCGTGCTCATCAGGTTGTAGTCGACCCACAGGCCACCCATCGTGTAGTGCAGCGCCGGGAAGATCCGCATGGGCTGGTTGTAGGGATCTTCCCCCGTGATGCGCTCGTACATCTGGAAGAGGTTGCCGTACCTCTCCTCGATGGCGTCGCGTCCGAGTCGCCCGATGGCCGAGGCGAAATCGAGGTACACGCCGTTCTTCTTCACCCCGACACCGCGGCCCCGGTCGACCTCCAGCTTGGCGGCCCGCGATGCGACGTCGCGGGGCACCAGGTTCCCGAAGGCGGGGTAGCGCCTCTCGAGGTAGTAGTCGCGTTCATCCCGGGGGATGTCACCCGGCGCGCGTGTGTCGCCGTCGTCGTCGGGAACCCAGATGCGCCCGTCGTTGCGCAGGGACTCGCTCATGAGCGTGAGCTTCGACTGGAACTCCTCGGACGCCGGGATGCACGTGGGGTGGATCTGGGTGAAACACGGGTTGGCGAAGTACGCACCCTTGCGGTGCGCCCGCCACGCCGCCGTGACGTTGCAGTTCTTGGCGTTCGTGGAGAGGAAGAAGGCGTTGCTGTACCCGCCGGTCCCGAGGACGACGGCGTGACTCGAGTGCGACGAAACCTCACCCGAGATGAGATCGCGTACGACGATGCCCGCGGCGCGCCCCTCCTTGACGACGAGCTCGAGCATCTCGGTACGCGTGTGGAGCTCGACGGTGCCGGCGTCGATCTGGCGGGCGAGCGCCTGGTAGGCCCCGAGCAGGAGCTGCTGGCCGGTCTGGCCGCGGGCGTAGAACGTGCGGGAGACCTGCGCGCCTCCGAAGGAGCGGTTGTCGAGCAGGCCGCCGTATTCACGTGCGAAGGGCACGCCCTGTGCGGCGCACTGGTCGATGATGTCGAGGCTCACCTCGGCGAGCCGGTGGACGTTGGCCTCACGCGCGCGGTAGTCGCCACCCTTCACGGTGTCGTAGAAGAGGCGGTACACGGAGTCGCCGTCGTTCTTGTAGTTCTTGGCGGCGTTGATCCCGCCCTGGGCGGCGATCGAGTGGGCCCGGCGGGGGGAGTCCTGGTAGCAGAAGACCTTGACGTGGTAGCCGAGCTCCCCGAGCGAGGCGGCCGCGGCGGCGCCGGCGAGACCGGTGCCGACCATGATGATCGTGAACTTCCGCTTGTTGGCGGGATTCACGAGCTTCATGTCGAACTTGTGGTTCGTCCACTTGTCGGCGATGGGGCCTTCGGGGACCTTCGAGTCGAAGGTGGTGTCCGGTGCGGCGGTGGCGGTCACGAGATGATTCCCAACTGCACGGCGACCGGCATGCTGACGTTCCCGACCACGATGAGGGACGCGAAGCCGACGGCGAAGTAGCGCCGCCACAGGTTGAAGCGGGGGTTGTTGACACCGAGGCTCTGGAACATGCTCCACGCCCCGTGGAAGATGTGGATGCCGAGCAGGATGTTGGCGACGATGTAGACCACCGCCACCGGAACGCGTTCGAAGCTGGCCACCATGTTGTCGTAGACGTCGCCGCGTACGAAGTCGGGATTGGTGACACCCCACGTGAGGTCGAGCAGGTGGTAGACGATGAAGGCAGCCACGATGATGCCGGTCCAGCGCATCGTGCGCGACGCGAAGTTGGCGGCAACGTAGTCGCGTGGTGCCTGCCCGCGCTCTCCCCGGGCACGCCGGTTGGAGGCGGTCAGCTGGGCCGCCGCCAGGATGTGGAGGCCGAAGGCCGCGACGAGGCCGATGCGCAGGATCCACAGCAGTGAGGTGCGGGGGACCAGGTGCCCGCCGAGGTCACGCAGCGACTCGCCGTAGAGGTTGATCTCGTCGGGGCCGAGGAAGACCTTGAGGTTCCCGATCATGTGGACGAGCACGAAGCCGAGCAGCATCAGCCCCGTGACGGCCATCACCCACTTCTTGCCGACGTCGGAGGAGTAGAAGTCGACGATCCACGGACGCTTGGGCTTCGGTGGCGGTGGGACGGCCGGGCCGATTCCCGACGAGAGTGACGACGCGGCGTCGGCGCCGGGGGCCTCGTCCTCGGTGGTGGCTTCGGGCATGGGCGGATCCGCGTCCTGGGGACGCCGTCGTGAGCGGCGCGCACCCCGTAGTCGGGGGCGTGTCGACGGTAGCCAAGGCCCGGCGCGCTCCGCAGTTTGTGAACCGGGGCACGAGGACGTCCGCTCCATGTCGTCGTGCGTGCGCACGGACGCACCACCAACCGGATCCGGTGGCCGCGCTCAGCTGGGGAGAGCCGCCCCGGGGCGGGTCGACCGGAGGAGGAGAGGTGAGTAGGTGTTGACCACCTCGCCGCAGCGGCTGTGGCTGACGCTGATCTCCGCCTCCTCGGAGCGTCCCGCGTCGTCGATGGCGATGCGTCCGACGAACGTCACGTCGTCGGATGCGATGTCACCCTGCCACCGCCGGTGTGAGCGGCCGACGCGTGCCTCCACGACGGCCCCGACGAGCGGCTCGTCGCCCTCGTGGACGACGTGCACGGCCCCGGTGCGCGGGTCGAGCACGGGGAGGAGCGGCCGGCAGGCGTCGCGAAGTGCCCCGTAGCCTTTCTTGGGGCGGCGGGCGTGGTCGAGAACCGACCACGTCACCGACGGGTGCCCGTCGGCGAAGCAGAAGTGGCAGAAGCCTCCCGCCGGACGGTGACGGATCCTCCGGATGTCCTCGGTCTGGAGCTGGATCAGGGCCGCCTGGTACTCCTGGGTGGCGTCACGCCAGTCGTCGAACGTCGCGTAGTCGTCGGGCGGGACGTAGCGGTCGAAGTTCCGCTTCTGGAGGGCGTGGCGCTCGAAGAGACGGTCCCAGTCGAGGTCGGGCCAGCGGGCGGGCTCCATGAACGACGCGTCGGCGGGGACGGCCTGAGCGCCGTACTCGGAGATGAACCGGGCTGTGCGGGGCCACGCCGTGAGCATCCGGGCCAACTGGCCCATCTCGCCGTGGTACCAGCCGAAGTACCAGTGCGTGTCGGTGCCACCGGAGGTCGGCCCGGGCACGATCCCGGAGTGCCGGTCGACGAAGCGGCTCGAGTCGGCCCTGTGCAGCGCACGGGCCACCGACCTGTCGAGGACGTCCTTGTTCCACGTCGGCAGGGCCATGGAGCCGAGGATCCGGACTCCCGTGACAGCGTCGATCGCCTCGCCCGGGTTGGCGTCGACGGCCAGGGGCTCGTTGTGGGCGCACCACAGGGCGATGCTCGGATGGTGGCCCAGCTGCTCGACCATGGCGCGGGCCTGGCGCGTCGCCTCGCGCCGCAACCCGCGCGCGTAGCCCCACTGGAGCGGGAAGTCCTGCCACACCAGCAGGCCGGCCTCGTCGGCCGCGTCGTAGAACCCGGGGAGCGTCACGTGCGCATGGACGCGCAGGAGGTCGAGGTTCGCCTCCTGGGCCAGCTCGATGTCGTGGCGGAACTCATCGTCGTGGGTCTCGCCGATCTGCATCCTCGTCGGGCCCTGGTTGGAGCCCATCACGAATATGCGGCGGCCGTTCACGGTGAACGTCCAGTTCTCGACCGAGATCTCGCGGAAGGCCGTGCGTCGCGACCGGGTGTCGCTCACCGCTCCGTCGATCTCGACGGCGATGTCGACGTCCACGAGCGGCTGGTCGCCCAGACGCTTCGGCCACCACAGGGGAGGGCTCTCCACCTGGACGGTCCACGGAATCCTGTTGGAGCCCGCCACCACGGTGGCGTCGCGTGTGGCGTGCTCCTCGACGCCCGACCCGTGGACGTGGGCGGTCAGGCGCACCTGCCTCTCGGTGCCGACCTCCTCGCCGGCGTCGAGGTCGAGGTCGAGAAGCAACCGCCCGCGTTCGACGGTCGCCTCGGTGCAGAGCACGGCCGTGCGGGCGAGGCGCACCGGTCCGGTGTCGAGCAGGCGCACCGGCCGCCAGATGCCCCCGGGGTTCCACGTGGGGTCGAGATTGTCCCAGTGGGAGAAGACGCCCGTCACGAGTCGCTTGGCCGTGCGGTCCGACTGCGGCGCGCACGCCACCTCCACGGCGAGCGTGTGCTGGGATCCGTCGCGCATGCGGTCGGTCACGTCGAAGGTGTGGCACTCGAAGTAGCCCTGTGTGTCACCCACGTACGCGCCGTCGAGCCACACGTCGCCGTCGTAGAAGATGCCGTCGAACTGCAGGAACCGGCGCCGCCCCGCTGCGGGAGGGTCGATCGACAGGCGGCGCCGGTAGAGGACGGGGCCGTCGCTCGCCGCGAAGTGCTCCGAGGAGCGCCAGTGCCCGGGGACCGTGATGGTCGCCCATGACGAGTCGTCGAACTCGCGCTCGGCGAACGTGCGCTCCAGGGCGCCGTCGGCCTCGGCAGCGCGCCACGTCCCGCTGAGGTCGTGAACCTCGATGTCACCCGCGCTCACGGGCGATCCCCGGCCGAGGCCGGTGACCCCTCACCCGTGAGCTGCTCGTGCCGTGTGCGCTCACGAACAGCGACGGTGGCGAGGACAGCGATGAGGAGGGCGGCCGTGATGGTGGGTACGAGCCAGTCAGCGAGTGTGGGCTTCTCCACGCCGAGGTGACGGCGGAGGAACGACTCGGTGCTGCCCCAGACCTGGTTCTGGTAGAGGGACGCATGGGCCCGGCCGGGAAGGTACTGGTGGGAGTTCGGTACGCCGGCGGCCGTGAGGCGGTTGATCATGGCGTCGGGTTGCGACAGGGGAATCAGCTCCTCGGTGGAGTTGGCCAGGAACATCGGGGCTGTCGACGTGCCGACGTGGTCGATGGGCGACGCCTCCGCGTAGCGCCCCGGGCACTCCTTCGGTGTGCAGCCGAGGAAGTCGGTCACGAGGTTGGCCCGGGTGACGGCGATGCACTCGGGGTCATTGTCGCAGGCCTCGTCCTCTCCGGGCACCAGCGTGGCCAGGTCGAAGAGGCCCGACCAGCTCACGACCGCCGCCACCTGCGTGCCGGACGGCTCGGTGGCGAGCGGCTTCTCCGTGGGATCTCCGGTCGTCCCCAGTGTGGCGACCATGGCGGCCAGGTGACCCCCCGCGGAGCTGCCGATCATCCCGATCTTGTCGTCGTCGACGCCGTAGCGGTGGGCGTTGTCGGCGAGCCACTGGACAGACAGCTGCACGTCGTGGACCGCGTCGGGAAAGGCGTGGTCGGTCTGGCCGACGAGCCTGTAGTCGACGGTGGCGGCGACGAAGCCCTCCCCGGCGAGACGCTCGGCGGTCGGGGCCATGCTCTGCCGTTTCCCCTTCGCCCATCCACCACCGTGGACGAGGACGACGGCTGCACCGTTGCGCTCGTCGGCGGGGGGCAGGTAGAGATCGAGCTTCTGCTCGGGCTCGGTTCCGTACGCGACGCCTGTGTGGACCTCGTTGGCGTCGTCTGCCGCCGCCACACCGGCGGGCAACGACACGAGCGCCACGGACGCGAGCACCGAGGCGAGAACGAGGATCAGCGTGACGCGTTCCGCGCCGCGGCGATGGGGTCGTCGCGTGGCGGTGCGGGGACTCCGTCGGCTGCTCATGAGCGGGCCGATGGTACCGACCCGGTCATGGCAGTAGCCTCACGCGTCCGTCCCGGGAAGATTCGGGAAGTCGGGGAAACAGGAGTCATGGGTCGACCGACCTCGCTCGGGGAGCTGAAGGCAGCCGGGTGGGTGTCGCGCCCGGTCAAGGAGGAGATCCGGGCCAACGCCGCTGTGCGGATCGCGTCGGGCGACCGACTCGTGGACGGTGTCCTCGGATACGACGACACAGTTCTCCCGCAGGTGGAGAACGCGCTCCTGGCGGGTCACGACGTGATCCTCCTCGGAGAGCGTGGTCAGGCGAAGACCCGGATGATCCGTTCGCTCACGGGACTGCTCGATGAGTGGATGCCCGTCGTCGCCGGCAGTGAGATCAACGACGACCCGTACGCGCCGGTCTCCTCCCACGCCCGCCGGCTCGTGGCGGAGCAGGGCGATGACACGCCGATCGACTGGGTGCACCGCGATCACCGGTTCGGCGAGAAGCTGGCCACTCCCGACACGTCGATCGCCGACCTGATCGGTGAGGTCGATCCGATCAAGGTCGCCGAGGGGCGGTACCTGTCCGATGAGCTCACCATCCACTACGGCCTCGTGCCGCGCACCAACAGGGGCGTCTTCTCGATCAACGAGCTCCCCGACCTGGCGGAGCGGATCCAGGTCGGCCTGCTCAACGTGCTCGAGGAACGCGACGTCCAGATCCGCGGATACAAGGTGCATCTCCCGCTCGACCTGATGCTCGTGGCGTCGGCGAATCCCGAGGACTACACGAACCGCGGCCGGATCATCACTCCCCTCAAGGACCGCTTCGGAGCACAGATCCGCACGCACTACCCGCTCGACGCCGAGGTGGAGACCGCCGTCATCAACGCCGAGACGGCCGCTCCGGGCGTCGACGGGGTCACCGTCACGGTTCCGGATTTCATGACGGCCGTCGTGGCCGAGATCAGCCAACTCGCCCGCCGGTCGCCGCACATCAACCAGCGCAGCGGGGTCTCGGTCCGGCTGTCGATCACGAACAGGGAGACGCTCGTGGCCAACGCACTGCGTCGGGCGCTTCGCAGCGGCGAGCGCGAGGTCGTCCCCCGAATCAGTGACCTCGACGCCCTCGTCGCGTCCACGGCCGGGAAGCTGGAGTTCGAGACGGTGGAGGAGGGTCGTGACGAACAGGTCCTCGACCGGATCATGAAGGGCGCCGTGCTCGAGACCTTCCGGGTTCGGGTCGACCCCACGCTGCTCCCCGGAGTGGTCTCTGCCTTCGACGAGGGCCTCGTCGTCCACACGGGCGACGACGTGCCGTCCGAGGAGTATCTCGAGCTCCTCACGGGGCATGCCGAGCTGGGCGAGGTCCTGCGCTCCCTCGACGCCGGGGAGTCACCGGCGCAGGTCGCAGCGGCCGTCGAGTTCGTGCTGGAGGGCCTCCATCTGTCCAAGAGGCTCAACAAGGACGCGGTCGGAGGTCGCGCCGTCTACCGCGGCCGGCCGCGCCCCGACCCGCAGCCGGGTGGGGATCACCCGTAGGGCGAGTTCCCCTCGAGGAGATCGCACGCCTTCGAGGCGAAGCGGTTGACGTTGTCGACGCTGTCCTCGATCTCGGGGTCGTCGATCACGCTCTTGTCGCCGTCGGCCACCGACTCGAGAGCGCGGAGGAACACCTCGGCGTCGTCCCGGATCTCCGCCGGTGCGCTCTCGGCCATCGTGGTCACGAGATCGACCTGCTCCTCCGACGACAGGTCCCCGGTGCCGACCTCGGTGTCGTAGGTGGCGGCGGCCTCACAGAACTCCTCGGACGCCTCGGGCCCGTCGGACCCGGAACAGGCCGCGGCGACGGGCACGAGAGCGAGGAGTGGGAACAGGGCGATCCGGTGGCGGTGCACGGCACCATGGTCGGGGACGCCGGTACGCGGTCCCGAATCGGCCGGTACGCTCGGCGTGATGGCGCGGATCTTCCGGTACTCGCGTTGGGACGGCACCCAGCAGGGGTTCGACCTCGACGCGGAGTCACTCTTCGCCGAGATCTCCGACGACCTCGTCTACCACGGCGACCTCAACGCCGCGCTCCGGCGTCTGCTCCAGGGCGGCATGGAGGACGCCGACGGCAACCGGATGATGGGCTTGCGGGAGATGCTGCGCACCCTGCGCGAGCGTCGGCGCGACGAGCTCGAGCGACGCGACCTCGGCGGCGCCTACTCCGATGTGAACGAGCGGCTCGACGAGGTCATCGAGGAGGAGCGGCGCGGTATCGACCGCCAGGTGTCCGAGGCCGCTCACTTGCCCGACGAGCGCCGACGCGAGCTTCTCGAAGAAACGGCCGAGCGGCGGCAGCGTCAGCTCGACGAGCTACCTCCCGACCTCGCGGCGAAGGTGCGCGGGCTCCGGGACTACGAGTTCATGAGCGCCGAGGCGCGCGAACGCTTCGAGGAGCTCCTCGAAGAGCTGCGCAGCGAGCTCATGAGCTCCTACTTCAACCAGATCGCCGAGGGCATGGAGAACATGTCGCCCGAACAGATGCAACGGACGAAGGACATGCTCGCCGAGCTGAACGGGATGCTGGAGGCCCGCGAGCGCGGCGAGGAGCCCGACTTCGAGGGCTTCATGAGCCGGTACGGCGACTTCTTCCCCGGGAACCCCGCGACCCTCGACGAGCTCCTCGAACAGATGGCGCAGTCGATGGCGCGGATGCAGCAGCTCCTGAACTCGATGACGCCCGAGCAGCGCGCCCAGCTCCGGGAGCTGTCCGAGGAGCTGCTGGGCGACATGGACCTGAACTGGCAGGTCAGCGAGCTCGGACGGCACCTCGCCGATGCGTTCCCACAGCTCCCGTGGGACCGCGGACTGCCTTTCGAGGGCGACGAGCCCGTGGGCTTCGGGGAGATGTCGGGACTGCTCCGGACCCTCGGGGATCTCGACGAGTTGGAGAACCTGCTGGGAAACGCGACGCAGCCCGGACAGCTCGCCGAGGTCGACATCGACAAGGCGCGTGCGTTCCTCGGTGACGAGGCGGCCTCGTCACTGGAGAGGCTCGCCGACCTCGCCAGGATGCTGGAGGAGGCGGGGCTCATCGAGCAGCGGGAGGGTCGCCTCGAGCTCACACCCGCCGGCGTGCGTGCTCTGGGGAACCGGGCGCTCGGGGAGCTGTTCCGTCGGCTGGTCGCCGACCGGCCCGGCCGGCACGACACCCATCGAAGCGGCGCAGGCAACGAGAGGGCCTTCGAACACAAGCGCTACGAGTTCGGGGACCCGTTCCACCTCGCTGTCGGCCCGACGATCCGCAACGCCATCTGGCGCACCGGCGCCGGGACTCCGGTGCAGCTCCATCCCGACGACTTCGAGATCGAGCGCACCGACGCCACGACCCGCACGTCGACGGTTCTCCTGCTCGACCTGTCGATGTCGATGCCGATGCGCGACAACTTCCTCCCCGCGAAGAAGGTCGCGATGGCGTTGCACGCCCTGATCTCCGGGCAGTTCCCGGGCGACCATCTCGGCCTCGTGGGATTCGGGCGCGTCGCCCGCCCGATCCGGCCCGAGGAACTCCCGGAGGTGTCGTGGGACTTCGAGTGGGGCACCAACATGCAGCACGCCCTCCTGCTGGCACGCCGCGACCTCGCGCACCGGTCCGGAACGAAGCAGGTGTTGATGATCACCGACGGCGAGCCGACCGCCCACATCGAGAACGGTGAGGCACAGTTCCAGTACCCGCCGTCTCCCGTCACGGTGGAGGAGACGCTGCGGGAGGTCGCCCGCTGCACGAAGGCCGACATCCGGATCAACACGTTCATGCTCGACGAGAGCTATGCACTGCGCGAGTTCGTGGAGCGCATGACGAAGATGAACCGCGGGCGGGCCTTCTTCACGACGCCGGACGATCTCGGCGACTACGTCCTCGTCGACTTCCTCGAATCTCGCGCCCATCGATGTCGTGTGGGCTGAACGCTTCGTTCTCCGTGAGGAGCTGGGTTCTCGCGCCCATCGACGCCGTGTGGGCTGACGAGGCCTCCCACCGCCCCGACGGGAACGGCGGCCGGCGAATAGCGCACAACGGCTCAAGCCGCCCGTCCGGGCTCCCGATGAGACAGGGAGGAGCAGGAGATGACCCAGACACAGATCAACGCGCGACCCGAGCCCGAGGTGGGCATTCCTCCCGATGTCCGGGAGCGGATCGACGCGGAGGCACGCGGCGCCGGGCTCCGTCACGAGCCGACGGCTGCTGCCATCCGCCGACGACGAGCCCAGATCTCCATCGTCGCCGTCGTGGTCGTGGTCGGTCTCCTCTTCGTGACGGTCTTCGCGTCCGGCATCGCACCGAACGAGGACATCGTTCTCAGCCCCAACGTCCTGCGTCTCGGCCTTCTCGCCCTCGCGGTCGGCTTCACCGTGTATGCCATCGAGAAGGAGTTGCACCTCCGACGGCTGTCACGGCTACTGGCCGACGAGCTCGCCATCAACACGGCGTTGACGCACAGCCTCGACCAGTACAGCGCGCTCGTCGCGGCCGGTCAGGTCGTCAACTCCGTTCTCGATCTCGACGAGGTACTCGACGTGATCCTCGAGAACGCGCTCGACATGCTCGAGGGCTCACGTGGCTCGGTGATGCTGCTCGAGGGAACCGATGAACTGCGCGCGGTCGCCGTTCGGGGTAACGACCGCGCCAAGGGAGCGGCGGTAAAGGTCGGGGAGTCGGTCGCGGGGCAGGTCGCCCGGACCCGGGAGGCTCTCGTCCTCTCCGGAAACGTCGACTCGGACCGGTTCCCGGGTCACGAGCGCGACGACGCGACACCGACGACGTCCGTGTGCGCGCCGCTCGAGCACCGCGGGGAGCTCCTGGGTGTCATCAACGTCAGCCGGGAGAGCAACGACGACTACGACGAGTACGCGCTCCAGACACTTCGGCTCTTCGCCGAGCCGGCGGCCGCCGCAATAGCGAACGGCCGACTGTACGAGGCCGAACGAGCGCACGTGGTGGAACTGCTCGAGCTCGACAGGATGAAGTCGGAGTTCATGGCATCGATGGGACACGAGCTCCGCACGCCTCTCACCTCGATCCGGGGCCGTACCGCGCCACGCCGCCCGGTACTGGCCGACGAGGAGCGTGCCCACCTGCTGGATGTGGTCGACCGTCAGGCGAGCGTCTCCACGGGAATGGTCGAGGAGATGCTCACGTCGGCGGATCAGCGGACGCCGGGCGTGATGCCTCTCCTGGGTGCCCGGTCGATCTAGCGGCACCTGTTCGGCTCGTTGCACCGACTCGCAGGTCGCGGGCCGGCCCGTGCAGGTCGAGGCCTCCACGCCGCGATCGTACGCGGCGATCCCGAGGCCCCAGGCTTGCATCGTCGGCAACCTCATCGAGAACGCCTTCAAGTACGGCGAGCCGCCGTCTGGATCATCGTCAGCGCCGACGCGCCGGGAGCCCTGCTCGTCGAGGGACGAGGCCTGGGGTCCTGGCCTCGAGCGCGAAGATATTCGAGCGCTACTACTGGGCCAACTGGTCCGGACTCCACGCCCGGCCACGGACTGGGCCTTCCATCGTGCGGGGCCTCACAGCCTGTGGGGGCGAGGTGGGTGAGGAGGCGGAAATCCATGGCGCAGCCTTCAGAGTGTCGCTCTCGTCCGATCAGAGACCGACGACGAACAATCGTCGGCCACGTTCCGATCCAGGAGGAAGCCCTGCGGGCAGCAAGCCAAAGGTCCTGATCGTCGACGACGAGCCGGATGTGCTGCCACGCTCCGCATTCTCCTCGAGGGTGCAGGGCTTCGAGCCGTCCCTCGCCGCGGAGGGAGACAGCGCTGCGCGCACGATCACGAGAACCCCGGATCTCCTCCTCTGCTCGACATCATGATGCCGGTGCTGGACGGCTGGATGGTCTTGGCGCAGTTGGCCGACCGGCCGCAGCGACCCCACGTCGTCGCGCTCCGGCCAAGACCGGGCAGCGACACGCGTGCCCGCGAGCTTCTTGCGCAGCCGCCTACATCACGAAGCTGCCCGACCTCGCCGACCTGTCGCCACGCTGCGGAGCGCCTTCGCCGGTGAGACGACGGCCGCCGGGGAACTGCCGGTGAGGCGGGAGCCCCTGCCCGCCGGCTGGTGCCGACGAGCACCCGGCGGACAGTGGCGCGCCGGGATTCGGGTGCCGCCCGTGGGCACGGCGTCGCGAACGACCTTCCGCTGAGATCCCCACGACGATTCCCCGTTTCGCAATTCTGGGTATTCTTGATCATAATTTAGGAAAATCAGCCACCTGTAGGTGTGCCATGCTGGCCGACCAGTTCTCCGAGACCTTCCGTGACGAGCACCGTGCGGCTGTCTGCGACGCCCTGTCTGACCTCGACGACGCGCCTGGTCACGCACCGCGAGCGCGCAGCCGGGATCGTCGAGCGGATCGCGGTTCTCACCGGGCCGCACTTCCGCTACGAGGAGGAGTCGCTCTATCCGGCTCTGTCGAGATTCGGCGACCGTACGTCGAGTCGCTCCTGACGACCACGACGGGGCCATTGCAGGTGCCCGCCCTCGCCGAGCTCACGTCGGTTCCAATCGGCGATGACGAGGCCGAGGAGGGGACGGGAGATCGCCTCGGTCGATCCTCCCTCACGTGAGTGACTGCGATGGCCTGTCGATCATGGTCGAGCGGCTCGACGAGGGCGTCGTCAGCTCGATCTTCGACGCCCGCGCGCGCGGTCGCTCGACGAGAACCTCGATCTGCTCGCCTGGGCCGATCGGACCCGTCGGCGCCCGGCTCTCAGCACGGCGGCTTGATCCGCCAGCCGCACTCGTGCTCAGCGGGATCGCGGGGCCGCGCTGGAACGCGCCAGTCGCTCGATCACGTCGGCGGCCGAGGTAGTCGCGGAGCCTGGTGCCCATGAGATCACCGAGCTCCCGAATGGCGTCGCCGGTGGTGACGATCGGCGGTTCCGGGACCGGAGCGCCGTTCCCGGGCCCACACCGACGGTTGCGTCAGGCCGTTACAGAGGCACGTGCGACCTCGGTGTCGGGAGAGCAACGACGACTACGACGAGTACGCGCTCCAGACTCTTCGGCTCTTCGCCGAGCCGGCGGCCGCCGCGATAGCGAACGGCCGACTGTACGAAGCCGAACGTGCGCACGTGGTGGAACTGCTCGAGCTCGACAGGATGAAGTCGGAGTTCATGGCGTCGATGGGACACGAGCTCCGCACGCCTCTCACCTCGATCCGGGGGGCCGTGGCCGCGTCACGCCGCCCGGTACTGGCCGACGAGGAGCGTGCCCACCTGCTGGATGTGGTCGACCGTCAGGCGGAGCGTCTCCACGGAATGGTCGAGGAGATGCTCACGTCGGCGGATCAGCGGACGCCGGGCGTGATGCCTCTCCTGCGCCCGGTCGATCTGGCGGCACTCGTTCGGCTCGTTGCACTCGACTCGCAGGTCGCGGGCCGGCCCGTGCAGGTCGAGGGGCCTCCACGCTGCGACGTACGCGGCGATCCCGAGGCCCTGCGCCGCATCGTCGGCAACCTCATCGAGAACGCCTTCAAGTACGGCGAGCCGCCGGTTCGGATCATCGTCAGCGCCGACGCGTCGGGAGCCCTGCTCTCCGTCGAGGACGAGGGCCCGGGGGTCCCGGCCTCGGAGCGCGAGAAGATATTCGAGCGCTACTACCGGGCCAACCGGTCCGACTCCACGCCCGGCCACGGACTGGGCCTTCCCATCGTGCGGGGCCTCGCCACAGCCTGTGGGGGCGAGGTGTGGGTGGAGGAGGCGGCAAACGGCGGCGCAGCCTTCAGAGTGTCGCTTCCCGTCCGATCAGAGACCGACGACGAATCGTCGGCCACGCCCCGATCCAACCAGGAGGAAGCCCCGTGGGCAGCAAGCCAAAGGTCCTGATCGTCGACGACGAGCCGGATGTGCTGCTGACGCTCCGCATTCTCCTCGAGGGTGAGGGCTTCGAGCCGTCACTCGCCGCGGAGGGAGAGACAGCGCTGCGGCGCATCGATCACGAGAACCCCGATCTCCTCCTGCTCGACATCATGATGCCGGTGCTGGACGGCTGGATGGTCCTGGCGCAGTTGGCCGACCGGCCGCAGCGGCCCCACGTCGTCGTGTGCTCCGCCAAGACCGGAGCGAGCGACATCGCGCGTGCCCGCGAGCTCGGTGCAGCCGCCTACATCACGAAGCCGTTCGACCCCGCCGACCTCGTCGCCACGCTGCGGAGCGTCCTCGCCGGTGAGACGACGGCCGCGCCGGGAACCGCCGGTGAGGCGGAGCTCCCCGCTCCGCCGGTCGGTGCCGACGAGCACCCGGCGGACAGTGGCGCGCCGGGTGCGGTGCCGCCCGTGGGCAACGGCGTGGCGAACGACCGCTGAGCCGCACGGCCACCCACCGGGTCACGCGTCGGGGAGATCGCCCGCCGAGCGCGACTGCCGCCACGCGCGGATCCTGTCTGCGAACGTCGGTCGGGGCGGCGTTCCCGGTCGGTCACGCCCGTGGCGGAGCCCCCCCAGGTAGGAGAGCCCGGCGAATCCCAGCGTGAGCGCCAGCAGGAGCATCCCGAGCTGCGGACCGGGCACGAACACGACCGCCAGGAGTGACCCGATGACCCACACGATCTGGAACCGGGTCTCCATACGCGCGAACGTGCGGCCGCGCACCGCGTCGGGAGCGTCGCGCTGGAGCACGCTGTCGAACGCCAGCTTGCCGGCACTGGCACCCATGCCCACGACGACCGACGCGATCAGTGCTGTGGCCGTGGTGTAGGCGCGGGCGACGATCAGGGTGGTGACGGCCGGTATGAGAAGGGACGCCACGAGGATGTACTCCTCGCGGACGTGCTCGCGCAGCCGCGGGGCGACGATGGCACCGAGGAACGTCCCGATCGAGCTCGCCGCCAGTGCAGCACCGAAGACCCAGAACGGTTCGGCGTCGCGCTTGAACGTGAACGCGAGGAGCAGGACGAGAAAGCCCACCGCCATGCGCATCACCGCCATGGCCGTACCGGCGAGGACGACGCTGGGCAGATGGAGCTCCTCACGTTCGAGCTCCGCTTCCTGATCGGTGGTTACCGGTTGCCTGCGCGTGCTACCTCGTGGGATACGCAGTGCGGTGATCCCACCGGCGAGGTACAGGAACGCGCCGACACGTAGGACCCAGTCGGAATCGAGAACACCGAGGATCGTTGCAGCCACGACGCCGGCCACGGCGCCCGCGATCACGCCGATCATCGACAGGCGCGCGTTGGCGGTCACCAGCTCCTCGTGGTTCCTCACGAGACCGGGCACGAGGGAGCTCTTCGAGATGGAGTAGGTCTTGCCGAGAACCAGGAGGGAGAACGCGAGAGGGTAGAGGGCCAGGTCGTTGAGGTGGTTGGCCGTCACCAGGCACAGTACGAACTGCGTGATCCCGACAACCGTGATCATCAGGGAGCGCGCCCCCCTGATGCGGTCGAGTGCGGGGCCCATGAGCGGTGCGACGACGGCGAACGGGGCCATGGTGAAGAGCAGCGCCAGAATCACCCGCGGTCGGGCCGCATCCGCCGAGACGGTGAAGAAGAGCGATCCCGAGAGCGCGAGGAAGAAGAACACGTCGCCCGACACGGAGAACGCGTGTGTGACTGCGAGTCGCGAGAAGGGCGTGGCCCCGGCAAAGCGCGGGTCACGGGGCCCCGGAGGGGTCGGGTTCGCCATCGCGTAGGCGAGCCTACCGCCGACATGTGACGCACACGGCTACGAACTCGGCCGGCTCACCCGGGCGGGTGACGCTCGGGGGGATTCGCCGGTAGGCTCGCGCCGTGGCGAGTCCTTCCCCTTCATCACAGCCTGACGCGGAACGTGCCGGCCCCTCCGGGGTGTCGCCGGTCCGCCCGGCTGCCACCCGGGAGCCGCTCCTGCCCGACGCCGCCGGTCGTCTCGGGCGCACTGACGACGGTGAGATCCGGTACCTCAACCGCGAGCTGTCGTGGCTCGACTTCAATGCACGGGTCCTCGCCCTGGCGGAGGATCCTGAGCGCCCCCTGCTCGAGCGGGCCAAGTTCCTGGCGATCTTCTCGTCCAATCTCGACGAGTTCTTCCAGGTGAGGGTCTCGGCCCTGCGTGCGCAGCTCCACGCCGGCGTGTCCGAGCCCGGCTCCGACGGGCTCGACCCGCTGGAGCAGCTGCGGGCGATCACGGCAGCCGCCCGCGAGCTCGTCACCCGCCAGGCGTCGGTCTTCACCGACGACATCACACCCGCGTTCGCCGACGAGGGAATCGAACTCGTCGACTGGGCCGACCTGGACACCGACGACCGCAAGCAGCTCGTGGAGATCTTCGAGGAGCGCGTGTTCCCGGTGCTCACGCCGCTCGCAGTCGACCCTGCCCACCCCTTCCCCTACATCTCGAACCTGTCCCTCAACCTTGCAGTGGTGGTGCGCGACCCCGTCGACGGCGACCGTCGCTTCGCCCGGGTCAAGGTCCCACCGCTGCTCCCGCGATTCGTGACGCTTCCCGACAACCAGCGCTTCCTGCCTCTCGAACAGCTCATCGCCGCGCACGCCGACGCCCTGTTCCCGGGCATGGAGGTGATCGAGCACCACGCCTTCCGTGTCACACGGGACACCGACTACGAACTCGGCGACGAGTCGGCCGATCTCCTCGAAGCCATGGAAACGGTGTTGCGCCAGCGCACCAAGTTCGGTCGTGTCGTGCGCCTCGAGGTGGGAGCGGACATCTCCGACGAGGTCCTCGACCTGCTCGTGCGTGAGCTCCAGCTGTCGCGTGACGACGTCTACTCCATCGCGGCTCCGCTGGATCTGTCGGGCCTCTGGGCGGTCTACGACCTGAACCGCCCCGAACTCAAGGATCCTGTCTGGACCCCCCAGACGCAGCCGATCCTCGGTCGGCCCGACTCACCCACCGACTTCTTCCGCGTCCTGCGCGGTGGGGACGTTCTCGTCCACCACCCCTACGACTCGTTCGGGACGTCCGTGGAGGCGTTCATCGACCAGGCGGCCGGCGATCCCGCAGTCCTGGCGATCAAGCAGACGATCTACCGGACCTCCGGCGACGAGAGCGGCATCGTCCGTGCGCTCGTGAAGGCGGCGGAGTCGGGCAAGCAGGTCGTGGCGCTCGTGGAGCTCAAGGCGCGCTTCGACGAGCAGGCGAACATCGAGCAGGCGCAGACCCTGGAGGAGGCCGGCGTCCACGTTGTCTACGGCCTCGTCGGGCTCAAGACGCACTGCAAGACGCTGCTCGTCGTCCGCCAGGAGCCCGACGGCCTCCGCCGCTACTGCCACGTCGGCACGGGCAACTACAACCCCAAGACCGCGGGCCTGTACGAGGACATCGGCCTGTTCACCGCCGACGAGGAGATCGGGGCGGATCTCAGTCAGTTGTTCAACCACCTCACCGGTTACAGCCACCAGGCCCCGTACCGGAAGCTCCTCGTTGCGCCCGATGCCATGAAGCCCGGGCTGCTCGAGCGCATCGCCGAGGAGGCCGGCCGCCCCGGCGGCCGTATCACCCTCAAGATGAACGCCCTGCTCGACCCCGAGATCATCGACGCCCTCTACGACGCCTCCGCCGGGGGGTGCAGGGTCGACCTGATCGTCCGGGGTATCTGTTCGCTGCGCCCGCAGGTGCCGGGCCTGTCCGACAACATCACGGTCCGGTCGATCCTGGGGCGCTACCTCGAGCACTCCCGCATCTACCGATTCGGCGACGACCCCGAGGAGGCGGAGTACCTGATCGGGTCCGCCGATCTCATGCCCCGGAACCTCGACCGCCGGGTGGAGGCGCTCGTCCCCGTCAGCGACCCGAAGCTCCGCTCGCGGCTCGCCGAGGTTCTCGAGATCAACGCCTCCGACGACGTGCTGGCGTGGGAGCTCGGCTCCGACAACGTCTGGCGCCGCGTCGAGCGCACCGTGGGATCCGACACGCATTCGGCCCTCGAGGCGCTGGCACTCGCCAGGAGTCGCGGTGACACGACGGTGACCGCAGCCGGACGGTGAGCTCCGACGATGCACCCGCAGGGCCGCCCGAACACGGCGTGACGCTGTCGGCACCTCCCGGGTTCCGCCTACCCGAGCTGCAGGAGGCCGTGGTCGGGGGTCGAGCTGTCGTGAGCGACCCCCAGGAGATCTCGACGGTCTACGTCGACACGGAGGATCTCAGGCTGATCCGGTGCGGCGTCACCCTCCGGTTTCGGAGCGACCGTGGGTGGATCATCAGCCTTCCGGTCGGCGAGGGTGAACGCGGCACGGGCGCTCCGACCACGGACGAGGTGGAGCTTCCGGGGACAGCGGGGCACGCACCGGGAAGGGCGGCCGATCTCGTGCGGGCCTACTCGCGTGTGAAGCCGCTTGTTCGGGTCGCGCGCCTGCGAACACTCCGTCGGCGCGTGGCACTTCGTGGAGCCGACGACCGCGACCTCATCGAGGTCGTCGACGACGAGGTCTCGGTGTTCGACGGTCGCAGGATCGCGCTGCGCTTCCGGGAGATCACCGTGGGCGCGGAAGCTCCGGGCTCCGACGATGTTCTGGCGGCGGTCACCGACCGACTCCGGCGAAGCGGTGCCGGCCCGCCCGACCCGACACCGGTGGTCGTGCGTGCCCTGGGCCCCCGGGCGCTCGATCCTCCCGACGTGCAACCCGACGCCGACCTCTCACGCGATGCCGCGACGCGCGACGTGATCGCCAACACCCTGGCCGGGTCGGTCCAGCAGCTCCTCGCACGCGACCCGTGGGTTCGCCGGAGCCGTGACCCCGAAGACGTCCACCAGGCGCGGGTCGCGGTACGGCGGCTCCGCTCGGACCTCCGGACCTTCCGTCCGCTTCTCGACTCCGTATGGCAGACGGCCCTTCGGGACGAGCTCCGGTGGCTCGGAGCGGAACTGGGTGACGTGCGCGACGTCGAGGTGCTCCGGATGCGCCTCGGTCTCCGTGTCGACGATCTTCCACCCCAGGAGGCGCTCCCGGCGCGGCGGATTCTCGAGGACCTCGACGAGCGCCACCGGGTGGCACGGCACGACCTCCTGGAGGCGATGGCCTCCGAGCGCTATGCCGTCCTCCTCGAACGGCTCGTCGATGCGGCGCGAGAGCCGCGCATCGGCCCCGATGCCACGACACCGGCGTCACATGTGCTCCCCGAGCTCGCCCGGGGCCCGTGGAAACACCTCCAGGAGGCCGTCGCTGCACTGGGTGACAACCCACCCGACGAGGCGTTGCACGAGGTACGGATCCGCGCCAAGCGGGCCCGGTACGCCGCGGAGGCGGTGGCGCCATCGGTGGGGAAACCGGCGCGCCGGTACGCCCGCGCCGTCACCCGCATCCAGGACGTCCTCGGTGAGCACCAGGACGCGTGCATCGCCGGGCAGTGGCTGCGATCGGTGGCCCGGGACGCTCCCACACCCGTCGTGTTCGCGGCAGGGATGATGGCCGAGCGCGAGCGCCGTGCCGCCGACCGCTCCCGCCGGCGGTTTCCCAAGGCCTGGCGACGGCTGGATGCCAAGAAGCTCCGAGCCTGGATGTGAGCGACACGGAGGGAGCCGACGACGATGTCGTCGTGCGTGCGGCGGGCGGGGTGCTCTGGCGACGGCAGGCCGACGGCGAACTCCAGGTCGCGCTCGTCCATCGACCCTCCTACGACGACTGGAGCCTCCCCAAGGGCAAGCTCGACGAGGGTGAGAGCGACGAGCAGGCCGCTCGGCGCGAGATCGAGGAGGAGACCGGCTACGCATGCCGACTCGGCGAGGAGCTCGGCACGGTGCGCTACACCGACGCCAAGGACCGGGCCAAGCGTGTGAGGTACTGGTCGGCAACGCCGGTCGACCCGGGCTCCACCGGGTCGTTTCGCGCCGATCACGAGGTCGACGAGTGCCGCTGGCTCGGTGTCGACGAGGCGCGACGCCGACTCACCTACGATCGTGACCGCGACATTCTCGACAGGCTCGACAGATGACGATCCACCTCCTTCGTCACGCCAAGGCCGGAAACCGACGTGAGTTCGAGGGTCCCGACGACCTACGCCCGCTCACCAAGGCCGGACGACGACAGGCCGACGCCATCGCCGAGGCGTTCACCCCGATTCCCGTGGAGCGCGTCATCTCGAGTGCCTACGTGCGGTGCCGCGAGACCGTGATACCGCTCGCCCACGGGCGCAGACTCCCGATCGACCTCGACGACGCACTGGCCGAGGGCTCGTCGTGGGCGGTCGTCGAGGCGCTCCTCGGAAAGATCGGCGACACCGACACGGTCCTCTGCACACACGGTGACGTCATCGCTGAGGTTCTCCGACACCTCGTCGATGCAGGGGTCAGGCTGGAGCGCGATCCCACCTTCCCGAAGGGGAGCGTGTGGGTGCTCGACACGCGTGAGGGAGAGATCGTGTCCGGGAGCTACACGCCACCACCGGAGCTGTGACCGCCCACTGACGGGGATCGCGGGCGCCGCACGTTCCCTACAGCGCGAGCCGTCAGCGGTCGATACCGTTGCGGAGCGTTCGATGAGCGGGAGACCATGATGCGCATTTCCGATCTGCTCGGCGACGAGCCCGACGATGAAGGCCCCGACAGGCCGGAGGACGAAACCAGCGACGAGGCGACGCCCGGCCCGCCGGGCTCCGCTTCGTCAACGGGCGAGCGGTCACTCACCGAGATCCTCGAGGAGGCGGCCGGTGCCGCCGCGGCCGGCGAGAGCGGCGCGTCGTCGGGAGGCGACGCGGGCGCGTCGGACGTCCCTCCCCCCGCACCGTCCACCGATCCGGATCCGTCGGCGCAGCCCGTCGACGAACCCCGACCGGAGCCTCCCGCCGTGAGCGAAGACGCCGCACCCGGAGTCGTGTCCGACACCGGTCCCGCAGAGCACACGGCAGCCTCGGTGTTCGGAGGTGGCCGGGCTGTCGGGCCGGAGGCACCCGAGGACGGGGGTCGCGTGCTGACCCGCGCGATCGAACCGCGTGACGACGACCTGTTGCCTGCCGCCGGGACCAAGCCGGCACGGGGCCCGAAGAGGCAACCGAAGCCCCCGACACCCGGTGTGGCGGCCGCCACCCCCGGAGTGGCGACTCCGCCTGCTCCGGCGACGTCCGATACTCCCGACGCCGAGCCGACCCGACGCGAGCGGCGTGCCGCGCGCTCGGAGGGTGTCGACAACGGCGCCGACAAGAAGGCACAACGTGCGGCCGACAAGGAACGCACGAAGGCGCAACGAGCGGCCATCAAGGCGGAGAAGGCAGAGGCGTCCGGTGCCACCCGGACTGGTGCGGCGGCCTCCGAGGGCGAGAAGAAGCCCTGGTACAAGAAGGAGATCTCCTTCGGGAAGAAGAAGAGCTAGGAGCCCCGGCGGCCCCCTCGTCGGTGGCACGTCGGTTCAGGGCACCTCGTAGCGGTAGCCGACGCCGCGCACGGTCACGATCCGCGTCGGGCTCTTCGGATCCTCCTCGATCTTCGAGCGCACCCGCTTCACGTGGACGTCGAGGGTCTTCGTGTCACCGAAGTAGTTCGGTCCCCAGATCCTGTCGATCAGGACGTCACGGGTGAGGACCCTCCCCGCGTTCGCCATCAGCAGCGCGAGCAGCTCGAACTCCTTCAGCGGCATGGCGACGAGATCGTCGTCGACCCGTACCTCATGGCGGGATGCGTCGACGGTGACACCTCCCAGCTCGATGACGTCGGCGGCGGGCTCGGGGGCCCCGGCACGCCGCCGCAGTGCCGCCCGGATCCGGGCGACGAGCTCGCGGAGCCTGTAGGGCTTGGCGACGTAGTCGTCTGCCCCCACCTCCAGGCCCACGACGGCGTCGATCTCGGCACTTCGCGCGGTCACCATGATGATCGGCACCTGCGAGTGCGACCGGATCTCGCGGCACACGTCGATCCCCGACATCTCGGGAAGCATCACGTCGAGCAGGATCAGGTCGGGTGGGTTCCTCTCGTAGCGGTCCAGTGCCTCCCTGCCGTCGGAGGCCACGTCGACCGAGAACCCCTCGCGTTCGAGCCCGACCGACAGTGCGTCGCGGTAGGACTGCTCGTCGTCGACGACGAGGACCACGGGCCCCGCTCCCATCAGCCGGCCTCGTGCAGACGACGACGCTGCTGTCTCGGGAACCACAACGTGAACAGCGATCCTTCGCCCTCGGTCGACTCCACCTCGACGTCGCCGCCGTGGACCTGGACGATGTGACGAACGATGGCGAGGCCCAGGCCGGTGCCTCCGGTCTGCCGACTGCGTGCCTCGTCGACCCGGTAGAAGCGCTCGAAGATCCGTTGCCGGTCGGCCACGGGGATGCCGATTCCGTGGTCACGGATCGACACGGTGACGCCACCGTCGGGGCCCGAGCCGGTCGACAACTCCACGGCCTGCCCCGGGTCGGAGTACTTGACGGCGTTGTCGACGAGGTTGACGACGGCACTCAGCAGTTGCCGCCGGTCGCCGACCACTGCCGGGTTCCCACCCGCGCTGTCGACGACGATCGGGATTCCGCGCGCATCGGCGGACTCCCGGAGGCGCTCGGCCGCTTCGGTGAGTAGCCCTCGCAGGGCGACGGCTTCGCGTACCGGTGTCTCCTGGGCCTCGATCATCGTGAGATCGAGCAGGTCGTCGATGGTGTGACCGAGCCGGTCCGCCTCCCGGACCATCCGCTCGGCGAGCTGCCGCGTGATGTCATCGACGTCGCCGTCGACGATCGTCTCGGCCAGGAGGCCGAGCGCGCCGATGGGAGTCTTCAGCTCGTGGCTCACGTTGGCGACGAAGTCGCGGCGGACGCCTTCGAGGCGTCGCGACTCGGACACGTCCTCCACGAAGGCCGCGGCGCCGATCACGGCCAGACGGTCGGTCAACGGGAAGGAACGGATGCGGACCACCTGGCGCGGTGGTCCGAACATCTGGAACTCGTGCTCGACGGGCTCGCCGTCGAGCGCCCTCCCGAGGAGCTCGGTGACGAGCTCGTCGACAGTGGCTTCGGCGTGCCGGATCGATGCGAGCCTGACGGCCGGAGCGTTGCGCAGGACCGTCCGACCGCTGGCGTCGATCACGACGATGCCGGCGTCATGCTCACGCAGAGTCGACGCGAGACGGTTCAACTCCGATTCGAGATCGGTGCGGCGGTCCTTCTCGGCGGCTGCGAGATGTTCCAGCCCGTCGACGACGCGCCCGAGCGTCATTGCACCACCGGGACCGGCCGGGTCGCCGAGCTGGCGGGTGACGCCGACCAGGCGCTCGCGAATCCGGCGGACACCCCATGCGAGGCCGATCAGGGCAGCCACCGTGATGATGACCACGACGGCCAGGACGACGGTCACGAAACCCATTGTGCCCCGGTACCGCACGGACGCGCGGCATCGATGATGTCAGCCGAAGGCACCGCTGACGTAACCCGCGGTCCGTGGATCGACCGGTGTGTTGAAGATCGCATCCGTGCGGTTCACTTCGACGAGTTGACCGATCCGCCTTTCGCGATCGTCGAGTTCGGTCGCCATGAAAGCAGTGAAGTCGGACACTCTCGCTGCCTGCTGCAAGTTGTGGGTGACGATGACGATCGTGTATTCCACGCTCAGGTCGCGCATCAGATCCTCGATAGCGTTCGTCGCGTGTGGATCGAGGGCGGAACACGGCTCATCCATGAGGATCACGTCGGGTTCCACTGCCAGACACCGCGCGATGCACAGGCGCTGCTGCTGACCACCTGACAACGCGAGGGCGGACTTGTCGAGCTGTCCTTCGACCTCATCCCACAGGGCGGCGCGAGTCAAGGCGTCGTGAACGATGTCGTCGAGGCCCTGGCGTACGCCGTGGACACGCGGTCCGAAAGCGACGTTGTCGAAGATCGACTTCGGGAACGGATTCGGCTTCTGGAACACCATCCCGATTCGCCGCCGCACCTCGACAGGGTCGACGTCAGCTCTGTACAAATCCTGTCCGTGGTAGCGCACCGTTCCGCACACCTCGGCGCCCGGGATGAGGTCGTTCATCCGGTTGAGGGCGCGAAGCATCGTGCTCTTTCCGCAGCCCGACGGACCGATGAGCGCGGTGATCCGGTGTCGGGGAACAGCGAGTTCCACACCCTGGATCGCGGGTGAACCTCCGTAGCTCACGCCGAGGTCGTCGATCTCGAAGACAGGCTCTATCCGGACATAGTCGTCAGCGGTGGTGTCGGAAACGCCGGTACGGAGTGCAGCGCCGGCCACTGGGTTCTTCTCGGTCATCGTCACGTGGGGCCTCCCTCGTCGGCCACGGCCAACAGTCGAAGCGTACGGACGCGTTGTGTCCCACCCCTGGCTCGGCTGTGTCCGACAGGTGAACAGCAGGTGAACAACGAGCCGGTCGTGCCGCTGTTCCCCAGCTGTACGGAGTTGGATGCTTACTCTGCAACGAGGCCCGTGACAGCGGGTCAACCGTCCGGCGGAGGTTTGTGTGGCACCCGACGACGCGGTCCACGCTGCGATCGAGCTGCCCGACCAGGGGGCACGCGCCGGTCTGCGCACGTGGCAACGCGCGCTCCTCGTCGTGGCGCTTCTCTACGTGTTCCTCGTCGGTGTCTCGTCGATCGAGGCCGGGATCAACGCTCTCGGAAGTGAGACCCAGGCAAAGCTCTTCGAGAACGTCACGAGCCCGCTGGCCGGCCTCTTCGTCGGAATCCTCGGAACGGTGCTCGTGCAGTCGTCGTCGGTGTCGACGGCAACGATCGTCAGCCTCGTTGCGACGGGTGTGCTGAGCGTCGACACAGCTGTGCCGATGGTCATGGGCGCCAACATCGGAACCACCATCACGGCCACGCTGGCCTCGCTCGGTCACGTACGCCGTACCGACGAGTTTCGTCGCGCCTTCGCGGCCGCCACGGTCCACGACGTGTTCAACATCCTGACCGTCGCCATCCTGCTCCCGCTGGAGTTGGCGACGGGCTTTCTGGCGTCGACCGCCACGTGGCTGGCCGAGCTCATCGGTGGATCCGGGGGTGCGAGGTTCGACAGCCCCATCAAGGAGGCGGTAAAGGGGCCTGTCGGCTGGATCGAGGACCTTCTCGGAGCTCTGGGCCTGCACGGGAACGCGCTCGGCGTCGCCACGGTCGCGATCGGGCTCCTCTGCATCTTCGTCGCGCTGTTCTTCATCGCGCGCAACATGCGCGAGCTCGTGGCCGAGCGCGTGGAGCGGTCGTTCAACCGACTTCTCGGGCGTTCCAGCGGCGTGCTCGCAATGGCGCTCGGACTCGTCGTCACCATGACGGTGCAGTCGTCGAGCATCACGACGTCGATCCTGATACCCCTGGCGGCGTCGGGCATCCTCACACTCGAGAACTCCTACCCCGTCACGCTAGGCGCCAACGTCGGAACGACCATCACGGCACTCCTGGCGGCGCTGGCCACCGACAGCTCCGAGGCACTGACCATCGCACTCGTGCACACGCTGTTCAACGTCTCGGGGATCCTGCTCCTCTATCCGCTGCCGGTCGTGCGCGATGTGCCCATCCACATCGCCCGGGGACTGGCCGATCTGGCGGTGGACAACCGGGTCCTGGCCGTGCTCGCCGTGGGGGGCGTGTTCGTCGTGCTGCCGCTTGTTGGCATACTGATCATCGGATGAAGGGACCGCAGGTGTGTGAGAGCAGGGTGTGGCGACCATGGTGATGGAGTTCTTCCGCAAGTCCGACAGTGGTGGGCTCGAACGGATCGAACAGCAGATCATCCGCATGCTCGTCGACACGCGCCACGCCTTCGACGAGGCGATGAGCTCCCTGCTGGGCGGCGCCGACCCGACCGTTCTCGGTCCCGACATCCGGGTCACCGACAGCCGTATCAACGCCTCGGAGCGAGAAATCCGTCGGGAGCTCGTCGTCCACGCAAGCGTGCAGGGCGCCGAGGACGTGTCCACGATCCTCGCGTACATGATCGTCATCAAGAAGGTGGAGAGGATCGGCGACAACGCCAAGAACATCTTCGACCTGGCTGCCGAGGGCGTCCGCCTCGAGGGCGAGCCGGACTTCGACCTCAACGTGCGCTTCCAGAACCGGCTGTCGGAGATGATCGCCGACGCCGGCGAGATCTTCGGCGCACGCGACCAGGAGAGCGCCACTGACTACATCGCGACCGGAGACGAGCTCCTCAAGGAGTTCGACAATCTCGTCGTGGAGCTCATCCACTCCGACGCAGCTGCGTCGGCAGCCGTTCCCCGGGCGTTGCTGTACCGGTACATGAAGCGGATCGCCGCCAACCTGCTGGGTGTCGTGTCGTCGGTGGTGCAGCCCGTCGACCAGATCGACTACTTCGACCAGGACGACTCACGCGGCGGCTGAGACGCCGCTCTATCGACTCCACCGTTGGAGTTGCGTTGCCCGCTGCCCCCGGAACGGATGTTCGCAACATCCGGCCGACCCGGATTGGTGGACGGGAGCGGTTCTGTTCGCGGGTCGCGCGACCAC
The DNA here is from genome assembly GCA_041394025.1 of Acidimicrobiia bacterium. Taxonomy (NCBI): domain Bacteria; kingdom Bacillati; phylum Actinomycetota; class Acidimicrobiia; species Acidimicrobiia bacterium. Next base: position 441,172 of record JAWKJA010000003.1, on the reverse strand, counting down.
ATGTCCTTCGGACGTTCACCCCCGATTCACCGGTTGGCGACGATCGCGACAGATGACATCCGTACCGTGCGGGCTGTCCGGAAACAACTGTTCCGGCTCCTCGGCAGGGTGCCGAGGTCTCCCGTACGAAAGGACCTCAACGGATGCGTCAGCATCGAATCCGATCATTCCTCGTACCGCTGGTTCTCGTTCTCGCCCTCGTCGTTGCCGCTTGCAGCAGGGACAGCAGCGGTGACAGCGGTGCCGGTGGTTCCGTCACCGTTTCCGGCTCGTCGACCGTGGAGCCGATCTCGGCCGCAAACGCCGAGAAGTTCGCCGAGACAAACCCCGATGTTGCCATCTCGGTCGACGGCCCCGGAACGGGCGACGGCTTCCAGCTGTTCTGCAGCGGCGACACCGACATCTCCGACGCGTCGCGTCCCATCAAGGACGAGGAGATCGCGACGTGTGAGGACAACGGCATCGAGTTCGTGGAACTCAAGGTCGGTATCGACGGCCTCTCGGTCATCACGTCTCCCGCGAACGACGCCGTCGAGTGCCTGAACGTCGGTGACCTCTACGCCCTGATCGGACCGGAGTCCGAGGGCTTCGACAACTGGAGCGACGCCGATGACCTCGGCGCCGAAGTGGGTGGCTCGGGTGACTATCCCGACTCCGAACTGACCATCACCGCCCCCGGTGAGGAGTCCGGCACCTACGACAGCTTCGTCGAGTTGGCGCTCGAGGAGATCGCCGAGGAGCGTGACCAGGACGCCGTTGCCCGAGCCGACTACGAGTCGTCACCGAACGACAACGTGATCATCGAGGGTGTGGCGGGCTCCGACACGTCGCTCGGATGGGTCGGGTACGCCTTCGTGGTCGAGAACTCCGACTCGGTGAGGGTCCTCGAGATCGACGGTGGAGGCGGCTGTGTCGCTCCCACCGACGAGACGATCGCGGCGGCGGAGTTCCCACTGGCCCGTGATCTCTTCGTCTACGTCAACAAGGAGAAGGCGGCCGACAACCAGGCCGTGACCGACTACATCGACTTCTACCTGAGCGACGCCGGTCGTGCCTCCGTCACCGAGGTCGGCTACGTCGACCTCACCGACGAGGACTGGCAGGCGTCCGTCGCAGCCTGGGAGGGCCGCTGACCCCATGGCCGCACCACAGGGCGGGTTCGACCTCCGGGGGGCGCCCGCGCGTCACCGCAAGGAGCGGATCGTCAAGTACGTCCTCCTGAGCGCCGCTGTCGTGACGCTCGCTATCAGCGCGGGCTTCGTCGTCGCGCTCACGGGCAAGGCGCTGGAGTTTCTTGCCAACATCGATCTGAGCCTCCTTTGGTCCCGCGGCTGGTTCCCCCGTCGCGGGCTCTTCGACGTTCGGACTCTGTTCGTCGGGACGCTGATGGTGACGGGGATCGCGATGGTGGTCGCGACGCCTCTCGGACTCGGCTCGGCCGTCTACCTCTCCGAGTACGCCGGCCCTCGGACCCGGCGGATCCTCAAGCCGATCCTCGAGGTGCTCGCCGGGATCCCCAGCATCGTCTTGGGCTTCTTCGCGCTGAGCTGGATCACGCCGAACATCGTGCAGACGTTCTGGTCGGACGCCGGTGCCTTCAACCTCATGTCAGCGGGCATCGCCGTGGGCGTGATGATCACTCCGCTCGTCGCCACGATCTCGGAGGACGCGATGCGGGCGGTACCCCACGCGCTGCGCGAGGGCTCGTACGGGCTCGGGGCGCGCAAGGCGACGACCAGCATCCGGGTCGTCTTCCCCGCTGCCATCTCCGGCATCGTCGCGAGCCTCATCCTCGCAGCCTCACGCGCCATCGGCGAGACCATGGTCGTGTTCATCGCTGCGGCGGCCTCGGGAGGGTCGTTGTTCACGACGAATCCCCTGGAGGCCGGCCAGACGATGGCGACGGCGATCGCGTCGCTGGCAACGGGAAGTGACCAGGTGGCTGCGGGTGGCGGGCAGGACGCCGGACAGGCCTTCAACAGCCTCTACTTCGTCGGCCTCCTGCTGTTCTTCTTCACCCTGTCACTCAACATGATCGGTGACCGTTTCGTGCGCCGCGTACGCCAGGTCTACTGACGATGCGACAAACGGCGACGAGAACGAAAGGCGAGACGGTGACACAGGTCGCGACGGAGCATCAGGTCGGGCGACGCAGGACCGACCTGTGGGGACTGATGTTCCAGCTGGCGCTCGTGTTCTGCCTGCTCGCGTGCTTTGCGTTCCTCATGGTCCTCGTCGTCGACGTCTTCGCCGACGGACTGCCTGTGTTCGCAGACCGGGGCGTCGACTTCCTCACGAGTGACCTCTCGCGGAATCCCGAGGAAACCGGCGTGTGGCAGGGGATCAAGGGGTCGCTGCTGCTCGGGATCATCACGTTCCTCGTGGCGATCCCCCTGGGCGTGGCGTGCGCCGTGTACCTCGAGGAGTACGCGCCCGACAATCGCTTCACGCGCTTCATCGACCTGAACATCCGCAACCTCGCCGGAGTCCCGTCGGTCGTCTACGGAATTCTCGGGCTCATCATCTTCGTGCAGTGGTTCGAGGGATTCACCGGCGGCCGCAGCGTCATCGCCGGAGGCCTCACGCTCTCGGCCCTCGTTCTCCCGATGGTCGTCATCACGTCGGCCGAAGCCATCCGGGCCGTGCCGGGCTCGTTGCGGGAGGGGGGCTTCGGTGTGGGGGGAACCCGGTGGGACGTCACCCGACGTCTCGTTCTTCCCGACGCCTCCCCGGGAATCCTCACCGGTGTGATCCTGTCGTTGGCGCGGGCCATCGGCGAAACGGCCCCGCTGCTCCTCGTGGGTGCGATCGCCTCGAACTTCTTCACCACCGGCAGCCAGAGCTACTGGGAGCAGCTCCAGGGCACGTACACAGCGCTTCCGGTGATCGTGAACACGTGGGCACGGCAGCCGCAACAGGAGTTTCGTGACCTCACGTCGGCCGCCATCATCGTGTTGTTGGTGATCACGCTGGTGGCCAACATGGCCGCGATCCTGCTGCGGAATCGCTACCAGCGGAGTCGCTAGGAGTCGGTCGACTCGCTCTCCGGCTCTGCGGCTTCGGAAGCGTCGGCCGTCGGCTCGGTGTCGTCGGGACCGGTCGCGGGCGCAGGGGATGCGGCGTCCTCGGGCGTGGGTGATTCCGCCGCGGCGGCCGGGCTGACGGCGTCGGGCTCGTCGAAACCGAGGTCCCACTCGATCACGAGGCGCTCGCGTTCGGCGTCGCGATCCACACGGGCGCGGTTGCGGTGGAACTGGGGGTCGTGGGGCGGGAGAAGCTGGAGGCGGGCGGTGACCCGCTGGCGGAAGGCGTCGATGACCGCGCGGTCGCCGATGATGTCGTGAACCTCCCAGTGCGGGGCGACCGGCCCGAGGTACACGACCTTCACGTGGCCCTGGGGAGGTAGCTGCTCCTCGTCCTCGGTTGCCTGCTCGCCGCCCGCCGTGCTGTCGTCCGCCATCGTGGTCTCCACTGGGTCGTTCACCCCGGGCGTGCGGCCCGGGGGGAGGACCGAGGATACCCGCGACCCGTTCGGCTACCCGGCCCGGGTCCCCAGTACGGCACTCAGGTCGATCGTGTCGCCGCCGCGGTCGATCACAATCCCGATCTCGTCGCCGGGCTCCCGGGCGCGAACGGCCGTGGCCACGTCGACGTTGCGCTCGATCGTCATGCCGTCGACCTCGACGATGACATCTCCTTCCCGGACGCCCGCCTGGTCGGCTGGCGAGCCCTCCTCGACGGAAGCGACCAGCGCGCCCGCGTCGACGGACAGGCCTTCCGCCTCGGCGACCGTCTCGTCGACGCTCAGTGTGTTGACGCCGAGGAAGGTTCCCTTGCGCAGGGTCTCGATCACGGGTTTGGCCTGCTCGATGGCGATCGCGAACCCGACGCCCTGCGCGAACGACGGATCGGCGATGGCGGTGTTGATACCGACGACCTGTCCCTGCGCGTTCAGGAGGGGTCCACCCGAGTTCCCCCGGTTGATCGCGGCATCGGTCTGGATCGTGCTCTCGAGAGCTGCCCCGTCGCCGGTGTCGATGGCCCGGCCGACTGCCGACACGATTCCGGTGGTGACCGTCGGCTCGCCCTCGAGGCCGAGAGCGTTGCCGATGGCGACGACACTGTCGCCGACCACGAGCGCGTCGGAGTCGCCGAGCTCCACGACGGGAAGACCGGTCGCCTCCACGTCGAGAACGGCGAGGTCGTTGTCGGTGTCGGTGCCGACGACGGTGGCCTCGCGGGTCTCGCCGTCGTCGAAGTCGATCTCGACCTTGTCGGCACCGGCCACGACATGGGCGTTGGTGACGATGATGCCGTCATCGCTCACGATGAAGCCGGAGCCCTCACCCTCGCCGGTCGGACCGCCGATCTCGCCACCGAGAGTGGAGCGCACCGTGACGACGGCCGGCTGCACCTTGGTGAGGATCCCCGAGACGTCGAGTGGCCCGTCCTCGTCGAGCGACGTGTTCTGCGCCGGTGTGCTCGACGCGGCGGGGGTGGTGGTCGTGGAGTCGTCGTCATTGAGGTAGACGAGCCCGCCCGCCACGAGGGCACCCACGAGTGCGCCCACCGCGGCACCGGCCAGGAACTTCACGAAGCCCCTTCCGCCGCCCGTGTCGCCCGACGGCGGAACTGTCGAGCCGTCGTCGTCGCCGTCACCGTAGGATCCCTCTGGTCCACCGGCGCTCCACGTGTCGTCGGCGACGGGTCCCTGCTCGCGGGGCGAGGTTCCCGTGTCGGGCGCGCCTGCGGAGCTCCAGTCGGACCACGGCCGGGTCGTGGAGGACACCGGCGGGGTCTGTGGCGGATCGAGCGGCGCCTCGGGTGCCGTGGGCTCGGCCGGGGGAGGCGTCGGGGGAGTCGCCGGCGGTGGTTGTGGCGATCCGGGGCGCGGGGTGGACGGCGCCTGATACGGGTCGGTGGGCTGGTCGCTCATGGTTCCTCCCGGCGGACCGGTGTGGGTCGGCTTGGTTGCGTGGCGTGACACCGTGCGGTGTCATGGGGTGGAACGGCACACCGGGCGTGATCGTTCCGACTTTCGCCGATCCCGGGTAGTTCTTCGGAGATCTTCAGGTTCAGCCCTGTCGGAGCCCGGCGGTCGGCCGTGTCACCGGATCCGCTCTGGCATGGGGTTCTATCGGCGCCGGGGCGCCGGACGTGAGACCTCATTCTACGGGAACGGAACGGGCCCGGCGGTCGTTACACCGGAGAGAGCCACGGCACACGACACCGGATGTGAGGACGATGGGAACGAGCGATCTCCCGGCACTGACCGAACGTGAGCAGCCGTGGATGCGCCACGGCCTCTGCCGCGGCTACGAGCCGTCGGTGTTCTTCCCCTCCGACGGCGTCGGCGTCGAGACCGCCAAGCGCATCTGCGCCGAGTGCCCCGTCGCGTCCGAGTGCCTCGAGTACGCCCTCGATTACCGCATCGAGCACGGCGTGTGGGGTGGCGCCTCCGAGCGTGCCCGCCGTCGCATGCTGCGTCGCCGCCGCAGCACCCTCCTCGCCCTGTAGTGAACGACGACCGCTAGAAGAGGCTGAACGGCGAGATCGCGAAACGCACCAGTCGCCCGAGGAACGAGTCGGACCCCTCGAAGTCGTCGATGACCGCCGGGAGGTCGCTGACGGGGCCGTCGGTGACGACGGCGAACGTGGTGTCGTCCATCTCCCAGACCGCGACGGAACCGCCCGGCGCGTGCCACAGACGGACGGGGTGGCCGGCGATGTCGGCGTCGTCGCCCGCCGGGGGTAGCGCGTCCCAGTCGAGCTCACCGTCGGTCTCCGAGACCGAGAGGCCGAAGACGCCGTCGGAGTAGTGGAACTGGGTCGTGTCGGACGAGACGACCTCCGCAGCCTGGAGTCGCCAGCCGTCCCCGACGGACTCGGGAGCGTCGATGTCGGCACCCCCGAGCGTCGTGGCGGCGGTGACCGACTCGACACCGTCGGGCGGTACTGCGGCCGGTCCGGCCGACGGTCCGTCGGCGATCTCCTCGATCCGGTTCAGGGTCAGCACCCGCACCGCCCGTCCGTCGTCGTCGAACTGCTCGCGCCGGAGGACGATCCCGGTGTCGTCGTCGAGGAAGCGCCGCTCGCGAAGAGCCCCACCGTCGCCGTCGTGGATCTCCACCAGGTTCGTGGTGCGGCCCCCCACGACGGCCGTGGAGACGTTGAGGTCGTACTTGGCACTGGGATCCGGCGCGTCGACGGCCTCGCCCTCGCGCCACAACGTGCGCCATCCGCTGTCGTCGTGGACGTACCCGCCGTCGTCGTCACTCACGACGGTTCGCTCACCCTCGATCTCGATCACCCCGTCGACCGAGCGCACCGGCATGGTGCCGGAGTGGTAGTCGGTTCCGTCGTACCACTGGAGCGACATCGTTCCGCTGAAGTCGTGGCCCCTCGCGGCATGGCGGGCCTCGCGCACCATGACGTCACCCTCGTCGGGCGAGCCACCGGCGGCGAAGGGAAGCCCGACCGCACCCAGCGCCACGACGACGGTGCACGCGAGTGCGGTACGCGTACGGCGACGGTCGAGAACGGGTGGGTGCGAACTCACGGGGCGAGGCCCGCCTGGACGCCCACGGGCCCCAGCCCGGTGACCGGGTCGGACGCCCCTGTCCGCGCCACCGCAGCGTTGTCGGTGATCTCGTCGATGGGTGGGGTCCCGTCGGGAGAGTCCCGTCCCGGGACCACGAACAGGGCGAGTGCCGCTGCGACCGCTGCGCCGACGGCGACCCACCGGGCGACGCGTGGCCGGCGACGGTCGCCGAGGTGGGTCGGTCCGCCGGGCGTGTCGTCGCCGACGGGCTTCGACACGACAGTGGAGCTGTTGACGGCGTCGAGGATCTCGTCCCATGTCCCCGGCGGTATGTCACGGGGCGGGAGCGCCCGCACGGCCTCGCGGGCGACGCGTACGTCGTCGAGGACGGCGGCGAGGGCCGGGTCGGCGGTAACGGCGCGCTCGACACGGTCTCGGTCGGTGTCGCTCAGCTCGCCGTCGAGATGGGCGGACAGCATGTCCTCGCTCAGCGGAGTGGAGTCGGAGGTCATGCAGGCTCCAGTCCTGCGAGCTCGGCGCGCAGCAGCCTGCGGCCGCGGTGGATGCGTGACCGCACGGTTCCGACCGGCACGCCGGTCGTCTCGGAGATCTCGTCGTAGGGGAGGCCCACGACGTCGCAGAGCACCACAGCCGTGCGGAACTCCTCGGAGATCGAGGCGAGAGCGGCCTGCACCTCGTCGGAGAGGTCGGTGGACACCTCGTCGGCCGCGGGCGAGGGTGGGACCACGAGATCGGGATTCTCCGGAAGCGCGTCGGCGGGCCGTCGCTTCCGCCGGCGCACCTCGTCGAGGAACGTGTTCGTCACGATTCGCGCCAACCATCCTTCCAGTGACCCGGGCTCGTAGCTCTCGAGACCCCGGCGTATCCGCACGAGAGACTCCTGAACCACGTCCTGGGCGTCCGCATCGTTCCCGGCCAGTCGGTAGGCCACGGTGTAGAGGAACCGCCCGTGGTCACGGGCGACCTCCTCCCACGTGGGCACCCCGTCTGTCGTCATGGGGAACGACGGCTCACACCGGATTGGTTCCCGGGCGCGCCGAACACAGGCGATTCGGGGGGGAACGACAAGGGTCGACGGCGCGCGCGGGGCGTCGCCGGCGGCCCCCCCGGGCCGGTCAGGAGGAGGCTTGACCCTCGTCCTTGGTGGCGTCCTCGTCGTCCTCGGCAGCGCCCTCCTTCAGGCCCTTCTTGAACTCCTTCTGGGCCTGGCCCACGGAGCGGGCGAGCTTCGGGAGCTGGCTGGCACCGAAGATGAGGACGACGACGAGTGCGATGATGAGGAGCTCGGGAAATCCGACGGAGCTCATGATTCGTGCCTTTCCGAAGGCGGTCAGACCCCACGTTACCCGTCGGAGCCCGTCGGTCCGGTGTCAGCACACACAGCTGCCAGGATCTCCACGTCGTCGGGAGCGGTGACGGAGAAGGGGAGCGGCCCCGCTCCGAGGATCAGCGTCTCCACCCCGAGGTCGCTCCATGCGTCCACCTGCTCGCGGACCTGCTCCACGGTGCCGACGAGGCGTCCCTCCCGGTACTCCTCGAGGCTGACGCCACCGAGGACGCCGGGTGGGTAGGCGTCTCGCATCCGCTCGAAGCGGCGTTTCAGGTCGCTCTCGTTCTCGCCGACCAGGGCGTAGAGGCCGAGGCTGCGCCACACCGTGGCGGGGTCGCGTCCGACGGCCTCGCAGGCCTGCGCGAGGACGCGAACGCGTTCGGCGTAATCGTCGGGCGTCCACACCCAGCACGTGTTCCACCCGTCGGCGAGCTCCGCAGCCAGAGCGAGGAGCCGGTCGCCCTTGCCGCCTACGAAGACCGGCGGTGCCGGCTGCTGGACAGCCGGCGGGCGGTTGCGGGCGTCGTGCGCGCGGGGGTACGTGCCGTCGTGGGACACGGGACCGCCCCCGAGCAACCCGCGCACGATCTGGACCGCCTCACGCAGGCGCGCGAGCCGCACGCCCGGGCCGGGCATCTGTTCGCCGATCGCCGCGTACTCGGGCTCGTACCAGCCCGCGCCGAGGCCGACGTCGAGGCGGCCGCCCGACACGTGATCGAGGGCTGCGAGTTGCTTGGCGAGGACTGTCGCCGGGCGCAGCGCCTCCAGGAGAACGAGCGTTCCGAGGCGCACCCGTGAGACCTCGCGGGCAAGTGCCGCGAGCGTGACGACGGGCTCGAAGACCCCGCGTGGCTCGTCGCTGCCGCCGTACTTGGCGATGTCGAGGAACAGGTGGTCGGAGCACCACAGCGAGTCGAAACCGACGCGCTCGGCGAGGCGTGCGTGCTCGACAACGGTCTCGAACCCGAGCGGCTCCCGGCCGGGAACCGAGTAGTCGTACTGGGGCAGGGCGAGCCCGATGCGCATTCCGTCAGGCTACGGCGGCCGTCACAACGGGTCGGAACGGGTCGTAGGGTGGCGCCGTGGGCGTCGTGTACGAGTGCGTGCCGAATGTGTCGGAGGGCCGTGACCGGGCTGCGCTCGACGCGCTGACATCGGCCTGCGGGCAGCTCCTCGTCGACGTCCACAGCGACGCCGACCACCACCGCAGCGTCCTCACGCTCGCCACCGAGGATCCCGTGGCCCTCGAGGCCGCGGTCCGTGCGCTGGCCCGGGAGGTGGTCGCTCGCTGCGACATCGGCACCCACGAGGGGGTTCACCCGCGTCTCGGTGCACTCGACGTGGTTCCGTTCGTCGCCCTGGGTGGCGGTGCGCCCGAGCGCGAGGTGGCCACGGGCCTCGCCCGGCGCTTCGCCGACTGGGCAGGGTCGGAGCTCGACCTGCCGTGTTTCCTCTACGGTGACGTCGACGCTCTCGGGAGGTCGCTTCCCGATGCGCGCCGCGAGGCGTTCCGCAGCCGCCGGCCCGATCACGGCCCGATGCGGCCGCACGTCACGGCCGGCGCCACGGCGGTGGGGGCGCGCCCGCCGCTCGTCGCCGCGAACGCCGTGCTCGACACCGACGATCTCGTGCTCGCCACACGCGTGGCCGGTCGGGTGCGCGAGGCGGGTGGGGGCCCGCCGGGAGTGCGCGCACTCGGGCTGTGGCTGGCGGCGTCGGGCCGGGTTCAGGTGTCGATGAACCTCGTGGATCTGACGTCGACGGGTCTCCAGGACGCCGTCGGTGCCGTCGAGGCCGCTCTCGCCGGGAGCGGCGCAGCGGTCGCCGGTGTGGAGGTCGTCGGGCTGGTTCCGCGATCGGAGTCCGAGACGTGGTCAACGGAATTCCGGGAGCGGTGGGGGCTCACCGACGCCCTGACGGTGGAGAGCCGCCTCGACACGCCGCGGTGAAAGGCGTGGGCGCCGCCGGGTGAGCGGCTCAGGCGCCGCTGGCGATGATGCCGCGGCGTGCCAGGGCCCGCTGCCGGCGGAGGCGGCGGCGCTCCCGCTCGGAGAGCCCGCCCCAGATCCCGAACTTCTCACCGTTGCTCAGGGCGTACTCGAGGCAGTCGAGGCGGACCTCGCACCCGGCGCACACCCCCTTGGCCTCCTTGGTGGAGGCTCCCCGCTCAGGGAAGAAGAGGTCGGGATCGACCCCGAGGCAGTTGGCCTGCTCCTGCCAGTGCTTGTCGGGGCCGCTCAGCAGCGCCGCGTTGATCGAACCGTCCGGAAGGAGTTCCTGCACCGGTGTTCCCCCTGCTCCGGCGTCGTCCCGTCCGGCACGGCCCGTGGCCGGCCGCCCCCCGACGCTCCTGCGGCGTGCCACACGACACACCTGTAATTACATTCCTGTCATCTTGAAGGCGTGGGCCCCGTCCCGCAAGGGGAAATCGGCCCGGGGAGGGCGGAATTCCGGGGATCCGGGAGAAAAATACGGACAAAAGGTCCGTTCCACACGGTCCGGCCGGGCCGGTCGGCGGCCCCGGCGGGTGAGCCGGATCAGGCGGGCTCCGGGCGGTCCCCGTCGTCGGGGAGGTCGATACGCGCCAACCAGAGGCCCGGCGCCTCGAGCTCGTTGCGTGTGGGTGTGTGCCCGGGCCGCTCCCAGAGCCTGTGGAGACCGTCGTGGCCGGCCCGTTCGACCACGCCGCGGCAGAAGGCCTCTCCGCGCTCGTAGTCGGCCCGTTGCACACCCACGCCGAGGAGCCGCTCGATGAACCGCTCCGCCTCGCCCCTCTCGACTCGGTGGCGCTTCATGGCCTCGGCGATGCGGGCGAACGACGGGATGAGGGGCGCGCCGATGCGCTCGAGCTGGAGGTCGGCGTACCCCTCGAGGACCGCCGTCAGGTCGGACAGTCGGGAGAGGGTGGCGTCCTGCTCCGGGGTGCGCATGGCGTCGAGGAGCTTCTGCGGGTCGCCGAGTGCCGCCGGGATCGTGGACGGGTCGGTTGGATCGAGGCCCGCCACGTCGAGAGAGCTCTCGAGCGCCTCGGGGTCCATGCGGTAGCCCGAGACGAACTCGGTGGCGAGCTCGATGAGGTGGGACCGGACCCAGGTGACGCTGCGAACGGCCGCGTGGACGACCTCGTGCAGTGCCACCCAGTAGCGCAGGTCGTCGCGCTCGAGCGACCAGTCGCTCTCGAAGGCGTCGATGTTCTCCACGACGAACAGCAGCGTCGGCTCACCGGTGACCGGGAGCGGGAGGTCGTACTGGCCGAAGGCGTGGGTGGCGAGGTGGCCGACCATGGAGCCGGCCTGGACGCCCAGGAGCGCGGGAGCGAGCATCTCCATCAGCTGGGAGAGCTGGGCTGCGTCGAGCCCCCCGCTCGGGATACCCAGCTGGCCGAGCTGGTCGGCGAGTTCCGGGTCGATCTCGATCTCGAGGTCGGACCCGTCCTCGTCGCCGGTCCCGAGCCCGAAGCCGTCGCGTACGAGCGTGGTGGCGAGCGCCTCGAGAACGGGGCGGAGGCTGTCGAGGTGGCGGCGCGCCCAACGGCGCCGCCCGACGGCGAGTGTCCCCGTACCGAACACAGCCGACAGGCCCGTTTCCGCCACGACGGCGGTCTGGGCCGCCGCGGCCAGGTCGGCGAGCTGTGAAGCGTCCGCCTCGTCGACAGGTGCCTCCTCGGGTAGCGCGGCGGCTGCTCCCAACCCGCCGAATCCGGCAGTCGCGGCCCCGACCGGCCCGCCGGGCCCCGCCGGGGTGGCGACGTCGCCGCCGGCAGCGGTCCAGTCGGCCACCTCGCGAGCGACCTGCCAGTTCACGGGCCCGTCGCCGGCACCGAACATCCCGACAAGGCGGGAGAGATCGAGGCCGAAGTCGTCGGGGGTGCTCCCGGGTTGTGACTCGTCGCTCACGCGTACAGTCTAGGGACCGGTCAGCGTACGGCAACGCGGGAAAAGGTGACGCGGGACACGGTGATGACCTCAGGACAGGATGCCGGCTCGACGGGTCGAGCCGTGGCGATCACGGGCGCCTCGGGGTTCGTCGGTCAGCGGCTGCTGGCACACCTCGATCGCTCTCCCGAACTGGGTCGACTCGTCGGCCTCGATGTGCGCGATCCCGAGCGGCGGGTACGCCACCTCGACTTCCACCGCGTCGACATCGCCCACGCGGAGCTGAAGCCGATGCTCGACGGCATCGACGTGCTCGTTCACCTCGCCGCGATCCACGATCCCATCCCGGACGTCGATCTGATGGCTCGTGTCAACGTCGGGGGCACACGTCGCGTCCTCGATGCGGCGGCCGCGGTTGGTGTCGATCGGGTGGTTCTCATGTCGAGTGCCACCGTGTACGGGGCGTGGGCGAACAACCCCGTCCCACTCACCGAGAACGAGCCGTTGCGCCCCAACAGCGGGTTTGATCCGGCGGTGCAGTCGGCGGAGGTCGAGCGGCTGCTCGCCGAATGGTGTGCCGCGCACCCCGGTGTCGGTGTTGTCGTCCTGCGTCCCGCCCCGATCCTCGGGAGAGGCGCGCAGCACCTGATGGCCCGCGTCCTGGCTGGTGCGCCGGTCGCCGTCCGCGGGGCGTCGTCGCCGGTCCAGTGCTCCCACGTCGACGACGTCGCCGATGCCCTCACACGCGCGTGCACGGCCGACATGTCCGGCGTCTACAACGTGGCGTGTGACGGCTGGCTCGACGCGGCCGACGCCAACGAGCTGCGTGTGAGGCGGCTGCGTCCATCGCTGCCCCAGGAGCTGGCGGCCCGCGCCCTCGCGGCCGGCTGGACATCGGGCCTCGGTGACATCCCACCCGGTGTCGTCCCGCTCATCACCCACCCGTGGGTCGTGGCGAACGACCGTTTGCGCGCCACGGGTTGGGAGCCGTCGGCGTCGAACGAGGACGCCCTGCTCGCCACGGCGGACTCCCTGGCGACGCCCCCGGTCTGGCCCTGGGTGGTGGCCGGGACGGCCACGGTGGCGGCCGCCGTCCTGGCGGAGGAGGTGCTCCGGCGGAGGCGTCGCCGCGGGCGCGCCTGATGCCGCTGCCGGTCAGGCCGAGGCCGTCGCCAGGTGCTCGGCGCGCCAGTCGTCCCACTCGTCGGTGAAGTAGCGGACCCTCGTCTTCTTGTACTCCTTGACCGACCAGAGCAGTTCATAGTCGGTGATGCCCGTCTCCTCGCTGATCGCAGCGATGGTGTTCTCGCAGGCCTCACCGTTGCGGCCGTGCACCATCGTGAACACCGAGTACGGCCAGTCGTCGTAGGTCGGTCGGCGGTAGCAGTGGCTCACGGCCGAGAACTCGGCCATCCGCGGTCCGAGCGCCTCGAGGTCGTCCTCGGGCACGGCCCACACGCCCATGGCATTGGCCTTGAAGCCCGCTGTGCGGTGGTTCATCACGGCGGCGAAGCGGCGCATCAGCTTCCGGTCCTCGAACGAGCGCAGGAGCTCGAGCACCGTGTCCTCGTCGCACCCGATCGCCTCCCCGTGGACGGCGAAGGGACGCTCGACCAGCGGGAGGTCGTACTGGACGGCGCTGATCGTCGCGACCTCGAGGTCGCTGAGCTCGGGGACCGGCATCTTCTCCGCCCGCTCCGGCTTCTCGTGGGCGAGGACCTCACTCTTGGCGTCGGCGGCGGTGTCGCCCGTCATGTCGAGCTTCACGCCGATCTTGAACAGCTTCAGCGTCGGGAGCATGCGGGTGAGCTGCGAGCCCGACAGCGAGTGCAGAACGTCGACGTGGTCCTGGAGCTCGTCACCGGGGGGGACGGCGATGGTGTACCAGAGGTTGTACCGGTGGTTGCGCTTGTAGTTGTGGCTCACGCCGGGATGTCCGGAGATCACGGCGGCCGCCTCGTCGACCCGGTCGGGCTCGATCTGGGCCGCTACGAGGGACGACCCGTACCCGAGGGCTCTCGTGTCGAAGATCGCCGAGAGTTGCCGGAGAACGCCGGCGTCCTTCACGCTCGCGGAGTGCGCTCCCGGACCTCCGCCTCGGAGATGTCGAGCCGGTCACCGAGGTCGGCGTAGGGCCTCGGGGTGAGCGGAAAGTCCCACTGCAGCGCATTGAGGAGTTCGCGGTCCAGGTCGTCGAGCTCGGGCATGGCGTCCATGGTGACGGGGCGGGCTCCGGCGGACAAGTTCTGTTCCGGCGCGACTACGGCCAGTGTGCCGTGAAGAGCGTGACAGAGCGCGTCGAACCGTGATTCGCCTCCTCGCCCGGGTCGAAGACCCGAAGCGTCAGCTCGGCCCCGGGCGGGCGCTGCGCCACCTCCGCGGCGAGCTCGTGGATTCCGTCCAGCTCGTCGTCACCCACGTGGGTGATGCGGTCCCCGGGCTCCAGGCCCGCGGTGTCCGCCGGACCACCCGACGCGACGTCGTCGACCTGCACCCCGCCCGAGGTGTCGTCGTGCCCGCTCAGGCCGATCCAGCCCGGGACCACGGCACCGGACGCGCGGAGCTGGTCGACCACGTCGGCCACCAGACGCGTAGGAGTCGCGCCTCCCGGCGGGAATCCGTCCCGATCGCCGGCGACGACACCGACGAGCCGCCCGTCGTCGTCGACGACCGCAGCACCGACGGCGTCGGTCGGTGACCGCGTGTCGAGCTCGAGCATGCCCGGATGGGTCGTGGTGCCCACGGTGACGACCACGTCGCTGGACGACACCGTGGCCGCAACAGGCGGCCCTGCCCCAGCCTCGCGTGCGCCCACAACGACGACGCTCGCTCCCGGGTCGGCTGCGACGCCGCGGTCGAGCAGGAGTGACGGAAGAGGCGACCCCGACACGTGTAGGAGCGCGATGTCGGTCACCGGGTCGGCGCCGACGAGGGTTGCCGTCCGGGACGCGCGGCCGGCCGGTACGACGACGACGGTATCGGCGTCGTGGAGTGCCGTGTAGCTGGTGACGATCTCACTCGAGACCTCGCCATCGCGGTCGGCGGTCCGGCGTATCACGACGCCCGAGGCCGTCGTGGCGAGATCACCGGTCGTCGCACGCACCGCCACGACGGAAGGCTCGACGGTGCCCGCGATGTCGCTGGTCGGAGCACCCGCGGATGCCGACCCGGCCTCGGCGGGCACGTCTGAGCTGTCGGCACCCGAGACGTCGAGCAGGCCCAGGGCCGCCAGGACGACGATCGTGACGAGACACCCGGCCACGGCGGTCGCGGCCGGGAGCGGCCACGTGCGACGGGCGGGCCGCACCGGAGCGGGCTCGGGCGCACCACGGAGTTCGCTGGGATGGGACCAGACGCGGTCCAGGGGATCGGGTGGGGAGCCGTTCGGCTCGGACTCGTCGTCTCCGCCCGGCATGACGGCGAGTGTAACGACGCCCGACGCACGGGAGGCCTCGCCCCGAACGGGCGTGGGGTCCCGCCGGGAGCGACGGCGGGCGAGAGCGTCACCAATCCGTACAATGAGCCCGTGGACGCGCAACCGGGGGACCGCGACTGGGTCGGCCTGTTCGACGCGCCTCTTCCCACCGACGAGGCGGGTCGGTGGGTCTCCACGCCCGGTTCGGGCGCTGTCGTGTCGTTCCAGGGAGTGGTACGCGACCACTCCGACGGCCGGCCCGGTGTGACGGGGATCACCTACGAGGCCTATGCCGAGCAGGCCCAGCTGCGGCTGAGCGCCGTCGTGTCGGCACTGCGCGACCGGTGGCCTGCGGTGGAGCGGGTCGTCCTGCTCCACCGCGTCGGTGATCTCGCCGTCGGAGAGGCGTCCGTGGTCGTTGTCGTGTCGGCCCCTCACCGCCCGGAGGCCTTCGAGGCGGCACGCTTCGGCATCGACACCGTGAAGGAGACCGTTCCCATCTGGAAGCGCGAGCACTGGGCCGGTGGGTCCGACTGGGCGGAGTGCGGCCACGATGTCGTCGCACCGCCCGCCCCTGCGACGGCGTCGGCCCGCGAGGCCCGCTAGTGGCGCGCGACATCGCCATCGACCTCGGTACGGCCAACACGCTCGTGTACGCGCGTGACCGCGGCATCGTCCTGAACGAGCCCACCGTGATCGCCCTCAACACGCGGACGATGGAAGTGCTCGCCATGGGTCACGAGGCCTGGCAGATGATCGGCCGGACACCGAGCTACATCCAGGCTGTCCGACCACTCCGCGGCGGGGCGATCACCGACTTCGAGATCACACAGCGCATGATCCGGTTGCTCTTCCAGCGCGCCGGGATCTCCCGGCTCAGCAGAGCGCGGGTCCTGATCTGCGTGCCCTCCGCCATCACACACGTCGAGCAACGTGCCGTCCTGGAAGCGGCGCGCCGGGCCGGTGCCGCGACCACCTATCTCATCGAGCAGCCCATGGCGGCGGCGATCGGAGCGGATCTCCCGATCCACGAGCCGATGGGCAACATGGTCGTCGACATCGGCGGAGGAACCTCGGAGGTGGCGGTCATCTCGCTCGGCGGCGTCGTGGCCCTCGAGGCCGTGCGTGTCGGGTCCTTCGACCTCGACGCGGCCATCGCAGCCTTCGTCCGAAAGGAGTTCGGCATCGCCATCGGCGAGCGGACCGCCGAGGAGATCAAGCTGGCGATCGGGTCGGCCTACCCGACCCGGGAGGAGTTCCGCGCCGAGGTGCGTGGACGCGACCTGATGAGCGGCCTTCCCAAGACGGTCGTCCTGTCACCTGCGGATGTGCGTGGCGCGATCGAGGAGCAACTCCGGGCCATTCTCGACGCCGTCATCGGCTGTCTCGGCCAGACGCCCCCGGAACTCGCCCAGGACCTCATCGTCCAGGGCATTCACCTCGTGGGCGGTGGCGGGATGCTGCGCGGTCTCGACACGCGCATCGAGGAGGAGACGAGGGTGCCGGTGCATCTCGTCGATGCACCACTCGAATGTGTCGTCCTCGGTGCGGGCCGCTGCCTCGAGTCGTTCGACCAGCTCCGGGACCTGTTCATGGCCAAGGCCCGGACCTGAGAGAACCGGTCACCCGGGAACGGGTCGGGAGCCGCCGCCACCGTCGTCGACCCCTCCGCCGAGATCCTCGGCGGCTTGGCGCACCTGCCAGTCGCGGTCCTCGGCCGCCGCAGCCAGCGCGACGTCGACGGCGTCGCCGTCGAACGGCGCCAGGGCCAGGACGGCCCGGCGCCGCACCGCCGGCTTGTCGCGACACGCCGAGAGGATCGCCTCGAGCCCGTCGGGATGGCCGAGAGCACCGAGCGCGGCGACGGCGGACTCACGGACCAGCGCATCGTCGTGCCCGACCGCCACCGACGCCAGGCGCGCAACGGCCCCGGCGGACACGGCGGTGGCGCCGAGTTCGCCCAGAGCCCACGCGGCGCCCTCGGCCACGTGCTCGTCGTCCAGCAGTCCGAGGAGCACCCGCGCCCCAGGAACCGAGCCGGTCGCGACCTCGGGGGCAGTGTCGGTGGCTCGGCGCCGCACAGCCGCGTCAGGGTCCGTCGCCGCGGCGGTCCACGCCGAGCGAACCGCAGCAGCGGTGGCGTCGAGGCGGACCAGCGCCCCCAGGGCGGCGCAGCGGACGAGCGGCGAGGGATCGTCGGTCACGAGGGGGAGCAGGTCATCGATCACCTCGTGGCGCGGGGCCTCCGCCCCACGGCTGCCGAGGATTCCCCGCGCTGCTGCCGCGGCTGCCCGTTCGTGGGCATCAGCGACGTCCTGTCCGGTCTCGGCGCCCGGGCGAGTCACGGGGCCGAACCCTACAGTGGCGTCCAGATCGGCCGATGGGAGGAGGCCCGGAGTCCGCGGATCGACCTCGGACATCCACTCGTAGACTGGTCGCCTGTGACGAACGACAGCTACCGGCGAATCGGCGCTCCGCTCCCGTTCGGTGGGCGCGCCACCTCCCCGATCGTGGGCGCCGCCGTCGCCCTCGTCGCCGTGTTCAGCCTGACCGTCGCCTTCGCTGCGGCGGCCGATGTCGAGACCGGCCCGCTGGAGGCGCGCGCCGCCGCGGCCGACGACGCGTCGCCGGCGTCCATCTCCGGTGCACCCGACGGCCCGCTCCTCCCCGACCTGCCGGTCCCCGATCCCGTGCCCGAGGATCCCTTCGAGGACGTCCCCATCGTGCCGATCGGGTCCATCGAGATCCCCGCCATCGGGCTCTCCCACACGATGTACAGCGGCGTGTGGCTCACCGTTCTCGACCACGGTCCCGGCCACTGGCCCGGGACGGCCGAGCCCGGGGGCTACGGGAACTCCGTCATCGCCGGTCACCGGGTCACCAACTCCCATCCGTTCCGCGATCTCGACCAGCTGGACGTGGGCGACGAGATCATCGTGAACGACGATTCGGGAACCCACGTCTATTCGGTGACGGGCACCGAGATCGTCGAGCCGACGGCCCTGCGCATCGTCGAGCAGAGCCACGATCGGACCGTCACGCTGTTCGCGTGCCACCCGCCGGGCAGTGCCGCCCAACGGATCGTCGTGCACGGAGACCTCGTCCGGAGCGACCGCGCCGCACCGGCGGCCTGAGGGAACCGGCGGCCCGGCGACGGCGTTGTCCGTGTCGCACCCGATCGGTCACACCCGGTTGCCGGTCCCGTTGAGGGACTCGGCGGAGCCGTGATACGACCTTCCGGGATCCATCTGCCGGAGAATGCCCGTGCCTGAGTTGCCGTCGACCGTCGATTCGCCGCCTCCGCCCCCGCCGCCGTCGGGAGCCTCTCCCACGGGGCCCCCCGGGGACTCACGCCGGCGCCGCGGCCGTGGCTGGGTCTACGGCGGGATCGCGGCGGGCATCGTCGTCGTACTCCTGGCGGTCGGCGCCTTCCTCCCGCTGCCCTACATCGTCTTCAGCCCCGGCTCGGCCACGCCGGTCGAGGACGCCCTCGTCATCGACGGAGCCGACACCTACGAGCCGAGCGGCGACATCCTCTTCCTCACGGTGAACGTCTCGGGACGGGCGGTGCCCTTCCAGATCCTGTGGGGCTGGCTCGACGGCGACTCGGAGGTCGTGAAGGAGGACGAGTACCTCCAGGGGGACACGCGCGAGGGGGTTCGCGAGCTCGCGCGTATCGCCATGGTCGAGTCGCAGGAGGTGGCCACGGTCGTCGCACTCGAGACCTTGGGCTACGAGGTCCCGCTCAGTGGAGACGGTGCCGTCGTTCGCATGGTCGGTGAAGGGGAACCCGCCGACGGTGTGCTCGAGGTCGACGACGTGATCGTCGCCATCGACGGACAGCCGGTGGAGCTCGCCACCGACGCTGTCGAGCTCGTGCGAGCGCGCGACGCGGGGGATGACGTCGAGATCGAGTTCGTGCGCGATGGCGACGCGGAAACCGTCACCGTCGAGACGGTCGAGAACGACGACGGCCTGCCACTGATCGGCGTCTCGCTGCAGACGGAGAACCTGGAGATCGACTTCCCGGTAGACGTCGAGATCGACACGGGGAAGGTGGGCGGGCCGTCCGCCGGGCTCGCTTTCACGCTGGCCATCATCGACGAGCTGACCGAGGGGGAGCTCACGGGCGGCATGAAGGTCGCTGTCACGGGGACCATGAACTCCGACGGGGAGGTCGGTCTCGTCGGCGGCGTGCCCCAGAAGGCCGCCGCGGCCGACGACGCGGGAGCAGAGCTGTTCCTCGTGCCGCCGGGTGAGGAGGACGAGGCGCGCGCTCACAGCGGGGGTGTGCCCGTTGTCGCGGTGGAAACGATCGACGACGCTCTGGTCGCGCTCCGGGAGGCGGGTGGAGATCCCCTCGTGAGCCCCGTCGAGGGGTCACTCGATCCGGCAGCCTGACCCACCGGAGGGGTCAACGGATTCGATCACGTGTGGCAATACGATGTTCTGTCGCGTGGGCACACCGGATCCGGGGGTTCGTACATGACCGAACGTGCGTCGCAGCACCAGAAGATCTCGACATCGGGCATGTTGTCCCCGACGGAGATCGCCGAGCGGTCCTTTGCCGTCGCGCGCAAGGGCCTGTCTCCCAACGAGGTCCGGAGCTTCCTGCGACGCGTCGCCGATTCCGTCGGTATGGCCCAACAGCGCGAGCAGGACCTCCGCTCCGACATCGAGAGGCTGGAGGCGAAGCTCGCCGAGCCGGTCGAGCTCGACGAGCGGGAGTTGCTCGACGCGCTCGGCGAGGAGACCGCCAGGGTTCTTCGGTCCGCCCAGGATGCAGCGGACGCGATCCGCGTCAAGGCAGACGAGCGTGCCCTGCGGATCGTGCGCGAGGCGCAGGAGGAAGGTCAGCGCCTCCGGGAGACCACCGAGCGCATCGTGGCCGAGCAGCGCCAGAACGCGGAGGACGTGGCATCGGAGATCCGCGAGACAGCGGAGCGCAACGCGCGTGAGTCGTCGGAGCGCGCCGCGACCGCCGCTGCCGAGATCAAGGCCGAGGCAGAACGCACCGCGGACAGCGCGGTCGAGGAGGCGCGCACGAAGGGCCGCGAGATGGTCGCGGAGGCCCGTAGCGTTCGCGAGCGCATCCTCACCGACCTCACCAAGCGGCGGAACGATCTCGAGGCACAGATCAACGCGTTGAAGTCGGAGCGGGAACGTCTCGTCGAGGCGCACCGTGTCGTGCAGCGCGCCGTTGCCGAGGCGGGCGCGGCGCTCACCGGTGCCACGGGGCCGGAGGCCGATGCGGCCGTGCCTCCCGATGTCCCCGATTTCATGGGCACCACGGAGCCCACAGACACAACCGGTGCCGAGTCACCGTCAACACCGGAGCCCACCTCGGAGCCGGAAGCGGAGTCGGACGACGAGCCACCGGCCCCGAACGGCAACGGCGCCGAGGCCGGCGGCGACGGAGGCAGGAAGGGCGTCCGTGCCTACGTGCGGGGGGCCCTCGGGTACGAGAAGTCCGAGGCCGACGGTTCCGATCGGGAGGAGGAGGCGTCCGCGTCCGGCTCCGACGTGGATGTCGACGACGGCGACGCCGCCGACGCCATCTTCGCCAAGCTCCGAAGCGCCGATGCGGATGGCCCCACCGCGGGCTCCGAAGACCCGCCGGCAAGCGACGACACCGACACTGCAGACGATGTTCCCGACGACACCGTCGACGAGGCTGTGACGATCGCCGACACCGGACCCACCGATGACGATCCGGCGTCGGTCGCACTGCGAGAACGCGGCGAGTCCCTGGCGGCGCAGCGCACCGAGCTGGCGAAGGCGCTGAAGAGGCAGCTGCGCGAAGACCAGAACGAGCTCCTCGATGCGCTGCGCAAGAAGCGCGGCAAGCTCACGTCCGAGAAGCTCCTCCCGGGCGAGGCCGAGGCCCGCACGGCATGGACCGAGGTCGTGCGCGGCCCTGCCACGACCGCCTACCACGCGAGTGGTTCCGACGCAGAGCTCCCCGCCGAGCTCCTCGATGACCTCGTGGGTCGCGTTGTCGTCGTGCAACGCGAGACCATCGCCGCGGCCATCGACGACGACACGGCCGACCCCGACGAGATCGTCGAGAGCATCAGAGCCCGGTACCGCGAGTGGAAATCGGCCTCCGTCGACCAGTGGGTCGACGACATCCTCGTCACTGCCCATGCACAGGGTGCCTTCGACGTGGTCGAGGACGGCACGGTGCTGCGCTGGGTGGTCGATCCCGACAGCGGGTGCGGCCCCGACTGCGAGGACAACATGCTCGAGCCGACCCGTGCCGGCGAGCCGTTCCCGACGGGCCAGACGCACCCCCCCGCCTACCCGGGGTGCCGGTGCCTGGTGGTTCCCCTCGACGACGCCACAGCGGAGACGCTCGGGATCGCGACCTCGGCGGCGTCCTGACCGAGCCCGGTGAACCGTCGTCGCGACGTGCGGCGACGACAGGCGGTGTGCGCGGTCGGATCCCACCGGCCTCCGGCTACCCTACGGCCGGATGCGTGTTCCCCCCGAGGTGCCACCCGAGAAGCCGCGCCCCCGTCGGCGCCTTCGCGCCTGGCTGATCGCGGCGGCGGTCGTCCTCGTCCTGCTGCTCGCCAGCCTCTGGCAGTTGGCGGAGTTCTACACCGACAAGCTCTGGTTCGACAGCGTCGGCTTCGGGGGTGTCTGGAGCGGCCTGCTGGGTGCCCGCATCGTGCCGGCGGCCGCGTTCACGACGCTCTTCTTCGTCGTGATGCTGGCGAACCTCATCATCGCCGACCGCATCGCCCCCAAGCTCCGGACCGGGGGGCCCGAGGACGAGATCGTCGACCGGTACCGCCAGGTCGTGGGCCCCTACCAGGGTCGGATCCGCCTGGGAATCGCGTTCTTCTTCGCCCTCATCACCGGCATCGGTGTGTCGGCGCAGTGGCGCGAGTGGATCCTGTTCCGCAACTCCGTGGACTTCGGCATCAAGGACCCGCAGTTCAACATGGACATCGGCTTCTACGTCTTCCAGTTGCCGTTCCTGAAGTTCGTGGTGCAGTGGACGTTCGCGAGCCTCGTGATCGTTCTCATCGTCACCGCCATCACGCACTACCTCAACGGCGGGATCCGCCTCCAGGCCCCCCACCAGCGGGTCACGCCACAGGTGAAGGCGCACCTCTCCGTGATCCTGGCGGTGATGGCCCTCGTGCGGGCCGTCGACTACTGGCTCGGACGCTACGAACTCACGTCGTCGGCACGCGGCGTCGTCGACGGTGCCAGCTACACCGACGTGAACGCGCAGATCCCCGCGCTCCAGCTCCTCGCCGGTGTCGCCGTGGTCGCTGCGGCGTTGTTCATCTGGAACATCTTCCGGCGCGGGTGGGTCCTGCCGGTCATCGCGGTCGGTCTGTGGGGCCTCGTGAGCGTCACGGTCGGCACCATCTACCCGGCCGTCATCCAGCGCTTCCGGGTCGATCCCAACGAGCTGTCGAAGGAGTCGGAGTTCATCGAGCGCAACATCGAGGCCACGCGCCAGGCGTTCGCCATCGACGACGTGGAACAGGTCGTGTTTCCCTACGAGCCCACGCTCACCGCCGAACAGGTCAACCAGAACCTCGTGACGGTCGACAACGCACGCCTGTGGGACCCGGCGCCGCTCCAGGGCGTCTACCGGACGCGCCAGGAGGTCGGCTCGTTCTATGAGTTCGCCGACGTCGACATCGACCGCTACATGGTCGACGGCACGATCCAGCAGGTGCTGCTCTCGGCGCGAGACCTGTCACCCGAGAAGCTTCCGTCGCGCTCGTGGACGAACGAGCACCTCGTGTTCACCCACGGCTACGGCGCCGTCGTGTCGGAGGCCAACACCCGCGAGGACGACGGCGATCCGCGTTATCTCCTCTCCGACATCCCCACTGTCGGCGACGCGATCCCGCTCGAGCAGCCCCGCATCTACTTCGGTGAGGGAATCAGTGGCTTCGCCTACGTCGACTCGAAGCAGGAGGAGTTCGACTTCCCGAGAAGCGACGAGGAGTCCGACGACGCGGAGTTCACGCGCTACGACGGTGCGGGCGGAGTCGAGGTGTCGAGCCCGGTGAAGCGGGCGGCGTTCGCGCTCCGCTTCGGCGACTGGAACACGCTCTGGTCCGACCAGATCGAGAGTGGCACAAAGGCGCTGTTCCGGCGCAACATCCGCGACCGCGTGGAGGCCGCGGCGCCGTTCCTCGAGTACGACGCCGACCCGTACCCGATCATCCTCGACGGTCGTGTTCTGTGGATGATCGACGGCTACACGACGACCGACAAGTACCCGTACTCGCAGGCGATCAACGACGAGCGACTGCGCTCGGGCAGCGGACTCCGCCAGAACCTCAACTACGTCCGCAACTCGGTGAAGGCCACCGTCGACGCGTACGACGGAACGATCAGCTTCTACGTCGTCGACCCGGACGACCCGATCATCCAGGCGTACGAGAAGGCCTTCCCCGACCTGTTCACCGACCTCGACGAGGCTCCCGACGGCCTCGAGGAGCACTTCCGCTACCCCGACGACCTCTTCCGGGTCCAGACCGACGTCTACGCCAAGTACCACGTCACCGACGTGTCCGACTTCTTCAACGGCAACGACCTCTGGGTCGCGTCCCCCGATCCCGGGTCGGGGGAGCTGGGCAGTGAGCCCGTGGCGCCTGCGGCACCGGCCGACGAGAACACCGAGGAGGAGACCGAGGAGCCACGTGACATCGAGGTCACGTCCAAGCGGATGGACCCGCTCTACCTGCTCACGAAGGTCCCGGGCGACGAGTCGGAGGGCTTCCTGATCCTCCAGCCGTTCGTGCCGATCTCGGAGAACGACCGGCTCATCAACATGCGCTCCTTCATGACGGCCAAGTCCGACCCCGGCGAGTACGGGCGGCTCCAGGCGTTCGTCATGCCACGTGACCAACAGGTGAAGGGGCCCGTCGAGGCCGACAACGCCATCAACTCGACCGCCGAGATCTCGCAGGAGTTCACGCTGCTGAACGTGGAGGGCTCCACGGTGATCCAGGGCAACCTCCAGACGATCCCGATCGAGGACTCGATCGTCTACATCCGCCCGATCTACGTGGAGTCGAACATCGCCCGGTTGCGTTTCGTGACGGCCTACGACGGCGAGAAGGCGGTGCTTCGCGAGACACTCGACGAGGCGTTGGCCGCTCTCTACCCGGGCTTCCGGGGGATCATCCCGGAGGACACGAGCGCTGTTCCCGAGGAGCTCCAGGCCGATCCCGACGCGGCTCCGCCCGACGAGGAGCCCGACGGCGAGACGCCCGACACGACCGAGCCCGAGACGCCCGACACCACGGAGCCCGCGCCGACGGGTTCGGCGGCGGAGCTCCTCCAGCAGGCCGACCAGGCCTTCGCCGACGCCGACGAGGCGCTGAAGAACGAGGACCTCGGCGAGTACCAGAACAAGATCGACGAGGGGCGCGACCTCCTCGGCCGTGCCCTGGAGCTGCTGGCCCAGGAGTCGGGTGGCGACTCGTCGGCGCTCGGCGTGACCTCGGGCGGCCCCGGTCTGGCGACGCCCGTGGCCCTCGGCCCGGCCCGGCCGGCCATCCCCTGGGCGTCGTCGGGGACCTGACAGCCGATCGCGCCCAAAGGGTCCTCCCCGGCCTTGTCGCGCCGGGCCCCGAATTGTTACTATCTCCGTAGTGGAAATACCCGGTTCCCCTCGGGTTTCCGCCCTTTTCCCGCAAGCCGTTCCGGGGCCCACTCCCCGGTGGAGGCAGACATGGCAGTGTCCGGGGTCGATCTCGGCAAGTACAAGCTCGGCTGGTCCGACACCGAGGACTACGTCTACAAGCCCGAGAAGGGCATCAACGAGAAGGTCGTGCGCGACATCTCGTGGCACAAGTCCGAGCCCGAATGGATGACCGACTTCCGCGTCAAGGCTTTGAAGCGCTTTGAGCGCAAGCCGATGCTCCCGTGGTTCGCGCAGAACATGCCCGACATCGACTTCGACGACATCTACTACTACATCAAGCCCACCGACCATCAGGTCGACGAGTGGGACGAGCTCCCCGAGCAGATGCAGGAGACCTACGAGAAGCTCGGCATCCCCGAGGCCGAGCGCAAGTACCTCGCCGGGGTGACAGCGCAGTACGAGTGCCTCCGTGGTTCCACGCTCGTGTGGACCTCCGCCGGAATGCGCCCGATCAAGGACCTGACTGCGGGCGACGAGGTCTTCTCGCTCGACGAGGAGACGAAGAAGATCGTTCGCTCACAGGTTGTCGCGGCCGCCAGTTCCGGCGACAAGGAGGTCTTCGAGATCTCCGCCCGGGGCGCCACGATCGGCGCATCAGGCAACCACCCCTTCCTCGTCCTCCGCGATGGAGGTCATCCGACGTGGATTTCCGTCGCCGACCTGAACGTCGGCGATCTGGTCGCCGTTCCAACAGCGTTGCCCGTCGACCGCGAAGCGCCGAGCGTCGAGGACGCTCGCCGTTCAGTCGGCGTCCTCGAGCAGAAGTCCGTCGCTCTCCGATTGGAGAACGAGGTCGACGTCGTTCTCGGCGACAGCGACATGCTGGGGTTCGTGCGAATCGATTCGATCGAATCGGTGGGCGTCGAGACCGTGCACGACATCGAGGTCGCGGGCCACCACAACTTCGTCGCCGAAGGCTTCGTGGTCCACAACTCCGAAGTCGTCTACCACAAGAACCGCGAGGACCTGGAGAAGCTCGGGGTCCTGTTCTCCGACATGGACACCGCGGTGCGCGAGTACCCCGAGATCGTGCAGGAGCACATCGGGACGGTCATCCCGCCGGGCGACAACAAGTTCGCCGCGCTCAACTCCAGTGTCTGGAGTGGAGGGTCCTTCATATACGTGCCACCGGGTGTGCACGTCGACATGCCCCTCCAGGCGTACTTCCGCATCAACGCCGAGAACGCCGGACAGTTCGAGCGGACGCTGATCATCGCCGACGAGGGTGCGTCGGTTCACTACGTCGAGGGCTGCTCGGCGCCCGTGTATTCCTCGGACTCGCTGCACTCCGCCGTCGTGGAACTGATCGCCAAGCCGAGCGCGCGCATTCGCTACACGACCATCCAGAACTGGTCACCCAACGTCTACAACCTCGTCACCAAACGCGCCCGCGCCGAGGAGGAGGCAACCGTCGAGTGGATCGACGGCAACATCGGCTGTCTTGCCGGTGGGTCGCGGGTCATCACTCCTGACGGCCCCAAGGAAATCGCCGACGTCCGTGCCGGCGACCGTGTCCAGTCATGGGATCCCGAAGCCGGCGAGTTCGTTTTCGCCGAGGTCACGGCCAGCCGCTACTCGGGGCACCAGCCCGTCCACACGGTCACCCACGGCGTACGTTCGCTGCTGGCGACATCGAACCACCCCTTCTACTCGTACACGTACGATCCCGAGCGACCGAAGAAGCTCGGTCGCTACGCGCTCGACTATGTCCGTACCGACGAACTAGCACAGGCCATCGTGCCGAGGAGCTCCGTCGACTACGGCCAGCCCCACAAGATCGTGTGGCCCGAGGCGTCCACCACGTTCGAGTCCTCGAATCAGTGGAGTGACGCGTTCACAGCCACCCGCGCCCGCATCCCACGCCTCCCAGGAGAGATGATCGAGACCGACGACGAGCTCATGTGGCTCCTGGGTCTCTACATAGGTGATGGCTCGATGGAGACTGCGCAGGCTGCTCACGGGGGTCTGCGCTGGGCCAAGGTTCAGTTCTCGGTACCTGCCGATGATCGGGCGCGTCCGAAGCTCATGCGGGCGATGGGCAGACTGCTCACCGGTACGGAGCCCACCGAACGTGCCGACAAGCGCCTGGTCTCGTGGAACTCGGTAGATCTCGCCCGAACGCTCCTCAATGAAGGTTTCGAAGGCAAGGCGCGGACCAAGCGGCTGCCGGCATGGATCGCTGGGCTGCCCGAGTCCCAGCGCCTGGCTCTCGTCGCCGGCTACGTCGACTCCGACGGGTGTGTGGTGCCCGCCCGGCGATCGTTCTCGCTGAAGTCGGTCAATCGACCCCTTCTCGCAGATGTGGCGTGGATCCTCACGACCCTCGGTATCCCAGCCCGGCTCCACACCGAGTTCGACGACCATCGCGAGGTCGAGATCGTCGGCAACGCGTGCACGGCTCATGGCGCTCACCGGCTCGAGTTCCCGCTCGACAGCAGAGTGCTTCCGTTCCTGAGCGACGAACTCGCCGACCTGGCACGTGCAGTCCCGCCCGCACAGCTGACACATCACCGGAGCGTCGGCCGTTCGAACATCGACCTTCCAGATGCTGTCGAGTGCCGGACGGTTGAGGTCTCGGAGCAGAGCGCCGTGGAGGTTCCCACGTACGACATCGAAGTCGCCGGTACCGGGAACTTCGTGGCTGAGGGGTTCATCGTCCACAACAGCAAGCTCACGATGAAGTACCCGGCGGTCGTGCTCACGGGGCCGAAGGCCCACGGTGAGGTGCTGTCCGTCGCATACGCCGGGGAGGGGATGCACCAGGACGCCGGGGCGAAGATGACCCACGTCGCCCCCGAGACGACGTCGATCATCGACTCGAAGTCGATCTCCAAGGACGGGGGCCGCACGACCTACCGCGGCCTCGTGAAGGTGGACGACGGCGCCACGAACGTCAAGAGTCATGTGCGCTGCGACGCTCTCATCCTCGACCCCGAGAGCCGATCCGACACCTACCCCTACATGGAGGTCGACGAGAAGGACGCCCGGGTCGGCCACGAGGCCACGGTCAGCAAGGTGGGTGACGACCAGATCTTCTACCTGATGAGCCGCGGGCTCACCGAGCAGCAGGCCGAGGCGATGATCGTGAACGGCTTCATCGAGCCGATCACCAAGACGCTCCCCATGGAGTACGCCGTCGAGCTGAGCCGCCTCATCGAGCTCAACATGGAGGGCTCCGTCGGCTGACGCCGGCACGCCGAACATCCACACCCACGGGACGACACGACGACGATGACCACAGCCTTCACCGCGGAGACCTCGCGAGCGCTCGACGGACCCGACTGGCTGGCGCAGCGCCGCGCGGCGGCCTTCGAGCGTCTCGCCGGCGTGGAGTGGCCGACGTCGTCGGAGGAGGTGTGGCGCTACTCCCGCATCGACTCCTTCGACCTCGACCGGTACCGCCCCACGCCCTACGACGAGATCGGCCCGCCCGGCGACGAGAAGGCACCCGGTGGCGGGCCCGTCGCGGCCGAGGCCGGCGAGCATGCGGGTCTCGTGGTCGCGCGCGACGGGCGTGTCGTGCACCACGAGGTCGACCCGCAGCTCGAGGCGAAGGGTGTGCGGATCTGCGAGCTCGCAACCTGCGAGGAGGCCGACGTCGCCGACGTGCTCGGGCGTGCCGCCGACGAGTCGCCCGACGCCTTCACGACGCTGCACGACGCGTTCCTCGCCGGCGGCGCCTTCATCCGCGTTCCCGCCGGCGTGGTCGTGGAGCGCCCGATCGTCGTCCTCCACTGGTCCGACGGTGACGGGCTCGCCAGCTTCCCCCACACCGTGGTCGACGCCCAGGAGAGCTCCGAGGTCACCGTTCTG
Source organism: Acidimicrobiia bacterium (assembly GCA_041394025.1). Taxonomy (NCBI): domain Bacteria; kingdom Bacillati; phylum Actinomycetota; class Acidimicrobiia; species Acidimicrobiia bacterium. Next base: position 412,489 of record JAWKJA010000003.1, on the reverse strand, counting down.
GACCGCTTCTCGTCGGCCGACACCGACCACCTCGTGGACGCCGTCGTGGAGCTCCTCCTCGGCGACGGCGCGGTCGTCCGCTACCTCTCCATCCAGGACCACGGACCCCGCACGTGGCACATCGGGTTCCAGCGGGCCCACCTGGGTCGCGACGCCGACCTGTCGTCGTCGGCCGTGGCGCTCGGCGGCGACTACGCGCGCCTGCGCAGCGAGACGTTCCTCGCCGGTCAGGGCGCCAACAGCGACCAGCTCGCCGTCTACTTCGGTGACGGGACGCAGATGCTCGACTTCCGCACGCTCCAGGACCACGACGCGCCGCGCACCACGAGCAACCTCCTCTTCAAGGGTGCCGTCGAGGACGACGCCCGCTCGGTCTACTCCGGCCTCGTGCGCCTCCGACCCGACGCCCAGAAGGCCGTGGCACACCAGACCAACCGCAACCTCGTGCTCACCGACGGCGCCGGTGCCGAGTCGATTCCCAATCTCGAGATCGAGGCTGACGAGGTCCAGTGCACCCACGCCAGCGCCGTCGGCCCCATCGACGAAGAGCAGCTCTACTACCTCGAGAGCCGCGGCGTGCGTCCCTCCGACGCGCAGCGGCTCATTGTTCTGGGCTTCTTCGACGACGTCTTCAACCGGCTCCCCGTGCCGTCGCTCGTCGACACGTTGCGGAGGTCGGTCCACGAAAAGGTGGGGCACCTCGATGGCTGAGAGTGCACACGACGACGAGTTCCGTGTGTGCGGCATCGACGACGTCGAGCCGGGCTCGGCGCTACGTGTCGACACCGAGGGACTGCGGCTCGCCGTGGTGCGCATCGGCGACGACTGGTACGTCGTGGGTGACCGCTGCTCCCACGAGGACTACTCGCTGTCGGAGGGCTTCGTGGAGGAGGACGACTGCGAGATCGAGTGCCCGAAGCACGGATCGGCCTTCGACCTGAGGACGGGCGACGTCAGGACGCTCCCGGCGACCCAGCCGATCCCGACCTACGACGTGCGGGTCGACGGCAGCGACGTGCTCGTACGGCCCGTACCGGCGAACGGAGTGGAGCCACAATGAGTGAGCTGCGGATCACCGGTCTCCACGCCACCGTCGGTGGCCACGAGATCCTGCGCGGTGTCGACCTCACGGTCGCATCGGGTGAGGTCCACGCGCTCATGGGCCCCAACGGGTCGGGGAAGTCGACCCTGTCACACGTCCTGATGGGCCACGCCGACTACGACGTCACGGCGGGCTCGGTCACCCTCGACGGTGAGGAACTGCTGGGACGCCCCACGTGGGAGAGGGCACGTGCCGGCCTGTTCCTGGCGATGCAGTACCCCACCGAAGTCCCCGGCGTGTCGCTCGAGGACTTTCTCGATGCCGCTACGAGCGACGGTGAGGTGGCCGGCCAGGGAGCGAACGGGTCGGCCGGTCTGGCCGAGCGCATCACCGCCGAGGCCGATCGACTCCACGTGGCCGAGGAGTTCCTCGCACGCGGCGTCAACGTCGAGTTCTCAGGCGGGGAGAAGAAGCGAAACGAGACGCTCCAACTCGCCGTGCTCGAGCCGAAGATCGCCGTCCTCGACGAGATCGACTCGGGTCTCGACGTCGACGCACTCCGCGACATCTCACGGCGGGTCGAGGCCATGACGAACGAGAGCGATCTCGGGGTGCTGGCCATCACCCACTACGCCCGCCTCTTGGCCGAGCTGCGTCCCGACCGTGTGCACATCCTCATGGCCGGGCGCATCGTCGCGAGCGGCGGTCCCGAGCTGGCCGATCAGCTCGAGTCCTCGGGCTACGAGGGGCTGGCGACCGAGCTGGGCGTCGAGGAGCTCTCCGTGACCGGCCCCGTCGAGCGCACCACCGACGAAGATCCCTTCGGCGACCCAACGGCCGGTGCCCTCCCGTTCGAGGACTGACGGGCCACGGCCGGGAGCCTGGTGGGGCGGCCGGCTGTGCGCGATCTCACGCATGCGCCGGAGGTTTTCTCCTCCGGGGTGTCGAGATCTGTGGCGTGGCTCCGTCCCACGAGTACGGAGCGACCACGAGGGTCGCCACCAGCGAGAGGAGCCCCACGATGGCCACGTACCTGCTGCTCAAGCACTACCGAGGCGCACCACAGGCGGTCAACGACGTGCCGATGGACCAGTGGACCCCGGACGAGGTCGACGCCCACGTCCGGTACATGGACGACTTCGCTGCGAAGCTCGAGAGGAGCGGTGAGTACGTCGACAGCCAGGCCCTCTCGTCCGAGGGGATGTGGGTTCGCCACGACGGCGCGAACAAGGCACCGGTGACCGACGGCCCCTTCGCGGAGACCAAGGATCTGATCGCCGGGTGGATGGTCATCGACGTTGACAGCGAGGAGAGGGCGATCGAGCTCGCCGGCGAGCTGTCGGCGGCGCCGGGAGCCGGTGGCGAGCCGGTCCACGAGTGGCTCGAGGTGCGGCCGTTCCTGACCCAGCCCGAGAACGCCACGGACTGAGCGTCCGGAGCCGTCATGGGCCACGACGTCGACGAGGAGCTGCTGCGTGACCTGCTGCCCGGTGTGCTGGGCACACTCGTGCGTCGCGGTGCCGACTTCGCCACGGCCGAGGACGCCGTCCAGGAGGCCGTGGTCACGGCGCTGACCGCATGGGCTGACGACCCGCCACGTGACCCGAGGGGTTGGCTGGTCACGACTGCCTGGCACGCGTTCATCGACATCGTCCGATCGGACAGCGCGCGTCGCGACCGGGAGCAGCGCGTGGCGGCCGAGCCTCCACCCGGTCCGGCCGAGCACGTCGACGAGACGCTCGCGATGTACGCGCTGTGCGCCCACCCGTCGCTCACACCGTCGTCAGCGATCGCTCTGACGCTGCGAGCCGTCGGCGGCCTCACGACGAAGCAGATCGCCGAGGCGTATCTCGTCCCGGAGGCGACCATGGCGCAGCGCATCAGCCGAGCCAAGCACACGGTGGGCGAGGTCGGGCTCCAGGAGCCGGGCGACCTCGGTGCCGTCATGCACACGCTCTACCTGGTCTTCAACCAGGGACACTCCGGCGACGTCGACCTGGCAGCCGAGGCGATCCGGCTGTCGCGCCGGCTCTCGACGGTCGTCGACGAGCCGGAGGTGCGTGGTCTGCTCGCATTGATGCTTCTCCACCACGCCCGCCGTCGGGCGCGCTTCGGGCCCGGAGGCCGCCTGATCCCCCTCGCCGACCAGGACCGCGGGCTGTGGGACCGCGCCTCGATCGCGGACGGTGTGGCCGTGCTCCGGGCAGCCCTGGCTCTCGATCAGCTCGGCCCCTACCAGGCGGAGGCGGCCATCGCCGCGCTGCACGCGGATGCACGCTGTTTCGAAGACACCGACTGGGAGCAGATCGTGGAGTGGTACGACGAGCTCGTGGCGTTCGGGGACAACGCCGTGGTGCAGCTCAATCGTGCGGTGGCGGTCGGCGAGGCCGACGGGGCGGGGGCCGGACTCGCAGCGCTCGCCGAGGTCGATCCCTCTGTCCCGCGATGGACCGCCGTCGCCGCACACCTCCACGAGCGCAACAACGACCTGGAGGAAGCTGCCGCGCTGTACGCGCAGGCCGCACGCGACGCACCCAGCCTCGCCGAACGCGCGCACCAGGCCCGTCAGGCCGCCCGCGTCAACGCCCTGCTCCGGGCCTAGGGACGCGGAGTGTGTGCGCCGAACCGGGCGGGGAGCGGCTCCCCCTCCGAGCAGAGCGCACGCCACAACGCGGTGTAGCTCGGGTACGTCATCGTGTCGTCGACGTAGCCGGCACGAACGAGCTCGGCGTGGAAGCGGGGGAGGTTCCGCCAGGGGATCCCCATGTCGACATGGTGCGCGAGGTGCCAGCCGGTGTTCCACGGCACGAGCCAGAACCGCGCCGGCCACGTCTGGCGGACGTTGTGTGTCGTGATGCGACGGTCGTCGCTCGGGCCCAGGCCACCGTGCTCGCCGAGGGCCCGCAGCCTGTTGGCGACGCGCCAGCCCGTCATCCACGGCCCGAGCCACAGCACCGGGTAGACGAACCAGAGCCCCGTCGTCCACCACATGAGCGCCCAGAGGGCGAGCTGGACCCCGATGATCGGAAGGCTCACCTCACGGCCGGGTCCCCTGATCGCCGACCGGAACAGGGGCGCGAGGTTCTTCCAGCCGGAGATCCCGGCGGCATCGCGGAGTAGGCGGCGCCGGAGAGCCGACGGCGGGCCGGGGTAGCCCGAGTAGAACTCCACGTCGGGCTCGTCGGGACCGAACTCCTCCCTGTGGTGCGCGAAGTGGGCCGAACGGTAGAGGCCGATCGGCACGAACGCGGGGTAGGCGATGAGCCACTTCCCGATCCCGTCGTTGACCCGGCTGTTGGAGAACAGGAGCCTGTGGGCAGCCTCGTGCATGAGGATGGCGAGACGGACGTGAACGGGAACCATCAGCACGAAGGCGATCACGAAACCGACGGGTCCCCACCACACGGCGAGGGTGACCAGTCCCGCGACCGAGGCCCACGTGATCGCGACGCTCAGCGCGTTGCGGACGTTCGCGATGCGACGGAGCTCGTCGCGGATCTCGCGACGTGCCATGCCGTTGGGAAGGAGGCGCTCGGTCGGCAGGACATCGGGGAGGCGTTGCGGATCGAGCAGCATCGTCGGCTGCGCATCGCTCGGTACCGAACCGGTCACGGTGCCGACACTAGGCCGTGCTGTCCGGGGGCTGAGGTTGCAGGTCCCTCCCTTGAGGGGCCTGGGAGGGCGTCCCGGCAAGGTGGTATCCGATCGGATACCATATGGCCATGCGGGCATCGACACTCATCCGCCGGGCCCGTCGCCGGGCCGGGTTGTCGTTACGGGACCTGGCGAGACGGGCAGGAACGTCCCACGCCACCGTGTCGGCCTACGAGGCAGGGCGCAAGATCCCCACCGTTGCGACGCTCGATCGCCTCGTCCGTGCCTGCGGGCTCCGACTCCGCGCCGAGATCACGCCGGATCCCGCGGGGCCGGACCCCGAGCAACGCGGCCGGGAACTCGCGCAGGTACTCGCGCTCGCCGAGAAGTTCCCGGCCCGACACGCGATCGACATCGAATACCCACCGTTCGGCATGAGCCATTAGATGGGGTGAGCTCGACGACGGCATGAGCCTCGAACAGAAGATCCTCGCCATCCACCGGTCACTCGACGCGGCCGCCGTTCCGCACGCCTTCGGGGGGGCGCTGGCGCTGGCCTGGTGCACCGAACGTGCCCGGGGGACGATCGACATCGACCTCAACGTGTTCTCCGGTGTCGACGACGCGCCGCGGACGCTCGCCGCGTTGCCGCACGGGGTGTCGTGGTCCGACGACGACGTGGAGCGCCTCGTCCGGGACGGTCAGGTCCGCCTCTGGTGGGGCGCAACGCCGGTCGATCTCTTCATGAGCACGACGGAATTCCACGACGAGGTAGGTAAGAGGTCGCGTCGGGAGCCCTTCGGGGGAGCCGACGTGCCCTTCCTCGACTGCACCGATCTCGCTGTGTTCAAGGCGTTCTTCGACAGGACGCGCGACTGGGCCGATCTCGAGGACATGACGGCCGCAGGGACTCTCGACATCGACCGGACGATCGGAGTGCTCGTTCGCTACCTCGGAACCGACGACGCCCGCATCGTGCGTCTGCGCTCACTGGCCGACGTCACCCCGCCCGCGCCTGACAACCCACCTGAGGGTTCCGGCAGGGAGACGAGCTAGGCGGGCTCGGGCTCGGGCTCCTCGGCGAGGAGCTGCGCGAGCTCGTCCTGTTCGAGGGCGGCGCCGCGCAGATCGAGGAGGACGTCGACGATCTCGGAGGCCTGCACCATGCCGCGCGCACTGAAGCGCTCGAGCGCCTCGTCGATGAGCTTCGTCAGGTCGGTCGGCTGATCCATCAGCTCGTCCTCTCCGCCGGCTGCCCGGCCCCGTCGTCGGCCACCCACCACGCTACACGCAGGCTGGAATGTCGGACCCTCATGTTTCGGGCGTCTCGTCCAGGCCCTGTTCCAGGGTGTTCCAGGCGAGGGTGGCGCACTTGATGCGCACGGGGAACTTCACGACTCCCTGGAGCGCCTCGAGGTCGCCGAGCTGCACACCTTCGAGGTCGTCGGCGGCTCCGTCGCCGTCGCTGTCACCCTCGAGCTTCGACTCGTGGATCGACATCAGGGCCTTGAAGGCCCGGATGAGGCGGCGGGCCTCATCGACCGATCTACCCTTCACGGCGGCGCTCATCATGGACGACGACGCCTGCGAGATCGAGCAGCCCTGACCGGCCACGAGGAGGTCGGCGATCGTCCCGCTCTCGTCGATCTCGAAGGTGAGCACCACCTCGTCGCCACAGAGCGGGTTGAAGCCCTCCGAGCGCGATGCGGGCGGAGACGGGAGCTCGCCACGGTTCCGCGGCGCGCGGTAGTGGTCGAGGATGATCTCTCGGTAGAGGTCTTCGAGACCGGGCATGGTGGGTGGCTCTCCTCGTCGGTGGGACGATCCTAGAGGGCGAAGAACTTCTCGGCGCGGGTCAATCCCTCCACGAGGGCGTCGGCGTCGGCTTCGTCGTTGTAGAGGTAGAACGACGCCCGGGTCGTGGCCGGCACGCCGAGATCGCGCATGAGCGGCTTGGCGCAGTGGTGGCCGGCCCGCACGGCGACGGCGTCCTCGTCGAGGACCTGCGACACATCGTGGGCGTGGATGTCCCGGAGCAGGAAGGAGATCACGCCGCCGCGGATCGACAGGTCGCTCGGGCCGTAGAGGGTGATGCGATCGTCGAAGCACTCCTTCAGGGCGTGCAGGGCGTAGCCGGTGAGCTCGATCTCGTGACGGCGGATCGCGTCGAGCCCCACGGCGTCGAGGTAGTCGATGGCCGCCTCGAGGCCCACGGCCTCGGCGATCGGTGGTGTGCCGGCCTCGAACTTCCAGGGCACGTCGTTGGTGGTGAAGCCCTCGACGGTGACGTCACGGATCATCTCACCGCCGCCGAGGAAGGGTGGCATCTCCTCGAGCAGGCTGGAGCGTGCCCACAGGCCGCCGATCCCGGTGGGCCCGAGCATCTTGTGGCCGGTCCAGCCGACGAAGTCGGCGTCCCAGGCCGTGACGTCGACCTCCACGTGGGGGACCGCCTGGGCGGCGTCGACGGCGATGAGGGCGTCGGCGGCGTGCGCGGCGTCGGCGAGCGGGCGGATGTCGTTGATGGTGCCGAGCACGTTGGACAGCGCCGTGACCGACAGGAGCTTGGCGCCGGCGAGAAGCTGCGGGAGCGTCTCGAGGTCGAGCCGACCGTCGTCTGTGAGGGGGATCCAGCGCAGCTCGATGCCGCGCTCGGCGGCGAGCATCTGCCACGGAACCACGTTGGCGTGGTGCTCCATGAGGCTGAGCACCACGGCGTCGCCCTCGCGCAGGTTGGCGCGCCCCCACGACTGGGCCACGAGGTTCATGGCTTCGGTGACGTTCTTCGTGAACACGATTTCCGATGCCGACGGGGCGTGGAGGAAGCGTGCGACCCGGGCGCGTGCCGACTCGAAGGCGGCGGTTGCCTCCTCGGCCAGCGTGTAGACGCCCCGGTGCACGTTTGCGTTGGTGCTGCGGTAGTAGGAGTTGACGGCCTCGATCACCGACGTGGGCTTCTGCGAGGTCGCGGCGGAGTCGAGGTAGACGAGCCGGCTGCCGTGGAACTCGCGTTCGAGAACCGGGAAGTCGCGACGGATCTCGGCGACGTCGAGGCTCACGCGCCCACGCCCGCGTCCGTCCGGAAGGCGTCGAAGCCGGCCTCCTCGAGTCGTTCCGCCAACTCGGGACCGCCCGACTCCACGATGCGGCCGTCGAGGAGGATGTGGACTGCGTCGGGGGTGAGGTGCTCGAGGATGCGTCGGTAGTGCGTGATGAGCAGGATGCCCAGGTCGGGACGGTCGGTGCGCACCTCGGTGATGCCCTCCGACACGACGCGCAGAGCGTCGATGTCGAGACCCGAGTCGGTCTCGTCGAGCACGGCGACGTCGGGCTCCATCATCGCCATCTGGAGGATCTCGTTGCGCTTCTTCTCGCCGCCCGAGAAGCCCTCGTTGAGGTAGCGGTCCTGGAAGCTGTCGTCCATCCCGAGTCGCTTGGTCCACTCCATGAGGCCCATGCGCACCTCGAGCACCGACATGTCGATGCCCTTGCGTGCGGAGAGGGCCTGTCGCAGGAAGTTGAGCACGCTCACACCGGGAATCTCCTCGGGGTGCTGGAACCCGAGAAACATCCCCCGCGCCGCCCGCTCGTCGGTGGACAGAGCGGTGACGTCCTCGCCCTTGAAGAGGATGCGCCCGCGTGTGATCTCGTAGGAGGGGTTGCCGAGCAGGGTGTTGGCGAGCGTCGACTTCCCCGAGCCGTTGGGGCCCATGAGGGCGTGGACCTCGCCGACGGGCAGGGCGAGCGACAGACCCTGCAGGATCGCGTCGGCGTCGTCGGTGGTGTCGGCCACACGCACGTGGAGGTCGTCGAGGAGCAGAAGGGGCTCGGGGGTCGTCACGGGGCTCATCGTAATTCCACTATGGCCGTAGTGTAAATTTTGAGGCGTCCCTCAGGCTCGGATAGCGCGCTCCAGGGACGCTTCAAACGACGGCGGTCTGGTCGGCCTCCTCGAGGGAGCTGCGAAGCGCCTGGTAGATGGCCTCGGGGGTGAGCACCCCGACGAACTCGTCACCGTCGACCACGGCCACCCATCCGTAGTCGGTGAGCAGCATCCGGGCGAGGGCGTTCTCGAGGAAGTCGTCGACCGACACCCAGGCCTCGACCCGTTCGGTGTGATCGCCGACCGTCCCGCTCCCGTCGGCGTTGGCGGCGCGCACGTGACCACGGAGCCGGGTGTCGCCGTTGACGACCGCCACCCATCCCGCGCCCTGCGCGTCCATCACGCGCCGCGCCTCCTCCAAAGAGTCGGTGGGCTGCACCGTCGGCGGGTGCTCGAGGCAGTCGAGGTCGATCGGGGTGACCTTGAGGCGTTTCAGCGCGCGGTCGCGCCCCACGAAGTCGGCGACCATGTCGTTCGCCGGATTCCCGAGGATCGCCGCGGGCGTGTCGTACTGGGCCAGGGTGCCGCCGACGTCGAGGATGGCGATACGGTCCCCCATCTTCACGGCCTCCTCGACGTCGTGGGTCACGAACACGACCGTCTTGTGGAGCTCGCTCTGGAGCCGGAGGAACTCGTCCTGGAGGCGCTCCCGCGTGACCGGGTCGATCGCACCGAAGGGCTCGTCCATCAAGAGGACGGGAGGATCGGCGGCCAGCGCGCGGGCCACGCCGACGCGCTGGCGTTGCCCACCCGACAGCTGCGCGGGGTACCGGTCGGCGTACGTGTCGGGGTCGAGCCCGATCAGGCCCAGGAGTTCGTGGACCCGCGACTGTGTGTCGGAGCGCGACCAGCCGAGGAGCCGGGGGACCGTCCCCACGTTCGCTGCGATGGTCTGGTGGGGGAAGAGCCCGATCTGCTGGATGACATAGCCGACGTGGCGACGGAGCTCGACGGGATTCGCCGTCGTCACGTCGTCGTTGCCGAGGAAGATCTTCCCGCCGGTGGGCTCGATGATCCGGTTGACCATCTTGAGCGTCGTGGTCTTGCCGCAGCCCGACGGGCCGACGAGGACCGTGGTCTCGCCGGTGGGCACCTCGAGGGAGAGGTCGTCGACCGCGAGGTGGCCGTTGGGGTAGCGCTTGGAGACCGACTCGAGCCGGATCATGGAGGAGGTTCTCGCTCCGATCGGAGACCCGAAACGGTACCATCGGCGCCGGATCCCCGGGCATGAGCCCGAGAAGCTGTCCCGTCGACCGCAGAGGCCGTGTGTCCTCTCTCCACCTCGCCACCGACATCAACGATCGCTGGTTCTGGTGGCCTTACGTCGACCGCAACACCGACCTGATCTGGGAGAAGTTCACCGAGCACGCCCAACTCACGCTCCTCGCGGTGGGAATCGGGATCCTCATCGCACTGCCCCTGAGCCTGCTCGCGACGCGGTTCCGATGGCTCTACCCGACATCGATCGCCGTCGGCGCCGTGCTCTACACGATCCCGTCGATCGCGCTCATCGCGTTCCTCATTCCGATCACCGGGCTGTCCACCACGACAGTCGTCATCCCGCTGGCGAGCTACACGATCCTGATCCTGGTCCGGAACTTCGTGACCGGTCTCGACGGTGTGTCGCCCGAGGTGAAGGAGGCGGCGCGGGGGATGGGCTACCCCCCGCTTCGCCAGACGGTGCGCGTGGAGCTACCGCTCGCGCTCCCGGTGTTCTTCGCCGGTATCCGCATCGCGACGGTCACGATCATCGGGCTCGTGCCCATCGCGGCGATCATCGGCAAGGGCGGCTTCGGAGCCCTCATGAACGCCGGATTCCAGCGGGGATTCCGCACCCCGATCACGGTCGGCATCGTGCTCACCGTGGCGTTCGCCGTCACCGCCGACCTCGTGATCCTGCTGATCCAGCGACTCGTGACACCGTGGACCCGGCGGGAGGCCACCTGAGATGGGCCTGGCCGGCGACGTCTACGCCTTTCTCACCGACCCGGCCAACTGGTCGGGCGATGAGGGGATCCCCACCCTGTTTTTCGAGCACCTCCAGATCAGCTTCTGGTCGATGGTGGTGGCGGCGGCGATCGCCCTGCCGATCGGCGTGCTCGTGGGGCACGCCCGCAAGGGCGGTGTGGTCGCCGTCAACCTGGCGAACATCGGCCGGGCGATTCCGAGTTTCGGGTTGCTGCTGCTCATGGTGATCTGGATCGGCAACAAGCCGCAGCCGTTCCCGCTGAGCCTCCCGGGCAACCTGCCCGTGTCGCTCGTGCTCATCGCGCTGGCGGTTCCACCGATGCTCACCAACGCCTACGTGGCGATCGCCGAGATCGACCCCGAGGTCCGGGAGGCCGGGCGCGGGATGGGCCTGAACGGCCGCCAGATGCTCACGCAGGTGGAGCTCCCGATGGGCGTGCCGCTCATCATGGCGGGCGTGCGCATCTCCGCCGTGGCTGTCGTGGCGACAGCCACGATCGCGGCCTTCGTGGGGTTCGGAGGCTTCGGGCGCTACATCATCGACGGCTTCAAGCAGGCCGACGGCGACGCCAAGCTCTGGGCCGGCGCGCTCCTCGTGGGTGTGTTCGCGCTCGCGGTGGAGGGGCTCCTCGCGTTGGTGCAGCGTTGGCTCACCCCGAAGGGTCTCCGGGTTGGTAGCCACGGCCCCCTCGTGGCCATGGCCGAGGGTGACGAGCCAGCGGCGGCGTCGGGGACCGGACCCGACGCCGAGTCGCGCGCCGCGGGCGACACGGTCCTGTAGTAGACCGGAGGAGTCCCGCGATCGCGGGGCAACTCGAATCGGGTGACGTGTCTGTCGCGCGCCCGGCCGGAAAGGGGCGCCAGATGTTCAGGAAGAAGCAGAGACTCCGCCGCAGTGGGCTCGCACTCGGCGCGATGGCCATGTCGATCGCTCTCCTCGTCGCCGCGTGCGACAGCGACGACAGCAGCAGTGACGACACCAACAGGGACTCGGGCAGCAGCGAGTCCATGGGTGATCTCACGATCGGGTCGAAGGACTTCACCGGTGCGTTGATCCTCGGGCAGGTGTACGGCCAGGCGCTCGAGTCCGACGGCTACAACATCACCTACCAGGAGAACCTCGGCGGTACCGAGATCATCTACCCGGCGCTCACGTCGGGTGAGATCGACCTCTACCCCGAGTTCCAGGGCACGGTGCTGGCCACGTCGTTCGAGGGGACGCCGACATCGGACGCCGACGAGACCAACGCTGCGCTGGCCGACGCGGCCGCGGCCGACAACGTCGTGGTCACCGAGCCGGCGCCCGCCGTCGACGTGAACGGCTTCTACATGACCGAGGAGCGCGCCAAGGAGTTGGGCGTCGAGACGCTCTCCGACCTGGCGGAGGTGTCGGGCGATCTCACCCTGGGCGGACCGCCCGAGTGTGAGGAGCGCGAGCCGTGCCTTCTCGGGCTCGAGAGCGTCTACGGCATCGAGTTCGCCAATGTCGAGAAGCTCGACGTGGGCGGGCCGATCACGGCGCAGAACCTCACCGACGGCGTGATCGACGTCGGTGTGCTGTTCACCGGCTCGAGCATCATCCCCGATGGTGTCGTGCTCCTGGAGGACGACAAGGGTCTCCAGGGCGCCGACAACCCGGTGGTCCTCGTGCGTCAGGAGGTCGACACCGACGAGCTGAACACGCGGCTCAACGAGGTCTCGGCGGCGCTCACCACCGAGGAGTACAACCAGATGAACGAAGAAGTAGCGGAGGAGCAGAAGGAGCCCTCCGAGGTCGCCACGGCGTTCCTCGAGCGCAACGGGCTCATCTGACCCATCGGAGCATCCGACACGGTTCTGGTGCGAAAGAGTGACGGCCGGGGGCTTGCCCCCGGCCGTTGCGCGTTCCGTAGCGAACAGCGGCGCTACCAGCCCCGGTCGACCCACTCCTGGAGGTGGGGGCGCTCGGTGCCGATCGTGGTGTCGAGCCCGTGGCCGGGCAGCACCAGCAGGTTCGGGTCGAGGGTGAACAGCCGCCGGTCGATCGACGTGATGATCTCGTCGAAGTCGCCACCCTCGAGGTCGGTCCTTCCCGGCCCGCCGGGGAACAGCGTGTCGCCCGAGAAGACAAGAGGCGTCTCCTCGAGACGGAAGGACAGGGATCCCGGGGTGTGGCCCGGCGTGTGCAGGGTCGTGAGGCGCAGGTCACCGACCGCGATCTCGTCGGTGTCGTCGATCGTGAAGTCGTAGGCGGGCAGCATCGCGGCGTCGTCGGGCGCGATGCCCACGTCGATGCCGGCGTCGCGCATGGCCGTCACGGCCTGGATGTGGTCCCAGTGCCCGTGCGTGGTGAGCACGCGGCGCACGCCGGTCGCACGGGCCACGTCGAGGAGCAGCTCGTGCTCGTTGGCGGCGTCGATGATCACCGCTTCACCGGTTCGGCGACACCTTACGACGAACACGTTGTTCTCGAAGGGGCCGACGACGAGCTTGTCGACGCGGACGGTGGAGTCCTCGTAGTGCGCGGGTCTCATTCGGTCTGCAGCGTATCGGCATAGGATCCGGTGCGGCCCACGACCAGCCGGAAGGTGGCTCGGTGCAGAGGAGACGATCGTCGGTCGGCGGAGCGGCGTTCGTCGGTACGGGGCTGCTCGTCGTCGGTTGCAGCCTCGTCGGCATCCAGCAGGCGCAGCGCCTCGGTGACGAGACTGCCGTCTCGGTGACGCTCACCTCGGCCATGGTCGTGGCGGCCGCCGTGGCTGCGGTGACCCTCGCCGAGCTCGCCGCTACGTTCGAGAACGACGCCCTCGCCTGGATGGCATGGGGTTTCGGTGTCGCCGCCGGGGCCCTCGCGCTGATCTCGCTGACCTTTCCCGCCTACGCGGAGGGAGGCGGCCTCCTCGGCTCCTCGCGCGCCGCCCACGGGCTCGTGGCCGTCGGCGCGCGGACGGTTCTCCCGCTCTTTGCACTTCTCGCCGTGCTGGTACCCCACGCGACCGGCGTCCGCCGGGCCCTCGGCGCCGGTTTCACCGCCGCGTTCCTCCTCGTGATCCTGGTCGTGCCCAGCGGGGACCTCCTCGTCGACGCCGACGGCGACTTCAGCGTTCTCGCGCGGGTTCTCCTCGGTCTCCCGGTGCTCCTCTTCGCCGCCGCCACCGTCGCCTGGGCGGTTCGGCGCCCCCCCGTGATCCGACCCGTGGCGTGGTGGATCGGCATCGGGCTCCTCGTCGGGCTCTGGGCCTCGGTGGAGTGGGTGTTCGTCGACGGGGACTTGACCGCCGCATGGTGGGGCGCGCAACTGGCCACAGCGGCCGTGGTGGTCGTTCCGGCCGCCGGCATGCTCGCCGCTGTGCTGTCGATGTCGCGCTCGGCGCGGGTGGGCGAGCGGCAACTGCGGAGGAAGCTCGACACCGAGACGGCACCGGGAGTCGATCCTGCCGCCCGTGGGCGGCAGGACAGACCCGTGGTCGCCGCAGCCGACGTGGATCGCGTCTTCGACACCGACACTCCGTGGCTCGCCTACCAGCCGATCGTCGATCTGTCGAACGGTGACACCTACGCCGTCGAGGCGTTGTCGCGCTTCGACCTCCCACCCGATCGTCCACCCGATGAGTGGTTCGACGAGGCGCACCGCTGTGGTCGCGGCGTGGAGCTCGAGATGCGGTCGATCCTTCGGGCGATGGCGGATCTGGATGCGCTCCCGCAGCACGTGGCACTCGCCGTCAATGCGTCGCCCGTGACACTGGCCGACCGCCGTTTCACCGCCGCCCTCGAGGCGGTCGACGTCCGTCGACTCATCGTGGAGATCACAGAACGCGAAGCGGTCGATGACTACATCGTTCTGAAGAGTGCGGTCGACGACCTGAGAGAGCGGGGGATGCGGATCTCGATCGACGACGCCGGTGCCGGTCATGCCGGCCTCCGTCACCTGGTGGGGATCGTTCCCGACATCATCAAGCTCGACATCAGCCTGACGCACAGGACCGACGACGCCGTGGTGCTGGCTCTCGTGCGGGCGCTGACCGCCTTCGCCCGTTCGGTCGGCGCCGTCGTCGTTGGCGAGGGCGTCGAGACCGACGAGCAACGCCGGCGTCTCATCGAGGCAGGCGTGGAGCTCGGCCAGGGCTTCCGACTCGGGCGCCCCCAGCGCGTGTCGGACCTCTCCCACGTGATGGGCCCAACGTGAGACACGGACGATGCGTCGGGGCCGCCGACGACTCGCCCGTGCCCGGAGTGTGAACTACCGTTCACGCTCCGGGTCGCACTGGCCCGCCGAGACGGTCGCGCCCTACAGTCAGCGGACCGATTCAACGAGGAGACACCTGTGAACTTCGCCTTTTCGGACGAGCAGGAGGAGCTGCGCCAGACGGTGCGGCGCTTCCTCGAGGACAAGTCGCCGTCGGCGGAGGTACGCCGGCTCATGGAGACCGACGAGGGCTACGACGAGGCCGTGTGGAAGCAGATGGCCCAGGAGCTCGGGCTCCAGAGCCTTCACCTCCCCGAGGCGCACGGAGGCCAGGGTTTCACCTTCGTGGAGCTCGGGATCGTCCTCGAGGAGATGGGACGGGTGCTCCTGTGCGCCCCCTACCTCTCGACGGTCGTGCTCGCCGCCAACGCGATCATGAACGCCGGCACCGACGAGCAGCAGGCCGAGTACCTCCCGGGCATTGCCTCGGGCGACACCATCGCCGCTCTGGCCTTCACCGAGCCGAACGGCAAGTGGGACGCCTCGGGCATCGAGATGGAGGCCACACCCGGCGACGGCGGGCACACCCTCACGGGCACCAAGCACTTCGTCATCGACGGTCACGTGGCGAATCTCCTCGTCGTGGCCGCGCGCACCCCGGGCTCCGAGGGCACCGACGGGATCTCGCTCTTCGCCGTCGACGGTGACGCCTCCGGGCTCAGCCGTGAGTCGCTCACCACCATGGACCAGACCCGCAAGCAGGCCAGGCTCGAGTTCTCCGGGGTCCCTGCCACGCTCCTGGGCACCGAGGGCGCCGGGTGGGACGCACTCTCGAAGACGCTCGACCAGGCCGCCGTTGCGCTGTCGAACGAGATGATCGGTGGATCGCAGTTCGTGCTCGACATGGCCGTGCAGTACGCCAAGGACCGCGTGCAGTTCGGTCGGCCCATCGGCTCCTTCCAGGCCATCAAGCACAAGTGTGCCGACATGCTCCTCGAGGTGGAGTCGGGCAAGTCGGCCGCGTACTACGCCGCCTGGGCAGCCGCCGAGGACAACGACGAGCTGCCTGTCGTCGCGAGCCTGGCGAAGGCCTACTGCTCCGACGCCTACTTCCACGCCGCGGCGGAAAACATCCAGATCCACGGCGGGATCGGCTTCACCTGGGAGCACGACGCGCACCTCTACTTCAAGCGTGCGAAGTCGTCGGAGATCCTACTGGGTGACGCCACCTACCACCGCGAGCTGCTGGCCCAGCGCATCGGGATCTGATCGACCACGCGGTCGGGTCGCGACCCCGTTAGGTTCACGTCGTGGCGATCGTCGTCGGGGCCCTGGCTGTCGGGATCATTCTCCTCATCGCGTCGGTCTTCGTCGTGCGCGAGGCGCGGCACATGGCCGCCGAGCCCCCGCCGCCGGTCTTCAACGTCGAGGAGGCCTACGACTGGGTCGTGGCGCACGTCCCCGACGACGTGGCGGGAACCCTCACCCCCGACGACGTACGTCGGATCCTCGACGTCCAGATCGAGTACTTCCGGCGCCGTGGCGTGTCGGGGAACGGCTCGTCGGGCAGCCCACCCGGATCGGTGATCGTCGGCGGCTCGGAGACCGTCGACTACATCCTCGACCGGTGCCGCGAGGCCGGCGAGGAGTTCCTACCCGAGCAGGTCCACGCCGTTGTCGACACGCAACTGGGCTACCTGCGCGCCATCGGCGCCGTCGGGCCCCGCGCCGACGACGGTCCCGACGTGGGGGGTGGCACGCCGCCCTCCGACGTCTGACGGGCACGCCGAAATCGACACGGGGGTACTTGCCGCCCGTGTTAGAAACGGAGGCACCAGAGAGGGGAGGTGGTCCGAGAGATGCATGAGAGAGTTCTTGGGACCCTGGAGGTGCGCGGCCGCTAGGCCGTTGAGCTGGACCGCCTGGCGGAGTTCGACCGCCGCACCGACGTCTCCCGGGCAGGACACGGTCCCGCCTGCACGAACACCGGGAACCGTTCCGACCAGTGAGTAGTGAACAGTGAGTAGTGAACAGAGGGAGGGGCCTCCAAGTTCCTCCCTCTGTCGCGCGGGTCCCGGTTCGCGGGATCCGGCGGTATCGTGGCCGGCGGCACACCGAGCACGGCGTGGGAGGCCCACCGTGAGCAGGCCCGTTCGTTTCGAGCACTACCGCTTTCTCGGCGACAAGCGCACGCAGGTCGTCTACGACCTCGACAATCCACCCGACGACGAGACCATCGACGAGCTCATGGAGTCGGAGCAGTTCGCGGCGTTCGGCCCCGACACACTCGTGGAGGCATCCAACCGCGGGTACACCCCCGACGCAGCCGCCCTCGCGGCGGCACGCGCCGAGGGATCCTGACGGTCAGCCGCTGACGGGTTCCAGCGCCGGGAGCGCTTCTCGCGTCCCGCTCAGGCGTGCCTCGAACGCCTCGTCCGAGAGGGCCGGTGTCGACGACAGGGTCTCCGGGTCGGCGGGAAGGCCCGGGAGGTCCACCCACGACGTGCAGCCTCCGTAATCGTCGGACCAGTCGACCACGAGGGGCTCGTGCAGGCGGTGGGCCCGCAGGGCGAGGACCCACAGCGGGTCGCGTGCCTTCCAGCGGAGCCTGCTCCCGGCGTAGTCGGGCGTCCAGATGAGCTTCGTCGTGAGTGCCTCGAGGTCCGCAGGGTCGGTGACCGTCGCCGTCGCCACGACGTCGGCCCACCCCGGCACCACGATCGGCTCCCCGGCCGGTGATCCGGGCGAGAGATCGATGCGGTGTCGGTAGGCGGGCTCGAGCAGCTCGGGCTTCTGGTGCTCGCTCGTCGGATAGAGCCAGAAGCGGTTGGCGCGCAGGTCGAAGTGCCGGCCGTCCTCGCGCAGCCCGCCCTTGCGGATGTCGACGATCTGCTCACCGGCGAGGAGAGCCGACACGATGACGGCCCACTCCTTGTAGGCGGGGGTGCTGGTGGCGGTCACCCGTTCCAGGATAATGAGGGGTTCATGGACGAGTGGATCGAGGCACGACGGGGGGAAGCTGCCGCCTTCTTCGCCGACGGAGCGTCGCCTGACGACCCCGTCCGGTTGGCCGCACACGTCGCCGCCCCCAACGGGGGGAACCACCGGGGAGCGATCGTGCTCTGCCACGGCTTTCCCGCGGGCCCCGGTGGCGCCACGTTGTCGGCGGCGACCTATCCCGAGTTCGCCGACAGGATGGCTGCGCACACGGGTTCGATGGTCCTCACGTTCAACTTCCGCGGCACCGGGACCTCGGAGGGTGAATTCTCCTTCTCGGGCTGGCGCTCCGACGTGCGCGCAGCAGTCGACGAGCTGTGCCAACGCTCGGCCATGCGGCGCGTGGCGTGCGTGGGATCGAGCCTCGGTGGAGCGGTGGTCCTCGACCATGCGGTCGACGACGACCGTGTGGCGGGCGTGGCGACCCTCGGGTGCCCGACCGGGGGTCTGTGGAGCCGGAATCCCGGTGAGTTCCTCGAGCATGCCCGTCGTGTGGGAGTCATTCGTGCCGACGACTTCCCCGAGGACAGGGGAGCGTGGTGCGACGACGCCGCGTCGCTCGACCCGGTGGTGTCGGCGGAGGCGTTGGGTGAACGCCCCCTTCTCGTCCTGCACGGCTCCGACGACGACGTGGCGCCCGTCGAGGACGCACGGGCCCTGGCGCAGGCCGGGGGATCACGCGCAGAGCTGCACATCGTGCATCAGGCCGGGCATCAGCTGCGCCACGACCCACGCGCGGTCGCCGTCCTCCTCGGCTGGCTCGAACGCCTCTAGCCGGTAGTGCGTCACTGAGGTCCGCTGGGCGGAGGTGGCCTCAAGTGGTGAGCGCGACGTCGTCGGTTTCCACATCCTCTCCTCTCGACGAGTTGTTGTCGGGGAAGTGCAGAGGAAGCGGAGGTGGGGGGGCGGCGTCAGGAAACGCGAGCGATCATTGCGGCGAGCCCGAGACCGGTGAGCATGGTCGGGAGCATCCACTTGAAGATGGATGCCTTCAGATCCTGCATCTCGCCGCGAAGCTCGAGACGGAGCGCGTCGAAGCGGAAGTCGATACGCGCTTCGAGTGCTTCCAGGTCACGCTTCGTTGCCACATCGGCCCAGCCGAGCGGGGGGAGCATCTCCATCAGCGTATCTGCGGCGAGCTCTCCCCACTGCTCGCGTGCGATCTCGTGCACGTGGTGCCGCGTGTGCTCGTCGATGGTCATGGCTCCTGCCGGACGGTGCAGCTGCTGTGAGGGAGCCAGACAGGCCGGGCTCCGAGCCTGAGGTCACCGTATGCCCGGTGTGTGACAGCTACCCCCGCCACCTGTCCGACAGATCCTGCGTCGCCTTCGGGCCGTGAGTGTCTGTCCGGTAGCGTGCCCGGGCGTGAAGGCCCTGGTTCTCTCCGGTGGGGCGGGCACACGGCTCCGCCCGATCACGCACACCAACGCCAAGCAGCTCGTCCCGCTGGCGAACAAGCCGATTCTCTTCTACGGCCTCGAGTCGATCGCCGCGGCCGGGATCGAGGAGGTCGGCATCGTCGTGGGTGCCACACACGAGGCGATCCGAGAGGCCGTCGGCACCGGTGAGGAGTTCGGGCTCCGCGTCACATACATCCCACAGGACGAGCCACGGGGCCTCGCGCACGCCGTGCTCATCGCCCGCGACTTCCTCGGCGACGAGCCGTTCGTCATGTACCTCGGCGACAACCTCATCGTGGGTGGCATCACACCGTTCGTGCAGGAATTCATCGACACCGCACCCAACGCGCTCGTCCTGCTCACCGAGGTCGACGAGCCCGAGCACTTCGGTGTCGCCGAGCTCGACGGCGACGGCCACCTCGTGCGCCTCGTCGAGAAGCCGAAGGACCCACCGAGCCAGCTGGCGCTCGTCGGCCTCTACCTCTTCGACGAGAACATCCACGAGGCGGTCCGCGCCATCGAGCCTTCCTCGCGCGGCGAGCTCGAGATCACCGACGCGATCCAGTGGCTCATCGAGTCGGGGAAGCTCGTGATGCCCCACACTCTCGAGACGCCCTGGATCGACACCGGCAAGCTCCAGGACCTGCTCGAGGCCAACCGCATCGTCCTGGAGTCGCTCGACGCCCGCTCCGACGGCACCGTCGACGCCGGATCGCGTGTGAGCGGGCGTGTCGTGATCGAGTCGGGAGCCGATGTCGTGAACAGCGAGGTGCGGGGTCCGGCCGTGATCGGCGCCGGCACGCGGCTCGTCGACTCCTACGTCGGGCCGTACTCGTCGATCGCCGCCGACTGTCTCCTCGAGCGAGCGGCCATCGAGCAGTCGGTCGTGCTCGACCGCGTGGAGATCCGCGACGTCGGGCCGATCCGTGACAGCCTCATCGGCCGTGATGCCCGCGTGGAACGTGCCGGTGCCATGCCCGGCGGCCACCGGCTCCTCATCGGCGATCACTCGGAGATCTCGGTCAGCCAGGCGTGACTGCCGCCCGGGCCTCGGCGAGGACGGCCTCCAGGGTGTCGTCCAGCGAGAACCCGGGGGCGAATCTCGTGTCGGTGACGAGTCGCGTGGGGTCGCCCACCAGTCTCGGGACCTCCACGGGGCGCACGAGCTCGGGATCGACGACGAGTTCCAGATCCGCAGCGGCGAGCGCACACAGACGCTCCGCCACCGACCGGATCGCCACCGGCGTGCCCGAGCACACGTTGTAGGCGCCGCCGGGATCACCCGTCTCGACGAGGAGCCGGTAGGCGGCCACGACGTCGCGGACATCGAGGAAGTCGCGCACGGTATCGAGGTTGCCGATCGTCAGGTGATCGCTGCCGGCCCTCTCCGCCTCGGCGATCCGTCGGGCCAGGGCCGGCACGACGAACCGGTCGGGCTGGCCGGGCCCCGTGTGGTTGAACGCCCGCACCCGCAGGGTGGAGAGCCCGTCGCCGAGGTGCGCCTGGAGCGCGAGGACGTCGGCGGCCGCCTTGCTGGCGCCGTAGGGCGTGAGGGGCCGCAGCGGTGAGTCCTCGGTGATCGGGCCGTCGTGGGCGCCGTAGGCGTCGGCGCTGGCGACCACGAGGACCCTCTCGACGCCGAGGTCGACGGCGGCGCGCAGGACCGTGAGTGTGCCCCCGGCGTTCACGCGCAGCACCTCGGCGGGCGCCGACCACGAGTCACCGATGTGGCTCAGGGCCGCGAGGTGGTAGATGGCGTCGGGTGCCCCGTTCTCGACGGCGGCGTGCACGGCGTCGGGATCCGTCACGTCGACCCCGGAGTCGACGTCGACACCGACCACGTCGTCACCGTGCGCCCGGAGGTGGTCGACGAGGTGGCGCCCGACGAAACCTCCCGCGCCGGTGACCAGGGCCTTCATGCCGAGCCCACCCGGGCGGCGGCAGCGCTGTAGGCCTCGACGTGTGCAGCCGTGGACACCGCCCAGGTGTGGGCGGCGGCGACATGCGGTCCACGCTCCCGGAGGGCCTGTTCGGTGCCTCGGTCGGTGAGGCACGTCTCGAGTGCCGCAGCCAGCCGGTCGGTTGCTCCCCGGTCGACGAGGAGTGCGGCGTCGCCCGCCACGTCGGCCATCGAGGTCCCTCGCGTGGTGACCGTCGGTGCGCCGCACGCCAACGCCTCGAGCACGGGGAGGCCGAAGCCCTCCTCCAGTGACGGGTAGGCGACAGCGGCGGCGCGGCGGTAGAGGGCCGGGAGCACGGCGTCGTCGACGTACCCGGGGCGGACGATCCTCGTGGTGAAGCCGCTGCTCCCGACGGCCCGGCGTACGGCGTTCGCACCCCAGCCGTCACCGCCGGCGAGGACGAGACGGAGATCGGGGTGCCCGGGCGCGATCCGGGCGAAGGCGTCCACGAGTGTGGGTACGTCCTTGCGGGGCTCGAGAGTGCCGGCGAAGGCCACGAAGGGTGGGTGCACGCCGATTCCTCGAAGCACCTCGAGGTCGGCGTCCTCGACGGCGGGGTCGGGGTGGAACCGGTCGTGGTCGACGCCGTGCGGGATCGTGACGACGTCGGCCGACGGGTGGACCAGGTCGCGGAGGCGTCGAGCCGTCGTCTCCGACGGCGTCACGACGACCTGGGCGCGCTCGGCCGATGCCCGGATCGCCCGGCGGAAGAAGGCCACCTTGGAGCGTTCGTGCCACTCGGGGTGGTCGAAGAACGTGAGATCGTGCACCGTGACGACCGCCGGCGGCGAGCTCCGGAACCACGGCATGGTGTAGTGGGGGCCGTGCCACACGTCGAGGCCGTCCTCGTCGGCCGCCCGCACCATCTGCTCGGCGGCGAGGCGCAATGGCCGCACGGCCGGGAGTCGGGCGTCGAGGCGCGCCGCCGGGGCGATGGTCGACCAGCGGGATGCATCGGCTCGTCGCGTGAGCAGCGTCAGGTCGATGTCGCTGCGTTCATCGAGAGCCTTCGCCAGGTTCACCGTGTAGACGCCCGCACCGACGGGTCGTTCGGGTACAGCGGAGACGTCGAGGAGGACGCGCACGCGGCGAGTCTACGAGTGGGCCGCGCGCGCGGCCTCATAGGCGCGCAGGTGGGCCGCTGCCGATCTCGCCCAGGTGAACTCGGCTGCACGCCGCCGTCCCGCCGCGGCGAGCTCCTCGCGTCGCTCGGAATCGCACAGGACATCGTCGATGGCGGCGCGCCACCCCTGCACGTCACCCGGCTCCACGAGGATCCCGGCGTCTCCGACGACCTCGGGCAGGCTCGTCGCATCCGAGGCGATGACCGGACACCCGCGGGCCATCGCCTCCAGGGCGGGAAAGCCGAAACCCTCGTAGGTGCTCGGAACGAGCGTGGCCGAGGCGCTGCGGTAGAGGGCGTCGAGGCGGTCGCGGGACACAGCGCCCAGTCGTCGGACACGTGGAGCGTCGAGGCCGGACAGTTCGCCCCAGCCGTCGGGGCCGGCGATCACGAGGTCGACGGGAGTGGCGCCCGCGAGCGACTGCACGGCCGCGGCGGCGACCTCGAAGCCCTTGCGGGGCTCCACGGTGCCGACAGCGAGCACGAAGGGCCCGTCGATGCCCGCCCGCTTCCGGACCTCGGCAACGGCGTCGGGACCTGGGAGTTCGTCGTCCACGATGTCGGCCCCGTGCGGCGCCACGTGGATCCGATCGGCGGTGAAGCCGTCGTCGATGAGCGAGCGGCGTGTGGACTCCGACGGTGAGATCACGGCGGCTGCTTCCGCGCGCGCCAGCGCGAGGCCTCGTTCGTGGAAACGCCGACCCTGTTTCGTGAAGGCGTCGGGCAGCGCCCGGAACGCCAGGTCGTGGACCGTGACCACGAGCGGTTCGGCGGGTGGAACGGCGAGGCTGGGCGCGTGGACGACATCGACGGGCGCGCCCGGAAGCGAGACGGCAGGGCGCCGGAGGCGGTGCCAGGCCTCGTAGCGCCACCGGCCGGTGGGCCGTCCCAGATCGACGAAGCCCTCCGGTGGCCGAGGCGGTGCACCCGCGGCGAACGGCACGACGCCGACGCCGGCCGTCGGCAGGGCGTCGATCAGGCACTCGACGTAGCGCCCGATCCCGCCGGGGACGGGTTGGCAGAGCTGGCCGACGTGCAGTCCGATCCTCACGCCATCTCCCCGTAGAGCTCGGCGAAGGACTCCGCTGCCGTGGCCCAGCTGTAGCGGGCGACGCGCTCGTGACCCGCGGACACGAGTGAGTCACGAAGGTCGGCGTCGCCGAGCACGCGGCGGAGCGCATCGGCGAGTGCGCCTGCATCCGTGGCGGGAACGAGGAGCGCTGCGTCGCCGAGCACCTCCGGGAGGGCCCCGGCGTCGGCCGCGACGACGGGAACGCCGTACTGCATGGCCTCGAGCGGTGGGAACCCGAAGCCCTCGTACACCGACGGGTAGGCGAAGACGTGAGCGCCCGCGAGCAGGTTGCGGCGTTGGGTGTCGGTGATCCATCCGAGTCGGATGATTCGGTCGGACGCGGCGGAGGCCGCGTGGGCAGCGTCGAACGCCGCGACCCCCCAGCCGTCGGGGCCGGCGACGACCAGGTGGACGTCGGGATCGGACGCGGCGACCTCGTCGAACGCCTCCACGAGCACGGGCATGTTCTTGCGCGGCTCGACCGTGCCGAGAGCGAGGACGTAGCGGGTGCTCCCCGCGAGCTTCCGGCCCGCGTCGGCGTCACCCTCGTGGTGCGCGTCGACCCCGGGGGCGATGCGGGCGATCTCGTCGAACACAACGCCGAAGGTGTCGGAGACCTCCTGTGCGATGAAGTCGGTCGTCGTGTGGATGCGTGCTCCCGCGTCGAGCGCGCGGCGGATCGCGTCGGGATAGCGCAGCGTGTCGGGTGTGCACATCTCCGGGTACCGGAGCGCCGTGAGGTCGTGGACCGTGACGATGGTCGGTCGGTGGACGGGGGGAGCGATCACGTTGGTGGCGTGGACGACGTCGACGGGCTCCGTCCACCGCTCGATGCGCGGGTGGCCGGTGTGCCGCCACATCCGGTGGACGAGGCGCGCCGGCAGTGGTGACGTCGACGCCCGGACCCCCCGGGGCAGGATCTGCTCGAGTCGCCGGCGCCCGCGCAGTGTGACGGCGTAGGCGGTGAGGTCGAGCGTGTGCCCCTCCGCCAACGCATCGAGAAGCCCGTGGACGAAGCGCGCGACGCCCGTGCGGACGCCGAGGAGCGCAGTGCCGTCGATGGCGACCGTGAGCACGGGACCTGCCGGAGGGGAGCGGGATGCGCCGGTCCCGGACGGGGCCGCGCCGCAGTGACAGTAACCGCCACGCCGGCCCGAGAACTACGCAATCCGGACACGGCGCACGGCCGGACCTCCAGTTCCGCGCCGATGGCGTCGATAGAGGCCCCGGGCGCGCGAGACTTCCCCGAGGCGGAGCCCCGACCCGAGCCGGCAGCCGACGACAGATCTGTCCGGCCACGATCCAAGGCGGACTGATGCGTCGACTCTGGTTGCTTCCCGCTCTCGTGATGGCGTTCACGACCGCGCCCTACGTCGCGCAGGATCCCGGCGACCCCACGCCGGAGGCCACGACAGAGGAGGTTCCGCTCACCGACGCTCCCGACGAGGTCGTGGAGCCCGGCTGGGGGGTGCAGGTCACGACCGACACCGACCTCGTCGGTATCACCTGGGAGGGTGACCCCGGGGCCCGCTTCACCGTGGAGGCACGCGACGAGAGCGGCGAGTGGACGCCCGCCTTCGTCACGAGGCCGCTCGACGGTGGACCGGATCCGGGAACTGACGAGGCCGCTCGCGTGGAGACGCTCCAGGGTGACAGCAACGTATCGGAGCCGGTGTGGTTGGGGGACGCCACGGCGGTGAGGGTCCGCCTGGCCGACGACGCCGGTGAGCCGGTCACCGGCGTCGAGCTCACCGATGTCGAGTCCCCCGAGGCGACCGCGCCGGAGGGTAGTGCCGGCGCCGTTCCGCCACAGCCCGGGATCCGCTCCCGCGCGTCCTGGGGAGCGGCACCGCAACGAGCCGGGTGCTCCGGCATCGCCGGCACGATCACGCGGGCGATCGTGCATCACACGGACGGAACCAACAACTACTCCGACACCGCAGCGGTGCTACGTGGCATCCAGCAGTACCACTTCAATCGAGGCTGGTGCGACATCGGTTACAACTTCCTCGTCGACAAGTGGGGCACCGTGTGGGAGGGCCGCGGCGGCGGGATCACGAAGGCGGTGATCGGCGCCCACTCCGAGGGCTCCAACACCGGCTCGACCGGCATCGCGCTCATCGGGAATCACGTCAGCACCCCGGTCTCGAGCGCAGCGCGTCTGGGCCTCCGCTCGATCCTGGCGTGGAAGCTGGGGCTCCACGACGTCGTGGTGAAGTCGTCGTCGATCATCGGTCATCGCAACGTCTATTCGACAGCGTGTCCCGGGAATCGGGCATACGCAATGTTGCCGGCGTTGCGCAACGAGGTGGCGTTCATCGTGGCGGTCTACGCGCCGCGCTACAAGGCCCTGGAGGAACGTCCGGGTGGCGGCTGGTACCAACTCGACGGCACCGGGACCGTCGACGCCGTGTTCGCTCCTCACTACGGGGAGCACGATTTCAACTGGGACATCGCCCGCGACATCGCGGTGATGCCCGACGGCAAGGGCTACATCGTCCTCGACGGCTACGGCGGCCTCTGGAAGTTCGGGTCCGCCAATCAGGGAACCATGAAGAACCTCCGGGGCCCGTACTGGAACGGTTGGGACATCGCGCGCGACGTCGCCATCACACCCAACGGCAAGGGCCTGGTCGTGCTCGATGCATGGGGTGGGTTGCATCCGCGCGGTAACGCGCCGGTGGTGGCCGGTTCCTACTGGCCGGGCTGGGACATCGCCAAGGACGTGGAGTTCGACGACGACTTCGGTGTCTACATCCTCGACGGCCTGGGTGGCATCCGGCAGCGCAATGGTGCGTCGAACTTCGGCGCCGACTACTGGCCGGGTTGGGACCTCGCGGAGGACCTGACCGTGAAGGGCGACGGGAGTGGTTACGCATCACTCGACGCGTGGGGCGGGATCCACCCCCGCGGCAACATGCCCGGCGGCAACCTCGGATGGAAGCCCGTCGACCAGTGGCGCGGGCTCTTCTACTCCGAATCGGGTCACTACTACCTCGGCCTGAAGCACGACGGAAGCGGCGCCACCGGCTGAACCCGTTTGATGTGTCCCTGGAGCGCGCCGTGCGGACCGCACGGACCCATCAAGAACGGGCGTAGCGCCCGGAAGCCGCGATGTGTAGTGTGCCGCCGACATGGCCCGAGACGTCTTCATCTGCCACTCGTCGGACGACGCCGACACCGCCAACGCCATCGTGGCGGGCCTCGAAGCCGAAGGTGTGAGCTGCTGGATCGCGCCGCGCGACGTGCCGACCGGCCTTCCGTACGCCTCGGGCATCGTCAACGGAATCCGCTCGGCGAAGATGATGCTCTTCGTGTCCTCGGATGCGGCCAACCGCTCTCCGCACATCGAGCGCGAGCTCGAGCGCGCGGTCCACCGCAACATCCCCATCCTCCCCGTGAGGATCGAGGACACCGCGCTCAGCGACTCACTCGAGTACTTCATCAGCACACCGCACTGGTTCGAGGCCCACGACGCACCGATCGACAAGGCGCTCCCGGCACTCGTTGCCGACGTCCGGCGGATTCTCGGCGAGACGGAGGGAGGCGACGACATTCCGCCGCCGCCTGTCGCCGCCCCGGCAAAGCACTCGAAGAGGACCGGGCTGATCGCAGGCGGGGCGGCCGCACTCGTTCTCGTGCTGGCGGTGGCAGGATGGCTCCTGCTGTCGTCGGACGACTCGGCGTCGGCCGGCGAGCTGTTCCTCGAGCCGGCCTCGGAACAGGGCGACGATCCCTTCACATCGAGCTTCGCGGCCTTCGAGCCCGACGGTGGTGAGCTCACCGATCCACCCGGGAGTGACGACTCCGGTTCGGCCGAGCTCACCTCGGCGACGGGCTCCGACCCGGGTCTCTACGGAGGGAGCAACGAGCTCGCCGTGTGCGACTCGGCGCAGCTCGTGGCCTTCCTCGACGACGAGGCCGAGAAGGCATCGGCGTTCGCCGGGGTCCTCGGTATCGAGCCCGACGGGATCGGCGATTACGTCGCCGGGCTGACCCCGCTGGTCCTCCGCGAGGACGTGCGGGTCACGAATCACGGCTTCGAGTCGGGGTCGGCCACGTCGTTCCAGGCGGTTCTCCAGACGGGTACCGCTGTCCTGGTCGACGACCTCGGTGTGCCGAGGGTGAAGTGCAACTGCGGGAACCCGCTCACATCACCCGACGACATCCGGGGGGACGTGACGTACGCCGGGACCGCCTGGCCCGGCTACGACCCCGCGCTGTCGATCGTCGTGATCGCCGCCGACAGCCCGGTTCAGTCGTTCGAGGTGGCGAATCTCACGGGGCCTCCGGAGATCCTCGGAGCCGTCGACGTCGGCGGCGGCGTGAGCGGCGCCACGCTCGACGACGGGATCCTGTGGAGCAGCGTCTATGCCGAGAGCGGCGGTGCGACCGCGTCGAGCAGCGTCGTTCGTACGGAGCCGGAGTCGGGTGAGGTCGGTTCCCCGGTGCCCGTCGACGGCGCTCTCGTCGATCTGGCCTCCGGCGACGGTCAGCTCTGGGCGTTGACGCTCCTGGAGCCCGTCGACTTCCCCAAGGGGATCAGCGGGCGGCTCACGGCCCTGCGCCTCGACGCCGACACCGGCGAGACGACGGCCTCGGTGGAGGTGGCGCAGGAGGCGAGCGTCGGCGTCCCGGGAGAGGCACACATCGTCGTGACCGACAACGGAGACGTCTGGGTCCGTTGGGCGACGTCGTTGATGCGGATCGACGCGGATGCCGGAGCGGTGGCCGAGACGATCGAGCTCCCCGAGGGCTCCTACACCGACCTGGCGGCGTCGGGCTCGATCCTGTGGACGGGTGGAACCGACGCGTCGGGCACCGCCGGCCAGCTCGTGCGGGTCGACACCGCCGACGGCTCCGCCGAGCCCGTCCCGGTGGGTAGCGCCGTGTCGGCGGTCGCGGCCGCGTCCAGCGGCGACGCGTGGGTCGGCCTCGGTGAGGAGAACCCGGATCCCCAGTCGGAGGCCGAGCGCGGCCTGCTGGCGGGGTCGGGGAGTGTCGTGCTCGTCGGTGAGAGCGGCCCGGTCGGTGAGCCGGTGCCACTCGAGAATCCCGTGTCGGAGCTGGCGTCCGACGGAGAGATCGTGTGGGGAGCAGACCTCGTCGGTGGCTCGGTGGTCCGGATCGTCCCGGCGGCGGGGACGGTCGAGGCCGTCACACCCGGGTCTCCGCCCGCGGCCCTCACGGCGGGGGGAGGCGACGCCTACGCCGGCGTCGGTACCGAGGTGCTCGAGATCGCCCCGTTCGAGGCCGCCGAGGTGCCGGCCGGCTCCGCACGACAGGCCCCCGCCGAGCCGGTCGGTTCGGCAAGCCCCGAGGAGGCTGCCCGGGCGTGGATCGAGGAGATGGACCTCGTCGACGTCGGTGCGTGTGACGCGGTGTTCGAGGCACCCGACGCCGCCACCAACGCCGGCCCCTCTGACGTCTGCATCGGCGCCGTCAACGACGCACCCGGTGGTGGAGCGCACGTGCACGTCTCGTTCGTCAGCACCTACGGCGAGGACGCGGTGACCCTGTACGCCACCGAGACCGACGGCGTGTGGACCGCCGACGTCTCGGCCTGCGACCAGTTCCTGACGTTCGCCTACGAAGGCCCCACGCCTCCCGGCTTCCAGAGCCCCGACGGCACACTCGACGAAACGGCCTGCCGGGACTTCGCAGGCGGTGACGGCGGGTCCGAGGGTGGTGAGGCGATGACACAGGACCGGGCCTCCGTGTGCGGCGAGTACGGCGACCCCGGATACTTCGAGTGCATGACCTTCACCCTCGACCCGAACGACTGCCCGGCCGGCACCTCGCCGCAGTGGGTGGGGCCCGGCGAGGGAGCGTGCCTCCCCTGACATCGGGGAGTGTGCGCCGCCCGGCGACGGGGGTCGAAGGACCCTGGCAGGACGCGACGCCGCCCTGACATCCTGAGGGGGACGGTCGTCCACCGGGCACCCGCACCTCAGCGTCGTGCCCCAGGTCAGAAGGATCCTCCATGGGATGTGTTCGCAAGACCCTCGCCCTGGCCGCCGGTGGAGCCGCCGTGGGCTACGGCCTCACCCGCCTGGTGCGCTCGCGCACCACCGACGACAACGACGGCGGTTTCTTCGGTGACGCCACCGCGAAGCCGGAACGCGTCGACGTCGGATCCGCCGAGATCGACCTGCCGATCCTCTACCACCGCACCGACTGCTCGTTCGGTGTGTTCTCCGCCGACGCCGAGGCCACGCGGGCTCTTCTCCCCTCTGATCGCCTGCACCCCGTTCTTCTCCGCGGCGGCCGGGCGGCGGTCGCGGTCGTGTCGTACAACTACATCGAGACCGGCGTCGGGCCCTACGGAGAGATCGGCATCGCTGCCCTGTGCACGCTCGACACGGGGGCGCCCCCGGTCGTGCCGCTGCTGCGGGAGTCGGGCCACCCGGGATTCGGTGCTTTCGTGCTCCACCTCCCGGTGACGACCCGCATCGCCCGCGACGCCGGCCGCGAGTTGTGGGGCTACCCCAAGTTCGTGGCCGACATGGCGTTCGACTTCCGTCCCGAGACCCACTCCGTGGATCTGAGCGAGGCCGGCGAGGACATCCTCTCGTTCTCGGTCCAACGACGCGGACGGCTCCTCCAGGACCGGAAGCCCCTCGTGACCTTCTCGGAGAGCGACGGCGCACTCGTTCGTACCGAGATCGCCCTTCGCAGCGCCTACCACGTCGGCCTCGGCGGTTCGTTCGGGCGCCTCGAGTTGGGGGACCACCCGGTGGCCAAGGAGCTGAAGGATCTCGACCTCTCGTCGGAACCCGTCGCCACGAAGAGCTACGTGTCGCACGCGGCGATCCTGCCCCGCGGCGAGGTGATCGGCGCGACGGACCGGGCCTACGACGGATTCCAGGGAGCGTCGGTCGAGTCGGGGCGTCACACGGTCCGCTACGCAGACGGTATCGAGCGTGTCGTCACGGAGGCGTCGGCCGGCCGATCGTCCACCACGGGGTAGCCCACCGTGATCTCATCCGACGACCTGGACCTGCTCCGGGAGAACCTGGGCCGGTTCGGCGACCACGTGACCGCGACCCTCTTCCCGCCGGGGCACGACGCGACGCCCGACGGCGACCTCGGCGCCGTCGCCGGCCTGCTCGGGGAGTCGGCCGGCATGGAGCTCACGGCCTCACCGTCGCCGGGCTGCACCCGCCATGACTACGGCGTGTGGGGCCGCCACGTCCTCACCGACGGGTGCCGGTTGTCGCTGGAGATCCTCGCCGGCCTGGCGGAGGCATGCGCCGGGATCGGGGCCTGTGTCCACGCGCAGGGGATCGGGTGCCTGGCGCTCGACGGGTGGAAGCCACCCGGTCCGGGTTCTGCCGACGCGGAGCCGGTGGGATCGCACGACACCGTCGCCGCCGTATTCGTGCCGCCGTACGGTGTGGCACTCGACAACCGGACGTCGGGCGACGGCGTGCACATCGACACCGCGACTCGTCGCCTCGTCGGGGCGTCTCCATTCGTGTGGTCGGCATCGGCCCCGGAGCGCCTGGTCGTGTTCGCCCGGTCCGACACCGCCGGCGGCCGCGACGCGGATCACCGGGGCTGGGTCGTGGCGGCCGTCCCCACGGAGGCACCCGGGGTCCGGATCGTCGACGTGGGAGCGCGTGTCGGGCTGCGGGCGTTGTCGCAGTTCCAGGTGGAGTTCGACGGTGCCGTCGTCGACGAGGCCTCGGTGGTGGCGTCGGGCCCGGCGGCCGAGAGCGTCGTGACGCGAGTCGTGGCGTGCGACTGGCTCGGGAACGCGGCGCTGGCCCTCGGGACGAGCCGCCGCGCGCGGCGCGAGGCAGGCGACTACGCGCAGGGTCGCTACCAGGGCGGCCACGTGATCGCCCGCCACGCCGCTGTTCGGCTCCTCCTCGCCGAAGCCGACCACGACGTCGCGACGATGGAGGCGCTGGTGGGCCGCCTTGCCGACGAGCCCCTGGAGTCGATGGACGCCCCGGATCTCCTGCGCTGGGCGATCGACTGCCGGTTGGCTGTCGGTGAGCACGCCCACCGGGCCGTCACCAACAGTGTGCAGGCACTGGGTGGCTACGGGTATCTCGACGACTACGGCCTTTCGAAGCGCCTACGCGACGTGAGCGCGCTCCGGGTCCGCCACGGCGGGCGCGAGCAGGTACTCCTCCTCCGCCAGGGACTCGCGCAGGAGACCACTGCGTAGTGGACGCCGTGCTCCAGCGGTCGGTGGACCGTCTCTCGCCGGTCGGGCGGTGGCTCTACGACACATCGGCGCGACACCTGTGGGAACGCGACACCGCGACCCTGCCGCGGGTCCTCCGCGGTCGTCGTCGTGCATACAGGGCTTTCGCCCGCCGCCACCTGACGCCTCTCTCGTTGTCCGTCGACGCCGATCCCGGGAGCTACGACCCCCGACCGCTCCTCGACGCATCGGCGAGGGAGGGTTTCCAGTCCGAACAGCTGCCCCCACCCGTGGGCACGATGCCGGTGCGGGCACTTCGCCACGGCACGATGTTCCACACGGTCCTGAAGGCCGAGGAGTTCGCCGCCGCGTGCGCCGGTCTTGGCCTGTCGATTCTCGCCCACGACCTGGGTGCCGCGCCGCTGATGCTCTGTGGGGACCCGCGCAGCGTCAGTCGCTGGCTCGTTCCCCTGTGCCGGGCGAACCGGTCGGGGAACGCACGCCTGGCGGCCTTCGCGATCACCGAGCCGGCCGCGGGCTCCGACGCCGAGGACACCGTGGGCGCGACGTCGGCCCGCTTCGGCACGACCGCGCGGCGTCGCGCCGGTGGCTACGTCCTCGACGGCCAGAAGGTCTTCATCTCCGGAGGGAAGCATGCGGACCTGGTCACGGTGTTCGCCACCCTCGATCCCGGCAATGGCACGAAGGGCCGGATCGACGAGCACTGGACCTGTTTCGTCGTGGAGCGCGGGACGCCGGGCTTCCGGTCGGGTCGCAGCGAGCACAAGCTGGGTCAACGGGCCGGCGACGCCACCGAGCTCTTCTTCGACAACGTGTTCGTCCCCGAGCGGAACCGTGTCGGCCCGGAGTTCTCCGGATGGGCGTTGAACCGCAACGTCCTCAACTACTCACGTGTCCCGGTCGCGGCGATCGCCCTCGGGATAGCCCAGAACGCGCTGGAGGCCGCCATCGACTTCACGCGACGCACCTCGCTCGCCGGTCGACCCGCACTCTCGTACCAGGAGGTCCAGCTGGCGATTGCCGACATGTGGCTCGACGTCAGCGCCATGCGCTCGATGGTCTGGCAGTCGGCCCGCCACAGCCCGTCGAACCAGGGCGTGTCGAGCGCCGCCAAGGCCCAGTGCGGCGACATGGCCTTCTCCATCGCCACTCGGGCGATGGAGCTTCTCGCCGATCACGGGACCCTGTCGCACAACCGGGTGGAGAAGGCCATGCGCGACGCCCGGCTGAACCAGATCTACGAGGGAACCAACCAGATCAACCGCCTCGCCGTGCTCGAGGCCTTCGAGGACACCGACCTCGCCCCAGTGCGTCACTGAGGTCCGCATGGCGGACCTCGGTGACGCACTGGGGTGGGGTCAGAGCTCCAAGGGTTCGTGCTCGAGGACTTCGACGAGGGCCCGGGAGCTCTTCGGGGCGTAGGAGCGCAGCCGGGCGATCACGAAGGCGCCCATCACCGCCACGGCCACGGCGGCACCGCACACGAAACCGAGCTCGGCCCGGAGGAACAGGCCGTCCACAAGTGCCGTCACGATGACGAACACCACCACGCCGGCCATCCACCCGTAGGCGGCGTGGCTGTGGCGCACGAGGGCGATGAGCGCCTGCGCCAGCGTCATGGCGGCTATGAACAGGCAGCTGCCGAGCGCCAGGAGCGCCAGGTCGGAGCGGCCGAGCGTCTCGGCGAACTCCTCACCGAACAGGACACCCACCGCCCAGGGGCCTATGGCGTACGACGCTCCGACGCCGAGCACCGTGACCCCCACGACCAACAAGAGGAGCTGGCGCAACCCTGCCTTGAACTCGACGTGCTTCCCGGCACCGGCCAGCCCGGCGAGTTTCGGAAGGAGTGCCGCCTGCACGGCCTGGAAGAGGAGGATAGGGATACGGGTGACGAGTGACGCGGTGAAGAACTGCCCCGCGGCGTCGGCCTCGGCGTCGGTGGCGAGGAGGTTGACGGCCACGATGGCGGCGTAGGCGAGGGTCTGGGCGAGGACGGAACCGCACAGGAGCCAGCCCAGGTGGGTGCTCAGCTCCGACCACGGTGCTTCGGGTCCGTCGGTGACGAGCCCGTGCTGGCCGCGCAGGGCGAGCAGCGTGGCGGCGGCGGGGGCAAGGCCGAGGACGAGGCCGTAGGGGCCGGCGAAGCCGACACCGATGACGGCGAGCGCGATGCACCCGAGGAGGCGCAGGACCCCCTCTGAGCCCAGGAGGAGACCGTAGGCACCGAAGCGGCCGTTGCCCGAGAGGGTCCCGCGGGTCAGGTGCTGGGCGTAGAACGCGAAGATCCCGATGATCAGACCGACGAGCAGCATCACGCTGCCGTCGAGGAGGCTGTGGAGCAGCAGGGTGGAGAAGACCAGGGCGGCCACGGCCAGCGTGCCCGCGACGACCGAACCCAGGGCGACGGCCCGCTTGACGAGCGGCCCCCCACCGAGCCCCCGTGCGCGCCGATCCGCCAGGGCGCGGGCGACCTCCTGTTCCAGCGGCAGGAAGAAGCCGGGGCCGAGGATGAAGATGAGGGCCCACAGTCCCGAGAGGCCACCGGTCTCCTCGGTGCCCAGCGCACGGGCCGACACGACGATGAAGCCGTAGGCGGCGAGGCCCGCGGTGATGAGCCCGCCGCCGACCGTGAGGGTGCCCTCGGGCAACCCGATCCTCGCCTCGGCCTTCTTCTCGACCTCGGGGATGTCCGGAGCCGGATCCGACGTAGGGGTGTCGGTCGCTGTCATGTCGGGCGGCACCGCGCGCTCTGCGGCCTGGTCGCCGGCGGGCTCGGACGGCTGCTTCTCAGGGGGGCCCATCGCGCTCAGACCCTACTCACGGTGGGCCGCCACGACTGTCCAGGGGAACGGGTGGTGTGTGGCCGTGACGGTGAGTTCCGACGCCACGAAGTGCCGGAAGCCGCGGGCGCTCCAGTGGTTGACGTGCCCCGGCGTGTTGCCGAGGGCGCCCCAGTACCTTCCCCGAGCCATGTTGGCGGCCCGCCAGACCGGCTCGCGGGGGACCGACACCACAACCGACGAGCGGGCGACGCGCGCGATCTCCCGCAGCGCGCTTGACGGGTCGGGAACGTGCTCGAGAACCTCGATGGCCAACACGAGATCGAAGGTGCGCTCCGGGAACGGGAGCCGACCGGCGTCACCGTGCGTTCCCGCGACCTCGAGCGTTCCCCACTCCCCGGCCAGTTCGGGATCGGGGAGGTCGAGGACCGTGATGCCGGCGTGCGGGTAGCGGTCGGAGACCCTCTGTGCGATCTCGCCCTCTCCGGCACCGACCTCGAGGATCCGCTCCGGCGGGGCGGCGGGCAACGCCGCGTCCAGCGCCCGGAAGAACCCGGCCATCAGGCGCCGCTCCACGCGGTTTCCCGACGTGTACTTGTCGTAGGTGTTCCCGGTGGGCGCACCGGTGGTTGGAGCGGTCACGTCAGAGCCGTGCGGGCTCGACGTAGTCACGCGGCTGCGAGAGCCGAACGAACAGGTCGGCGAGCAGCCCGACGGAGAACACCTGGAACGACGCGAACAGGATGAGCAGTGTGTTGGCGGCGAGGCGGAAGTCCTTGTCGATCCAGTCGTAGGTGAGCTTGCCGACCCCGAGGAGGAGCAGGACCGTGCCGACGGGCAGGAAGATGCGCAGCGGGTTGTACGAGAGGACGAGGCGGATCACCTGCGTGAGGTAGCGCCGGGTGTCGGACCACCAGTGGAACTTGGAGCGCCCGGCGCGCTTCTCGTACTCGATCGGGACGTACTTCACGGAGTAGCCGTTGGCGAGGAACGCCATCGTGATCGTCGTCACGCACGAGAAGCCCTTCGGAAGCAGGTGGAGATACTGCATCGCGACGTCACGGCGGAACACCCGCAGTCCCGAGTTGAGGTCTGGGATCTTCGTGTCGGTGAGGAAACTGGCGAGCTTACGGATGAACCACTTGGCAGGAATCCGGAAGAACTTGGCGGTTCCCTGCTCGCTCGTGCGTGCCCCGACGACCTGGTCGTGACCCTCGAGTTCGCGTACGAGGTCAGGGATGCGGTCGTTGGGGTAGGTCATGTCGGCGTCGGTCCACGCGACGACGCGCCCGCGGGCGGCGTCGGTGCCGGCGCGGCGAGCCGAGCCCGAGCCACGGTTCTGCGAGAAGCGGAGGAGCCGGATGCCTTCGATCCCGGTGAGCTGCTCGCCGGAGCCGTCGTCGGAGCCGTCGTCGACCACGACGATCTCGTAGCTGAACTCGGAGGCCTCGAGAGACGCGCGGATCCGGTCGATCTCGTCGCGCAGGTGCCCTTTCTCGTTGTAGACGGGCAGCACGACGCTGACGTCGATGTCTCGGGCCATCAGGAGATTTCCACCGGGTTCGGGGGGAGTGAGTGGTGCGTCGGGTGCGCGGATCGGCAGGTTACCGGACACCCGTTTCGGGCCACGAAGGGCGTCTCAGGTGACCGTGAAACTCTGCGAGTACGCGGGTCCGCGGGCGTCACCGAAATCACGAAACCCCTCCTGCACCAGGTCGATCTCGAGCGTGTAGTCGCCCGGTTCCAGAGGATCACCGGCGGGCTCGGTGAGCGTCACCGGTACCGTGAGGCGGACCTCGTCGCCCGGAACCATGAACTCCGATAGTTCCACGGCGGAGTCGGCGACGACGGTGCTGGTTCCGTCGACGATGCGAGCATGGACACGCACGAGCCCGGGCAGCCCGTAACTGTCGAAGTCGACCCACGGCGATCCTGCCCCGGCGTGTCGGACGACGACGTCGTAGTCGTAGGTCGAACCGCTCTTTCCGCCGGCGAGTTCACAGGCCGAGAACTCGTCGCAGTCGACGGCGAGGTCGACCTCGGCGCGTAGCGCTTCATCGGGGAGGTCGGTGGGGAAGCCTGACGGGAGGAGCTTTCCCTCGGCGTCGAGCTCGTCGGCGCGCTCGCCCGGGAGGATCCAGAGGCCCTGCGCGTTGCGCCCGTCGGGGACCACGAGCCGGGCATTGAGGTCGTCGGCGGCCGCCCACTCGAGCGGTGCGATGACGGCCTCGGTGGGTGGATCTTCGCCGCCGGCCGAGTCGAACGGCTCGAAGGGGAGCCCGGGGAGGAACCACTGGTCGCGCCAGAAGCAGACGGTGCATGCGGTCGACGAGTCGAAGGCGACGGTGTCGAGGTCGAGATCGTTGACGTGGTCGGGGAAGGACCAGTCCGAGTACCAGATCTCTGCTTCGTCGGGGAGCATCTCGCGGTACGCGTAGAGCCCACCGAGAAGGAACACGACGACTGCTACGCCGGCCGCCAGACGCGGGAGTCTCCAGGCCGCCAGCCCGACGACGACGAGCGCGACGAGTGCAACGACCATGGCTCGGGGCACGAACGAACCGAAGCCGTCGAACGGCCATTCGTTGACCTGCCAGAAGACCCCGGTGATCGTCGGCCAGTTGGTCGCGCCGGTGAAGAGCTCCGGGTCCCGGAGGAGCCTGAGCACGGCCGTCAGCACGAGCAGGGTGACGGCCGAACCGCCGACAACGACGAGAATACGGCGGGCGCTGTGGCGTGTGGCCAGGAACGCCGTTCCGCAGGCGAGGAACACCGGGAGGAACGCCTCGTTGTAGCGCCCGTACACGAGGTGGTCGACGCGGTGGCGGTTGACGGTCATGAACACGACAGATGCCACGAACATGGCGAGTGCAGCGAGCAGCACGAAGCCCGCCACCAACGACGACACCGGGGCTTCGCTCCACGCCTTGCGTGTGCGGGAAACCAGAGGACGGGCACGCCCCGCGAGAACGACAACGCCGACGGCGAAGAGACCGAACGTGGCCGCCAGGAGGTACCAGCTCTGGCCGATCGCCATCGCGACGAGTTCGCGCCACTCGCCGGGATCGAGAAGTGTGCGGGCGAGCTCGCCGGGGGAGTTCTCGATGACGTCGTTGCCCGCAGCCCAGCGTGCGTCGAAGAGAGCGGTGTTGACGAGTCGCACGAGAACGAAGCCGACCGTCAGGAAGGTGGTGTTGAGCGCCGCCAGCCGACGCGGCATGCGGCCCACCCACCAGGCGACCCACAGGAACGCTACGCCCACGATCAGCACCCCCGTGTAGCGGGGATGAACGGCGTACGCGAGCGCCACGCACGGGCCGGTGAGGAGGCGCTGCCACGTCGGGCGATCCGTCAGCGACATCCACGATGTGAGGACGAGGGCACAGAAGACGGGGACCGCAGCGGCCTCGGTCCACGCGTGGTTGCCGGCGAACGTGACGGACGGGTACACGGCGCCGGCGGCCGCTCCGAGAAGTGCCGGTGTGGTCGCCACGCCGAGGATCCGCCGGAGGACCACGTACAGCATCGGGAACAGGGCGGTCAGTAGGAGAGCGTTGACGACCATGGCGAAGGTGTAGAGGTGCCACGGGTCGGAGAGAACCGCGAAGCCGGGGATCAGGAACAGCGAGTAGCCGAAGTAGTAGTACGACGTGGCGCCCATCTGGAGGAGCGGGTCCTCGCCGAGGAACCAACGGGGATGACCGAGGAGCCCCGCCTCGTCGGGGAACACGAGCGGGCCCCGCATGCGCAGCCCCAGCCAGAGGTGGAGGGCCAGGAGGGCGAGGGTCCCGGCCGTGAGCCACCACGTGGCGGTACTCCACGACCGGGGTGACCAGCGGGCGGGAGGCCGCGGGTCGGATGAAGGGCGCCGAGGCGCTGGGGGGGAGAGGGACGTCACGCGGGAACTGAGGAGCCTGGAGAGCCGTTAGCCTGGAAAGGCTACCGGAGCGCCCTCCGTGAGCAGTGGCGGGACCCCGGCGAGGTGGGGGAACCCTCGCCGACACCGTCCACAGCCGGAGACGACCAGAGTGGATCCGAGTCGCAGACCGCCACGGAACGGGACGGCTCGACCGCGAGGCCGGGCGCCGTTCCTGCTCGGGCTCGTTGGTCTCCTGGTCGTACCCCTGGGGCTCCTGTCCGGTGCCGCGGCAGGCCAGGAGCCGGACGCAGCCGACGCGGGCACGTTCGACGCCCCGACCCTCGGGACAGGTGCGGGGGCCGCCGAGGTCGCCGTCGGGCCCGACGGCACGGCCCGCGTGATCGTGGGTCTCGACGTGGACGCCACACCCGAGCACGAGCTCGATCCGGCGGGAGCGTTCGCGCAGCGCATCGAGATCGCCGTGGCGCAGGACGAGCTCGACGACGGGCTTGCCGGCACCGGAGCGGAAACGGTGCGCGAGATCGAGGGTCTGCCCTACGTGGCCGTGGAGGCCACGCCCGAGGCGTTGGCCGCACTCGAGGAGTCGCCGGCCGTCGCGAGCGTCGAGCCCGATCTCCTGCTGTACGCGAGTCTCGACTCGACGACGCCGATCATGGGCGCCGACGCCGCCCAGGGCATGGGCTACGACGGCTCCGGCCAGACGATCGCGATTCTCGACAACGGCGTCGACCGCACGCACCCGTTCTTCTCAGGTCGGGTCGTGAAGGAGGCGTGCTTCTCGCACTCGGCGTGCCCGAACGGCGGGAGCACCCAGACGGGCACCGGTGCCGCCCGCCCGTGCTCCTTCGGTGACGGGTGCTGGCACGGCACTCACGTGGCCGGCATCGCGGCCGGCGACGACCCGAACGGCGACCTGTACACCGGTGTGGCCCCCGGGGCCGACGTGTTCGCCGTCCAGGTGTTCTCACCCGTGGGCGGCTACGTCCTCGACCGGTGGGGGACACTCCACACCCTGGGTGTCGCAGACCCGATGAGCGGCTGGAACTCCGGCGGCTTCCCCAACTGGGACATCGCGCGCTCCTTCGTGCTCCGTGACGCGGGCGGCGGCTACATCCTCGACGCATGGGGCGGGCTCCACCGCGCGGGCAGCGCGCCCGTGATGGGCGGTGGTCCCTACTGGCAGGGGTGGGACATCGCCCGCGGCCTGGCGCTTCGCTCCGACGGCAACAGCGGCTACGTCATGGACGGGTGGGGTGGGCTGCACCGCGTGGGAGGTGCGCCGGTCATCGGAGGCGCGCCCTACTGGAGCGGCTGGGACATCGCACGCGACGTCGCTCTTCACCCCGACGGTGGCGGCTACACGCTCGACGGGTGGGGCGGGATCCACGAGTGGGGTGGTGCGCCGAAGTTGTCCGGGGGGCCGTACTGGCCCGGCTGGGACATCGCCC
The DNA here is from genome assembly GCA_041394025.1 of Acidimicrobiia bacterium. Lineage (NCBI taxonomy): Bacteria > Bacillati > Actinomycetota > Acidimicrobiia > Acidimicrobiia bacterium. Next base: position 372,994 of record JAWKJA010000003.1, on the reverse strand, counting down.
GTGGCCTGGAGCTCACGGCGGACGGCACAGGCGCCTGGGTCGTCGACGCGTACGGCGGGCGCCACGGCGTCGGTACCGCACCGTCGCTGGGTGGTGGCAGCTACTGGCCTCCGTGGTCGATCGCGCGAGATGTGGCTGCTGTTCCTTCCGCTACCGCCTACACCATCGATGTCGTGGCCGGCCTGAACCACGTCTACCAGCAGCGCAACAGCCCTGGTCTCGACCCGATCGCTGCTGTGAACATGAGCCTCGGTGGCGGGCTCTACTTCGGAACCTGCGACAGCTCGACTGGAGTAGAAGGAGCCATGACCACGGCCCTCTCGAACCTCCGAGCGGTCGGTATCGCCCCCGTCGCGGCGTCGGGAAACCAGGGCTCGACTTCGTCGATGAACTTTCCCGCGTGCATCTCCCACGCGATTTCCGTCGGGGCAACGAAGGATGACGATTCGATCGCGTCGTTCACGAATCTCGGCTCCGTCTTCGGTGCACCCGTCGATCTACTGGCGCCCGGCAAAGGCGTCGTGTCAGCCGTCCCCGGATTCTGGTCGAGCGCGAGTCCGCCCCGTGGCTCGTCCGATGGCACCTCGATGGCTACCCCGCACGTCGCCGGCGCCTTCGCCGTCGTTCGAGACAAGGCGCCTGCCGCCACTGTCAACGCGATGCTCACGTCGTTCAAGAACAACGGTGCCGTGATCCAGACCTTCTACCGCCGGCTGCAACTCGATGCCTCGCTCGACGACTTCTGACCCCTACGTTCAGAACCTCCCTCGGGAGGCGTGGTGGCGATGGCCGCGTACTCCTGGGCGCCGAAGAGAACCTCGTTGAGGCGTTCCAGCGCGGCGTTGATCGTGGCCACCTGGTCGGGATCGTCGGGCTCCTTGCCCGGGTCGAGCAGCGGGAGCCGGTAGTCGTCGGCCGGCGAGTGGAAGCGCAGCTCCACGTCGCGGAACCCGGCTCGTTCGCACAGGAACGTCATGAGCGAGGGGTGGAGCGGCCACACATGCGTGGGGTCGAGGATGTAGGAGTTGCCGAGCACGATGAGCGACGTCGGATTCGGCGTCTCCGCGACGAGGACGCCGCCGGGATGGAGACGGCTGGCCGACAGCTCGAGGAACGCTACGAGCTGTTCCAGCGAGAGATGCTCGGCGACGTGGATGGCCGTGATGGCGCCGAAGGAGCGCTCGGGGCGGCTCTCGAGGAACGCGATGGCGTCACCGGCGTGCGCCGTGACTCCGGCGGCTCGGGCCTCGGCGACCATCCCGGCGTCGAGGTCGACACCCTCACCCTCCACGCCGTGCTCGGCGAGGGCGGCGAGGAGCTCGCCGCGCCCGCACCCGACGTCGAGGACGGGGGCGTGGTCGGCGAGCAGGTCGAAGTAGCGGTCCTCGAGGATCGCGAGGATCTCGTCAGGGTCGCCGCGGAAGCGCTGTTCGAAGCCGACGTAGTCGAAGCCCGCCGCTGCCGATGTGGGCGTGCCGACGTCGTCACCGACAGTCGAGGGCACCGGCGCGGCCGGGTTCGCCGGATGAGGGATGTTCGAGCGTGCCGCACGGTCGAGGGCGTTCACCCGCTCGCGTAGCTCCGCGAACCTGTCGGGCACACCGGCAAGCCCGGCGGCAGGCGCGATGGCGGTGCCGAGCTCGTTCAGGGCTGTGCGGAAGGCGTCGAGCTCACCCTTGTGGAGCTCGAGGTTGACAGCCAGCGTGTGGAGCTCGCTCGCCAGGTCGCGACCCGAGGCGGTGAGCTCGGCGACGTCGCCGACGGCCTGGAGGGCACGCAGGGACGGGACGAGACCCTGGACCTCGGCGCGCAGCAGCTCGTGGCGGTTCTCGAGGTCACCGAGGTGGGCGAGCACCCGGGCCTCCACCGACGGCTGGACTCGAACGGCGACCCGCTCCGCGAAGCGTGAGACGAGTGGCCGGAGCAGCCTCTTCGCAGCGTCTTTGATCCGTACTGTGGCCGTCGCCTCCCCGGGCCCGTGTGCGGTGCCGCTGTGCGGAACGGGCGGACGGTCAGGCGCCGGACCGACGTCGGGCCCCTCCAGCGCCGCGCGCGCCCGGTCGACGAGATCGGGGCGGAGATCCGGGTGCGTCACCGTCGGGCTCCCACGTCGGCCAACGACGCAGTGTCCACGACCGGGGCCAAGGAGTCCAGGGCGTGCAGCGCCTGTGGGGCGAGTGGCTCCGTGTGGAGCTCGTCGAGAGCGCGCACGAGTCCCGACAACCCGACAGGAGACGAGAGCCTCAGACCGAGGTGTTTCGCGAGCTCCTGGGCCACGGTGTCGGTCGAGAACTGCCGCTCGGCGATTCGCCGCGCGCGCCGCCCCATTCGTGCGGCACGCGTGGGATCCGCGGCCAGGAGGTCGGCTTCGGGCCGGGTGTCTGCCGCACCGGTGGTGCGGAGGCCGTCGTCGTCGAACGGCGCGAGGCCCAGGCGGTGTGCCGTCGCGTTCTCGACGACCGTCGGTGTCCCGAGCGCCATCGCCGTCAGGACCGTGCCGTCGGTGGCGATCACCGCCGACGCGAGCGCCATGAGCGTGGCAACCGGCGCGTCGTTGCCGACGGGGGTTCGGAGATCCACGACGAGGTCTTCGTCGAGCCCGAGCCGCCGGCGCCAGCGTGACCGGACGAACGGCGTGACCGGCTGGTGGAGCGCTGTGTCGACCGACCGTGCCGGAAGGCAGAGCACGTCGGTCGACTCGGCGTGGGCAGCGGGAGCGACGACGATCGTCGCCGCGTCGCGCACGGCGAGGGGTATCCGGTCGGGGTCGAGTGCGGCGACAGCCAGCGGGATCTCCGAATCCCGCAGCACCGGATCGAGTCCACGGGCGTCGGCCCCGATGACGAGGCGGGCGCGCGGCGTACCCAGGGCGGGGTCACCGGCCCGGGGTTCGCACCACCGGCGGACGTGCCGGAGAAGCGGCGCGACCCATCCGGTGGGCTCCGTACCGGCGATCACCTCGAGGACGGGGCGTGTCACGGTGCCGTGAGGGTCGACACGACCCCCACCCAGTCGAGGTCGCGAACCCGGTCGTGGCCGGCGGCTCCCCGACGGGCCGCCTCTGCCGGATCGGTGGCGAGCCGGTCGATCGCCGCGGCGATCTCCTCGGCGCTGCCGTCGGTGACGGAGCCGGTGGCGCCGTCCTCGACCCATTCGAGCGTTCCACCCGAGTCGTGGGCGGTGATGACCGGGGCCCCGGCCGCGAACGCCTGGAGGGTGACGTAGCCGTAGTCCTCGTCGAACGGCACGTAGACGACGCCGAGCGCGTCGGCGTAGAGATCCACGAGGTCGCGGTCGCTGACGAATCCGGCCAGTTCCACGCGATCGCCCACGCCGAGCGCGTCGATGCGATCGCGGAGCTCGGTTTCCATCGACCCCTTGCCGGCGATGACGATGCGGGTCGACGAGCTCAGGTGCTTCGCCGCCTCCACGAGGAGCTCCGGGCGCTTGTTGGCGTCGAGGCGCGTGGCGCAGAACACGTAGTCGCCTGTCGTCCCGGTCCGGTTCGCTCCACGCTCCCGGAGCTCGTCGAACAGGGGCGGGGGGTGGTAGAGCGGCGTGGCGTCGAGGCCGTTGTAACGCGCCAGGCGGTCGGCGACGACGCCCGAGGTCGTGAAGCGATGCTGCGCCTCCTCGAGGGCCCGGGTGTCCCAGTCGGCCAGTCGGCGCTGAGCCTCGAGAGCGTCGTCGTCGAGACCGAAGTCGGACCATGCCGAGTCGGCCGCGTCGTAGGCGGCCCGGTGCTGGTGGAACAGCCACACGACCTTGTTGGGGTGACGGGCGAAATACGACGGGAAGTTGGTGGCGATCACGAGGTCGGTGTCGAGCGGCACCAGGCGCCAGGCCAGGGCGGCGTCGAAGATCCTCTCGCGGTCCCACGCCGTGGGGAGCCGGACGAGCTCGGCGTCGTGACCGGCGTCGCGCAGCGCCGCGGTGAGGTTCTCCATGTGGAGCTCCGCTCCACCGCGCACGAACGGGACCTGGGCACCGCACACACAGATCTTCATGAGGCGTCACCGAGCGAGGAGAGGACGGCGGAGGGAGTGGTGTCGATCCGCTCGACGATATCCGCCGTGGTCGCACCGTCGGCCCCCTTCGAGAACACGTAGAACATGCGGCGACCCGGATAGGTCGACGTGAGGAAATCGTCGTAGCGGCGGTGCAGTGCCCGTTCGATCCCGAGCTCACGGCCCAGCCCCACCGCGTCGAAGCGCCTCACCCACCACGGGGAGTCGGCCCAGATGAGATGGCCCATCTGGGGATAGCCGTCCGCATCGACCGGAAGCGCCGAGAACAGCGATCCTTCGCCGTCGAGGTCGTGACGCCACTCCTCGAGGTCGACGGGGGAGACCGTGCCGAATCCGGGGTCGTCGCCGAAGACGGGGATGTTGGCGAACACGAAACCCCCGGGGACGAGGCAGTCGGCGATCGCCCGGAGGTAGGCGTCTATCCGGTTCGGGTTGAGGTGCTCGAAGATGTCGAGTCCGAAGACCAGGTTGTAGCGCGTACCGAGGTCGAGGTCGAGCAGGTCGCCCTGGTGGATGCGCTCGGCCACATCGGGCTCGGCCCGGTCGATGGCGAGCCTGCTGATCTCGACGCCCTCGGCGGTGTGGCCGAGGTCGCGCATGCAGGCCATCACGGCGCCGCTCGCGCAGCCGAGGTCGAGGGTGAGATCGGGGGCGAACGACGACATCACCTCGGCCATGACGCGCTTGTCGAGATCGATGCTGTACGACCACACGCCCGGCTGCTCGTAGTAGCCGTGCTCGAGGATGGCATTCTCGAGCCAGTCGAAGTCGGGGGGGGCGTTTGCCGTGAAGACCGCCCGACGGGTCCCGCTGTCGGTGACGGCCTCGGTGTAGGCGTCGGGGCGCAGCTCGCGCAGGCTCTGGATGGATCGGTAACGCCGGCCGACGCGGTTGAGGTGCTCGTCGGATCCCGCGAGTGTGCCGACCACCAGGGATCGGGATGCACCGTCGCGCAGTGACGCCAGGAAGCTTCGGCGACCTGCGTCGTCGGGGCTGCGGTCGAGGAGGAGTTCGTAGGCGGCCCGGAGGAAGGCGTCGTCGTCCCTCTCGGCACCGGACACCGGGTCCGTGGAGGCCTCGCGGGTGACCCGACCCACATACTCGTCCGACGTGGCGATCCGTGTCACGACCTCAAGGTGGTCCGTACCGGCCCTCAGGGCGTCGCCGTGGTGCCGCCGCCCTTCGGTGTCGGCCGGACGCCCCAGCAGGTCGCGGTAGGCCTCGTCGAGAAACACGCGGTCGTCCGCCGGCAGCGGGCGTAGCCGCCTCAGGCGCCTTGTCAGGGAACTCACGGGCCCCAAGGTAGTGTCCGCCCGATGGATCGCACGGGGCGGATCGGGTTCGTCACGCCGCGCTACGGCGACGAGGTGATCGGGGGCGCCGAGGCCGCCATGCGCGAAGCCGCGCACGGTCTCGCCGAGCGCGGCTGGGAGGTCGAGATCCTGACCACGTGCGCGCGCGATCACTTCACGTGGGCCAACGAGTACGACGAGGGTGCCACGACCGATGGCGACGTCCTGATCCGCCGTTTCCCGGCCGTGATCGACACACCCCGGGTCGAGCGGGCCGAGATCGAAGCGGCGATTCTCGCGGGGGACCGACCTCCGATCGAGCTCCAGCAGCGCTGGATCAACGACGACCTCCGGGTGCCCGGCCTCTACCACCACCTGCTCGACACAGCGGAGGGCTACCGCGCACTGGTCTTCGCCCCGTACCTGTTCTGGCCGACCTTCGCGTGCGCGCAGGTGGCGCCGGGGCGTTCGATCCTGATGCCGTGCCTCCACGACGAGCCCCACGCGCAGCTCGAGGTGTTCGACCCGGTCTTCACGGGTGTGCGCGGGCTGTGGTTCCTTTCCGACCCCGAGCGCGACCTCGCGGCTCGTCGCCACCCCGGCCTGGCCGACCACGAGGTCGTGGGATCCGGGGTCGACGTACCGGAGAGCTACGACCCGGACGGTTTCAGGAAGCGCTACGGAATCGACGGCCGCTTCCTCTACTACGCCGGACGCCGCGAGGGCGGCAAGAACTGGGAGCGTCTCCTCGAGGGCTTCAGCATCGCCGTTCGGCGCGCCGACCTGCCGTTCAGCCTCGTGACGTCAGGGACCGGCCCAGTCGACCCGCCGACGAGCATCGCCGACCGTGTCATCGACCTCGGTTTCCTGTCCGTCGACGAGCGCAACTCGGCGTTCGCGGCGGCCGACGCCTATCTCCAGCCGTCGGCCTACGAGAGCTTCTCGCGCACGATCATGGAGGCCTGGCTTGCGGAAACGCTCCCCGTCGCCAACGCCGCGTCGGCCGTCGTGACGTGGCACATGGACCGCGCCGCGTCGGGCTTGGCCTACGACGACGACTTCGAACTCGAGCAGTGCCTTCGTTTCGTGGCGGAGGCCCCCGACGAGGCCCGGGCGCTCGCCCGGGTCGGCCGCGAGTACGTCCTGGGCAACTACACCTGGGATCCCGTTCTCGACCGCATGGAGGCGACCCTCGACAAGTGGCTGCCCGCGTCATGAGGGTCCTGATGGTCTCCCCCTACCCGCCGTCGCGCGACGGGATCGCGCAGTACGCGGTGCAGGAGGTGAAGCGGCTCCGCTCCGAGGGGCATGACGTCGAGGTGCTGTCGCCGGGGCCGTCGGCGGCCCACCACCATCTCGACCTCCAGGGGCCCCGGGGGGTGCTCGCCCTGGCGAGGCGCGTCTCCGACTACGACCGCGTCATCATCCAGTACCACCCCGACGTCTTCTACCCGGTCGCGTGCAATCCCGCGACGCACGCTGCGATCACCAGCTCGCTCCTGGCTGTCGCACGGCGCGCCCGCGATCTCGAGATCCGCATCCACGAGATCGACTACGACCGTGGGCCGCGGTCGCCACTCGACCGCCTCCTGTGGCGGTCCGTGCCTCGGATCGTTCTTCACACCGAGGCGGAGCGGGCGCGCTTCGCCTCCACGTTCGGTGTGCCCGTCGACAGCCTCACCGTCGCCGACCACGGCGAGTCATTCGAACGCCGCACGGAGCTCGGCCGCGCCGACGCCCGCGCGGCACTCGGTGTCGCCGACTCGGCGTTCGTGTTCCTGTGCATCGGTTTCATCCAGCCGCACAAAGGCTTCGACCGGGCGGTTCGCGCGTTCGCCGGGCTCGGTGGGCCCGACATCCGCCTCGACGTCGTGGGTTCGGTGCGCGTCGAGGAGCCGGAGTACCTCGACCACGCCGACGAGCTCGGCCGTCTCGTGGCGGCAACGCCGGGGGCAACGCTGCACGGCGGCTACACGAGCGACGAGCGTTTCGACGAGTGGATCGTCGCTTCCGACGTGGTCGTTCTCCCGTACCGGTTCATCTGGTCGTCGGGTGTCCTGGAGCGTGCCCGGCTGTACGACCGGCCGGTGATCGCGACGGCGACGGGAGGCCTCGGCGACCAGGCCCACGACGACGTCACGCTCGTGGGGAACGACGCTGAGCTGGCGGTGGCGATGATGGACGCCCTCGGGCCTCGTGCGACGGTGCGACCGAGCGCTCCGTGGCCCGTGGACGGGGTGTCCGGCGCCGTCGATCGCGGCGTCGTCCAAGCCGAGATCGTCGCCCGCGCTGCTGCGGAGCGAGGCGCGCCGGTCGCGTTCGCCTCCGACGGGACCGGCCGCGCCCACACCGCAGCACCGGGAGGGAGGAGTGCGGCGCTTCGCCGCATCGCCCCGTTGTCCCTTCCCTCGGCCACGTCGGCACGGCCCGGCGTCGGGGCGCTCAAGCGACTGGTACGACGCCTGACGGCCTGGGAGGTCGACCCGATCGTCCACCAGGTGAACAAGCTCCGCAACGCCTCGATAGAGGTCGCCGAGACTCCTCCTCCCGAAGGGAACGACTCACCCGACGGCTGAGGTTCCCGACCGCTGGGCGGCGACGTAGCCGGTGCCGGTCCAACTGGCCGACGACCACTTGTCGGCCGGTGCCCAGAAGGCTCCCGACGGCGGTGCGGTCCCCCGGTTGTGGATCCCGCCCCACCCCTCGAACATGGAGTAGCCGCTGCCGTCGGGGAGCACGACGAGGTCGCGGGCGATGTCCCAGCCCTTCCAGTACTTGCTGCCGTAGTTGGCGGCTCCGTTGTAGTTGTGCACGCCACCCCATCCGTCGAGGACGTAGACGCCGCCGTCGTCGTCGACCTCGACGTCGCGCGCGATGTCCCAGTTCGGCCAGTAGGCGGTGCCTGTCGCGGTGGGAGCGGTCCCCCGCGGATGGAGCCCCCCGAAGCCGTCCATGACGATCAGCCCCGCCCCGTCGGTCGTGACGGCGAGTGCGTTGGCGATGTCCCACCCCTGCCAGTACGGCCCGCTGAGCGTCTTCATGGCACCGCTGCGCGCGGAACCGAACTTGTGCAGCCCGCCGAAGCCGTCGAGCATCACGTAGCCCTGGCCGTCGGGCATGACGGCGAGCGCGCGGGCGATGTCGAAGCCGAACGACTTGTCGCCGAAGTCAGGGGCACCGTCGCGTGCCACGACGGTGCCGTCGCCGAAGAGCACGTAGTGACCGCCGCCGGGCCGGGCCGCCACGTCGCGGGTGGGATACGCCGGATGTACGACTGATGCATGGGCGTGTGCCGCAGCGGCGGTGAAGAGCTCGATGATGCGGGACCCGTAGGTCGTGCTCGACGCCCAGGTTCCCGAGAGCCCCAGCCAGGTCGGCGCCTTGCCTCTGGGCGAGACGAGACCGAAGCGCGGATCGACGAGCGGATGGGCGAGGTTGCCGGCCGTGACGGTTGGGTCGCCATATGCCCGCAGGTGCTGGATCTGTGCCCGCACACCCTCGCGTGGCGTTGCGAACTCGTTGGCGGTCGTGCCGTTGTCGACGGCGCCGATGCCGGCGTAGTTGTTGTACCAGGGTCTCACGCGGCCGCCGTCGGGGAACCAGAACCAGCCTGTTTCGAGAACTGACTGCGCGAAGGCAATGTCGCCCCGCACACCCTCGTCGCGCCCCTCCTCGATGAACATCCGTGCCAGGTTCCTGATCGCCGTGCCTGCCGTTCCGACCGCACTCGGGAGTCGGTGGTTGGTGGCGCTGCCCTTGACGGAGACGAACCACGCCTCGAGGTCGGTGGCCGTGAGCGTCTGGGAGCCCATGATCGTGGGGTCGGTCGCCGTGCCCGGAGGCTTCGAGGAACTGGGCGCGCAGGACGCGACCAGCAGCCCGGCGGCGAGGACCACTGACGTGACACGGCGTGCGCGCACGGCGCCTCTCCTGTGAGGGGGAAGATCGACATCGCGGCGGCGGGCCGTCCCGGCGTCGCCGACCGCTCAAGGCTACGGCCCCGGGCCCCGTGTTGCCAGTGATGCCCGTGTGGTCGGACGCCGCCGGGAATCCGCCTCAAGGTGGCCGCGTCCGGTACCGATGCTCCCGTGAAGGGCCCCGACGGTGACCGCGGCGCGCCAGAGTGAGACGTCGGAAAGGGTTGGTCGGAATGAGGACTCGTCGCTACGTGATCGGGCTCACCGCCCTGGCGATGACCGTGGCGTCGCTCGGAGCGGCGGCAGGCGCCGAGGAGCCCGCGACCGACGACACGCCACCATCGCTGGAAGCCCCCGGGACCGGAGCCCCCGCCACGGATCCACCGTCGGCACCGCCCGAGCCCGTGGCGCCACCGACCACGGCATCTCCCTCGACTGAGCCCACCGAACCTGCTCCCCCGGTCTCCCCACCCCCCTCGACACCGGCGCCGGCGTCGCAGGAGCTCCCCGACACGTTGGAGGTTCCCGAGCCGGGCCCGCTCACCGCGTCGGGATCCGACGACCAGCAGCTCGGCACCTCGGCGACCGCGAGTCTCAGCAGCCCCCAGAAGATCGGCGCCACCTACTCCCAGTTCCACATCAAGGGAACCCACGAGTCGTTCTCCACAGCGGCCGTCGGAGACATCAGCGGTGACGGGCAGCCCGACATCGTGTCGGGCGGCATGGACGGCCACCTTCGCGCCTATCACAAGAACGGAACCAAGTTCATGGACGTCGTCACCGGCGGGGGAGCTGTCCAGGCGAGCCCCGCACTCGTCGACCTCAGCAACGACGGCGTGCTCGACGTTCTCGTCGCCAACGCCGGGGGCGCCGTGGCGGTCTACAAGGGCAACAGCCAGCGGATCTTCTGGCGACCCGACAACTGGTTCTTCAAGGTCAACGGCTTCTTCGGCACGCCGACCACCGCGGACCTCGACAACGACGGACAGCTCGAGATCATCGCCACCAGCTACGACCACCACGTGTACGCCTGGAACCTCAACGAGACCCTGGTACCCGGGTTCCCGCGCTTCGTCTACGACACGATCTGGTCGTCGCCGGTGGCCGCCGACATCGACAACGACGGCCGGCCAGAGATCATCTTCGGCGGCGACATGGACTTCTACGCCGGTGCTCCCTACCCGTGGGGTGGCCTGCTGTGGGTTCTCGAACACAACGGCGTCCCGAAGGCCGGCTTCCCCAAGTCACTACCCGGGCAGGTGATCTGGTCGAGCCCGGCCGTCGTCGACATCACGGGGAACGGCAACCTCGACATCGTGGTGGGCACCGGCCTCAACTGGCCGAACCCGTGGGGCAGGAAGTTGTACGCCTTCGACAAGAAGGGCAACAACCTCCCGGGGTGGCCGCAGCAGATCTACAACGGCCGCGTCATGGCGTCACCGGCGGTCGGTGACCTGATGGGCGACTCGAAGCCCGAGATCGCCGTCCTTGCCGACGACGGACGCGTGAACGTCTACAACTCGACCGGGACGCTCAAGTGGTCCCGGTGCGCCGCCGACAGCGGTACGGGCTGCCCCCAGAACAAGGGCACCCACGGCCAGCCCGCCATCGCCGATGTCGACAACGACGGGCAGCAGGAGGTCGTGGTCCAGGCCGAGCACTGGATGCGCATCTTCGACGGCGCCTCGGGCAACGAGGAGACGCAGGCCTCGTGGCCACTGGCGTGGGCTCCGGCGTCATCGCCGGCGATCACGGAGATCGACGGCGTCACACACATCATCCAGACCGCCACGAGCAACACGAAGAGCGGCCCGCCCGGTGTCGGCGACACCGCCGGTATCTACATCTGGGAGACGGGAACACCCCTGGGTCAGGCCGACTGGCCCACCTTCAAGAAGAACTCCGCGCGCACCGGCACATACCTCGACGATGTCGCACCCGTGGCATCCGTCGACGCCACCGCGGCGAACCAGACCGCAACGCCCTTCACGATGTCGTTCACCGCGACCGACGCCGACACCGGCGTGAAGAAGTTCATCGTGGACTCGAGAGACGCCAGTGGGACGTGGGTCCCGTGGCTCAACAAATCACCGGACTCGGTCGTGGGTGACACGGCCAGGCTGTCGCGGTCCTTCTACGGGATTCCCGGGGAGACCTACGACTTCCGGGTGCGTGCCCAGGACGGCGCCGGCAACATCTCACCGTTCTCCGCCGTCGTGTCGACGACGGTGAATGGCGGCGCCACCGACAATCGCCCCTTCAACGGCATGTACGCGTTGAGCCGCAGGGGTCGGGTGGCGAGCCAGTCGAGCCCACCGGCCGACGGCCCGAACTGGCCGTGGAACATCGCCCGTGGCATCGCCGCCACGCCTGACGGCGCCGGTGGCTACGTCGTCGACGGGTTCGGCGGTCTCCACAAGTTCGGAACGGCGCCTTCGATCACGTCGTCGGGCTACTGGTCGGGTTGGGACATCGTGCGAGGCGTCGCCCTGAATCCCGACGGCACCAGCGGCTACAAGCTCGACGCCTTCGGCGGATTGCACCGCATCGGCAACGCTGCCCCGGTGACGAATGCCGACTACTGGCCCGGCTGGCACCTTGCCGCCGACATCGCCATGCTGCCCACCTCCACCGCGGCCGACCCGGCGGGATACGTCCTCGACATCTGGGGCGGGATGCACGAGTTCGGCTCCGCACCCCCCGTGACCGGCAAGAACTGGATCGGGTGGAACATCGCCCGCGGGCTCGCCCTCGACCCCGAGGGACCCGGTGGGTACATCCTCGACGGATTCGGCGGGGTGCACCCCTTCGGTGGCGCCGCTCCGTCGACGTCGAACCCCTACTGGCACGGATGGGACATCGCCCGCGACATCGCTCTCATCGCCGACGGCAACGCCGGTCAGCCCACGGGCTACGTCCTCGACGGCTTCGGCGGCGTCCACCGGGTGAGTGGCGCCCCGACAGTCTCCAACGACGAGTACTTCGGGTGGAACACCGCCAAGTACCTGACGGTCGCACCCTGAACAGCCCGCAGGCCGGAGCGGCCGACGGGGCCGGCGCGTTAGCGGGTTCCGGCGACGGCGGGTAGTACCCTGAGAGCTCGGTCGATACGGGTGATTCCGCCCTGCACCGAACCTTCACCGTGAGCGATCTCACCGACACCGCGCCGCTTCCCGTCGTGGGGGAGCCCGGGTCGGCCCGCCCCGGGATCCTGCAACGGATCCGCGACGTGTGGGCCTACCGCGAGCTCCTCGGCAACCTCACGCGCAAGGAGCTCAAGGTCAAGTACAAGGGCAGCTTCCTCGGCTTCGCCTGGTCGCTGCTCAACCCGATCCTCTACCTCGTCGTCTTCTGGATCGTTTTCCAGAAGATCCTGGGAGCAGGAATCCCCAACTTCCCGATCTTCTTCCTCGCCGGTCTGCTGCCGTGGAACCTGTTCTCCATCTCCCTGGGATCCGGAACGACGGCGATCACCGGAAACGCCAGCCTCGTGGGGCGTGTGTGGTTCCCACGCGAGATCCTCGTCATCGCCCCCATCGGCGCGAACCTCGTCCACTTCTTCCTCCAGTTCATCGTGCTGGGAATCGCGCTCGTGATCTTCCGCGTGGCGCCGTCACCGGCGTTCATGGTCCTCCTGCCGTTCGCGCTCCTGACCCTGCTCGTGCTCGTAGCGGCACTCGGCCTCCTCTTCGCGGCCGTGAACGTGTACCTGCGCGATACCGAGCACCTGCTCGAGCTGCTGCTCCTGGCCTGGTTCTGGATGACGCCGATCGTCTACCCGTACATGACGGTCGCCTCGAAACTCAAGGAGCTCTGGTGGGTCTACCTGCTCAACCCGATGACATCGATCGTCATCACGTTCCAGCGCGCCCTGTACAACCACACCACGACGGGTGGTGGCGACGCCACGGGGGTCAAGGGGATAGCCACGGGAAGCGAGATCATCCCCGACGCATCCGTGTTCTGGTACTTCCGCAACCTGGCCCTGGTCTTTCTCGGCTCGCTGGCCCTCTTCTGGTTCGCAAGTTGGGTCTTCGGTCGCCTCGAGGGTGACTTCGCCGAGGAGATCTGATGTCGAAGGCGATCGAGATCCACGACGTCGAGAAGCGCTTCCGCCTCTACCACGAGAAGGCACCGAGCCTGAAGGAACGGGTCATCAAGTTCGGGCGCCTCGAGTTCGAGGAGTTCTGGGCGCTCAAGGGCGTGAGCCTCGACGTCGACTCGGGTCAGTCGCTCGGCCTGCTCGGCCACAACGGCTCGGGGAAGTCAACCCTGCTCAAGTGCGTCGCCGGGATCCTCCGGCCCACGGCCGGCGACATCCGGGTCCACGGCCGCGTCGCAGCCCTCCTGGAGCTCGGTGCGGGCTTCCACCCCGACCTCACGGGCAGGGAGAACGTCTATCTCAACGGGTCGATCCTCGGGTTCAAGAAGAAGGAGATCGACCAGATCTTCGACGCCATCGTCGACTTCTCCGAGATAGAGAAGTTCATCGACAACCAGGTCAAGCACTACTCGTCGGGCATGTACGCGCGCCTCGCCTTCGCCGTGGCGGTGCACGTCGAGCCGGAGATCCTGCTCGTCGACGAGGTGCTCGCCGTCGGTGACGAGCAGTTCCAGAAGAAGTGCCTCGCTCGCATCGAGAGGTTCCGTGAGGAGGGGCGGACGATCCTGCTCGTCACGCACGCCGCCGATCTCGTGCGTCGTATCTGCGACACCGCAGCCGTGCTCGATCACGGCAGGCTCGTCACGGTCGGCGAGCCCACCGAGGCCGTCGCGGAATTCCGTGAGACGCTCGTGAAGCGCGGGCTGGAGGTTCCCGAAGAGGCACTCGACAACCCCCTGTGGGACCACTCGCAGGAAGTGCGGATCACATCGGTGAACGTCACGTTGTCCGACTCGTCGAGGAACTTCCTGCCGTCCGGGGATCCGATGACCGTGGCGGTGGGCTTCGAGACCCGCCATCCCGTCGACGACGTCGTGTTCGCCGTGGCGATCTTCAACGACGCCAACGACAACGTCTACAGCGCCAACACCGCGACGTTGGGGATCGATCCGCAGAGGCTCTCGGGACGCGGCACAGCGACGTTCCGCTTCCCGTCGGTTCCCCTCCTCGACGGCTCCTACAAGCTCCACGTCGGTGTCCACTCACTCGACGGACGGGTCAGCCACGACCACAACTCCGACTGCACCTTCGTCATCTCCAGTGAGACCAAGTCGGCCGGTATCGTCGACCTCGCGCCCGAGGCGGTCATCTCGGTCGACGGCGCCGAGCGGCGCGCCACCGGCTGACGCCACGAAGCGATGCGCAAGGTCATCTGTTCCATCGGCTCCGGCCCTCACGCCGAGCTCCTCGGCATCAGCGGTGAGACGTTCCGTGTCTACGCGGAGCGCCACGGCTACGACGTCGACCTCCGAACCGAGCTCCTCGACGCCGACCGACCCGCGTCATGGAGCAAGGTTCTTCTCCTGAAGGAACTGCTCGAAGACTACGACTTCACCTTCTGGGTCGACGCCGACGCGGCCATCGTCGATGCCTCGTCGGACGTCGCCGACGAGATCGAGCGTGGAAAGCTCCTCTACATCGTCGCCCACGAATACGACAACCAGGTCGTCCCGAATCTGGGCGTCATCGGGATGAGGGCCGGGCGCCGCGCCCGGAAGTTCCTCGATCTCCTGTGGGGGGACGAGCGATACATCGACCACAAGTGGTGGGAGAACGCAGCGGCGCTACGCCTTCTCGGTTACGACTTCGAGCCTGTCGTGCACCGCCAGGCAACTCCGTGGTACCGGCACACGAAGTTCATTCCCAGGGCGTGGAACAGCATCGCCGCCGACGCGTCCGAGCATCCGAGGATCAACCACTATCCGGGCCGGTCCCACGAGTTCCGCCTCGAGCACCTCCGTGCCGACGCCGAGAATCTGCGCGCGTCGACGACAACTGCGAAGGGCTGAGCGTGCATGTCGGCGCGCCACGGCTCGAGCTGAGCGAAACCGAGGCCCGGCTCGTTTCGTCTCTCACCGACGAGAGTGGCGACAGCTTCGACCTGTTCCTCGCCGTCGACCGCTCCCTCGTGGGGCTCGTGGACGCCGAGGCCACACCGTTCCTTCCCATCGTGACCGTGGCGGCCTCGTACCTCGGCGAGGACGTGACCGTCGAAACGCCCGTGTCGCCCGCTGTCGCGATCGGCGCCGAGCGTGCCACCCGTGGGTTGGTCGGGAGATGGGGAGACCGACCTGTCACCGTTCACGGGCCCCGCCGTGAACCCGGGTTCGTGCCCGGATCGGGTCGTGGTCTGTTCCTCTCGCGCGGCGTTGATTCGATGTACTCACTCGTTCGATCCGTACAGGGCGAGATCCCGGGTTTCACGCATCTCCTGGGTGTCGCCGATCTCGACCACTGGGTGTCCCCGGCCGCTCGGGAAGGCTCTTTCCACCGCACCCGTCTGGTCGCCCGGGACGTCGGTCTACCTCTCGTCCGCTTCACGACGAACGCCCGCGCGCTGCTCGATCCGATCGCCGACTGGCTCCGTGCCCACGGTTCGGTCTTCTCCTCCTGTGCACTGCTGGTAGGTCCGCTCCTCCGGTCCGCCACGTTGGCGGCGAGCTTCTCGCTTCCCTACGCCGAGTCCTGGCGCTCACATCCCGACATCGAGATGTGGAGTTCGGAGACGACCACGATCCAACACGACGGCGACGACACGTCGCGGCCCGACAAGGTGGTGCGCCTGACGCAGGAGCCGGACCTGCTGAGGAAGATCAAGGTGTGCTGGGTGGCCGACACGGCCGGGAACTGCGGACGCTGCCCCAAGTGCCTGCTCACGATGACGATCCTCGACGTCCTCGGTGTGCTCGAGCCCGGGAGCTTCGACGCCGAGTTCACGCTCGATGCGCTGGCCGACGCCCCGTTCGCCATGTCGTCCGAGATGCTCCGCGAGCACCTCGACTGGCTCGCTGCACGGCCCGGTGTACCCGACGAGCTCCGGCGTGCCTGGGTGGCCCACGGAAGGCAACATGGTGAGTTGGCCGACGAGGTGGGAGACATGACGAACGAGGAGGCGGCCGACGGTGAGCGCGAGGACCTGGAAGCGCTGGTCGGCCACCTGGCGGATTCGGGGAACCGATCGGTGGCGTGGTGCCTCGTCGACGAGCAGTCCGCCGGTTCCGTCCGACTCGCCGATGTGCTGAACGCAACGTGGGGCCCGGGCATCGTCTACCTGCACGGCGTTCCGTGGACGCCGGACCAACAATCGGGGCTTCCCTCCCACGCCGTGTCGCGGCTACTCCGGGCGAGCTGCGTGCGCTACTGGTGGTCCGACGAGGACGACCTCGACCTCGATCGGATGGGTGAATCCGTCGAACACGGCTGTCTCCCGATCCAGGCGATGGACGCCGGCCCCGCCGTGCTGTTACAGCGCCGCCTCCCCCGTCCGCTGCGTGTCTGTGTGGTGGCGGTCACGCCCCACGATCCACCCGGGCCCCCGGATCCCGAGCAGACCACCCGGGGACTCACGCAGGTGGCCGCCCACCTCGCTGCGGCTTCTCCGCGACGCACACGGCTGCGCGAGCGAATCGCCGCCCGCGTCAGGGAGGATGTGGAGCGGTGAGGATCTCGTCACCCCGCCTGGAACTGAGCGACGACATGGTCGTCTCCGAGGTCACCGTCGAGCCCGACGCCGGTGACGCACGTGCCTTGCGTCTCGGGATCGACCGTTCCTTTGTGGGGGCACTCGATCCGGGCCTCACGCCGTTCGTCCCGATTGCCGCGATCATCGCGTCCGCTGCCGGCGAGGATCTCGTCTGTGACGGGCCGATCTCACCGGAGGTCGCCGCAGGCGCCGAGCACGTGACGGAGGTCTTCTCGCGGTGGTGGGGCCTCCGCCCGGTCCATGTGCACGGGCCCCGCTCCGAGGCTCCGTTTGTCGAAGGAGGGGACCGGGGCCTCTTCTTCACACGTGGCGTCGACTCGAGCTACACGCTGGTTCGCTCCCTGAACGGTGAGATTCCCGAGCGCGTCACCCACCTCCTCCTGATCGACGACCTCGACCACTGGGTCTCACCCGAGACCAGAGCCGCCGTGTTCCACGGCACGCGCCGGGCGGGCGAGAGGCTGGGTCTCCCGAGCGTCCGCTTCACCACGAACGCCCGTGAGCTGCTCGACCCCGTGGTCGAGTGGCTTCGCTCGCACGGCACGGTCCTCGCCGCGTGCGCCCTGTCGGTGGGGGCGTTGTTTCGACGCGTCGCGATCTCGGCCTCGTTGCCGTACCACTATCCGGGTGCCATCGGGTCCCACTTCGAGATCGACGGTCACTGGAGCTCGGAGCGCACCACGATTGTCCACGAGGGTGCCGAGGCCACGCGGCCCGAGAAGACGGCGCGCGTGGCCGAGTCGCCGGAGCTGCTGGCGTGCCTCAAGGTGTGCTGGATCGCCGACACGTCGGGGAACTGCGGTCGCTGCCCGAAGTGCCTCCTGACCATGACGGTCCTCGAGACCGTCGATGCGCTCGAGCCGGGCCTGTTCGAGGAGGAGCTGACCCCTGAGGCGATCAGGTCCGCGGCACCGTCGATCCCTCCCGGTTTCGTGCGCGAGCAGCTCGACTGGCTCGCGCTCTGCGACGCCCCGGACCTCGCCGCTGCCTGGGAGGACTTCGCGCTCCTCCACGACATCGACCTGGACATCGAGCCGGACGAGCAGGACCCCGTGGAAGGCCCGGCGCCCGATGGATCTCCCGCCACCACTCAGGACCGACCGTGACACACGGCACGGGGGACCGGGACGGGCGCCACTGGGCGGACCGTGCCCGCCGGTGGCTGGGTCGCTCCAAGGCCGCTCCGGCACGAATCGACCGGCTCCACGCCGAGAGTGAGGAGTTTCGCCACCGGCTCGACGAAGTGGCAGGTGCGTTGGAGCGGCTCGAAGGTCTCGTGGCCGACCTCCGAACGGGCCTGGACGGGCTGGCGAGCGCCCGGGAGGCCGACGAGACGCGCGGCGTGTTGGACCGCCTCGACGCCACCGTGCGGGAGGAGGCGTCACTGACCCGCGTGGCCGTCAGCGACCAGCTCCGCGACGAGACCGTGGAGCGGCTGGTCGCGGAGCACGGCCACGACGCTCCCTTGTCTCCCGGCCTGAGTGTCATCACGATCACCTGGAACCACGCAGGGTTCCTCGAGGAATCCATCTCGAGCTCGCTGGCGTCGCTCGACACGTTGCCGGACGACCTCGCCGGTGAGGTCCTCGTTCTCGACGATCGCTCGACAGACGAGACACCGACCGTGTTGGACGCGCTCTCGCGGTCGGACTCCCGGGTGCGCGTGATCCGGTCGCCGGTCGGCCTCGCACTCTCGCGCGCCCGCAACGTGTTGCTGCACACGTGCCGGACATCGCATGCGTTCGTTCTCGACGCCGACAACGTCGCCTTCCCCGAAGGAGTCGAGGCGCTCTACGACGTCGCCCGCACGTGGAACAGCGCCTTCACCTACGGCACCGTCATCAAGGCACGCCCGGACGGCTCGGAGTACCTGGCAGCGTCGAACGAACCTCCCACGGCCGCTCTTCGCATCGGCAACTACATCGACTCGATGGCCGTGGTCGACGTCGGAGCGCTTCGTCGCCTGGGCGGGTACACACTCGACCCGCTGCTGCACCGTTACGACGACTACGAGCTCGTGAGCCGCCTGGGCCGCCTCGGCGAGCTCCTCGCCTTCGTGCCCACGGCCGTCGGCCGCTACCGGATCCTCGACACGAGCCACATCCAGACGGTGACCGACTCCCGGACGGCGCTGGGCCGCCTGGAGCGCTCGTACCGCAGTGACGGAGGCGTCGATCCGAAGGACATGGCGGTGCTCGCTGCGCATCCCGCCACCGGGCCGATCTGGGCCACACCGGCCGCCGTCGCCCTGCGCCCGACGCTCGCCGACGCTCTGGGGTCCGCAGTGCCCACACCACCGACCCTGAACGGCCCGCGCGTTCTCGTGGTCTCCTCGGGCGGTTTCCGCAACGTCGGCGACGACGCGATGGCACGCGGTGTGATGCGGCGGCTTCGGGCCGTCGCGCCAGATGTGCGGATCGATCTCGTCACCGACGGCGACGCACTACTCGAGGACTCCGGACAGCTCGCCGAGGGTGTCCTGTGGATCGGAACGCTCCCCGAGGTCGTCGCCGGACTCGACTCCGGTCCGGCCGGGCAGCGGCTCCTCGATCCTGCCGACTACTCGCTCGTCGTGTGCAGCGGAGGCGGCTACGTCAATCCGGTCTTCGGTGACCATGCGAGACGTCGCGCCACGCTGGTCACGACGGCCGATGTCGCCGGGGTGCCCGTGGTCTTCACCGGGCAGGGCATCGGGCCGCTCGAGATCCACGACGGTTCGACCGGCTCCGGCGGTGGGATCGACGAGGGTGTCGTCCGCTGCCTCGTGGAGCGATCGACTTCCTTCGGGCTGCGTGAGCCTCTCTCGGCGGAGGTCCTGGCCGATCTCGACCTCGACGCACCCCACGTCGAGGTCGTCGGCGACGATGCGATCGGGTTCCCACCGGCGACGGACACAGAAGCGGACGCCGCACTCCAGCACGCCGGGGTCGATCCGGGTGCACCGGTCGTCGCCGTGCACCTGCGCCAGGCCGGGTACGTGGGTGTGAGCGACGCCTCCGCCGACCAGTTCGCCACAGTCGCCGACGCCGTGGCGTCGGGCCGGCAGGCAACGGTCCTGGGAATCACGTTGTGTGACACACCACCGGTTTCCGAGACCGTGAGGCTCGTGCAGCTCGGCCACGGCGCTGCGCCACGCCTAGCTCCCTGGCGCATCCTGGAGTGCCACGAGGACCCGGCACTGCTGGCAGCGGCGCTCCGCCGTGCCGACGCCGCGCTGGTGCACTCCTACCACGCTGCGGTTTTCGCCCTGGAGCACCGGACCCCCGTGCTCCTGTTCGTGGCGTCCGACTACTACCGGCACAAAGCGGAGGGGTTGCGACGGCTCGCCGGGCTTCCCGCCGAGTTCGTCGTCGACGTCGGATCGGGTGCCGAGCATCCGATGCCGGGTGTCGACGAGATCGAGGAGCGGTTGGCTGCGGTGAGTGAGGTCATCGAGGCCCGAAGCATCGTGCTCGACGCGGGCCGCGTCGATGATTTCTTCGAGCACGCCGTCGGCGCCGTTCTGCGTGATGCGTCCGGCTCGCACGTGGGTGAGTCGTGAGCACGCGGATGCTGGTGATCCTGGCCTTGATCTGCGGCTTGGCGATCCTGGCGGCGTTCGCCGTGCAGGTCACCGTGGCGCGGTGAGGTGGCTGCCGTGACCGGTCGCACGGGATTGCATCGACAGGAGGGCGGGTAGGATCGGCCGGGTCGGCGGAGCCACCGCCGGGAAGACCGTGCCGAAGGAGGTGTGTCATCGCCGAGCAGTTCGACGTCGTGGTGCTGGGCGGTGGCCCCGGCGGCTACGCCACAGCCCTCTACGGCGCCGCGGCGGGGCTTCGGATCGCCCTCGTCGAGGAACGCCGCGTCGGCGGCACGTGCCTGCACCGGGGCTGCATCCCCGCCAAGGAACTCCTCCAGACTGCCGAGGTCCTGCGCACCGTGGGGGGCGCTGCCGACTTCGGCGTCACCGTGAAGAAGCCGAAGCTCGACCTGTCGGTCAGCCAGGAACGCAAGCAGCAGGTCGTCGACCGACTCACCGGAGGGCTCGAGACCCTTCTGAAGGGTCGGAAGGTCACCGTCGTTCCTGGCACCGGCACCCTCGTCGACGCCGAGGCGCGCCTCGTGCGGGTGTCGGACGGCACGGAGCTACGCGGCGACGCTGTCGTCCTCGCCACGGGCTCGATGCCGCGCACGATCCCCGGGTTCGACTTCGACGGCGAGACGATCCTGTCGTCCGACCACGTCCTCGAGATCACCGACGTACCGAAGCGGGTGGCGATCATCGGTGGCGGTGCCATCGGCTGTGAGTTCGCCTCCCTGTTCGCCGACATCGGCAGCGAGGTCACTGTTCTCGAAGCACTGCCCCAGATCCTCACCGGTGTCGACGTCGACGTCGCCAAGGTGGTGCAGCGGTCGTTCGCGAAGCGCTCGATCGATGTACGTACCGGCGTGTCGGTCACCGGTGTCGGGACCGACGGAGGCGCGACGGTCGCTTTCGAGGACGCCAAGGGTGTCGACAAGCTCGCGGTCGACGTGGTCGTCGTCAGTGTCGGGCGTAGCCCCCGCTCCGGAGGGATAGGGCTCGAGGGCAGCGGGGTCCGAATCGACGACCACGGCTTCATCGAGATCGACGAGTACCAGCGAACCGGCGTGGCCGGGGTCTACGCCGTCGGCGACGTCGTCGCCGGCCCGGCTCTTGCCCACGTGGCCTTTGCCGAGGCCATCGTGGCGGTCAAGACGATTCTGGGCGAGACGGTCGTGCCCCTCGACCGAGCGCGTGTCCCCTGGGGTATCTACTGCCACCCCGAGGTGGCGTTCTCGGGGCTCACAGAGGAGCAGGCGAGGGAGGCGGGCCACGACGTGGTCGTGTCCAAGCACCGTTTCACCGGGAACTCGAGAGCCCTGATCATCGGGGAGACCGACGGCCTCGTGAAGATCGTCGCCGACAAGGACGGTCCGATCCTCGGCGTTCACATGGCAGGCCCCTGGGCCACGGAGTTGCTCGCCGAGGGCTACCTGGCGGTCAACTGGGAGGCCCTGCCCGAGGAGGTCGCGGCCTTCGTGCACCCGCACCCCACCCTGTCAGAACTGTTCGGCGAGAGTGCCATGGCCCTCACCGGCCGGGGGCTCCACGGGTAGCGACGAAGTGGCAACCGAGCTGCGACACGCGCAGTAGCGAAGAAGAGGAAACGAAGCCGAGAACAAGCGGCGCAGGTATCCTGCGCCGCCCGAGGCGGGGCCCGAGCGGCCTCGTGCGGAGCACGGAGAGCGGGAAATATGGATGTGACCATGCCGCAGCTCGGGGAGACTGTCACCGAGGGAACGATCACGCAGTGGTTCAAGCAGCCCGGCGACACCGTCGAGCTCGACGAACCGCTCTTCGAGGTGTCGACCGACAAGGTCGACTCCGAGGTCCCCTCGCCGGTTGCCGGTGTTCTCCGTGAGATCGTCGTGGCCGAGGGCGACACCGCTCAGGTCGGCGACCGCCTGGCGGTGATCGACGACGCCGGAGGCGCCGCATCCGAGCCGCCGACCACGACGGGATCAGCCGAGGCGACGGAATCGGCCGAGCCTGACGAACCGGTCGCAGAGCCCGCGGCGGAGTCACCCCCCGAGGCGGCGCCCATGCCCCCACCGGCCCCCGAGCCGGAGAACACTCCGGTGGAACCCCCCCGTGAGACTTCCGCGGCTCCGCCCCCACCACCTCCCCCCACCTCCGAGGGCGCGGTCGTCACGTCCCCCGTCGTGCGGCGCCTCATCACCGACAAGGGACTCGACGCGTCGACGATCGTGGGGACCGGAGAAGGCGGGCGCATCACACGCCGCGACGTCCTGGCCCACGCCGACCGTCACGGCGCCGCAGCACCACCGCCGGGCCCAACGTCTTCCGCCACGCCGGCATCCTCTCGCGCAGCGCCGCGTCAGGGCGATGAAACGGTGCCCTTCGACAACGTGCGGCGCCGCACCGCCGAGCACATGGTCCGCTCCCTGGCGACCAGCGCCCACGTGTACACCTCGGTCGAGGTCGACTTCGAGCGCGTCGAGCGGGTCCGTGGGAGCCACGGGTCTGCGTGGAAGGACCGTGAGGGCTTCTCGCTGACCTACCTGCCCTTCATCGTCCGCGCCTTCTGCGACACGGTCGACGACTGGCCCCGGCTCAACGCCAGTGTCGAGGGCGAGTCACTCGTCATCCACCACGACGTGAACCTGTCGATCGCCGTCGACATGGACCACCGGGGCCTCGTGGCCCCGGTCGTTCGCGCGGCCGACGGCAAGCGCATCCGGCTGCTGGCCCGCGAGATCCGGGACCTCGCCCAGAAGGCGCGCAGCGGCGGGCTCGGCCCCGACGACCTCGTCGGTGGCACGTTCACCATCACCAACCCGGGGCCGTTCGGAAGCCACATGACGCTTCCGATCATCAACCAGCCCCAGGTGGCGATCCTCTCGACCGATGGCATCAAGAAGCGCCCGGTCGTCGTGGAGGGCCCCGACGGCGAAGACACCATCGCCGTTCACGCCACCGGGATGCTCGTTCTCACGTGGGACCACCGAGCCTTCGACGGTGCCTACGCCTCGGCGTTCCTGGCCCAGATGAAGGAGATCCTCGAAGGGCGCGACTGGGAGGCCGAGCTCGAATGACCCGCCTCCGGGTCCGCTGGCTCGGGACGGTCCCCTACGGTCAGGCCGACGTCCTCCAGCGCGCTCTCCACGAGAACGCCACCGACGACCACCTCCTCCTGCTCGAGCACCCCCACGTCTACACGCTGGGAAGCAGCGCGGACCCCGAGCACGTCCTCGTTCCTCCTGTCGACGTCGGCGCGGAACTCGTGAAGGCAGACCGCGGCGGTGACGTCACCTACCACGGGCCCGGTCAGCTCGTGGGCTATCCCATCCTCGACCTGCCGGAGTGGCGCGGCGGCACGCGTGACGTCGTGGCCTACGTGCGGGCGCTGGAGCAGGTCCTCGTTACTGCACTGGGCCGTTTCGACATCGAGGCCGGTACGAGCGATGGTCTCACCGGTGTGTGGGTCGGCGACGAGAAGATCGCGGCCATCGGTGTGAGGGTGGCCCGCGGTCGGACCCGGCACGGCTTCGCCCTCAACGTCGATCCCGACATGGCGATGTTCAACCACATCGTGCCGTGCGGGATTCGCGACCGGGGCGTCACCTCTGTGGCGGAGCTCGGCGGCCCGTCCGACATACGTGTCGTCGCCGAGGCCGTCGTGGAGGAGTTCGCCCGGACCTTCGGCCACGACGAGGTCGAGCGCTCTGACGTGGCATGGCGTCACCGTCCGTCGGATCTCTCGCTGTTCTCCCGGGAAGGGAGCGCCGCTCTCGATGCAGTGCCCACGCAGGAGGACGGAACCCGTGTGCGGCTCCTGGGGCGACTGGCCGATGCGGGCGTCGACGCCGATCCGACGCCCGATTTCCACCGCCCCGAATGGATGAGGGTGAAGGCCCGCCTCGGTCCTGAGTACCGCTCGCTCAAGAAGACGATGCGCGACCTCGAGCTGCACACGGTGTGCGAAGAGGCGGGGTGCCCCAACATCTGGGAATGCTGGCGAGACGGAACAGCCACGTTCATGGTGCTCGGCGAGCGTTGCACCCGGGCGTGCGGGTTCTGTCTCGTCGACACGCGCCGGCCCGCGGCCCCCGACCCCGCCGAGCCGGCTCGCGTCGCCGCAGCGGTGGCCCGCATGGCGCTCGACCATGCGGTCGTGACGATGGTGGCACGTGACGACCTTCCCGACGGCGGCGCCGCACACATCGCGACCGTGATCGCTGCGATCAGGCAGCGCAGGCCCACGACGGCTGTCGAGGTCCTCGTCTCGGACCTGGCAGGCGACGAGCAGGCGGTCGAGACGGTCACCGATGCCGCACCCGACGTCTTCAACCACAACATCGAGACGGTGGCCCGCCTCCAACGGGCGGTCCGCCCGTCGGCGGGTTACGCCCGGTCCCTGTCGGTCCTCGCACGTTCGGCACGGGCGGGTCTCACGACGAAGTCGGGGCTCGTCCTCGGGATGGGTGAGACGCCCGACGAGGTGCGCTCCACGCTCGTCGACCTGCGCGACGTGGGCGTCGGGATCGTGACCATCGGCCAGTACCTGCGTCCCACCGCAGCGCATCTTCCGGTAGACCGGTGGTGGCACCCCGACGAGTTCGCCGCCCTGGCCGAGTTCGGCCACGACCTGGGGATCGGCCACGTGGAGTCGGGCCCCCTCGTACGCTCGAGCTACCACGCCAAGGAAGCGGTGCGCCCCACGGTGACTCGTCCTGCCGGCGGCTTCGTCGCGACGTCCTGACGCCCTACGGTTCGGTGGGGCCGACACTGTTCCACGCTCAGAGGTAGTCGGGGCTCACGCCGTCCTGGTGGCGACCCTCGATGTCGGCCCATTCCTCGTACCCGTCGGCATCCGCACCGCCCGGGTCGGGGAAGGCCATCTGGAGGTCGGGCCGGCGTCGCCAGAGTGCGTCGAGGTACCGGGAGACGCGACCTCCCGGCGCGGGGCTCCGCATGAAGTCGACGAAGTCGTCTCCGCTCCCTCTGTCGAACGGATCGGGAGGGGGAGTGTCGGCACCGTCGGTCTCGTGGGCGAGTAGAGCGCTACGTGCCGCGCGTCGTGCGGTGGTGTCGATCGGCGTTCCGCCGCCCGTGGCGCCATACCGGTAGGGAACGTCCCGGAACTCGTCGAAACCCGCGTCGAGGAGGCGCCTCCCGTAGTCGTCGCACAACCGGGCCAGCGTCGGGTGGTCGCGCAGTGTGGTGCGCGTCTGGTAGCGGCTCAGCTCGTCGGGCCGATCGGGGGAGTAGCCGCTGAAGTGAAAGAAGCGCAGCGCATGACCGTTTACGGTGTACCCGGCTCCATCGTGGGCCACGGTGCGTTGGTCGACGTTCCAGTACGCCACATTGCACCCGGCGTCGCGAAGAATCCAGTGATCCCACAGGCCCGGAACGAAGTCGATCCACCGTTGGTCGACGAACGACTCGTCGTCGGAATCGGCGAGGCAGTGTCGCCGCAGTCGGTCCTGCCACCATGGAAGCATCGCGTGGTTCCGCCCGAGTGCGAGGAACCCGAGGTTGTAGACGCCCGCTTTCAGAATGCTGGCCTCCGACGGCAGTAGGCCATCGCGGGTGATGGGGGAGAGCAGGTGCGGAGTCAACACGATCTCCGAATCCCGCGCCCGGTGGTCGATGTCCCCGAGGGGAGCGAAGACCTGGATGTCGGCGTCGAAGTACGTGACGGGTTGGTCGGAGCCGTCCAGCAGGCGTTCGAGGAGGAACGGCTTGAGCGCCGTCGAGAACTCCAGTGCGTTGTAGATCATCGCCATCCGACGGAACTCCGACGGTGAGAGACGGAGATCGTCAGGTGTCCACACCTCGAACGGTTCGCCCTCGATCTCACCGACCTCCGCATCGAAGACCAACGCAGTCAATGTTCCTGATGGATGCTTGTTGAGAAACGACGTCGCGAGAACTCGGGCGAACGGAACGTAGCTCCGGGTGACGATCGTGCACGTACGCATCTCGACACGGTAGGCGCGAGCGCGGGGTCGTAGCCTTCTGCGTGTGTACGAAGAGCGTGTCGAGCGGGTGCGGTCCCGCATGGACGAGATGGGCGTCGATTGTCTCCTGTTGTCGGTCGGTGCCGACCTCGTCTACCTCACGGGATACGACGCCCCGGACCTCGAGCGCCTCACGATGCTCGTCCTGACCGGCGATCAGGCGACGCTGGTCGTTCCCCGCCTCGAGGAGCCACGGGTGGGCCCCACGGAGATCATCGACGAGGTGCTCTCGTGGGACGAGACCGACGAGCCGCTCGATCTCGTCATCGGTCGTGCCGGGTATGCAAGGAGGGTGGCGGTCGGTGACCGGACACGCGCGTCGGTCCTGCTCGGGCTCCAGGAGCGGATGCCGGGTGTGGCGTGGAGCAGGGCGAGTGGTGTTCTGGCACCGCTGCGGGCTGTCAAGAGCAGCGAAGAGATCGATGCCCTCGCCCGTGCGGGTGCCGCCGTTGATGTTGTGGCGCTTGCGATGCGCGATCGCCCGTTCGGTGGGCGCGCCGAGCGTGAGATCCAGCGCGAGCTCGGTGACCGGATGCTCGAGGCCGGCCACGACCGGGTCGACTTCGTCATCGTGGCGTCGGGCCCGAACGGCGCCAGTCCGCACCACGAGGCCGGTGACCGCCTGATCGACGACGGCGACCTGGTCGTGTGCGACTTCGGCGGGTCACTCGGCGGCTATTCGTCCGACACGACGCGGATGTTCGCCGTCGGCGATCCGCCGGGGGAGATCGCGGAGGCGTACACCGTCCTCGCCGAGGCACAGGACGAGGCCGTGAGAGCGGCGAGGCCCGGCGTGCCGGCCCGGGACGTCGACCGGACCGCCCGGCGGATCATCGGCGACGCCGGGTGGGGTGGCAACTTCGTGCACCGTACGGGCCACGGCATCGGGATCGAGACTCATGAGGAGCCGTGGATCGTCGCGGGGAACGACACTCCGCTGGTGGCCGGAAACGTGTTCTCGGTCGAGCCGGGGATCTACGTGGGCGGGGAGTGGGGAATGCGCCTCGAAGACATCGTCGCGGTCACCGACGACGGCCCGTTGCGCCTCACCGTCTCGCCACGCGACATCGCCGTGGTGGAGTGAAGAACGGTCGGTGACGATGACGCTCGACTTCTCCACCGTTCTGCTCCAGTGGGCGGCGGGAGGCCTCGCCTTCACCTGGGTCACGACGCGGCACCGTGAGGTGAGCCTCGGTTTCGGGTGGGTCCAGCGTGCCGTGTGGGCGGCGATCGCCCTGTGTGCCGGCCTCACCGCTGTCGTGCTCGGTGACTCCGGCACCGGCGCTGTCGTCCGAACCGTCTGCTCCTTCGGGACAGTCGTTGCGGCGTTGTCGGTGCTCGCGGTGTCCGTGGCGATGCGCAAGGCCGGGGTGTCGGGAGCGCGCGCCGACAGGGAGCGCAGGCGTGAGCGGGTCGCAGCGATGCTCGATGACAGTGAATCGCCGAGCGTTTCCAACGACGAGGTCAATGCAGCCGAGGTGCTGGGCGACAAACCCGTCGGGCGGGAGTTTCCCCCTGTTCTCGATCTCGTCGCGCCGACGGTTGCCCTCATCGGCCTGTGCGGGGCCGCGTCGGCCGACGGCGGCGACTACGCGCTCACCCTGTCGCGACTCGTCGTGGGCGCCGCGTTTCTCGGAGTCATCACCGACGCCATGCTCCTCGGGCACTGGTATCTCATGCAGCCCGGTCTGGGCAGGGGCCCGATCCGGGAGCTCGTCGTGTGGAGCGGCGTGCTCTGGCCCTTCGAGGTCGTCGTGTACCTCGTTCCGACGGGCATGATCAGCGTGATCAACGGCACCATCGACGACGGGTGGGGCGGCCTCCTCGGGTGGACGTGGCTGGCGTGCGCGGCCGCCACGATCATCCTCATCGGGGTGGCCTACGCCGCGGTACGCGAGCGCTACTACTCGGCGGTCATGGCCACGACGGGGCTCCTCTACCTGGCGATCCTCACCGCGTTCGGCCAGGACCTCGTGGCGCGCGCCGTCCTCTCTCCGTAGTCGGTCTGGCGTCGCTCACCCGTCGAAGGTGAGCGGCCGGAGCACCAGGCTGTCTCTACCGTCCTCGATGGCGTACACCTCGACAGGTCCTGCACCGACCGTGGACTCGGGGAGCAGCGTCCCGAATTCCCTGCGTCCGTCTGCCGGTTCGAAGGTTGCGGAGGTCGCGACGACGACACCGTCGACGACGTAGGCCAGCTGGGGGTCGGGACCGAACTCGTCGGGTATCAGCCCCGAGATCCACACGGGCCGGACCGGTCTGCCCTCGACGGCGTCGAGGTCGTCGTCCGACGGTGGGCTGTTCCATGTGCCGGTGGTCGAAGCAGGGGGGCCAACCGTGAAGTCGGCGACCGGTCGCCCGACCATCTCGCCGTGGGCTCCGCGCGCAAAGGGTCGCGCTCGCGGGTCCATGGTTTCCACGAAGCGTCCGCGCGCGCGCTGGAGCAGTTCGGACAGCCCGGCGTCGCCGTCGAGATCCTCACCGAAGGGGTAGAAGTCCTCGGGGTTCTCCTGGTACGGAACGAAGGCTTTGTCGGTGCCCGTCCGGGTCTCGCTCGTCAGCGGGATTCCGTCGACACTCCACGGGATGTCGATCCCGAGAACGTCGGCGATCGTCGGCACGATGTCGATGGTCAGAGCATTCTCGTCGGTCACCACGGGCTCCGTCTGCCCCGGGAGCTTCACGATCAGGGGGACCCAGGCAACCTCGGGGACGGAGAGCTCGGTGGACAGGCGTCGGGGTTCACCGGGCTTGAACGCGATGCCGTGGTCAGCTGTCACCACGATGAGCGCGTCGTCGTAGACACCCAATTCCTCGAGCCTCGACGTCACCTCGCCGACGAGTGTGTCGACGTACATCATCTGGAGATAGTGGTGCTGACGGCCAATGGCCGCCACCTCGGGATCCCCCCAGCCGCCCGTCGTCACGGGATGCTCCTCTTCGTAGGTCGAATTCGAGAGATCACCCGACGGCAGCAGAAGCCACGGGTGGTGCGGAAGGAGAGTGTGGCCAGCGGACAGGGTCCGGCCCGGCCCGATCGTGTCGACGAACGCCTCGAAGCCCTCCACCCGTTCCGCCGTCATCTCGTCGTGCGGCCTGTCCTCGAGGGTGGCGGCCAGCCCGTCG
The DNA here is from genome assembly GCA_041394025.1 of Acidimicrobiia bacterium. Classification (NCBI taxonomy): domain Bacteria; kingdom Bacillati; phylum Actinomycetota; class Acidimicrobiia; species Acidimicrobiia bacterium. The sequence goes on along the minus strand of JAWKJA010000003.1, from coordinate 343,436 downwards.
GCCTCACCGTCGGTCGTGAGGCGCTCGGTGAAGACGTCGCACGCGCTTCGAACGAGGTCGCCCAGGATCCCGATCGCTCCGTCCGTGACCGGTGGGCACACAGAACTCGGGCACACAGCGAACGCCTGGATCGAGTTGACCTCGTAGCTCGAGCCGAGCAGCGTGAAGATCGACTCGGGGTACACAGATGCGTCGGGGGCAACCTGCGCCTCGGGCGGCATCTGCCCCGTCTCCACCGCCGGTACGGCGTGTGTCGTGAGGGTGTGCACTGTTGTGGCGTTTCGGTACCAGGTGGAGTCGTCGGCGAGTGCTGCGAGCGAAGGGAAGAGATCGCGGTCGATCATCCCGTCGGCGTCCATCAACGTGAGCGTCGGGAACTCGTCGAGCACGATCAGCACGACGGGTGTCTCGGCACCGGACAGCTCGACATCCGCCAGCGCCACGTCGCTCGGCAGCACGAGGGTACTGACCGGGGACGCGAGAAGGAAGAAGAACGTGAAAGCCAGCGCGGCAGGCGAGAGGTAGGCGGTCCACGAGCGTACGGATGTGAAGCGCGTGTACGCGAGCCCGGAGCCGCCGGTGGCGGCACCGGCCAGCACGTAGCTCGGTACGAGCGGGAGGCCCATCGCGTCGAGGAAGATCTGGAGGACGAAGACACCAACGCCCAGCGAGACCATCCCGATGTGGACCCACCGTCGTGCGCGTACGTCGGCGAGGGCGACGAGGAGTTCGATCCCCCAGAGTGCAGTGGCCGGCACGAGAGCGACGACGAGGGCGAACACCACGATGATCCAGCGGCCGGCGCCCAGGTGCACGAACGTCTCGGGGCTCTTCCCGAAGACAGACAGGATCGGCTGCGTGAGGGCGAGGCTGTAGACGCCCAGGAGCTCGAGGAAGAGACGCAGCTCGACGCGCGGCTCGAATCGACGCGGCGCCCTCTCGCTCACCGTTCTCAGGCGATGAAGTACTTGGCTTCAGGGTGAGGGACGATGATGGCCGAGGTGGACTGCTCGGGCTCGAGGTGGAACTCCTCGGTGGGGTTCACCCCGATGCGGTCGATCTCCAGCAGCTCGGCCACCTTCACCTGGTCGGCGAGATCGGGACACGCCGGGTAGCCCCAGGAGTAGCGCGACCCGCGGTACTGCTGGCGGAAGAGCCCCGCGAGGCTCGGCCCGTCCTCGTCGGCGAAACCCCACTCCTCGCGGATGCGCCGGTGCCACAGCTCCGCCATGGCCTCGGTCATCTCCACCGAGAGCCCGTGTGTGAAGAGGTAGTCCTGGTACTTGTCGGCGGCGAAGAGCTCGCGCTCGAGGGCGGTCGCCTCGCTTCCCATGGTGACCACGTGGAAGGCCGCGTAGTCGGCATCGCCCGAGTCGACGGTCCGGAAGAAGTCGGAGATGCAGAGGAACCTGTCCTTGCGCTGCCGCGGGAACGTGAAGCGGAGACGCTCCGACGTGCGGTCGTCGTCGGTCCAGACGATGAGATCCTCGCCGTCGGCGTTGACCGGGAAGTAGCCCCACGCCGCTGCCGGGACGAGCCAGCCGTCCTCCTTGGCCTTCTCGACGTACTCCCGGAGCTGTGGCCGGATACGGTCCTTGAACTCGGCGTCGTTCTCACCGCTCTCGGGTCGGAACTGCCACTGGTTGCGGAAGAGCGCCGTCTCGTTGACGTAGGCGGAGATCTCGTCGAGCGACACACCCTTGGCGACACGCGATCCGAGGAACGGGGGGTCGAACACCGGGACGTCGGTGGCGACGTCGGAGCGGGTGCCGGGAGGAGGAGCCTCGGGCTCCTCGCGCTGCGACTTGCGCGCGGGGAGCTCGCGTCCACCGGGTGCCACACCGAAGTCCGGGTCGAGTTCACCTGTCTTCTTGCCCTCGACGAGCGCGTCCATGGTGCGCAGGCCCTCGAAGGCGTCCTTGCCGTAGAAGAGTCGGCCCTTGTAGACCTCGCGCAGGTCGCGTTCGACGTAGTTTCGGGTGAGGGCAGCGCCGCCGAGAAGCACCGGCACGCTCTCGAGCCCACGGTCGTTCAGTTCCTCGAGGTTGTCGCGCATGATGAGCGTGCTCTTCACGAGTAGGCCGCTCATCCCGACAGCGTCGGCGTCGACCTCCTGCACCTTCTCCACGAAGTCGGGGATCGGCACCTTGATGCCGAGGTTGTAGACCTCGTAGCCGTTGTTCGTGAGGATGATGTCGACGAGGTTCTTCCCGATGTCGTGGACGTCGCCCTTGACCGTGCCGAGCACGATGCGGCCCTTGCCTCCGGAGTCGGCCTTCTCCATGTGTGGCTCGAGGTGCGCGACGGCGGCCTTCATCGTCTCGGCGCTCTGGAGCACGAACGGGAGCTGCATCTCGCCGCTGCCGAACAGCTCACCGACGGTCTTCATGCCTTCGAGGAGCACGTCGTTGATGATCGACAGAGCGGGCCGGTCGGCCAGCGCCTCGTCGAGGTCGTCGGTGAGCCCGTCGGCGTCGCCGTCGACGATCCGGGCCTCGAGACGCTTTTCGACGGGCCAGTCGGAGCGGTCCTCCTGCTCGATGGCGCCGGCCTCGACGTCCTCGAAGAGCGCGAGCAGCTCGATGAGAGGGTCGTAGTCGTCGGTGCGCCGGTCGTAGACGAGGTCGAGCGCCACCTCGCGGGCCCGTTCGTCGATCTTGTGCATCGGCAGGATCCGTGCCGCATGCACGATGGCGGCGTCGAGGCCCGCCTCCGTGCACTCGTGGAGGAAGACGCTGTTGAGGACGTGGCGTGCGGCGGGCTTGAGCCCGAAGCTCACGTTCGACACGCCGAGGATCGTGGAGACGCCCGGCAGCTCCGCCTTGATGCGCCGGATCGCCTCGATGGTCTCGATGCCGTCCTTTCGGAGGTCCTCCTGGCCGGAGCCGAGTGGGAAGGTGAGGGCGTCGAAGACCAGGTCGGTCGGGTCGATCCCGTACCTCTCGGTGGCGAGCTCGTGGATCCGCTTGGCGACGCGTACCTTCCAGTCGGCCGTGCGGGCCTGACCCTCCTCGTCGATCGTGAGGCACACGACGGCGGTGCCGTACTCACGCGCGAGACGGAGCACGCGGTCGCAGCGCGAGCCCTCGCCGTCGCCGTCCTCCAGGTTGGCCGAGTTGAGCAGTGACTTCCCACCGAGGTGCTGGAGCCCCGCTTCGAGGACGTCGGGCTCGGTGGAGTCGAGAACCAGGGGGATGGACGCCTGGGTCGCGAAACGTGCGGCGATCTCGTCCATGTCGGCGGTGCCGTCGCGCCCGACGTAGTCGACGCAGAGGTCGAGGACGTGTGCACCCTCCTTGACCTGGTCACGAGCCATGAGCACACACGTGTCGATGTCGCCCTCGAGCATCGCCTCGCGGAACTTCTTCGAGCCGTTGGCGTTGGTGCGCTCACCGACGACGAGGAACGACAGGTCCTGCTGGAACGGGACGTGGCTGTAGAGCGACGAGCAGCCCGGTTCGACGTCGGGCTCGCGTTGCGTCGGTACCCGCGTACCGATCGTCTCCACGACACGGCGCAGGTGCTCGGGGGTCGTTCCGCAGCAGCCACCCACGATGTTGACGCCGAACTCGTCGACGAAGCGCTCCTGCGCCTCGGCGAGACCGTCGGGTGTGAGGTCGTAGTGCGTGCGCCCGTCGACGACCGAGGGCAGGCCCGCGTTGGGCAGGCACGACAGGTACGTGGTGGCGTGCTGGGAGAGGTGACGGAGGTGCTCGGTCATCTCCTCGGGGCCCGTGGCGCAGTTGAGGCCGATCACGTCGGGTCGCAGGGCCTCGAGGGAGGTGAGCGCCGCCCCGATCTCGGAGCCGACGAGCATCCGCCCGGTCGTCTCCACCGTGACCTGCACCATCAGCGGGACCTCACGGCCCGCGGAGCCCATCGCCCGGCGCGCGGCGATGACGGCCGCCTTGGCCTGGAGGAGGTCGTAGACGGTCTCGATGAGCACGACGTCGACACCGCCGGCGAGGAGACCCTCGATCTGGACCTGGTAGCCGTCGCGCAGCTCGGGGAACCCGATGGCCCCGAGTGACGGCAGCTTCGTGCCCGGCCCGACGGAGCCCACGACCCAGCGCGGACGGTCGGGGGTGGCGAAGTCGGAGGCGACGTCGACGGCGAGGCGGGCGGCGGTCTCGGAGAGCTCGAAGGCGCGCTCGGCGACGCCGTACTCGGCGAGGACGTTCGGGAAGGAGCCGAAGGTGTCGGTCTCGACGGCGTCGCAGCCGACCTCGAGGAACGAGGCATGGAGATCGCGGATCACGTCGGGGCGGGTGTCGACGAGGATCTCGTTGCAGCCCTCGAGGTTCTCGCCGCCGAAGTCGTCGGGGCCGAGGTCGCGGTCCTGGATGTTGGTGCCCGCAGCACCGTCGAACACGAGGACGCGCTCACGCAGCGCGTCGAGAAACGAGGAATCCATCTGACTCAGGCTACCGGCCGGGCCTTGCCGGGCCCGACGCCAAAGGCGGAATCGCGCGAAGCGTGAAACCCGCGATTCCCGTGAAGGTCCGCTCCCGGGAGGTCGATGAATCGGGGACAGACCCCGATCCCGAGGACCTTCCCGTGCGCCGTCTCGCAGCAGCCACCGTGGCCGTGATCATGATCTCGGGCCTCGGCATCCAGACGTCGGCCGAGCCCGCCTCCGCCGGGACCGTCGACGGCTGGGCCGAAGCCGACTTCGTCCAACGCATCAACGACCTGCGCGTCGCGTGGGGCCGTGCCCCGCTCCAGCGACACACAGTCCTCATCAGGAAGGCGCGTGGCTGGTCGCAGACGATGGCGAACAACGGTCACATCTCCCATTCGAATCTGAGGAGCGGGATCACGGTGCCGTGGTCGGTGCTCGGGGAGAACGTCGGCGTCGGACCGAGCGTCGCGTCCCTGCACGATGCCCTCATCCATTCCTCGGGCCACCTCGCGAACATCCTCGATGCCCGTTTCAACTACATCGGCGTCGGTGTCGTGAAGCAGGGCGGACGCATGTGGGTGACGCAGTCGTTCATGAGGTCCAACACGCCGTCGCCCCCCAAGCCGCTCGTGGCCACGGTGGCGCCGAAGCCCAAGCCACCGCCTCCACCACCCGTCCGGGCGATCCAGGCGGCACCCGGTGGGGGCTACTACGTGCTGCACGGGAACGGCCGCGTCGAGGCGCGTGGCAGCGCCAAGCACTTCGGGCAGCCGTCCTTCGGCTTCGACATCGCGCGCGACCTCGCCGTTATGCCCGACGGCCAAGGATATGTGGTCCTCGACGGTTTTGGTGGGCTCCACCGGTACGGGAGCGCGGCGCAGGGGACGATGAAGTATCTCGCGACGTCGTACTGGCCGGGATGGGACATCGCGAACAGCATCGCCATCACCGCTGACGGCAAGGGCGTCCTCGTTCTCGACGGGTGGGGCGGCCTCCATGCCTCCGGCAACGCTCCCCGTGTGGCGGGCGCGTACTGGCGCGGGTGGGACATCGCGCGTGCTGTCGCCCTCGATGACGCCGGAGGTGTGTACCTCCTCGACGGATGGGGCGGCGTCCACACGCGCAACGGCGCGACCTTCCGGGGAGCCCCCTACACGCCCGGCAAGGGCTACGCCCGGGATCTCGAGCCGATGCCCGACGGGAGCGGCTACGCCGTTCTCGACGGCTGGGGGAGCCTCCGCACCTATGGCGCACCGCCCCCGAAGCAGTCAGTGCCGGTCATGGGCGGATGGATGGGCCTCGACCGCCACGCCGGCCGCTGGTGGGGTGTCCGCAACGACGGGACCGCGGCGTTGATCTGAGACAGGCGCTCCGTCGGCGCGTCGTAGACTCGCCCGACGATGAAGGTCTACACACGCAGAGGCGACGACGGCACCACCGGTCTGCTCCACGGTGGCCGGGTCGGCAAGGACTCGCCCGCACCGGCGGCCTACGGCGCCGTCGACGAAGCCGTGTCGGCGCTCGGCCTGGCCCGTGCCGACGCCGAGCGCGACGGCGAGCTCGACGAGCTCCTCGTCCGCCTGGAGCGGGAGCTCTTCGTCGTCGGAGCGGAGCTGGCCACCGACCCGTCGAACCGCTCGAAGCTGGAGCCGGAGACGTCACTCGTGACCGAGGAGATGGTGTCCGCGCTCGAACCCCTCATCGACGATCTCACCGCCCGCTACGAGGCACCCACCGAGTTCGTGCTCCCGGGTGAGAACCGGGTGGCGGCGGCTCTCGACATGGCCCGCGCGGTCGTGCGCCGGGCCGAGCGCGAGTCGGTGGCGGCCGCGGCCGCCGGGTGGTTGGACGGTAGCCACGTCGTGGCCTACCTGAACCGCCTCGCCGACCTCGTCTACACCCTCGCCCGGTGGCAGGAGGGGGCGTTCCGCTCCGTGCGCACCGACTGACGACCCCGTAGCGTCGACACACGTCGGCACCGACCACCCCAAGGAGATCCCCTGTGCCCATCGACTTCACGACGACCACGGCCTCCCCCGAGCGGGTCGACGCCGACCTGTTGGCCGTTCCCGTCTACGCGGACCGCGAGCTCGGCCCGGGTGGTGAGGCCGTGGACGATGCGCTCGACATCGACCTGCCCACCTTCATGAAGGAGGCGGGGTTCACCGGCAAGCTGGGCCAGACCCGGTGGGTGCCCTCGGGTGACGGCATCGCCGCCGACTCGGTTGTCATCGTGGGTCTGGGATCCCCCGACGAGGTGTCAGCCGGCGTCCTCCGCCGCGCCGCTGCGGCTGTGGCACGCAAGGCCAGGAAGGCCGGGAGCGTCGCGACGACGCTGGTCTCGGCGGGCAACGACGTCACGGCCGACGCACGTGCCGTCGCGGAGGGACTCATCCTCGGGTCGTACCAGTTCCTCACCTACAAGGGGGACGGGGAGGACTCCGAGCTCACCGAGGTGATCTCCATCGGACCCGGCGGCAAGCGCGTGCTCGCCGCGTTCGACCGGGGCGGTGTCGTGGCCGACGCCACCTGCTGGGCACGCGACATGGTCAACGAGCCGGCGGGCAGCCTCGGACCCAGGGAGTTCGTGGCCGCGGCCAGGAAGCAGTTGGCGGGCGCCGGCGTCCGGGTCACCGTGCTCGAGGAGGCCCAGATCAGGAAACAGAAGCTGGGGGGCCTGCTCGGTGTGAACGCGGGGTCCGACGAGCCACCGCGGTTCCTGAAGGTCTCCTACAGCCCGACGAGCCCACGCGGGAGCCTCGCCTTCGTGGGCAAGGGCGTCACCTTCGACTCCGGGGGCCTCTCGCTGAAGCCCGCCAAGGCGATGGAGCAGATGAAGACCGACATGGGCGGTGCCGCGGCCGTGGTCGGCGCCATGTCGGCACTTCGCGATGCGGGTGTACGTACCAAGGTCACGGCGTACGTCCCCCTGACCGAGAACATGCCGAACGGGCGCGCGACGCGCCCCGGCGACGTGCTCACGATTCGAAACGGGAAGACCGTCGAGGTGCTCAACACGGATGCCGAGGGGCGCCTCATCCTGGCCGACGCACTGTCGCTGGCGGTCGAGGACGGGCCCGACGCCATCGTGGATCTCGCCACGCTCACGGGCGCCTGTCTCGTTGCTCTGGGCGAGAAGATCGCAGGGCTCATGGGGAACAACGACTCCCTCGTCGAGCAGGTCGAGGAGGCGGCCGGCGCAGCGGGCGAGCCCGTGTGGCACCTCCCCCTCCCGGAGGACTACCGCTCGCAACTCGACTCCGAGATCGCCGACGTCCAGAACATCGGTGGGCAGTGGGCGGGATCGCTCACCGCCGGTCTGTTCCTCGAGGAGTTCGTCGACGATGTGCCGTGGGCGCACCTCGACATCGCCGGCCCGGCCCGGGCCGACAAGGACGACGGGGAACTCACGCGGGGTGGTACGGGCTACGGCGTCCGGACCCTGGTGGAGTTGGCGTCGTCGTTCCGGCGCCCGGTGCGCAACGGCTGAGCGCCGCGCGTACAGTGTCGGACAGCCCACGGCCGAGGGCGTTGTTCGACAAGGGGGAACCTGTGATGGGGAAGCGTTTCGGAGTCGTTGCCGTGCTGATCATCTGCATGGCGCTGATCGCGTCGGCGTGCGACAGCGGCGACGACTCGACGGGCGACGACGGCGGTGGTGACGGCGACTACCGCACCCTCGAGGTCCCCGGTGACTACGACACCATCCAGGCCGCCGTCGACGACGCGTCTGCGGGCGACCTCGTCCTCGTCGATGAGGGCGTCTACAAGGAGGCGGTGACGGTTCCCGAGGGCACCGACAACATCGTCATCCGGGGGACGGACCGCAACAAGGTGATCCTCGACGGTGAGTTCGAGAAGGAGAACGGGATCTTCGTCGTCGGAGCCAACGGTGTGGCGGTGGAGAACATGACCGCCCGCAACTACACCGCCAACGGATTCTTCTGGACCGGGGTGGAGGGCTATCGCGGCTCGTATCTCACGGCCTACCGCAACGGTGACTACGGCATCTACGCCTTCGACTCCGTCACCGGCCAGTTCGACAACTCACTCGGCTCGGGAAGCCCCGACGCCGGGTTCTACATCGGGCAGTGCTACCCCTGCGACGCCGTGCTCGACAACGTCATCGGCGAGTTCAACGGCCTCGGCTACTCGGGAACCGATGCCGGCGGCAACCTCATCATCGCCAACTCCACCTTCCGCAACAACCGCGCCGGCATCGTCCCGAACACCGGCGCCTACGAGCTGTGCTATCCGCAGCGTGACATGACCATTGTCGGCAACAGGGTCTACGACAACAACTACGGCGAGGGACCGGCGGTCGGCCTGACCCAGGATGTCGACGTCGTGGGGTCGGGTGTACTCGTCGGCGGTGGGATCGGCAACAACATCGAGCGGAACCAGATCTACGACAACGACCTCGCTGGCGTGCTGCTCACGAACTTCCCCGAGTCGGGCGCTGCCGACGACGTGCCCGGTCCCGAGGACCGCACCACGCCGTGCTCGGAGTACCGGGAGCGCCCTCTTCCAGACCCGAGTGAGATCCCCGAGGTCGTGATCTGGCCCACCGCGGAGAACACGATCGTCGGCAATGAGGTGAGTGGTTCGGAGTACGACCTCGCCATCGCCCTCCTCGACGAGGCCTACGACAACGGCAACTGCTTCGCCGACAATGTGTTCACGACGAGCGGGCCCGCCAACATCGAGCAGTTCCTCCCCTGCGAGGGCGAGGGCACCGGGAGCAAGGACGACAGCCCGTTCCCGATCCTGCAGCTGGCCGAGGCCGGTCCGCCGGCGGGCGACTACAAGACGACGCCGGAACCCGACGACCAGGAGAACATGCCCGACGCGTCGTCGGCCCCACCCGTTCCGGCCACACCCGACAACGTGCCGATGCAGATCGACGTCGACTCGATCACGCTTCCCTCGAAGGAGTCCTGATGCGAAATCGCTGGACGGCAGCGGCCGCGTTCGTGGCGGCGGCTGCGCTCGCGCTGGGCGCATGCGGAGGTGGTGACGACTCCTCCGACGACGGCGGGGGAGGCGACAACGGCCCCGTCAACACGGAGGGAGCCGTCGACGAGACCGGCTCGACCGAGGTGGCCGTGGCCGCCCGCGACAACGTGTTCGAGCCCGAGACGGTCACGGTCGACGCCGGTACGACGGTCACGTGGACGAACGACGGGCGCAACGACCACAACATCCTCGACGCCTCCGATGCCTACAGTGACGCGACGGCCACTCCGTTCGAGGTGGAGGCGGTGGCGTTCACGCCCGGCGACGAGTACAGCGCCACGCTCGACGAGCCCGGTACCTACGCCTACTACTGCTCGCTGCACGGCACCCCGACCGGCGGCATGATCGGCACCATCGTCGTCGAGTAGCCCCGTTTTGATGCGTCCGTAGAGCTCACTATGCGAGCCTCAGGGACGCATCAAATCGTGGTGGCGGCGCTCGTGGCTGTGGTGCTCGCTGCGTGCGGCGGTTCCGATGAGTCCCGGGGCTCGGATGCGGCCGACGACCTGCAACCGGTCCCGACGGCGGGCGCCGTCGACGACACCGGCGTGTCCGACGTCGGGGTCATCACGACCGGAAACACGTTCCGTGACCCCACGATCCGCGTCGACGCCGGCACGACGGTGACGTGGACCAACGGGAGCGCCGCGCGCCACGACATCCTCGACGCCTCCGAGGGCTGGAGCAACGCCACGCCGGCCCCCGACGACTTCGGGGTCGACGCCGACACGTTCGACGCCACCGGCGAGTACAGCTTCACGTTCGACGACCCGGGGATCTACGCCTACTACTGCTCGATCCACGGAGGACCCACCGTCGGGATGACCGGCACCGTCATCGTCGAGTAGCTCTCCGTTTTGATGCGTCCGTAGAGCGCACTATGCGAGCCTCAGGGACGCATCAAAATCAGTCAGGCGTCGGGGAGCACCGCGTGGGGGAGGCAGAACTGGTCGTACTCGGCGATCTGGATCGGAGGAGCGTCCTCGCCGCAGGCCGGGCACTGCGGGTCGCGCCGGACCTTGAACGTCCGGAAGCTCTCGTCGAGGGTGTCGATCGCCAGCAGTCGGCCGTCGAGGGTGTCACCGAGGTCGAGGAGCACCTTGATGGCCTCGAGCGCCTGGATGGAGCCGACGATGCCGGGCAGCACGCCGAGCACACCGGCCTCCGAGCAGCTCGGCGCCAGCTCCGGCGGGGGCGGCTCGGGCAGCAGGCACCGGTAGCAGGGTCCGTCGTAGGGCTTGAAGACGGTGACCTGCCCCTCGAAGCGGAAGATCGAGCCGTGAACGACCGGAATCCTCTTGAGCAATGACGCGTCGTTCAGCAGGTACCGCACGGGGAAGTTGTCGGCACCGTCGACGATCACGTCGTAGCCGTCGATGATGTCGAGCACGTTGTCGGCACCGAGACGCACGTCGTGCGCCACGACGTTCACATCCGGGTTGAGCTCGGTGAGCGTCTTCTTCGCCGAGTCGACCTTGCGGTCACCGATCCGGCCCATGTTGTGCAGGATCTGACGCTGGAGGTTGGAGGCGTCGACGACGTCCATGTCGACGATGCCGATCGTGCCGACCCCGGCCGCCGCGAGGTAGAGCGCGGCGGGCGACCCGAGACCGCCGGCGCCGAGCAGCAGCACTTTCGAGTCGAGGAGCTGCTGCTGACCCTCCACGCCGACCTCGGGGAGCAGCGTGTGACGCTGGTAGCGGTCGCGCTGGTCGGAGGTGAGGGTCGCGGGTGTGACCCAGTCGCGCCCTTCGTCCTTCCAGCGCCCGTAGCCACCCTCCAGGGACACGACGTCGGTGTAGCCGAGCTGCTGAAGGGTCTGGGCGGCGAAGGCGGAGCGGACCCCGCCGGCGCAGTAGACGACGAGCGGGGTGTCGCGGTCGGTGACCCTGTTCTCGACCTGGCTCTCGAGGTGTCCGCGGGGGATGTGGACGGCGCCGGGCACGATGCCCTGGTCGACCTCGTCCTGCTCGCGCACGTCGAGGAAGGTGGCGTCGCCGAGGCGCTTCTCGGCCTCGGCCGGGTCGATCTCGGTGATCTGCGACTTCGTGTCGGCGAGGAGGTCGCGGAAGCTGGCCATCGGGAATCCTTGTTGGTCTCGGGGCGTGCCGGGTACCTGGCGCCTGACCAGGAGCCCGGTCGGCGCACTCGGAGCGCCGTCGACGGGTAAAAGCCTACCTCAGAGGTCGGATATTCCCAACCTCTGCGGATCCCTGGCGACCCGGGCCCACGCGCCGACAGAGTTGATAAGACATACCCCTCAGGAACACGGCGAAGGGACCGGTGACCATGGGTGCAGCGAGCAGGCTCGTCGGGGTCGACATCGGCGGAACCGGCATCAAGGGGGCCCCGGTCGATCTGGCCGCCGGTGAGTTGGCCGAGGCGCGCAACCGGATCCCGACGCCGCACCCCGCCACCCCCGACGCCGTCGCTGCCACCGTCGCCCGGGTCGTCGGACACTTCAGTGACACCGGGCGGATCGGTTGCACGTTCCCGGCGGTGATCCAGCACGGAAGGGCGCTCACCGCCGCCAACGTCGACACGTCGTGGAAGGGGGCCGACGCCCGTGCGGTGCTGGAGGAGGCGACGGGCCGACCGGTCACCCTCCTCAATGATGCGGACGCCGCCGGGATGGCCGAGATGGAGTTCGGCGCGGGCAGGGGTCGCAAGGGTGTCGTGGCCATGGTCACGCTCGGAACCGGGATCGGTACGGCACTGTTCGTCGACGGCACGCTGGTGCCCAACACCGAGCTCGGGCACATCGAGATCAAGGGGCGTGACGCCGAGACGTGGGCGTCCGAGAAGGTCCGCGAGGACGAAGGCCTGAAGTGGAAGAAGTGGGCCAAGCGGGTGAACAAGTACCTCCGGACTCTGGAGGCGCTCATCAACCCGGAGCTCATCATCATCGGTGGCGGGGTCTCGAAGAAGTCGCAGAAGTACTTCCCCCACATCGACGTCCGCGCTGAGCTCGTAGCGGCGAAGCTCCGCAACGAGGCCGGAATCGTCGGTGCGGCTGTTGCTGCCTCCCGGGAGGAGTGACCCCAAACGCCCTCAGGGTGTGACGGATCGCTCGGTCACGTCGACGACTTCGCACGTCGGTTGGGGGACGACCCCCACATTCGGGTCGAGACTCGGTGCCTCGTCGACCAGGACACCGCTGCTGGCTCTCCAGTCTGCGGTTTCGCCAGGCGCCACGTCGTCGACCGGTGCCGTAGGAAACGCACGGCCCCCGTCAGGGTCACCGACCTCGATCTCGATCTCGAAGCTGCGGGTGTCGTCACCGGTGTTGGTGAGCGTTCCCTCCACATGCGTGTAGCCGTCGTCGCCCGGGGCGCACTCGACCGTATACAGGACGTCTGAGGCCATCGGAGTGCGGGATTGCGACGCGTCGAGTTCCTGCGCCGACTCGTCGAGCGCCGTGAACACGTTCTCGCCGGCCTCGTCCCAGAACGAATCCCACATCCAGAAGAAGAGCACCGCACTCGCCACGCCGGTGACGATGGCGACTCCACCGAGGATCGACCCCACGAGCGCCGGTGTCCGGCCAGGCAGCGTCGGGTCCTCCGCGGCCTTGCGGTAGCCGACAACGCCGAGTCCGATCGCGACCGGGCCGAGGAGGATGCCGACGTACCCCAGCAGGATCCCGATGATCCCCACGACGAGCGCCGCGGTGGCGACGCCGTTCTTGGGAGGCGGCGGGCCCGGCGCCGGCACTGGCTGGCGCGACTCGGGCGGATACCAGAGCATGTCGCTCGCCTGCCACCAGCCCACTGCGCTTGGTGGCGGCTGTGGTCGGCCCTGGATCGTGGGTCCCTGATTCGCCATGGACACCCCACGGTGCGCGTCACACCCAAAACAGGCATTCTACCTGTGTCGCCGGATGGGGGCCAGGGCGATCGATGCGTGAGACTGCTGCGGTGACGGCTCCACTCCTCGCCACGCTGAAGCGCTTCGGCGCGTTCATGCTGATCGGACTTCCGGCCTTCGTACTGGCGATCGGGCTCAACATCGTGCTGGTGGAGTGGACGCCGGTACCGACGTGGCTCGCCTACGCCCTGGTGCTGTGGGTGCAGGTGACGATCAACTTCTTCCTGGCGCGACGTTTCGTCTTCGAGGCGTCGACTCTCCACGCGTCGCTGCGGGCCGGTAAGAGCGTTCCTCGCGGGGTGTCCGGTCGTCCGGGCTCTCGACTGGCTGGCGTACGTGATCATGGTGGCAGCGGTGTTCTTCGTGGCCGCCCAGTTGATCAACGTCGTGGCGTTCTCGGTCGTGCGCTTCGTTTTCGCCCGGCGGGTCATCGAGAAGTCCGGCGACGCGAGAAGGCAGCCGGACTGACGGCTCAGAGCGACTCGATGATGCGCCAGGAGGATGTCGCCGAGCGGATCGGCACACGACGGTGGCCACTCCGTCGAACGGTGTGGACTCGGCGCGCGTTGACGACGACGAGCTGGCTGCCTGTCGACGATCGAAGTCCGGCGGCGGGATAGACCGTCAGCGACGACCGGCGCAGTACGAGGTCGGCCGACCCGGCGGCGTCCTGAGAGCGCTGGAGGACCTCCGGCACGGGTTCTCGCCGAAGGAGATCGTGGCCGACAGGGATGCCGCCACAGCCCGGGCAGGCCGGGTCGTCGTCGCCCGCCGCGGCGCGATCGAGCGTCGGCTCCATGGGTGAAAAGCGCCGCAGCGTGCACTTCACCTCGTGGACGGTGCCGTGGACTCGCGACCGCCCCCGGCGAGTTCGGCAGCCTGGTGGAGCCGTCGACGTTCTGCGTGACGAGCGTGTGGAGCTTCCCCGGCGTTCGAGGTCGGCGAGCGCCCGGTGGCGTTGGGCTCGGCCTTCCATGCCGCTCTCGATCCGGTGCCGCCAGGCCTGGCGGCGGATGTCGGGATCGGCCATGTAGTGGGAGATGTCGGCCATCTTCTCGGCGTCGCGATTCTTCGTCCACAGCCCGTTCGGCCCACGGAAGTCGGGGATCCTGACTCGGTGAATGCCCGCACCTGTGAGAACGACGACCCGCTCCGGCTGCCCAGATCAGCGGCGATCATCCGGCGGGCTCGGAGGTGTGATGTCATGCCCCCGACGGTAGCCAAGCCGCCACGGCGAGGACGGTACGCCGCGGCGTCGGGGACGCTCACCGCGTCCAGGCGCTGTCGCCACGCATCGGCTGCCTCGGCCTCGGCCTGTGCTTCCGTGTGACGCTCGTAAGCCCACTGAGCCGCGTCGTGACAGATCGACGGGTGGAACCCCGTCGAGAAGAAGAGGAGACACGCTCCACCCGGCCGGGGTCGTCGCCCTGCTCGAGAAGCGTGAAGGCGACGTCGTGCCCGCTTGCGTGCGGAGGCGAGTGTGGCGTTGTCGTCGCCGACCTCGTTCCACTGAGCCAGCTCGGCGCGCAGGTCGGCAGAGCAGCAGGCGCTTGAGTGCCGCCGGTTCACCGGTGGGACGTTGCGACGGCGACGGTCCACGCCCGTCGTCGCGCGCGCGAGGTCGAACTGGCCCGAGACGGGGTCAGGCTGCGCACGAGCGAGGCTGGCGCCCTCCGCCTTCGGCCTGCGAAGTGGAGGCCAGCCGGATCTCGATGCCCTCGGGCGACTGGTCGAATCGCGTGGCGAGATGGCGCAGCAGCAGGAGCTCGTCGGCCCCAGCGTCGGGAGCCAGAACTTCTCGACGTAGTGCGAGCGCGGATCGTGGCCGATGACGTCGATCACCTTGTCGGGCCACGGCTGGATCGTGATGGTGGTCATGGCTGTTCCCCCTTCGGCGCAGCACGACGCCGCGCGTTGCCTGTGGCGCGGCACCCGGTGGTCCGGGCGCTCCGTGGGGGAAGTGACGGACTGCACCATGACAGACCACGACAGATTGTGTCAAGTGGCTCCAGCGGGGACGCCGCCGTTCGCGCATGACACGCTCTGCGCCATGCGCCGGGTCTCTGTTGTCGGAGTGCCGGGTTCGGGAAAGACGACCGTCGGTCGGCGGCTGGCCGGGAGTCTCGACGCGCCGTTCGTCGAGCTCGACGCGATCTTCCATCAGCCCGACTGGGGCGAACTTCCGGCTGAGGAGTTCCGACGACGGGCGCTCGAGGCGATGACCCCCGATCGCTGGGTTGTGGATGGCAACTACCCGGCCGTGCAGGATCTCGTCTGGGCCCGAGCCGACACCGTGGTTTGGCTGGACCTTCCCCGCCCGGTGGTCATGTGGAGGATCATCCGACGCACGACGCGGCGTGTGGTCACTCGCGAGCGGCTCTGGGCGGGGAACCGTGAGTCCCTCGCGGACCACCTCAGAATGGACCCGAACCGGAGCCTCATTCGCTGGGCCTGGATCAAGCACGGCGAGTACCAGGTGCAATACGGCGCGGCCATGCGTTCGCCGGAGAACGCCCACATCGAGTTCATCCGACTGCGTTCTCCAGGGAGAGGTCGGCGACTTCATCACTCGATCGGCCCGGATCTGAGAGCACCCCGAGCTGGACTTGTTTACTGACCGAAGAGGCGCGATCTCAGCGTCGCCGCCGTCTTGTTGCTGCTCGATATTCGGCTCAGCGCTCGAAGCTCGTGGGCGACACTTGACGAAGCATGCCCACCGAAGCCCACATGACGACGGATCCGGCGGAAGCCCTCGAGTGTGGGGGAGTTTCTGGCAGCTCGGCCCATCGATCACAACGTGATTCTCACGGTTCTCGAGCGCCGAATCGCGAAACCTGCGCCCGGTCGATACTGGTGGGTGAGCTTGGACGAGGCGATCAGGGGTTTCGCGCTCCTGTCGCCCCTCGATTTCCATTCGGCGATCACACCTCTTCCGCCATCCTGCGTCGAAGCGATCGCTGACCTCATGGGCGAGACCACGCCCGACCTGGTCGGTGTCGCAGGAGAGGCGACCTCGGCCGCTGCGTTCGCTGCTCGCTGGGGTGAAAGGACCCGAGTGTCGGTCGTGCCCGCTGGGCGCAGCGGATCTACCAGTTGGACGAACTTCACCCACCCTCGATGGTCTCAGGCAGTTTCCGCCAGGCAGCCAATGCGGACCGCGACGTTGATGCGCGTACCGGATTGCCTTCGAGAACGACGTTGGCCAGCCCGGTGATTCTGACCCTGCGTCCGCCGTCGACGAGTCGTTGGTGGGCGGAAGGCCATTGTGGTGCGATCCAGAACCGTTGCGACGGTCGGAATCAGCCGTCCCACAGCGGGTATCGCGGCTCGGCCCGTCTACGCCGCTGTCGCTTCGGCGGCGAGGGTACGGCAGCGCCTGTCGCCGCTGCCTCCCAATGGGTGCGCGACAACGACGACGCCGAGTGCATCCTCTACACACAGCTCTCGAATCCGACGTCCAATGCGATCTATCGGGCTCTCGGCTATGAACCCGCGGGCGACGTCCTGATGTACCGCTTCCGGAACGCGGCGGCGTTCCGCTAGAACAGGCTTGAAGAGCCGAGTTCGAGGCCGCCTACTACCGTCAGACAACCTCGGTCGAGGAGGCCGGGACTCAAACCAACGAGCCTCTATGAAACCCGGGGCGATTCACTCGAGGCCTTGGGCTCCGACCGTTGGGTCGTGGACGGCAACTACCCCGACGTCCAAGATCTCGTTTGGGCGCGAGCGGACACCGTGGTCTGGTTGCCGCCTTCTCCCAACATCCGGAGCTCCACGCCAGTGCCTTCCGGGGCGCCGTGTTCTGAGAGTGCGACAGGTACGGAATGGACGAACGTTGCCAGGACCGCTGTGAGATAACGGGGCTCCATGAGGCCAGGCCGGTCAACCGCCTCCCGGATGTGCTGCTGGTGAACCCAGCGTTCGGTGTACTCGCGTGCAACGTCCATCCAGACGGGTGCAGGTTCTTCGCCAGCCCATGACACACGAGCTTCGAGTGCATCGAGTTCGAGAGTAGCGACATGCTCCTCGAACCAACCCGCGGCCATGTCGATCAGATCGGTAATGAGCTGTGGGCTCAGGCGACGAGCCGCAGCGACCCATTGCTCGTTCAACTCGGCCAACCACTCACCGATGTCATTCCCAACAGTTCGAGACTCGGCAACTCCGTCCCGCCAGCGAGCAACGTTGCTCAGTTCCACACCGAGCAGATGCGACGCGACGTCGCCGACGGTCCAGTCGCCGCACGCTGTGGGAGCGTTCCATTCGTCGAGAGTCAATCCCCGGAGAAGATCCGTCAGTTCGTGCCGAATCTCCGGAAGCAAGTGTGCTGTATCGACCCGCAGCCATCGCACGGACACAGCCTAGGAGTCGACGTACGAATCCATCTCCGATGGGTCTTCGCGACGAGCCGCCGACGTGACAGGATCGGCGCCGTGACCTCGGACGAGATCCTTGATGTGGACCTGCTTGCCTTCGAGCAGGGATCAGCGGAGAAACGCGCCGCGGTGGTCGACGGGGTGCGGCGCAGCCTGGCCACGGGCTTCGTCTACACGAGCCACGACGTGGGTGAGGACCTCCTCGACACCGCCTACGGGATGCTCGCCGAGTTCTTCGACCTTCCCTCCGAGACCAAGCACAGGACCCACGTTCCGGGATCTCACGGCCAGGCGGGATACACGGGTCTTCTCGTCGAGACGGCGGCGGCATCCGACGATGCCGACTGGAAGGAGATGCTCAACTGGGGCCACGCGCTCCCCGAGGCGCATCCGCTGCGTGCCGGTCATCCTCACCGCTACGCGTCGCCCGTGTTCCCCGAGGCCGACGTTCAAGGTATCTCGGAGGTCCTGACGGAGCTCCACGAGCGGCTCAGTGCTCTGCTCCAGCGCTTCCTCCGTGTCATCGCGGTCGGCCTCGGCGCCGACGAGCACGTCTTCGACGAGGCGGTGCGCGACGGCCCCGACCTCACACGGGCGATCCACTACCCGCCGATGGCCCACGCACCGGGAGACAACCACGTGTGGGCCGCCGAGCACGGCGACATCAATCTCATCACGGCTCTCCCGCGAGCGACCGCAGCCGGTCTCCAGGTTCGTAGCGCCGACAGATGGATCGACGTGGCACCGCCCGCCGACCACGCGGTCGTCAACACCGGCATCATGCTCGAGCGCGTGTCGAACGGGGTGATCCCGACGGGTGTCCACCGCGTCGTCGCCGGTCCCGACGCCACCGGTGCGCGCCACTCGCTCGTTCACTTCTGCCACCCGACACCCGACACGGTGCTGGCGCCGCTACCCACCTGCGTCACTCCCGACAGCCCCCCACGACACCTCCCCGTGAGCGCGGGCGCACTCCTCGATCAGGTCCTGTGGGACATCAACCTCGTGGAGGGCGACGCTGATGTCACGCCTCAGATCCGAGGTGAGACGTCGGCAGATGGTTCGGCCGTACCGCCGAGTAGGTCGGACCCTGCGTCGTGACGGCGGAGGAACTCGGCGAGCTCGTCAGCGGGGAGGGGAGGGGAGAAGTACGTGCCTTGGCCGACGTCGCACCCGAGGGTGCGCAGGTTCGCCAACTGCTCGGACGTCTCGACCCCTTCGGCGACGACGCGCAGGTCGAGAGCATGGGCGAGGCTCACGACGGCCGTGACGATGGCCGTGTCCTCGGCGTCGGTGCCAAGGCCGTCGACGAAGGACTGGTCGATCTTCAGCCAGTCCACGGGAAAGCGCTTCAGGTACTCGAGTGAGGAGTAGCCCGTGCCGAAGTCGTCGACGCTCAGCTGCACCCCGAGGGCGCGGAGGGCCTCGAGCGAGAGCAGTGTGGCGTCTCCCTCGTCCATGAGAGCCGTCTCGGTCATCTCGAGGCAGAGCCGTCGGGCGTCGAACGCGGAGTCGGTGAGGGCCGAGGCCACGAGGTCGGGGAGGTCGGGGAGCAGGAACTGGCGGGCCGACAGGTTCACCGACATGGCCAGCCCCGCTCCGACGCCCGCGTCGTCCCATGCACGAGCCTGCCGGCACGCCTCACGGATGGCCCAGGAGCCGAGCGGCACGATGAGACCCGACTCTTCGGCGATGTCGATGAAGTCCACGGGTGCGAGGAGGCCGCGCGTCGGGTGGTCCCACCGCATCAGGGCCTCGACACCGGTGACGGCTCCGGTGTCGAGGTCGACCTCGGGCTGGTAGTGCAGGAGGATCTCGTCGGACTCGAGGGCGTGTCCGAGCTCCTGTTCGATCTCGAGGATTCGCCGCGTCTCCGACCGGGCCTCGGCATCGAAGAACTCGATACGGGACCGCCCGTGTGACTTGGATCGGTACTGGGCCGTGTCGGCATCGCGGAGGAGCGAGTCGGGCGTTGCATGACCGCCGTGGCTCAACGCGATCCCGATACTGGGCGTCACCGACACCGTGGAGGAGGCGACAGCGATCGGCTCCGCCACGGCCGCGTGGATCCGCCGGGCCAGGGTCGCCGCATCGTCGGCGTCGGCGACATCCCGGGCGAGGACCGTGAACTCGTCTCCTCCCATCCGGGCGACCTCGTCGCCCGTTCGCAGCGCAGCCTCGATGCGCTGCGCCGTGATCCGCAGGACCTCGTCACCGGCAGCGTGGCCCAGCGTGTCGTTCACGACCTTGAAGCGGTCCAGGTCGATGAACAGCACCGCGATCCCGGTGCCGGGTTCCTCCAGCGCCACCTCGAGGGTCGCGGCGAAGGCGCTGCGGTTCCAGACCTCGGTGAGGGCATCGTGGCTCGCCTGGTGCGCGAGTCGCGCCGCTGTCGCCTTCCGTTCCGAGACGTCCTCGATCTGGACGATGAAATACGGCTGGGAGGAACCGGATCCGGTGGAGTCCTCCGACACGCGGGAGGCGCTGATCGAGGCCGTCACGGGTGCTCCGTGGGCCTCCACGAAACGCGCCTCGAGAGGCGACGTCACGGGGTCACCCCGCATGAGCGCATCGAGATGGTCGCCGACCCGGTTGACGTCGTCCGCATGGGCGATGGCGTCGAGGCCGGAACCGACCAGCGCATTGGCCGAACGGCTGAGCATCCGGCACAGGGACCGGTTCACGCGCTGGATGGTGTGGTCGCGCCCCACCAGGGCCATGCCGATGGGCGCGTCCTCGAAGGCGCTCCGGAAACGCTCCTCCACGGCTCCGAGACTGCTCGTGGCGTGATCGGCGACCGCCAGGGCCCGCGCGCGCCCTCGCGCGAGGACATAGAGGACGGCGAACATCGCGAGGCCGAGCGACGCGCCCGCCACGAAGATCAGGATCGGCTCGCTCCAGCCGACGGCGGGCGGGGTCTGCATCGATTCGAACCGCATCTCCCATGTGACGCCGTACGCATCGAGGGTTGACGTCGCCTGGAGATGGTCGGCCGGGTCGTCTCCGCCTCCGGCTTCGTCGCGTCCGACGTGCCTTCCCACCGGCGACGAGCCTCCGTCGGACACCATCGACACGTCGACACCGTGCGGGAAGCCCGGGATGACTCCCGCCACGAAGACATCCCCGAGGACCGTCGTCGACACCCATCCCCGCTCAGCTGTGAGGGGGCGGGTCGCGTCGACCGGTCGGAACATGCTGAACACCGTCAGATCGTCGACCTCGCCCGTGTCCGCGAGCGGCACGTCGATCGGTGCCGCAGCCGTCGTCGTGCCCGTCTCGAGGGACCGTTCCATCGCGATCCGGTTCTGGGGAACGGCGCGGTTGTCGATGTTGGGAAGCCGGAGGTTCGACTCGGGGATCGTGACGAGGGGTAGCCAGTAGGTGTCGCGCTCGCCCGGTGGCTCGATCTGCTGTGCCTCGGATCCGGTGATGTTCGCTCGTCTGTCGAGATACTCGGGGAGCTCGACAGGTGACACGACCACGATGTGGCTGAGGCCGAGGGTGCCCGGGCCCAGTGCCGACAGCCATGGTGGTCCCAGGACGGCCGAGCCCCCGTCCTCCGGGACGGGTGTGTCCAGGAAGAGGTGGGCCGCCTCGTCGAGCGCGCCGGCCTGCGTGTCGAGTGCCTCCCGCAGCGCGCGGTTGTAGTGCTCCACGTCGCGGTCGAAGGACCGTCCGAGGTCGCCTGTCATCGTGTGGCGTCGGACCAGGGCCGCGGAACAGGCGGCCACGAGCACCACGGCCAGGGCCACCCACGCCACGACGGTCGTTCCGCGGTTGCGTCGACGGGCCGCCGAGACGTCGCTCACCGGTCTGCTCCGAGCTCGGGTCGGAACGCAGGTGTGACCGCGTCGGGATGGTCACCCGACTCCACGACCAGATCCTCGCCGACGACCACGTGGATGCGGTTCCGACCCTCCTGCTTGGCTTCGTACATGGCACCGTCCGCTTCGCGCACCAACGTCTCCGCGGTGTCCTCGAGGTCGTCGGCCAGCACCACGCCGATGCTGACACCGACGACCGCCTCACCGTCGGCGAGAGTCACGGGTGTGGTCAGCGCGTTGCACAACTTCTGGGCCACCGTCAGGACCTGGTCCTGGTCGACGTCCTCGCAGAGCACGGTGAACTCGTCGCCGCCGTAGCGGGCGACGGTGTCGCTGGCCCGCAGTGCCCGTCGAAACCGCTCGGCCACGGCGGCAAGGACGTTGTCGCCGGCGGCATGGCCCCACCGGTCGTTGATGGCCTTGAAGTGGTCGAGATCGACGAACATCACGGCCGGTGTCGCACCGTCGCGCGTGCGGCGGGCCAGCACGACCTCGAGGCGGTCCATGAAGAGCGCGCGGTTCGGAAGCCCGGTGAGCGGGTCGTGCGTGGCCTGGTGCGCGAGTTGGGCCTCGAGGGCGTGCCGTTCGGTGATGTCGTCGATCTGCCCCACGATGAAGCTGGACTGGGGATCGACACCGGGAATCAGGGAGAGGGCCAGTGCCGTCCAGACCACGCTGCCGTCGGGAAGGTCGAACCGACGTTTCAGCGGTGCCGTGTCGATCTCCCCGGCGAGGAGCCGATGTGTCGTCTCGTCACCCATCACGGAGTCCTCGTGGGGGAGGAGATCGTCGATCGGTGAGCCGACCATGTCGTGGCCCGCCCGGCCGAGAAGGGAGCATGCCGACCGGTTCACGCGAAGCACGGTTCCGTCGTCGGCGAGCAGGACCATTCCGATGGCCGCGTTCTCGAAGGCGGTCCGGAAGAGCGCAGCGGCGGCACTCAGGGAGCTCGTCGCATCGCGCACAGCCTCGAGGGCGTGAGCCCGGCTGCGAGCCAGGGCGTAGACGAATCCGAACAGCAGGAACGACACGAGGAGACCACCACCGAGCACCAGCCATGGCGACGGCCCGCTCGGGGCGCTGAAGCCGCCGAGCGCCCGGAAGTCCGCGACCCATGTCCGGCCTGCTGCCTCGATGGTGCGGGTGGCTGTGAGGCCCTCACGGGGACCTTCGTCGGCGAGCGAGGCCGTGGAGGCAGCGAAGGCGGGTTCGTCGTCGCCTTCGGAGAGCGACACGGCGATGTCGGACGCGCCCGCTCCCCGAGCTACGTCGATGAGCACGTCCGGGTAGAAGGCCACCGAGACCGCTCCGGCGAGCGCGGCGGAGCGCTCGGCCGGCGTCTTCGGGACGATGGGTGTGTCGTAGAGCGGGTTGGTGAGAACCACGAGGTCCTTGTCGTCGAGCGAGCTGGGGGTGATCTCGAAGGTCGTCTGGGGCAGCGGCTCGCTGAGCGCGGGTTCACCGCTCCGGACGGCGCGAGGCAGCGCCTCGTCCGCGGGGGCGTAGAACCGCCCGTCGACGCCGACCGCTCCCGATCGGAGGGCCGCGGGCGCGGCGTGGACGCCGATCTGGTAGTCGCCGTCGGGTGGGCCGAGGTCCGCATCCTTGAGGAGGAGTCCGCCGTACTTCGGGTCGATGAGGGTCTTCTCGAATGCCGCGAGGTCGTCCGGGGCCACGCTCTCGGTCACGAGCACGGCGTACGTTCCCGGAAGGGTCACCCCGAGGCGCTCCTCGTCGACGGCATCGAGGAACTGCTCCCGATCGAACGTCCCGTCGGGACCGGCTTCGCCGGTGATCCGGGTCACGAGATCCTCGTAGCGGTGGATCCCCTCCTCGATCCCCGCCTCCACGATGTCCGCCTGCTCCTCGAGCTCGCGCTCGGCGGCGGACTGGCGGGAGTTCCAGGACTGGAAGAAGGCCAGCAGTGTGGCCGACAGGAGAACGGCGAGCAGGGCCCAGGCCGCGACGGTGCCGCGACCGCGTCCGGCTGCCGCGGACGGCTCGGTGCGCTCGGGCTGTCGTGCCTGCACCCGTTTCCCCTCGTCGCTCAGGGTTTCTGTCGGTGCGGCGAGCCTCGATCTGAGCGTCGGACGACACCAAAGGCACAAAGAACGACGTGGAACAAAAGGTGTAAAGCTTCGCGGGCTGCCGGCGGCTGCCGCCGGCGGTGCCGGTCAGCTGTCGAGGACCTCACGTGCGGCGACCGGGGGAAGCAGCCCGCCGTCGGCCACGGCGGCTTCCGCCTGCTCGAGCCGACGGGCCACCTCGGGATCGGAGCGCAGGCGCTCGAGCATCGTGTCGGTCAGCTCCGACCACATCCACGCCCGTGCCTGGTCGGCACGCCGGGCGTCGAAGCCACCCGAACGCGTGAGTGCATCGCGGAAGGTGCCGATGGCATCCCACAGCTCGTCGATGCCCTTCCGTTCGAGCGCCGAGCACTCGAGAACCCGTGGTGTCCAGGCGTCCGAGCGCACACGGACGAACGCCAGTGCGGCGGCGTAGTCGGCCGCGGCGCGGTGCGCCGCGGCTTCGAGGTCACCGTCGGCCTTGTTGACCACGAGGAGATCGGCCAGCTCGACGATTCCCCGCTTGATGCCCTGGAGCTCGTCACCCGCTCCGGGAGCGAGGACGACCGTGAACATGTCGACCATGTCCGAGACGGTGACCTCCGACTGCCCGACGCCGACGGTCTCGACGAGCACGACGTCGTAGCCCGCCGCCTCACAGCAGAGCATCGCCTCCCGCGTCCGCCGTGCCACGCCGCCGAGGGTCCCTCCGGTCGGTGACGGGCGGATGAAGGCGCGATCGCTGCGCCCGAGCTCGCTCATTCGTGTCTTGTCGCCGAGGATCGACCCACCCGTGCGGGTACTCGACGGGTCGACGGCGAGCACCGCCACGCGGTGGTCCCGCTCCACCGCGTGCAGCCCCAACGCCTCGATGAGTGTGGACTTTCCGGTGCCCGGTGCCCCGGACACCCCGACACGGATGGACTGTCCGGTGGCGTCGAACAGCTCCGCGAGCAGTGCCTCGGCGTCGCTGCGGTGGTCGGTGCGGGTGGATTCCACCAGCGTGATGGCCCGGGCGAGCGCGGTGCGGTCACCGCCGCGCACCGCCGCCGCCAGACCGGTTGTGTCGCTCACTCCGCGCCCACGAGGTCGAGCACGCGACCTGCCGCGGGGAGGATGTTTGTGCCGGGGCCGAAGACCGCACCCACGCCCGCCTCCTCGAGGGCGGGATGGTCCCGGGGAGGGATCACACCGCCGCACACGACAACGATGTTCTCGCCACCGATCTTGCGCAGATGGGCGATCAGCTCCGGGACCAGCGTGAGGTGCCCGGCAGCCTGGCTCGACACGCCGACCACGTGCACGTCGTGCTCGACGGCGTCGCGCGCTGCCTCCTCGGGTGTCTGGAAGAGGGGTCCGACATCGACGTCGAAACCGAGGTCGGCGAACGCCGTGGCGATCACCTTCGCACCACGGTCGTGGCCGTCCTGGCCGAGCTTCACGACCAGCATTCGCGGTTGACGCCCCGTGGAAACGGCGAACCTGTCGACGCGTTCACGCAACGCCTGATAGGCAGCGTCGCCTTCGTACTCGGAGCCGTACACGCCCGAGATGCTACGGACCGTCGCCCGGTGGCGTGAGAACACCTCCTCGAGTGCGTCGGAGATCTCCCCGACGGTCGCACGGGCGCGGGTGGCCTCGATACTGAGCGCGAGGAGATTGGCGTCACCCCGGGCGCCCTCGGTGAGTGCTGCCAGCGCGGCACGGAGGTGGTCCTCGTCACGCGACGCGCGCAGCCTCGCGAGCCGTTCGATCTGCCGGTTCCGGACGGCCGTGTTGTCGATGTCGCGGATGTCGACAGGCTCGTCGTCGTCGGGTTGGTACCTGTTGACGCCGACGACGACATCCTCACCGCGGTCGACACGGGCCTGGCGGCGTGCCGCGCTCTCCTCGATACGGAGCTTGGGGAGGCCCTGCTCCACCGCGGCCGTCATGCCGCCGAGCTCCTCCACCTCGTCGATGAGCTTCCATGCCTCGGTGGCCAGGCTGTCGGTGAGCGACTCGATGTAGTAGCTGCCACCGAGTGGGTCGACGACGTCGGTGACCCCTGTTTCCTCGGCGAGGATCAACTGCGTGTTGCGCGCGATGCGAGCGGAGAACTCCGACGGGAGAGCGAGCGCCTCGTCGAAGGAGTTGGTGTGGAGGCTCTGCGTTCCCCCGAGAACAGCCGCCATTGCCTCGAAGGCCGTTCGCACGATGTTGTTGTAGGGGTCGTGCTCGGTGAGCGAGACACCAGAGGTCTGGCAGTGGGTGCGCAGCATGAGGGAGCGGGGATCCTTCGCCCCGAAGTCCCTCATCATCTGAGCCCACATGAGTCGCGCCGCGCGCAGCTTGGCGACCTCCATGAACACGTTCATGCCGATGGCGAAGAAGAACGACAGCCGGCCCGCGAACCGGTCGATGTCGAGGCCCCGGTCGAGTGCCGCCCGGACGTACTCGCGGCCGTCGGCCAGGGTGTAGGCGAGCTCCTGGACAGTGGTCGCTCCCGCCTCCTGCATGTGGTAGCCGGAGATCGAGATGGAGTTGAAGCGCGGCATCTCGGCCGCGGTGTACTCGATGATGTCGGCGACGATCCGCATGCTCGGCTCGGGCGGGTAGATGTAGGTGTTGCGGACCATGAACTCCTTGAGGATGTCGTTCTGGATCGTGCCGGTGAGCTGGTCGTGGGCGACGCCCTGCTCCTCGGCCGCCACGACGTAGCCCGCCATGACGGGAAGCACCGCCCCGTTCATGGTCATCGACACGCTCATCTCGTCGAGTGGGATCCCGTCGAAGAGGATCTGCATGTCCTCGACCGAGTCGATCGCCACACCGGCCTTCCCGACGTCGCCCACCACGCGGGGATGGTCACTGTCGTAGCCGCGGTGGGTCGCGAGGTCGAAGGCGACCGAGAGCCCCTTCTGGCCCGCCGCCAGGTTGCGGCGGTAGAAGGCGTTGGACTCCTCGGCCGTGGAGAAACCGGCGTACTGGCGGATCGTCCACGGTCGGTTGGCGTACATCGTGGCGCGCACGCCCCGGGTGAACGGCTCGAAGCCCGGGAGCGTCGGGATGTCGCCCAGGCTCTCGAGATCGGCTGCCGTGTAGAGCGGCTTGATCGGGATTCCCTCGGGGGACTCGCGGACCATCGCGTCGGGGTCGCCCCCGGTCTCCCGGGCGGCCAGGTCGTGCCAGTCGTCGAGAGACGGCTCACCGGGCCCGTCCCCGGGATCGGCCCACCGGTCGTTTTCTGCCACGTCGTCTCCTGCTCCGCCGGCTCACAGTGATCACGCTGTTCACCGTGAGCGCGCTGTCGCCGGTCAGGCTAGATGTGGCGACCGCGGTTGGGCGAGGTGAGCAGGCGCCTCCGGTACGATTCGGCGTGATTTCAGGCGGACAGGAACTGTCAACCGGCGCGCCGCAACGGGCGGCGTGCGTCGGCGAGGGCGTCGCGGGCCCGGGCGACACCCTGTCGACCGACGGTGCGGGCGCGCCGCGAGAGGTGCCACGGGTTCGTGGACTCGCTCACGAGCACGAGCTGGCTCGGCCGGGTGGGCGGCGCGTCCGACCCGGCGCCGGTCGGCCGCCTGCGTGGCCTCGGGGGAATGGATCTCGTCGGTGCCATGGTCTGATCCTCGCGTCCGGGTGTGACAGCCATCCCGGCTCGGGGGCTCCCCTTCGACAACGACGTCACGGTGCGGAGGGTTCCTGACATGCCCTGTCGCCCACGACGGGTGGTCGTCGTGGCGCTCATCGTGATGGCGGTGGCATCGTCGTGCGGAGGGTCGTCGTCACCCACCGATCTCGACGCAGATACGACCGAGGCCCTCGACGAGGCCACGGACCGGTGGCTCGACCGGTACCAGGAGGTCGCCGACGGCGTCGACGAGATTCCGGAACCGGCCCCCGCCTTCGTCGGTGCCGTGTGGGCCGAGTCGCGAGCCGCCGCCGAGACCGCCGCCCGGCTGCGTGACGACGGGGAGGTGGCCGGCGCCTACCGCGCCGCCGTTCGCGCCGCCGCCATGGCGACCGGTGTGGGAGCGCTCGCCGACGCCTACGGCGTTCTCGTGGAGCAGGGGCCGGTGGCGTTCGGGGAGCTGATCGCGACCGGCGACACGGCGGGGGAGGAGGTCGGGGCCGAGCTCGTCGAGCTCCTGCGCTTCGAGCCGTCCAACGTGAGCCAGGCCGCCGCTCTCACGGCCGGCTACGCCACGGCCCTCGACGCCGCCAGCCTTGCGCTCCTGGGCGTCGAGCTCCTCGAACGACCCGGCCGCGACGCCGAGGAGCAGCTGTGGCTCCACTCGCTCACCGGCTTCTACTTCGCCGTCGCGCCGGTCCTCGCCGAGGCTGCAGCAGAGCAGGTGGAGCTGGGGTCGGATCTCGACGGTCCTCCCATCCGAGGCGACGCGTACGCGGCCGGCGACGTGCTCCGGGCGGCGGCCGAGACCGACCTCTCCCGCTTCCAGGACGAGGTGGTCGGGGGCGCGGCGCGGGCGGCAGGCACCGAGAACGGGCCGGTGATCGACGCGTTGGCCGGCTACGACCTCGACTACTCGCTGGCCGTGGCGAACCTCCATCTGCTCGAGGTGCTCGACGACGTGTTCGGCGGTGCCCCGAACGAGCAGTACGCGTTGCTCGGCGGAGCGCTGTCGGCCTACGAGCGGGTACGCGCGCTCAACGCCCGCTACGCGCACTACGGCTGGATGCTCGACGAGAGCCTCTCCGTCAGCCGCGACCCCGATCCGCAGACGGTGTTCGAGGCCCGGATCGCCGCGGAACAGCGACTCGACGCATCACTGGAGTGGCTCCGCGACAGCGAGATCGTTCCTGTCGACGTCATCGCGCGCCTCGAAGCCGGCCGCGTCGTTTCCGGCGACGGCGACAGCGCCGACGAGGTGTCACCCGATGTGGGAGTGGACGACGTCGGGGCGTTGAGCGCGCTCTGGGGGGCCGAGACGACCGCTGCTGTGCTCGCGTACCTCGGCGGTATCGACGGGTCGGTGCCCGAACGCGAGCCGTAGACTGACGGGGTGACCGGTCCAGGCACGATCTACCTCGACAATGCGGCGACCACCCCGATGCGCCCGGCGGCCCGTGAGGCCGTCGAGGCGGCGATGCGCGACGACTTCGGCAACGCATCGGGGGTCCACGCCGTCGCGCGTCGGGCCAGAACGGCCCTCGAGGAGGCGCGCGAAACGGTGGCGGCGGGGTTGGGGTGCCGGCCCGGCGAGGTCGTCTTCACGTCCGGGGGCACGGAGTCCGACAACCTCGGCGTGAAGGGCGCCGCCCGGGCCGCCCGCGCCGACGGCCGCGGCGACGGTGTCGTCACGACGACCATCGAGCACAAGGCCGTGCTGGCGTCGTGCGACCGCCTGGCCTCCGAGGGGTTCCGGGTGACACGCGTGGGTGCCGACGGAGGCGGTGTCGTCGATCTCGAGAGTCTCGCCTCCGCTCTCGACGAGAAGACGGCGGTGGTGTCGGTGATGCTCGTCAACAACGAGGTGGGGACGATCCAGCCGCTCGACGCCGTGGCCGACCTCGTTGCCGAGCGCAGCCCGCGCGCTGTGCTCCACACGGATGCCGTCCAGGCCGTTCCATGGGTCGATGTCGAGGCGGCCGCGGCACGGGCGCACCTCGTGGCCGTGTCCGCGCACAAGTTCGGTGGCCCCAAGGGCGTCGGCGCGCTCGTCGTACGGGAGGGAACACGACTCGTTCCCGAGCTCGAGGGCGGTGGCCACGAGAACGGCCTCCGCTCGGGCACCTACAACGTGGCCGGTGCCGTGGGGATGGCGGCCGCGCTCGAGGAGACGGTCACCGACCGTCCCGCCGACGTCGAGCGCATCGGTTCTCTTCGCGATCGATTGGCTGCGGGACTCCTCGACGCGGTGCGGGGCTCGTGGAGCAACGGCGACCCGCTCCGCAGGATCGCGGGGAACTGCCACATCGGCTTCCCCGGGATGGAGGTCGAGATGTTGCTCCTGGCCTTCGACCAGGCGGGGCTGTGCGCCGCCGCCGGATCGGCGTGCCAGTCGGGGTCGATCGACCCGTCGTACGTCCTCCTCGAGATGGGCCTGGAGCGGCGCGACGCACTCGCGTCGGTGCGGTTCAGCCTCGGCTGGGCCACGACCGAGGCCGACGTCGACGCCGCGCTCACTGTCATTCCCGACTGCGTGGGGCGCCTGCGTCCCGCACGTCGCCGCTGAGGTCGCGCCATGCGTGTTCTCGTGGCCATGAGCGGCGGTGTCGACTCCTCGGTGGCCGCGGCCCTCCTGCGGGACCAGGGCCACGACGTCACCGGCGTCACTCTGAAGCTGTGGGGAGGGCCGAGCGCCTCGGGGTGCTGCTCGGTCTCCGACGTCGAGGACGCCCGCCGCGTTGCGGCACAACTCGGCGTCCCGCACTACGTGTTCAACATGGCCGACGAGTTCGAGTCGGCCGTGGTGACCCCCTACGTCGACGCCTACGCGTCGGGCCGCACCCCCAACCCGTGCGTGGAGTGCAACCGCTCCATCAAGTTCGGGCAGCTGGCCGAACGGGCCGACGAGTTGGGGTTCGACGCGGTCGCGACCGGTCACCACGCCCGCGTGCGGCGCACCCGGGAGGGATTCACGCTGGAGCGCGGCGTCGACGCCGCCAAGGACCAGTCGTACGTCCTCTACATGCTCGGCCAGCGCGAGCTGCGCCGCCTGCTCCTCCCCGTCGGCGAGATGACGAAGGCGGAGGTGCGACGCCGGGCGGCGGACCTCGAACTGCGGACCGCCGACAAGGCCGAGAGCATGGAGGTGTGCTTCGTGCGCTCCGGCAGTCGTGTCGAGTTCCTCGAGGAGCGCGTCCCGCCACGACCGGGGTGGATCGCCGACACCGACGGCACGCGTCTGGCACGACACCGTGGCGTGGGTGGCTTCACGGTGGGGCAGCGACGCGGGCTCGGCGTGGCCCGGGGTGAGCGGGCGTATGTGGTCGACGTCGATGCGGCCAGTGCCACCGTCACGATCGGGTCGCGTGACGATCTGTTGCGCCCGGAGGTCGCCGTACGCGATCTACGTTTCGTGTCCGATCCTCTCTCCGCCGGGAGCACCGTCGACGTGCAGGTACGCGCTCATGGGTCGGTCGCGCCGGGAGTCCTCGACGCGGGCCACGTGCACTTCGACTCGCCACAGCCCCGTGTCGCCCCCGGGCAGGTCGTGGCGTTCTACGACGGCCCGACACTGCTCGGCGGGGCCCTCGCCGCCTGAGCACGCGGCAGCCGGCCTCTACACGCGCCGGGGCCGCCGGTGGGCGTACACGTCGCCGAGCTCCGGTCCTCCCAGGGGAGCCACCAGGAGGGCGGAGGCGTCCGTCGGGGTGAGCGTCCGGTGGCGCCGGACTCTCGGCATGAGCGTGGCCGGTTCCGACAGATCGATCCGCACGGACCGTGCAACGGCACCCAGCCGCAGGTCCATGACGTCCGTCCCGCCGTCGACGCGCACCGGGGCCCTGCCGATACGGGCGATCTGGGCGTGGGTGAGCAGTGGTGGCTCCGCGAGGGTCATGGGGTCGACGACGACGAGGCCGTTGGGTACGAGAACGACCCAGCGTAGGGAGAGTCCGTGCAGCGAGCGGCCGGCGGCGAACGCGACGGCCAGCCCTGCGACGGTCACGACGGCGCCGAGAGCCCAGCGTCTGTCGCCGAGCAGCAGCGGTCCGCTCGACACCCCGGCGGCGACGAGGGCGACGGCCACGGGCACCGGGCCGAGCAGCAGCCCGGGTGGTGTGCGAAGCGGGAAGCGGCGCTCATCGCCGTAGGCAACCGCGTCGGCACACGCCCGAGCGAAGAAGGCGGACCACACGAGGACGGCGGCCGCGCCGGCTTCGACGACCGCCACCACCTCCACGGCGGACGCGGTGTCGGCCCGGAACGCTGCGAGCGCAACGGCCACTGTGGCAGCGGGGGCTCCGATGCGGGCCACAGTGAGTGCGAGGGGACGAGGGACGAACAGCGCCAGCACGACCGCTCCCCACGCCGCCCACGCCAGGGAGGCGGCCACCACGGCGACACCGCTCGGCCATCCGTCGGCGGCGTCGGCGACAACGGTCCCGGCGGTGACGGGCAGCGCCGCCCACAGAACGCGCAGCAGCCAGATCACTGTCGGGACGTGCTCCTCCGGGAGGTGGACGCTCCGTATACTACGGACCGGTTCCCGGCGGCTCCCGCCCGGGCCGCACCCGGATCGAGGGGTCCTGTGATGGCTGACGACGAAGGCACGAGCGGTCCGCCCACCTCCGGCGCCGGGTCGCCCGACGAGCCGATCACAGCCGTTCCCGCCGACAGCACGACGCCACCCGCCGACAGCCCGGAGCCCGGCGGGGCCGACGTCACCCGGCCCACGCCCGGCGCCGCCGGGGACGCCACACAGGCCGTCCCGGCGGATCCCACCGCGGCCATGCCCGGCGGAGGCGACGGGGGCGCCGGTGTTCCACCGGGCGGCCCGCCCGACGAGCCGGAGGAGCCCGGGAGCTGGCGGAAGCCGGCGCTGATCGCGGCGGCCATCGTCGCGGGAGCTGTGATCGTCGTGCTCATCATCCTCCTCGTCAGCGACTCGGGTGGAGACGGCGACGATACCGATGAGTCGACGACGACCGAGCTCGAGACCACCACCACGTCGCCGCCCCCCCCGACCGATGCTCCGACGACGCAGCCACCGCCGACCCAGGCACCGACGACCACTCAGGCTCCGACGACCACGACGACCCAGCAGAGCACCACGACGACCCAGCAGAGCACGACGACGACGACCTCTGCTCCCTGACGTCGAGGCGGCGCGGGCGCACGCAGCGGCCGCGCGTAGGCTCCGGGGCGATGGCGGTACCCCGGAAGGCCTCAGCGCGCGCGGCGGAGCTGCGAGCGGAGATCGCCGAGCACAACCGTCGCTACTTCGAGCTCGACGCGCCCGTCATCACCGACGCCGACTTCGACGAGCTGATGCAGGAGCTGCGCCGGCTCGAGGCCGAGCATCCCGAGCTCGTCGATCCCGACTCACCCACCCGGCGACCCGGGGGCCGCGCAGCCGCGCACTTCGCCGCCGTCGAGCACCTGGAGCCGATGTTCTCGCTGGACAACGCGTTCGAGCGCTCGGAGCTCGACGCCTGGGGAGAGCGCCTCTCGAAACACCTCGAGGAGCCACCCTCGTTCGTGTGCGAGCCCAAGCTCGACGGAGTGGCGATCTCGCTGCTGTACGAGAACGGGGTGCTCGCCCGCGCCGCCACCCGTGGTGACGGGGCGGTCGGGGAGGACGTCACCCCCAACGCCCTCACGATCGCCGACGTCCCGAAGCGCCTGGCGGGGTCGAGGGTCCCCGGTGTCCTCGAGGTCCGGGGGGAGGTCTACCTGCCGGTTGCCGCCTTCGAGCAGCTCAATCGCCAACAGGACGCCGCCGGTCTCCCGCGCTTCGCCAACCCGCGCAACACCGGTGCCGGGTCCCTGCGCCAGAAGGACCCGGCGGTCACCGCGGGTCGTGACCTCCACGTCTTCTGCTACCAGACCGGGGCCCTCGAGGGAGCTCCCGCACTCGGCAGCCACACGGAGACTCTGGCGTGGCTCACCGAGCTCGGTTTCCGGGTGAACCCGCTGATCGCCCCGGTGGAATCGCTCGACGAGGTGGTCGGGTACTGCGAGCGCATGGAGGCGCAGCGTCACGACCTCGAGTACGAGATCGACGGCGTCGTCGTCAAGGTCGACGACCTCGAGCAGCGCAGGACCCTCGGTTTCACGAGCAAGGCCCCGCGCTGGGCCATCGCCTACAAGTTCCCACCCGAGGAGAAGACGACGACACTCCTCGACATCATGGTGAGCATCGGCCGCACCGGGCGTGCAACGCCCTTCGCCTCGTTGGAGCCTGTGCACATCGCCGGGTCGACGGTCTCGCTGGCGACGCTCCACAACGCCGACGAGGTGGCGCGCAAGGACGTGCGCAAGGGTGACACGGTCGTCGTCCGCAAGGCCGGTGATGTGATCCCCGAGGTCGTCGGACCGGTCCCCGAGGACCGGCGCAAGGGTGCCCGACGGTGGAAGTTCCCCACGACGTGCCCGGTGTGTGGTGAGCCACTCGTACGCCTCGAGACCGAGGTCGACCACCACTGCGTCAACTTCGAGTGCCCCGCGCAGCGCGTGCAGCGGATCGTGCACTTCGCGGGGCGCTCGGGGCTGGACATCGAGGGCCTCGGGGAGGAGCGAGTCGCCCAGTTCGTGGAGGCAGGTCTCCTGAAGGACGCCGGTGACGTCTACGCGCTGAGCGTCGACGATCTCCTGCCGTTGGAGCGGATCGGGCAGCAGTCGGCGGAGAACCTCGTGGCGGCAATCGCCGCGTCGACGCAACGTCCGCTGGCAAAGCTCCTCGTCGCACTCGGGATCCGCCACGTCGGACCGGCAGCGGCCACGGAGCTTGCCGCGCGCCTCGGGCACCTCGACGCGATCGAGAGTGCATCCGAGGCCGAGCTGACGGAGCTCGACGGGATCGGCGCCGTGATCGCCGAGAGCATCGTCCGCTGGTTCGAGAGCGAGTACAACCGCGCCCTCGTCGCCAAGCTGCGCGCCGCCGGCGTGAACCTCGTGGGCCCCGCAGCGCCCGGTCAGGGGTCGGGTGGTGCCGATCTCACGGGTACCACCGTCGTGATCACGGGCTCCTTCGGCGACCGGACCCGCGACGAGATCCGCGACGCTCTCGTGGCCCGCGGGGCGAAGGTGACCGGCAGCGTGTCGGGACGCACCGACTACGTGGTGGCGGGCGAGAGCCCCGGCTCGAAGCTCGCCCGTGCCGAGGAGCTGGGTGTGGCGGTTCTCGACGAGGCGGGTCTCGACGCCCTGCTGGCCGGCGACCTCCCGGCCTGAGCCGGCACCCGGCGACGACCGGCGCCGCACCGGCCGCGTGTCGGGCTTGTACGCCCCACGCCACGTTGGTAGATTTGTCCGGATTGGGCGGTGTCATCGTTCCCGGTCCCGTCTGGGGCCTGGACACCGACGAGGGGAGCACAGGGCAATGCGTCGGATCCTCGTGGGGCTCTCCGCAGTACTGCTCGTGGCGGCAGCGTGCTCGCCGCTCACGCCGCCTGCCGACACGGAGACGCCACCCGACCTGGGC
The DNA here is from genome assembly GCA_041394025.1 of Acidimicrobiia bacterium. Classification (NCBI taxonomy): domain Bacteria; kingdom Bacillati; phylum Actinomycetota; class Acidimicrobiia; species Acidimicrobiia bacterium. Next base: position 308,792 of record JAWKJA010000003.1, on the reverse strand, counting down.
CCGGGCGGCGACGATCCGGCCGGCGGGCCCACCGAGGATCCCGCGCAGCCCGACCCGTCGGCGGAGCCCGCGGCCCCCGGCACCGGACCCCGCGGGGTACCGGCGTGGTGGCAGACACTCCTCGACCGTCTCGAGCAGTACGTTGCCGAGCGACGCGCACAGCCTCCCGGGGCCGGCGCCACCGGTGCCGGAGCGCTCGTCGCGCCGGGCTCCGAGGACCCCGGACCGCTCGGGGCATCCGGCGGCCCCGTCGAAGCCGACACGGGGCAACCTGACCGCCTGGTCGTGGCCGCACTCGACGGTCTCGCCTGCAACCCGCTGGGTGCCGGCGACCCGTCCGTACCGGGTGGCCCGTCGTGCGCCGTCCCGTGGCCGAGCGACCTCTTCCGCACGGCCGCCGGCGTGCTCGACATCCCCGACTCGCTCATCGACCCGGCCACGGTGGCGGAGTATCCCGCCACCATGACGCCCTCCGCGATCATGAACGGCGCCGACGGCTTTCCGGCACTCAGCCCCGTGCTGTTCGAGACCGACCAGCCGATCGACCCCGCCGGCGTCCCTGCCGACGGTGGGAACGCCCTCGTGATCTACGACCTGGGCACCGGCGAGCGCGTCCCGGTGATCGTCGACCTCGACCCCGACGCGGCGAAGCGTGGCGCACCCGACACGATCATCCGCGCGTGGCCGCGCACGCGTTTCGAGTTCGGCCACCACTACGTCGCCGCTCTCACCACCGCGCTTCCCTCCGCCGCCGACCCGTTCATCCGCACGCCCGGTGTCGACGAGGCGCTCGGGGGAACCGGAACACCTCTCGGCGACCGCTTCGACGGCCTGCTCGGCCCCGTCGACGCCGAGTTCACGCGCGACGACATCCTGTCGGTCACCGACTTCACGATCCGTTCCGAGGCCGATGCGGTCGGCGATCTCGACGCCATGGTCGCCACGGTGGGGACGCAGGTCCACGACGTCACCATCAACTCGGTCGACTGGAACATCCTCCTCCCGGGTGTCGATTCGATCGTGAGCGGGACCGTCACCATCAGCGACTTCCGCGACGCCAACGGCGAGATCCACTACCAGCCCGGCGACCAGGGAACGCCGCTCGAGGTCCCCTTCCTCCTCGCGCTCCCCCGCGTCCCTGCCGGATCGTCGGTCCCGGTCGCGCTCTACGGCCACGGCCTCGGCTTCTTCAAGGAGACCTACCTCGCCGCCGTGCTCGCCAACGGACCGCGTGGTGTCGCCACGATCGCCATCGACCATGTGAACCACGGCGACCGTGTGGTCCCCGACGATCCCAACAACGCGCAGATCTTCGACATGCTCAACCCCGGGGACATGGGGCGCGCGACGTCGATCCCGATCCAGTCGACGATCGACCAGGCTTCCCTTCTGCGGGCCGTCCGGACCGAGCTGACAGATCTCGACGTCGCCCCGTTCGACCTTCTGGGGCCGAACGGAGACGGAACGCCCGATCTCGACCTCGACCGGATCATCTACGAGGGCACGTCGCTCGGCGGTGTCCTCGGCACCTCGTTCGTCGCCATGCAACCCGAGATCGACGCCGCCTTCCTGCAGGTCGCGGGCGTCGGCATCACGCACATCCTCAACGAGTCGACCTACTGGACCAAGAAGGACCAGGCCTTCGGGGGAATCGTCGCCTCCAACGCGTCGCCCGGGGACTCGGCGGTCCTCGTCGCACTGGCCCAGCAGCTCGTCGACGCCGGCGACGCCACGAACGTCGCCCACCGCCTCGCCGACAGGCAGCAGCCGGTCGGTCTCGTGTACGCGCACGGCGACACGACGGTCCCGAACTTCGCCAGCGAGCGGCTGGTCTCGCTGGCAGGGCTTCCTCTCTACGGCCTCCAGCAGTACGCCATCCCGTGGCTTCCCGCGCCACGGCCCGACCGACCGACCGACGGTCACGGCGCGTTCCAGATCGATCCCTCCGGGCTCGGTGTGCTCGAAGGCCTCCTCGGGCCGCACCTGTCGTTCCTCGCGGGGCCGCCCATGACGGAGTTCGACCTCTGGCTCGCGACGGTTCTCCCGGTGCAGGAGCCTCCCGTCGACCCGCCCGAACCGCCCGTCGACCCACCCGAGCCCCCCGTCGACCCACCGGAGCCACCGCCCGGGGATCCGCCACCCGGGGATCCGCCGCCCGACTCACCGCCGACGACCGTGCCCACCGACGTGGGTGGTGAGCAGGCGTCCAACACCGGCGGTGACACGTTGCCGTTCACGGGCTGGCTCGGCGGATGGCTGGTGCCGCTCGGCCTGGCGTTGCTCGCCGGCGGTGTGGTGCTGGTCGGCAGCGTGCGGGCCCGGAGGGGTTTCGGCGCCTGAGCGACCCGGCGGCGGCGTCAGCCGCCCACGCGGAAGTCCCAGCTGAACGACTCGGAGTCGGCCCGGCTTCCCGTTCGCGGCCAGTACACGACCGTCGCTGTGTGGCGCCCGGGCTCGAAGCGCGAGATCTCCTTGTCCTCGCCGGGGCGGAACTCGATGATCTGGAGGTCGGCGGTGATCATGAGCTGATCCTCGGGGATCTCCGAGCCGTCTATGGCGAGCACGCCGGTCGTGTCGTCGCGCAGGTCGACCTCCACGCTGCTGTTGGAGCTCGTGAGCCCGCCCTCCACCGGCACGATCGCCTCGATCGCCTCCGGCAACGGCTGGCCCTCGTCGCCCTGGTCGGCGGACAGACCCGCCCAGACGATCAGGTTCACGGCCACGAGCAGGCCCGCCACGACGATCACCACCCGCCACGGATTCCGTCGTGCCCCGGACTGCGCCACGGCGCCGACGGTACCCGCCGGTGCCGCGGTCCCGGCCAACGGGGCCGGTACCGTGGGGTCAGCCATGACCGTGAGTGGAGTCTCCGACCTGGTCGGGACGGTTCTCACCGACCGGTACCGGTTGCGCGTCCCCATCGGGACCGGCGGTGGCGGTCGGGTGTACCTCGCCGACGACATCCGGCTGCGCCGCCGCGTGGCCGTCAAGGTGCTGCACGCCGCCCTCGCCGAGGACGCCGGCTTCCTCCGCCGGTTCCGGGCCGAGGCGCAACTGGCGGCCTCGCTGCACCATCCCAACATCATGGCGGTCTACGACTGGGGCCAGGACGGACTGCCGTTCATGGTCCTCGAGTACCTCGCCGGCGGAAGCCTCCGCAGCATGCTCGACGCCGGCGTGCACCTGTCGCCCGCACAGGCGGCCCATGTCGGGCGTGAGGTCGGGGCCGCACTCGAGCACGCGCAACAACGCGGTCTCGTGCACCGCGACATCAAGCCCGCCAACCTCCTCTTCGACGAGCACGGCATCGTGCGCGTCGCCGACTTCGGCCTCGCCCGGGCTCTCGCCGAGGCGAGCTGGACGGAGCCGGCCGGGGCCGTGCTGGGGACGGCGCGCTACGCCGCGCCCGAGCAGGGTCTCGGAACACCACTCGACGGACGCGCCGACCTCTACGCACTGTCGCTCGTGCTGATCGAGGCGGTCACGGGGCGCGTGCCCGGCGTCGCGGACACGCCCATCGGAACACTCGCCGGGCGGGCACAGCGCTCGGTCGTCGCCCCCGAGGAGATGGGACCGCTCGCAGCGGTCGTCGAGAGGGCCGGGCGCGCCGACCCCGACGAGCGCTACCCGGACGCCCGGACGATGCGCGACGCCCTCGAGGCCGCCTCCGAGCAGCTCCCACCGCCGGCGGCGCTCACGCTCGTGGGCGCGGGCGAGGTCGCCACCGACGCCAACCCGACCCAGATGCGGGCCGAGACCTCACACGAGGTCTTCGACCAGGACGCCGATGCGGAGCCCATCGGGCCCGAGCCGGCCGTCACCACGTCCACCGGGCGGCGTGTCGCCCCGTGGATCGTCGCGGCCGTGATCCTCATGGCCCTGGCCGCAGCGGCGTTCGCGCTGGTGCAGAGCCCGGCGTCGACGGTGCCGGCACCCCAGCTCGTCGGGTTGAGCACCGACGCAGCCGAACAGGTCGCCGACGAGACGGGACTGTCGCTCGACGTCGTGGAGGAGGTGGAGGCCGCCGAGCCCGCCGGCACGGTCCTGGAGCAGAGGCCGGTGGCCGGGGCGTTCATGAACGAGGACGGGACCGTCGACCTCGTGGTGTCGGCCGGCCCACCACCCGTGGCCGTCCCGACCCTCGAGGGGCTCGCCGTCGCCGACGCGGTCCGTGAGATCGAGGACGCCGGTTTCATCGTGGGCGAGCAGTCGCGAGAGCCCTCCGAGACCGTTCCCTTCGACACGGTCATCAGCCAGGACCCGGCCGCCGGTGAGGAGATCGCCGGTGGGTCGACGATCAACATCCTCATCAGTGACGGGCCTCCGCTACGGACGATCCCGGCGCTGTCGGGAGCGACGTTCGACGACGCCGCGGCGCAGCTGGCCGACCTGGGCCTCGAGGTGGCGCGCACAGACGAGTTCAGCGATGACGTGGCCGAGGGATCGGTGATCTCCACGAGTCCCGGGGCCGGCGAGCAGGCGCGGCGGGGCGACACGGTCACCGTCCAGGTCAGCAAGGGCCCCGACCTCGTGGTCGTCCCGTCGGTCGTCGGGTTGGGGATCGACGCCGCCACGGCCGCCCTCGAGGACAAGGGCCTCGGCTTCGAGGTGGACACGTCGAACTTCACGCCCGGCGCCGCCGTGGCGACCCAGAGTGAGGCAGCCGACACCGAGGTGAAGCGCGGCACCGTCGTCACGATCTCGTTCTGACGAGCCCGAGGCGAGGCAAAGGGAACCCGAGACGAGGCAAAGCGAAATAGCACGGGTGTCGCCGGGGGGGCTAGCCCGGAGCTTCGTCCGAAGGGTCCCTCTTTGACCGCGGGCTTTCGGAGGCTGCGAAAAAAAGTTTCGGCGTCCCCGCACTTCTCGCGCGCACAGTGGCGAGTGCGCCCGGCCTTGTTCCGTGGGGGATCTCCCGCCCGCGGCGCCCGACTCATAGCCCGATCGGGCTATCAGTCCATAGGGTTGACCTTCCCAGAGGTCAATGTTTCCCTGACCTTCTGGCGAAATCACTGATCTGGTCACCGCCCATGGAAAGACATAGTCGACACGGAGGACGGTCGGGCCACACGGGTGATAGCGCAGATAGTGGTCACAAAGGGACAGACGTGGAACTGCACACCGGCCGGACCGGGGACATGACACACCGAGCACACGACATCGGGGGAACGACCACACGGGGGGAGCGGCCATGATCGTGCGCCGACCCTCGACGGGGGCCACGACGGCACCGGCCGTCAACCGTCCCGGCAACGGCTACGGACGCCCCGCCTCACGGCCCGGGCCGGCCCGGGCCTGGAACGCGGAGGCACTCGCCTGGCGTCGCTCGCAGAGCTCCGAGCGCGACTTCGCGGGACTGCTCGGTCACCCCGCCGAGATCGACCTCACCGACCCGGCCACGACCACCACCGGAGTCGACGACCGCGTCTGACCATAGGCTCGAGCGCACCCGACGTGACTGCGACCCGACCGGGTCGCGGCACCCGGGTCGCCCATGACGAAGCCTCCGACACGCGACGCCACTCCCCACGACGACATCGGCCCCGACGCGCCACTACTCGGGGAGTTCCCCGGAACCGAGGAGGTTCCCGGCGTCGCCTGGACGACGCTCTGGCGTGAGCGGGCTCACCGACGCGTTGCACGCTCCGACCACTACCGCTGGTGGGTCCTGTGCTCCGTGCTCACGGGCGTCTTCGCAACCGGCTTCACGATCACCGTGCTGGCCGTGGCCATACCCGAGATCGCCGACGACCTGGGGTCGAGCGACACCACGCTGACGTGGGTGGTCACCGGACCGTTTCTCGCCCATGCCCTCGGGATGCCGCTGCTCGGGCGGTTGGGTGACCGGAGTGGCCACCGTCAGGTGTACCTGTGGGGCCTCGGTCTCTTCATGGTGTTCACCGGCCTCACCGCGTTCGCCTGGAGCGCGGCGTCGCTCATCGCCTTGCGTATCGTCGGTGGATTCGAGGGGGCTGCGACGGGCCCGAGCTCGATGGCGCTCATCATGCACGCCTTCACACCGGAGGACCGCGTACGGGCCATGGGGTGGTGGGCGCTGGTCGGTGCCGGTGCCCCGGTCGTGGGGATCGTCGTGGGCGGCCCGCTCATCGAGGCCGTGGGGTGGCGGGTCATCTTTCTTGCCCAACTGCCCCTGCTCGCTCTGGCCTGGGTCATCTCCTCGGTGGTTCTCCGGGAGACCCCGAAACGGGACGATGTCACGATCGACGTGCGGGGCGCGCTGCTGCTCGCCGCGACAGCCGTTCCGCCGCTGCTGGCGCTGAACGTCGCCCGTGCCGTCGGATGGGGCTCGCCGCTGACGGTCAGCCTCTTCCTCCTGGCACCGCTGTTCGCCTACCTGTTCGTGCGCGTCGAGTCGCGAGCCGACGACCCGATCCTGCCCCTCGACTTCTTCGGTCGCCGGAACTTCACAGCTCCCCTCATCGCACAGAGCGCCAACCAGTTCGCCTACATGGGTGGGTTCATCGTGACGCCGTTGCTGCTCGAGGGTGTCTTCGGTTACACGTTGACGGTGACGGGTCTCGTGATGCTGAGCCGGCCGTTGTCGTACAGCCTGTCGGCGCCGCCCGCCGGGTATGTGGCGGTGAAGGTCGGCGAGCGGGCGGCGGCTGTGACCGGCGCGCTGTGCATCGCCCTGTCGATGGTCGTGCTGGCGGCCGGAGCCGGCCTGGAGTCGGTGTGGCTCGTCGTGGTCGGCCTCACGGCGTCGGGTCTCGGGCTCGGGATCGCCTCCCCGAGCCTCATCAGCTCGGTCGCCAACACCGTCGACCTGTCCCGCCAGGGTGTCGCGGGAGCAGCGCAGCAGATGGTCGGGCTGCTCGGGCTGGTGGCGGGGATCCAGGTGGCAGCCACGGTGCAGGGGGGAGGCGATGAGCCGGGGTCGTTCGCGCGCGCCTATCTGGTCGGCGGGGCCGTGGCCGCCGTGGCCGTCGTGGCCGCGGGGTTCGTGCGGTCGGCCGACCGGACCCGCGAGATCGTGGCGGGCGAAGCGCCCGGCTGAGCCCGGCGTCCTACTCGGTGATGGCCTGGAGAGTCTCGGCGATCCCGCGTGCGCGCGGACCCGTCTCATTGTCCTGGACGACGAACATCAGCTTGGTGAGGTCGCCCTGCACGGTGACCTTCCCCGCCATGAACGCGGCGAGTGCTGCCTGACCGTCGCCGGACACGAACACGTCCTTGGCCGTCACGTAGTCGACGGTGATCGACAGGTCGGCTTCTGCGTCGTGCTCACGTCCCCAGAGGGGAGTGCCGTCGCGGGAGCCGACATGGAGTTCACGAACCTGGTCGAACGGCGTCTCGGTGACCGTGAGGTTCATGACGACATCGGAGGCCGGGCCCGTGTGCCCGGCGGTGGCGTGGTCGGTGAGGATCTCGTGGACGGCGTCGAACCAGTCGTCCGACAGAAACGGGTGCGTCGGCATTCGTGGTGCGTGTCCCCTCTGAGTCGAGCGTCGCCGAGGCCGGGACGTGACAGTCGGTCCCCGACCGCTCGCATCATACGCCGCGACGCTGCGGGCGACTCCGGCATGGCACGCCGGGTCGGACGCCCCTTCGCGCCGCCGGTACGATCCGGCCATGTCCGGCGAGCAAATCTCCCGCAAGGACGTCGAGCACGTGGCCCGCCTGGCGCGCCTGGCCCTCACCGACGACGAGGTGGCGCTGTTCGCGGAGCAGCTCTCGGGCATCCTCGAGCACGCGGCGCGGGTCTCGGCACTGCCGACCGACGGTGTTCCACCGAGTACCCATCCGATCCTGTTGCGCAACGTGCTACGCCCCGACACGGTGAGGGCGAGCCTCGATCGCGACGCGGTTCTCGCCGAGGCCCCTGACGCCGATGACGGGCGCTTCCGTGTTCCCAGGATCCTCGGGGACGAGCCCCCCGTCGGCGACGAGGCCCCGTGAGCACCGGCGGGGTGGAGGATCTGGCGGCCCGGATCCGATCGGGGGCCCGGAGCGCACGGGAGGTCACCGAGGAGGCGCTGGGCGCCATCGAGGACCGCGACGGTGAGCTCTCGGCCTTCCTTCACGTGGCCGCCGACGAGGCGCGCCGCACGGCCGACGGCATCGACGAGACCGTGCGCTCGGGCGACGATCCCGGCCCGCTCGCCGGTGTCCCCGTCGCGGTCAAGGACAACTTCTGCACGGCAGGTGTCCCGACGACGTGTGGCTCGAGGATCCTCGACGGGTGGCGCCCTCCGTACTCGGCCACCGCGGTGCGGCGTCTCCTGGGTGCGGGCGCGGTCATCGTCGGCAAGACGAACCTCGACGAGTTCGCCATGGGGAGCTCCACGGAGAACTCGGCGTTCGGCGCCACACGCAATCCGCACGACCCCGACCGTGTTCCGGGCGGGTCGAGCGGCGGAAGCGCGGCGGCGGTGGGCGCCGACCTCGTCCCGCTGGCCTTCGGGTCCGACACCGGCGGCTCGATCCGCCAGCCGGCCGCCTTCTGCGGCGTCGTCGGCGTGAAACCCACCTACGGTGCGGTCTCACGCTACGGACTCGTGGCGTTCGCCAGCAGTCTCGACCAGATCGGGCCCTTCGGTGCCGGCGTGCGCGACGCCGCCGTGGGCCTCGAGGTCGTGGCGGGTCACGACCCCGCCGATTCGACGTCGATCCGCGAGGACGCGCCCGACATCACCGCCGGGTTGGAGGACGGCGTCGCGGGACTTCGGGTCGGGTTGATCCGTGAGCTGACCGGGGTGGAGGGTGTCGCTCCCGAGGTGTCCACCGCCACCACCAACGCCGCCGCGGCGCTCGAGGCAGCGGGTGCGCACGTCGACGAGGTGTCGGTACCGAGCGCCGAGTACGCGCTGTCGGCCTACTACCTCCTGGCTCCCGCAGAGGCGTCGAGCAACCTCGCGCGTTTCGACGGTGTCCGCTACGGGCTGCGCGTCGACGCCGACGAGGTCGAGGAGATGAACCGGAAGACCCGCGCCGCGGGATTCGGCGCCGAGGTGAAACGGCGGATCATGCTCGGCACCTACGCCCTGTCGGCGGGCTACTACGACGCCTACTACGGACGGGCACAGCGCGTGCGCACGCTCGTGATCCGTGAGTTCCGGGAGGCCTACACCGACCACGACGTGCTGCTGTCGCCCACCTCGCCCACGACGGCGTTCGCGCAGGGGGAGCGGGTCGACGATCCCCTGTCGATGTACCTGAGCGACGTGTGCACCGTGGCGTCCAACCTGTCCGGAGACCCCGCGATGAGTGTGCCCTTCGGTACCGACGCAGAAGGGCTCCCGATCGGCGTGCAGGTCCTCGCACCAGCTCTCGGCGAACCCGTGATGTTCCGGGCCGCCCGGGCCATCGAGCAGGCGGCTCCCGACACCGGCGACGGGGTGGCGACGTGACGTACGAAGCCGTCATCGGCCTCGAGGTCCATGTCGAGCTGTCGACTGTTACGAAGCTCTTCTGCGGGTGCCCCAACGAGTTCGGCGCCGAGGCCAACACCCACGTCTGTCCCGTGTGCCTGGGGCTGCCCGGCTCGCTGCCGGTTCTCAACGAGGCGGTGGTGGAGTACGCGTTGCGCGTGGGTGAGGCGATGGGCTTCACCGTGCCCGAGGAGTCGATCTTCGCCCGGAAGAACTACTTCTACCCCGACATGCCCAAGGACTTCCAGATCAGCCAGTACGACGACCCGATCTGTGTCGACGGTCACCTCGAGGTCGACGGGCAGCGGATCGGCATCGAGCGTGCGCACATCGAGGAGGACACCGGCAAGACCACCCACGTGGGTGGTGGAGGCCGCATCCACGACGCCCGGCACTCACTGGTCGACTACAACCGCGCCGGTGTTCCCCTCCTCGAGATCGTGAGCCGTCCCGACATCCGCAGTGCCGAGCAGGCACGCGGTTACGCCGAGGAGCTGCGCGCCGTCCTCACGGCGATCCACGTCTCGGACGTGAAGATGGAGGAGGGCTCGATGCGCATCGACGCCAACGTCTCCGTCCGGCCCTCGGGCACCTCGGAGCTCGGCACCAAGGTCGAGGTGAAGAACATGAACTCGCTGCGGTCGCTGACGCGGGCGATCGACTTCGAGATCCATCGCCAGTCGGAGATCCTCGACGCCGGCGAGCGCGTCGTACAGGAGACCCGCCACTGGAACGAGGACGACGGTCGCACGCACGGCATGCGCTCGAAGGAGGAGGCGTTCGACTACCGCTACTTCCCCGAGCCCGACCTCGTCCCGGTGGCTCCCACCGACGACATGCGAAAGTCCGTCCGCGCGACGATGCCGGAGCTCCCCGCCGCTCGGCGACAGCGCTTCGTCGATGAGTGGGGGATCGCCGACCACGACGCCCGGGTACTCGTCGGAGATCCGGCCCTGGCCGACTACGCCGAACGGGCGGTCGACGCGCTCGACGGCGGCGATGCGCGCGACGTGGTGAACTGGGCCACGGGTGGCGTGCTGGCACATCTCAACGAGACCGGGCTGTCGGCCGAGGTCCTGCCCCTGGCACCCGACGGTCTGGCGGAGCTCGTGGGCCTGGTTGCGAACGGCACGCTGTCGCGCAAGCTCGCCCAGGACGTTCTCGGTGAGGCGCTCACCGACGGGAGGCGTCCCGGTGACATCGTGGAGGAGCGGGGACTCGCCCAGGTGAGCGACGAGGGCGAGCTGGCGTCGGTTGTCGACGGTCTCATCGCCGACAACCCCGACGAGGTGGCGCGCTATCGCGAGGGCGACGACACGACGAGGAAGAAGCTCCGCGGTTTCTTCATGGGTCAGGCCATGAAGGCCACGAAGGGCCAGGGGAATCCCCGGCTCCTCAACCAACTCCTGGACGAACGCCTTTCCTGAGGCCGGACCTTCGTCTGCTTCGTCTCGGGGGCCGCAGGGTACGTGAGGCCCTACCCGTCGCCGCGGGCCTTGAAGTCCGCCAGGATCGCCTGCCAACGGTCACGTCCCACCCCACCGGGAGGGTGGATGGCGATCCGGTCGACGATGTCGCCATAGCGGTCGTCGATCAACGCCGGTAGTTCCTCGGGCGCGCCGGTGACGGCGACGGCGTCGAGCAGATCGTCGTCGACCAACTCGCCCATCTCCTCCCATCGGCCCTGCTTCGACATGATGTTGAGCTCGCCCTGGAGATCACCCCACCCGTGGGTCTCGAGGACAGACCGGTAGGCGGGCGTGGAGGCGTAGAAGGCCATCTGCTGCCGCGCACCACGCGCCGCGGCCTCGCGCTGCTCGTCGGTGTCGCCCGACACGACGAAGAGCGGCCACGAGATCTCGAAATCCTCGCGCTTCCGACCGCTGAGCGCGAAGCCCTGCTCGAGGGCGGGCATCGTCGTTTCGCGAAGGAACCTCGCCGTGCTGAACGGGTGGACGAGAAAGCCGTCGGCCACCTCACCGGCGACCCGGGTCATCACGGGTCCGACCCCGGCGATGACGACCTTCGGCGTTCCGAACGAGTTGGGCCCCGGGTCGAAGAACGGCGTCATGAGCGTGTGGGTGTAGAACTCGCCGCGGAAGTCGAGGTCGGCACCGTTCTGCCAGCAGTCCCAGATCGCCCGCAGGGCGAGAACCATCTCGCGCATCCGGGCCGCGGGCTTCGACCACGGCATGGAGAAGCGCTTCTCGATGTGCGGCTTGATCTGTGAGCCGAGCCCGAGGACGAACCGTCCCTTCGATGCGGCGTGCAGGTCGTAGCCGATGTTGGCGAGGATCATCGGGTTGCGCGCGAAGGCGACGGCGATGGCGGTGGTGAGCTCGAGTCGTTCGGTGTGCTCGGCGGCCCGCAGGAGCGGGAAGAACGGGTCGTGAGGCCCCTCGAAGGTGAAGAGCCCGTCGTAGCCCAGTGCCTCCAGGTCCCGGGCGTTGTCGGCCACGTCGCCGAGGTCGTTCACCAACGCCGAGTCGACCTTCATCGTGTACAGCCTTCCATCGTGGTGAGCCCGCCCCTGGTTGGGTTGGTGCGCTCACGTTCGCATAGGCCACACGACTGCACCAACCCGGCGGAGGGCCTGACGGTACGCTGAGCGCATGGCCAACGACGACACGACTCCGACCAACGATCACGGCACGAAGATTCACAGCTTCGAGGTCACCGACGGCATGGAACGGGCGCCGGCACGGGCCATGCTGCGCGCCGTCGGCATGACCGACGACGACTTCCCCAGGGCCCAGGTCGCCGTGGCGTCGTCGTGGAACGAGGTCACGCCCTGCAACCTGCCGCTCGACCGGCTGGCCAAGCGGGCCAAGGACGGGATCCGTGCCGCCGGCGCGTTTCCGATCGAGTTCGTCACCATCGCCGTGTCCGACGCCATCTCGATGGGCCACGAGGGCATGCGGGGATCGCTCGTGAGCCGCGAGATCATCGCCGACTCTGTCGAGTGCATGATGCACGCCGAACGGTTCGACGCCCTCGTCACGTTCGCCGGGTGCGACAAGAGCCTCCCGGGGATGCTCATGGCGGCAGCCCGGTGCAATGTGCCCTCCACCTTCCTCTACGGCGGATCGATACTTCCCGGCCACCTGGGCGATGAGACCCTCGACATCGTCAGTGTGTTCGAAGCCGTCGGTGCCTGCGCCGCCGGGACGATCGACCAGTCCGAGCTCGACCAGATCGAGCGCAACGCCTGCCCCGGCGAGGGTGCCTGCGCCGGGATGTTCACGGCCAACACCATGGCGTCGGTGGCCGAAGCGCTCGGTATGAGCCTTCCGGGATCGGCCACCCCTGCGGCCGTCGACCGTCGCCGCGACGAAGCCGCCTTCCAATCGGGTCAGGCCGTCGTCCGCCAGCTCGAGGCCGGTATCCGCCCGCGGCAGATCCTCACCAAGGAGGCTTTCGAGAACGCCATCGCGGTGACCATGGCGCTCGGTGGTTCCACCAACGCCGTGTTGCACCTGTTGGCGATCGCCCGCGAGGCGCAGGTCGATCTCGGGCTCGACGACTTCAACCGAGTCGGCTCGCGGGTGCCCCACATCGCCGACACGAAGCCACACGGCCAGTACCACATGTTCGATGTCGACCGGGTCGGTGGCGTGCCGGTCGTGATGCGCGAGCTGCTCGACGCAGGCCTGCTGCACGGCGACTGCCTCACCGTCACGGGCCGCACCGTGGCGGAGAACCTCGACGACCTCGACCCTCCTGCCCCCGACGGTGAGGTCATCCGCCCGCTCTCGTCGCCCATCCACGTGCTGGGGGGCATCGCGGTCCTGCGCGGGTCTCTGGCCCCCGAGGGCGCCGTCGTGAAGGTCGCAGGGATCGACGAGCTCCGCTTCGAAGGCACCGCACGGGTCTTCGACGGCGAGGACCTGGCGATGGAGGCGATCCTCGCCGGGAGCATCAACGCAGGCGACATCGTCGTGATCCGCTACGAGGGCCCCAAGGGCGGGCCGGGGATGCGCGAGATGCTGGCCGTCACCGGCGCCATGAAGGGCGCCGGGCGTGGCTCCGACGCGGCGTTGATCACCGACGGGCGCTTCTCGGGGGGAACGCACGGCTACTGCGTTGGTCACGTGGCGCCCGAGGCCGTCGACGGTGGGCCGATCGCCCTCGTTGCCGATGGCGACCGCATCGTCATCGACGCCGAGGCGCACACGATCGAGCTCCTGGTCGACGCCTCGGAGCTCGAGAGACGCCGGGCCGACTGGAAGTGCCCCGAGCCCCGCTACACGACCGGATTCCTGGCCAAGTACGCCAAGCTCGCGTCGGGTGCCCAGGACGGCGCCATCACGACCCCGTGACCACGCCCTCCCGGCCGGCGTCGACGGTGGCGTCGCTCGCTGCGACGACGCGGTTGCGCCCCTGTTCCTTCGCCTCGTAGAGAGCGGCATCGGCCCGACGTGCGAGGGAGGCGAGGTCCTCGGCGCGTCGCGACCCGGCCACCCCCACGCTCACGGTGAAGGGTGGGACGGTGCCCTCGTGCAGCGCCAACGCCAGGTGTTCCCGGAGTCGCTCGAGCGTACGAACCGCCTCGCGAACGGTCGCGTCGGTGATCACGATCGCGAACTCCTCACCGCCGTAGCGGCAGGCCAGATCGACGGGCCGGAGGCTGGAGCGCGTCACGTCGGCGAAGAGGCGGAGCGCGCGGTCACCCGCGTCGTGACCGTGTGTGTCGTTGAGTCGCTTGAAGTGGTCGAGGTCGGCCATGGCGAACACGAACGGGGTCCCGTCGTTGCGCAGGACCCGGAGCTTGCTCTCGAGGCTGCGACGGTTCAGGAGGCCCGTGAGACCGTCGGTCGAGGCCTGGAGCTGGGTCTCGGCCATGATCCGGAGCATGCCGACACGTTGTCCGACCTGCTGGGCGATCGACTCCAGATTCGACACCGTGCGTGCGTCGTCGGGCAGTCGGGCCCCGTGGAGTACATGCACGACGCCCGTGGTCTTGCCCATGATCGACACGGGAACGCAGGTCGCCGAGCGGCAGCTCGTGTCGAGACCGTCGGCGCGCAGCCGGAGCTTGGGGCACGCGTCGATGTCGGCGGCGTCGCCGAACCTGAGGGCCTGGGAGGTGCGCGCGGCGGGGCATTCATCCGTCGATCGGACCGGGCACCCCGGTGAGGCAGCGTCGGGGGCGGACACCGCCACACGCCGGAGCTCGCCGTCGACGTGCGAAGCGAGGAGGAGCTCGGCTCTCGCGTCGGGTACCGCCGTGAGGAGCGCCCGCTCCGTGAGCTCCAGGGCATCCTCCTCGCTCTGCGACATCTCCAGCGCCACGTTCAGGTCGCGTTCGAACTGACGGCGCTCGGCATCGGCGCGGAACTCGGCTTCACGTTCCTTGTCCGCTGCCCGTCGCCGGTGCATCGCTTTCTCGTAGGGCCGGACGATCACGACACCGACGATCGCAACGCCGATCACGGAGCTGATGCACGCGACGAGCAACGCACGGGCGATACCGTCGGGACCGCCCACAGTCTCGTTCGCGGCCAGCACGGCGACGAAGACGGCGATGAAGATGCCCACGGACGGCAGGTACTGGCCGAGGACGGAGGCGTACCGGCCGCGGCGCCTCATGATGCACCGCCGACGGCGTCGTCGGAGTTGGCGTCCGCATCGGCGACGAGTGTCAGGCTGCCGGCATCGACGGCGTCGCCCCACACGACGATGCGGTCACCGCCCTGCTCCCGTGCGGCCCGCAACGCTGTCTCGGCGCGAACGAGGAGGTCGTTGAGGTCTCCACCGGACCCTGGCCCGACCACACCGCAGCTGATGCGAAGCCGGCTGTCGCTTCCGTCCTGTTCCCGCGTCACGAGCGAGTCACGGACCCGTGCGAGCACGTGGAGCATGTCATCGCTGTCGGCGTCCGGGACGGCAACGAGGAACTCCTCACTTCCCCGACGGGCGACGATGTCCTCCGGTCGAACGGTCGAGCGCAGGACATCGGCGAACGTCCGGAGAAGCTGCTCGCTCGTGGCCGTGCCCTGCTCGTCGCGGGTCCGTGCAAAACCGTCGATCTCGCACAGCGCCAGGGCGAAGTCCCGGTTGTCGGCGCGTAGGGATCGCAGCTTCTCCTCCATCGCACGACGGTTGAACAGACCGGTGAGCTCGTCGGTCGTGGCCTGGAGACTCGTCTCCGCCATCACGCGGAGGAGACCGAGACGTCCACCCGCCTCCTTCGCCAGGACCTGGAGGCGGTCGACCGTCAGGTCGTCGACCTCCTCACCCGCCGGCCCCGTGGAGTGGAGAACGCCGACGGTACGACCCATGACGGCGACCGGGACGCACGTGGCCGAGATCTCCCCCTCGGGACGCCCGCGGAGATGCGGGCACGCCGTCAACTGCTCGCTGCTCGCGAACCCCATGACGTGGGCTCCACGTGTCGCGACGCAGCCGTCGGGCGACTGAACCGGGCACGAGGCCTCTGTGTCGTCGCACACCGTGTGCGTCATCCGCGTGAGGTGGGCATGGCTGTTGTCGGCCAACAGGAACTCGGCGGCGCGGTCGGGCAACGTGAGCTCCAGAGCGTTCTTCACCACCGCCATGGCGTCGTCCTCGGAGTCGGCCATCTCGAAGGCACGGGCGAGTTGTGTGTCGAAATCACGTTTCTGCGCCGCCCGGTACATCTCCCGCTCACGCGCCAGCGTCGTGGCGCGGAGGCGGATCGATCGCCGGAGTACGACCGCACGGAGAACGACGACTGACACGGGAGCCACGATCGCCACGAGGAGTGCTGCGGTGATCAGCGCCAGGCCCACACCAGCCTCGACGGACGGGAGGATCAGGTGAGCGAGGACGCCGGCGAGGACGCACGCGACAGCCGTGATGGCGAGGGTGGGGAGGATCGCGCGGTTGAGCATCGCGACCACGACCTCGCGTGCCTCTGCGCGATCGCGGCTGGTCACCCGGACGTCCAACGCGATGGGTGGGTCACCGTCGGGCGCGTGCGTGGTGTCCGGCACCGTGCCCCCGTTCTCGAACTGTCGGGTGTGCTGATGTACTACTCGGCGCCCGACGGCCCGATCTGAACGAATGCGGCTCTGGAAACGCCACGATGTGACCATTGGAGAAACGCGACATTCCGACTTGCGGGTGTCGGCACCACCGTGCACAATGGTCAGTCCATGGACACGACCACCTGCGCCGCCCCTGCTCCGCTTCTCGTAGTTCCGTAGCGTACGGAGCGCTCCGGCGCGTCCGTACGCTGACCCACCCCTCGCCCGTGGCGGGGGGTTTTTCGTGCCCGGATCCCGAGACCCCGACCGACCCGAAACGACCGAGACGAGAAAGGTTGCAGCCATGCAACTCACCGGCGCCCAGGCCCTGATCAAGAGCCTCGAGATGATGGAGGTGGAGGTGATGTTCGGCCTCCCCGGCGGAGCGATCCTGCCGGTCTACGACCCTCTCATCGAGTCGTCGATCCGCCACGTCCTCGTGCGCCACGAGCAGGGCGCCGGGCACATGGCGGAGGGCTACGCGCAGGTCACGGGCCGTCCGGGTGTGGCGATGGTCACGAGCGGCCCCGCGGCCACCAACATCGTGACACCGCTCGCCAACGCCATGCTCGACTCGACCCCCCTCGTGGTCATCACGGGCCAGGTGCCGACGACAGCGATCGGTTCCGACGCCTTCCAGGAGTGCGACACGACCGGGATCACGATGCCGGTCACGAAGCACAACTGGCTCATCACCGACGCTGCCGACATCCCCACCGTGATCACGGAGGCCTTCCACGTCGCGACGACGGGCCGTCCCGGGCCTGTTGTCATCGACGTTCCCAAGGACGTGTCCAACCAGCAGATGGAGTGGTACTGGCCGGACTCGGTCGACATGCCCGGCTACCGGCCGACGACCCGTGGTCATCCGCGCATGATCAAGGAGGCGGCCCGCCTGATCGTGGAGTCGGAGCGCCCGGTCATCTACGCCGGCGGGGGGATCCTCAAGGCCCGTGCCGCCGAAACGCTGCGGGAGCTGGCCGAACTCACCGACATCCACGTCGTGACGACGCTCATGGCCCGGGGAGCGTTCCCCGACGACCATGAGCTGGCCCTCGGGATGCCCGGCATGCACGGCAACTACACGGCGGTCACGGCCATCCAGAAGTGCGACCTGCTGCTGGCGCTCGGTTCACGGTTCGACGACCGCGTCACCGGCAAGGTGGACGCCTTCGCACCCGATGCCATGGTCGTGCACGTCGACATCGACCCTGCGGAGGTCGGGAAGGTCCGACGACCCGACGTGCCGATCGTGGGTGATGCGCGCAACGTCATCGAGGGGATCGTCGCCGAGACGAAGAAGCTCCTCTCGGACGGGCCGTTGTGCGACCGGACGAGCTGGGACCGGCAGATCGACGAGTGGAAGCGCGAGTTCCCCCTCGTCTACGACCAGGTCGACTCGGGCCCCCTCAAGCCGCAGTACTGCCTCGAGCAGCTGCGCGACCTGTCGCCCGAGGGCACCATCGTCGTGGCGGGTGTCGGCCAGCACCAGATGTGGACCAGCCAGTACTGGCGCTTCAACGAGCCCTACACCTTCGTGAACTCCGGCGGCCTCGGGACGATGGGCTTCGCCGTGCCGGCTGCTGTCGGCGCCAAGGCGGGGATGCCGGAGCGGACCGTGTGGGCCGTGGACGGCGACGGCTGCTTCCAGATGACCGCCCAGGAGCTCGTGACGGCGGCGGCCGAGCAGATCCCGGTGAAGATCGCCATCTTGAACAACGCCTACCTCGGCATGGTCCGGCAGTGGCAGGAGCTGTTCTACGAGGAGCGCTACAGCGAGGTGTACCTGTCGCCCGACCTCCCCGATTACGTCAAGTGGGCCGAAGCCATGGGATGTGTGGGATTCCGTGTCGACAGCCCCGCCGACGTGGCGCCCACCATCGAGAAGGCCAACGCAATCAACGACCGCCCGGTGGTCATCGACTTCCGGGTCGACTACACCGAGAAGGTGTACCCGATGGTTCCCGCGGGCGGCGCGAACGACGACATCATCCTGGGGCCCGCACACGGGGAGGGTGGTCACTGATGCTGACCCGGCACCACATCCTGAGCGTTCTCGTGCAGAACAGGCCCGGCGTCCTCTCGCGAGTCTCGGGGCTCTTCTCCCGACGTGGTTTCAACATCTTCTCGCTGGCCGTGAGCCCCACGGAGGACGAGCGCGTGAGCCGGATGACGATCGTCGTCGACGTGGAGTCCACACCCCTCGAGCAGATCACCAAGCAGCTCAACAAGCTGGTCCCCGTGATCAAGATCGTGGAGCTCGCACCGAGCGACGCGGTGGAGCGCGAGCTCATGCTCGTCACGGTGAAGGCGTCGGGCGATGCGCGCAGCCATCTCAGTGATCTCACGTCGATCTTCGAGGCCAAGATCGACGACGTCGGCCACGACACGCTCACCGTGATGGTGGCGGGGGATCCCGACAAGCTCGACGCTCTCACCGACCTGCTCAACCCGTTCGGCATCGTCGAGCTCCAGCGCACCGGCCGGATCGCGCTCCCGCGCCTCGTTCGCGCGCCGACCGCCCTGCACGCCGTCAAGAACCAACCGGGCTGAGACCTGCCCGACCCGAGGCTCCGAGGAGGAGACATGCCCGCCACGATCTACTACGACGCCGACGCCGACCCGGCGCTCATCGAAGGCCGCAAGGTGGCCATCCTGGGCTACGGGTCGCAGGGGCACGCCCACGCCCTGAACCTCAAGGAGTCAGGGGTCGACGTGCGCGTCGGGTTGCGTGAGGGCTCGCGCTCGCGGGCCAAGGCCGAGGAGGCCGGGCTCCGTGTGCTGTCGACAGCTGAGGCGTGCCGCGAGGCCGATGTGATCATGGTGCTGCTCCCCGACACCGAGCAGGCCCGTGTCTACGCGGAGGACATCGAACCCAATCTAGAGAACGGCGACGCCCTCGCCTTCGCCCACGGTTTCAATATCCACTTCGACCAGATCGACCCGCCGGCAGGAATCGACGTGTGGATGATCGCCCCCAAGGGTCCCGGCCACCTTGTACGGCGGACGTTCGAGGAGGGCGGTGGTGTGCCCTCGCTCGTCGCGGTGCACGCCGATGAGTCGGGGAAAGCGAAGGAGACAGCGCTCTCGTACGCCCGTGCCATCGGAGGCACCCGGGCGGGTGTGCTCGAGACCACGTTCGAGGAGGAGACCGAAACCGATCTCTTCGGTGAGCAGGTCGTTCTCTGCGGTGGTGTCGTGGAGCTGATCAAGGCGGGCTTCGACACGTTGGTCGACGCCGGGTACCAGCCCGAGTCGGCGTACTTCGAGACGCTGCACGAGGTGAAGCTCATCGTCGACCTCATCTACGAGGGCGGCATCACGAACATGCGGTACTCGATCTCTGACACCGCCGAGTACGGCGACATGACCCGCGGGCCGCGTGTGATCACCGAGGAGACCCGCGCCGAGATGCGCCGCATCCTCGACGAGATCCGCAGCGGCCGCTTCGCCACCGAGTGGATCAACGAGAACCGGGCGGGTCGTCCGACCTACAAGGCGCTCCAGCGCCGGGGGGCCCAGCACCCGGTGGAAGACGTCGGGGAGCGGCTGCGGGCGATGATGCCCTGGATCGGAGCGGGCAAGGCGCGTCCGAGCGACGTCTCCGGCGGTTGAGCGCCCTCCAGCTGTGCCGGGCGACGACGAGGTGGCCGTTCACGACGACCCGATGGAATCTCTCCACTCGTTCGACCCGACAATCGACTTGGCGGCAATCCTCGATTCCCACGGCGTACCCGCCGACGACATTGCCGCGGCGCGCGCCGAGGGGTCTCGAGCTCTGGCCCTCCTGGCCATGGAACACATCCTCTTTCCCGATCGTGGGCGGCTGACTCCTGCCGAGCTGTTCGAACGGGTCGAGACGGACTCGGAAGCCGTCCGGGCACTGTGGCGGGCCCTCGGTTTCGCCGGGCTCCCCGAGGACCAGCCCGCTCTCTACGTCGACGACCTCGTCGCGCTCCAGAGCGCGGAGCAGATGCTCATCGACGGCACGGTCGACGAGGAGACGGTCTTCCGCGAGGCCCGTGTGATCGGACGCTCCATGGCGCGGATCACCGAGAGCTACACGAGCGCACTCATGGAGCAGATCGAGGCCGCACGCGCGGTCGATCCCGATCTGCCCGGCGACGGTGACCTCCTCGTGCAGGCTGCCTCGCAGACGGCGCCGCTGATGGAGGAGCTCGTGCGTTACCAATTCCGTCGGCACCTCCTCGACTCCTTCCGGCGGACCCTGCTGGGCGCATCCGACAACGAGTCCGGAACCGACCACACGGTGGGCTTCGCCGACATCGTGGGCTTCACAGCCTCGGTGCTGGTCCTCAGCTCCGTGGACCTCGGGCGACTGGTCGAGCGGTTCGAGGCGATGGCCACCGACGTCGTCTCGCGGTACGACGGCCGTGTCGTGAAGTCGATCGGCGACGAGGTCATGTTCGTGATGCCGGACGCACCGACTGCGGCGTTCGTCGCCCTGGAGCTCATCGACCTGAGTCGTTCCGAACTCGGCGCCGACCTGCGCGTGGCCCTCGCGCGCGGACCGACCCTGGCGACACAGGGTGACTTCTACGGCTCGACCGTCAACCGTGCGGCACGCCTCGTGGGCATGGCGTATCCCGGGACGGTGCTGATCGACGAGGCCGTTGCATCGGCACTCGACGAGCATCGGGGCAGGGATTTCTTCACGAAGCGGACATCGGATCACGACCTCGAGGGGTTGGGGAAGGTGAAGTCGTGGGTCCTGCGCCGGTGGCGAGCCCGAGGTGATCGGTGAGACTCCAACGGAACGGACTGACCCGGGGCCTGGTCGCCGGCGCCGTGGGCTACCTCGTCGGATCGTTCCCGTCGGCTGACCTCGCCGCACGTCTGGCCCCGGGGGAGGGACGGGATCTGCGTCGCGAAGGCAGCGGCAACCCCGGGGGTGTCAACGCCGGTCAGGTGCTGGGCACGACGTGGGGTGCGGCGGTCATCCTCGCCGACGTCGCGAAGGGCGCTCTGGCGGGCTTCGTCGGCCGGGGCATAGGTGGCGACGGTGGGGCGTACACGGCCGCAACCGCGTCCATCGCCGGGCACATTTACCCGCCGTGGACCGGGTTCCGGGGGGGCAAGGGCGTCGCGACGTCGGCCGGGGCATGCCTGGCCGTGTTCCCCGCGTTCTTCCCGATCGACGCCGCCGTTGCCGCGGCAGGCGTCGCGGGCTCCCGTCATGCGGAGCGCACCGTTCAGACCAACGCGGCGGTCTGGACTCTCTCGTCGCTCGCATGGTGGAGGGGCGACCTCCCCAATGGCTGGGGACCGCCCCCGAGTCGGGGTCTCGTGGCCTTTTCGGTCGTGGGCAGTGGGCTGATCCTCCACAAGTTCCGCTCGGCTCGCCGCCGGGGAACCGCGGCGTGACACCGTCAACCTCACTGCGTGATCCCGAGTTGGTGCGGAAACTGGCTCCATGACCCGGAAAACGCACCATCTCGGCAGGGGTTCACCGCGGACGGTGGCTTCTCAGGGGCTGACGGCCTCGATGGCGTCGCCGAGGACCTCGACACAGAGGTCGAGGTCGTCGTCGCCGATCACGAGGGGTGGGCAGAACGCGATCGTTGACGGTGGGATCGCCCGCGAGATCACGCCACGCTCACGCATGGCGTCGCGGACGGCGGCGACAGGAACATGGGCGGCGAGCTCCACGGCGCGTAGCGCCCCCTCACCACGGACCGACAGGATGCGCTCACCGTCGACCAGCGAGGTGAGGCCGGCAACGAGACGCTCACCCACGGTCACGGCCCGCTCGAGCAGGCCGTCCGATCGCAGGATGTCGATGGCGGCCACACCCGCTGCGCACGCCACGGGGTGACCGCTGTAGGTGTGGCCGTGCCGGAGCACGTACCCGGGATCCGCCTCCAGCCGCTCACGGACCTTCCGGCCGACGAGTACTCCGCCGAGGGGGATGTACCCCGACGTCACGCCCTTGGCAAAGGTCACGAGGTCGGGCACCACGCCGTAGCGCTCTGCGCCCCACCAACGCCCGAGCCTCCCGAACGCGCAGATCACCTCGTCGAAGCAGAGCAGCGCGCCGTGCTCGTCGCACAGCGCGCGTAGCCCTTCGAGGTAACCGGGCTCGGGTGGCCGGACGCCACCGGCTCCGATCACGGGCTCGGCGAGAACGATCGAGACCTCGCCGCCGCGCTCGGCCATCACGCGCTCGACATGGTCCAGGTCGTCGTGCTCCACCTCGACGCGAGGGAGCAGCTCCCCGAAGCCTTCGCGGTTGGCGGGCAGCCCCTGGGCCGACGTACCGCCGAGCGTGACCCCGTGGTAGGCGTGCTGCCGGCTCACGATGAGGGTCCGGTCCTCGTCACCACCGAGGAAGTGAGCCAGACGCGCCAACTTGATGGCGGAGTCGACGGCCTCCGATCCCGAGTCGGCCAGGAACACCCGCGCGCCCGGGAGCGGCGCCAGGGAGGCGAGCTCGTTGGTCAGCGTCTCGGCCGGCTCGTTCGTGTAGCGCTCGAAGGTGTGGAAGGCCTCGAGGGCCTCGAGCTGTGCGGTGATGGCCGCGATCATCTCCTGTCGCCCGTGCCCGACGCCGCAGTACCACAGCGATGCCAGGGCGTCGACATAGCGGTTCCCGTCGGCGTCGAAGACGACCGCGCCCTCGCCCCGCACGATCGTCGTGTAGTCGTCGGACGCCGGGGACGCGAACGGATGGAGGAACGCCGGTGGCACAGAGAGCTCCCGCGTAGTCGCTTCGGTACGTTGACGACCGGGTGTGAACGGCCGTTCACCCCTACTCTATCGGTGAGGATGCCGTCGCAGAGGCGACATGCCGCGTCCGGACAGCGACGAGCAGAACAGCGACGAGAGGACGAACCCGTGGCCGACGAGCCGGTCCTGGTGGCGGACGAGCGGGCGGTCCGCACCATCACCCTCAACCGCCCCGAGGCCCGCAACGCCATCAGCGCGACGCTCGACACCGCTCTGACGGCGGCGTTCCGAGGCGTCGCCTCTTCCGACGCCGTCGCCGTCGTGGTCCTCACCGGGGCGGACCCCGGCTTCTGCGCCGGTCTCGACCTGAAGGAGTTGTCGGAGACGGGGATCGGTGGGCGCAAGGGAGCGCCGGGAGACACGACGCGGGACAACTGGTACCGGTCTCTCCTCGACATCCCGCAGCCGGTGATCGGCGCCGTCAACGGCGCCGCGATCACCGGTGGGTTCGAGATGGCGCTCAACTGCGACTTCCTCGTGGCGTCGGAGCGGGCCCGTTTCGCCGACACCCACGTGAGGATCGGCGCGTTGCCGGGTGGAGGGATGAACTCGCTCCTACCTCGTGTGGTCGGCCCGCGCATGGCCGCCGAGATGACCTACACGGGGAACTTCATCGACGCCGCGGAGGCCCACCGCCTCGGGCTCGTGAACCACGTCGTTTCCCACGACGACCTCCTGTCGTTCACGGCCGAGATCGCGCACACGATCGCCGGGAACGATGCCGGGATGGTTCGACGCATGAAGCAGGAGTACCGCAGGTCGGTGTCGGGAACACTGGCCGAGGCAACAGCGGCCGAGCAGGATGCGTTCCGGTCGTGGACGGTCGACGCCCACGACATCGCCGGGCGCCGTGAGGCCGTCATGTCGCGCGGACGGAACCAGGCGACCGGCAGACCAGAGGCGGACGGATGAGCGTTGTGGACGAGCGCGCGGTCGTGGAGTCGGTCCCCGGGGACCTGTTCATCGGCGGCGAGTGGCGACCGGCAACAGCATCACGGACGCTCGACGTGGAGGATCCCTCGACCGCCGAGATCCTGGCTTCGGTGGCGGACGCCTCGCCCGAAGACGCCGTCGCGGCCCTCGGCGCCGCTTCGGCCATCCAGCCGCGATGGTCGGCGGTGGCGCCACGGGAGCGCAGCGAGATCCTGCAGCGCGCGTTCGTTGCCATGACCGAACGCGCAGAAGACCTCGCCGTCCTCATGACACTCGAGATGGGCAAGGCACTACCGGAGTCCCGCGCCGAGGTGGCCTATGCCGCCGAGTTCCTCCGGTGGTTCTCCGAGGAGGCCGTCCGCATCGGTGGTGACTACTCCGTGGCGCCCGACGGCTCGGGTCGCCTGTTGGTGATGCACCAGCCCGTCGGCCCGAGCCTGCTCATCACACCGTGGAACTTCCCTCTCGCCATGGGAACGCGCAAGATCGGCCCTGCGGTGGCGGCGGGCTGCACGGTGGTCTGGAAGCCGGCGCAACAGACCCCGCTGTCGGCTCTGGCGCTCGCAGAAATCTTCGACGAGGCGGGGTTGCCCCCGGGGGTTCTCAATGTGATCACGACGACCGACCCGGGTGCCACGGTGGAGCCGCTGCTGGGAGACCCCCGGCTCCGCAAACTCTCCTTCACGGGTTCCACCGCGGTGGGCCGCCGACTGCTGGCGGGTGCCTCCGATCACGTGTTGCGGGTGAGCATGGAGCTCGGTGGCAACGCCCCCTTCCTCGTGTTCGACGACGCCGATCTGGAGGAGGCCCTCGACGGTGCGATGACCGCCAAGATGCGCAACATCGGTGAGGCGTGCACGGCGGCCAACCGCTTCCTCGTGGCCCAATCGATCGCCGACGAGTTCACCGAGCGGTTGGCGGAGCGTATGAGTTCCCTCCGGGTGGGTCGCGGCGTCGAGGAGGGCGTCGATCTCGGGCCACTCGTGGAGGATCGCGCACGCGACAAGGTGCACGGTCTGGTCACCGATGCACTCGAGCACGGGGCGCGTGCCGTCATCGGCGGGGCACACATCGAAGGCCCCGGCTACTTCTACGAACCGACGGTGCTCGCCGAGGTCCCGACCTCGGCCGACATGTTCCACGAGGAGATCTTCGGACCTGTCGCGCCAGTGACGACCTTCGCGGGAGAGGAAGAGGCCGTCGAACAAGCGAACGACACCGAGTACGGCCTCGTTTCCTACGTCTTCACCCGCGACGTGAAGCGTGCGTTGCGCGTGTCCGAGGCGCTCGAGACGGGCATGGTCGGGCTCAACCAGGGAATGGTCTCCAATCCGGCGGCACCCTTCGGCGGGGTGAAGGAATCCGGCCTCGGTCGGGAGGGTGGAACGGCCGGGATCCTCGAGTTCCTCGAGACGAAATATGTGGCGGTCAACCTGTGACGAACCGGTGACGCCGCAGCTCCGTGTGATCGAGGTCTCGGGCGGCCCGCAAGAGCGGGGCCGCGCGCACGGAGAGGAGGCACGTGAGCTGATTCACGACGTCATCGGACGGTGGCACGACGACATCGCCCTCGACGTCGGGGAGCGCGTCGACTCCTATTTCGAGGAGTTTCTCGACACCACCGACTTCCGCACAGCGATCCGGCGGTGGACTCCCGACCTGCTGGAGGAGGTCACCGGGATCGCCGAGGGAGCGGGCCTGTCGGAACCGGCATGCACGGCCTGGCAGCTCCTCGACGAGGAATGGTGGTACCGCGAGCGCTACGTGGCGCGGCGTGTCGACGCCGCCGAGCATTGCAGCGCGGCCGGTGGGTCGGCGTCGGAAGGCCACAGGATCATCGGCCAGAACATGGACATCGAGGCGTACCACGACGGCTCCCAGGTCCTCCTGCACTCGCGGGCGACCGGTGCGGTTCCCGAGTCGCTCGTGGTCACGACCGCCGGGATGATCGGTCTCACCGGGCTGAACCGGGCCGGTGTCGGCGTGTGTGTCAACTCGCTCCCGGAGCTCGCGCCCTCCCCGACGGGCCTACCGGTCGCCTTCGTCATCAGAGGTGTCCTGGCGTGCAGCACTCTGGGGGCCGCTGCCGAGTTCCTCCACTCCGTCGCGCACGCCTCGGGCCAGAACTACCTCGTGGGCTCGCCGAGCGGCATCGTCGACGTCGAGTGCTCAGCAGGCCGGGCACAGGAGCTCGACACACGGGCCGGGAGGGTCGTCCACACGAACCACCACCTGGCGAACGACGACCTCGCCACCGATCGCCCGAGTATCGCGACGGCGACGCATCGGTCGCGGCGGCCACCCTCGACGACCCGGCCGCGCTTCGAATTGCTCGCCGAGCGGCTGCTGGACGATTCGGAACCGTTCTCGGTCGAGCGGCTGCGCGACGCGTTGTGCGACCGGTCGACGCCGGTGAGTGTCGTGCCGTCGGGGGTGGGCGACTTCATGACGTTCGCCTCGGTCGTCATGGACCTGAGCGACGAACCGGTTCTCCACGTCGCACCCGGCCCACCCGATCACACGTCGTTCGAGACCCACACGTTCGAATGACCCGTCGCGCGGGCCCGGCGGCCTCTATCCCTCGGGCCCGACCTGGGCCAGGGCGTCCGCCCGGGCGCGGGCGACGTCGCGTGGGTAGCTGTTGAGGGCCAGGAGGATGATCAGGGCGTTCAGGAGCACGACCGGCATGGCCGCGAGGAAGGCCACGCGCAGGTCGGTGGCGTCGGAGATCGCCCCGATGACGAGCGGTGCCGTGGAGATGGCGAGGACCCGGATGATCGAGAACAGCGCGTCGGCGCGCCCCCGGAGCTGCGGGACGAGGATGTCGAGCCACATGGCCCACAGCGGGGCGATCGGCACGGAGACGAGGAACCCCGCGGCGACCAGGAAGGCAACGGCGACAACCGTGTTGTCGAGGGCGAAGCCGGGGACCGACATGAACCACGCTGCGGCGTAACACACGGCGGCGAGCTTCACGCGGTCTCGCCCGCGCCCCACGGCCGTCAGCCGGTCGCCCGCCCGGGCGCCCACGAGCAGCCCCGCGAGTGCCGCAGCACCGAAGATGACGGTGACGCCCCCGGCACCGGCGGCACTCATGTCGTGGAAGCGCCGGAAGAACGTCGTCACCCACGCACCGAGCCCGGTCGAGGCGAACAGGCCGACCGAGGCCGCCACGACCATCACCCAGGCGGTTCGTGTGCCGACGATCCGTCTCAGTGCCACTCGCAACGGGGCACGGTGGTAGTCGATGGCGTCGGGAGCCGTGTCCGGCGTCGCTGTGGACGGGGAACCCACCGCTCCGGACCTGGTGTCCGAACCGGCGAAGTCGGTGGTCTCCCCCCGGGCACGGGCGAGCTGCTGCTCCGCCTGGTGGAGTGCATCGGGAAGACCCCGTTCGGGCTCCCTCAGCACCCGCAGCACCACGGCCGCGCTCACGAGCCCGAGCCCACCGAAGACGAAGAAGGGTGCCCGCCAGCCCAGTGCGGTGGCGATGACCCCGGCGATGCCGGCGCCGAGGGCCGAACCGATGATCTCGAAGGACCTCCAGATCCCCATGACCCGGCTGCGTCGCTCGACGGGGTACCAGTCGCCCACGAGGGACAGCGAGCTCGGCCCGTTGGTCGCCTCGATGGAGCCGAGGAACATCCGCGCCACGAAGAGCATCGCGAACGACGTGGCGGCACCCTGCCAGAACATGGCGAGCGACCACGGCAGGAAGCCGAGCGCGATCAGCCACACGCGCTTCCAACGGTCGGCGAGGATCCCGCAGGGGATGACCGAGAGTGTCGCGACGACCGTGTAGGCGGCGACGAGCGACCCGAGAGCGGTGTCGCTGACGCCGAACTGCGTCTTGATGTCCTCGAAGACGACCGCCAGCACGGCCCGGTCGGCGAAGTCGATGGCGCCGACGGCGATGATCACGCCGAGGAACGTCAGCGGGTACGTGGGGAAGCGCCCGCGTAGCGACGAGACCCGGGTTTCGAGCTCGGCGGTTCCCGGCCGTGGGCTCGCGGCGTCGTCCATCGGTGCAGGACGCTAGCGTGAACACGCGTTCACCTCTGATGATGGAGGACCCGCATGGCGCTGAACAGCATTCGCATCGACCGCGACCAGGAGATGACGACGCGCGACGGCACCGTTCTGCGTGCCGACGTGTACCGCCCCGAGAGCACCGGGAAGGTCCCGGCCATCGTGATGCGCACGCCCTACGAGAAGGCCAACACCTCCATCGACCAGACGCGCTTCCTTCCTCCGCTCACCGCGTGCGAGAAGGGCTTCGCCGTCGTGATCCAGGACATCCGTGGCCGCTTCGCGTCGGAGGGCGAGTGGGACATCGTCCATCTCCACGCCGCCAACGTCGAGGACGGGGTCGACTGCATCGAGTGGGTGGCGTCCGAGCCCTGGTGTGACGGCAACGTCGGTATGACAGGCGGCTCGTACGTCGGAGTCACCCAACTGGCCGCCGCGGCCGGTCGGCCGTCGTCCCTGAAGGCCATCGCTCCGTGGCTCCTCGGAATGCCCGCCGAGCGCGCCATGCGCCACAGCCTCCCGCTCGAGTCGATGACGGTCGGCTGGCTGGCGGGCCTCGGCGTCGACAACGTCATGAAGAAGATGGAGTCCGGTGAGGCGAACACCGACGACCTGACGAAGCTCGCGGAGGCGATCACCGACCCGGCGCGGCCGTCGGAGACGCTGCCCCTGTCCGATCTCCTCAACCTCCAGACTCCGGGAAACCCCTCGTACGCGGAGGTGGAGGAGATGCTCGTCCACGCCAACGTGGAGATCGAGAGGCACTTCGAAGCCTTCGAGGTACCGGCGCTGTGGTGCTTTGGCTGGTACGACAACGCCGGTGGGACCGAGATGTTCGAGACGATGGGATCCGCGGCTGCAACGAGCACCGCCCGCACAGAGAGCCGCATGATCATCGGGCCGTGGACACACAACTACGCCCTCGACTTCGTCGGACAGTTCGGGGTCGGCGGCCTGGGCTCGGCGCCGGGAGGGGCCGTGCCACAGTCACACCTGACCTTCTTCTCGCGTCACCTGCGCGGCGAGGACGTCGACATTCCCGTCGTCCGCTACTTCGTGATGGGCAGCAACGTGTGGAAGACGGCCGACGCCTGGCCGATCCCGGGCACCGAGTTCCGCGACATGTACCTGCGGTCGGGCGGGCAGGCGAACACGTCCGAGGGTGACGGGCGTCTCGACCGTGAGCCTGCGTCGGAGGGGGAGCGACCCGACGCGTACCGCTACGACCCGATGGACCCTGTGCCGGCGTGGGGGTTCCGGGTCATGTACACCGGAGGCTCCGTCGTCAACGGTCCGCACGAGCAGACCCGTGTGGAGCGACGCGGCGACGTG
Organism: Acidimicrobiia bacterium; assembly: GCA_041394025.1. Lineage (NCBI taxonomy): Bacteria > Bacillati > Actinomycetota > Acidimicrobiia > Acidimicrobiia bacterium. The sequence continues at coordinate 279,352 of JAWKJA010000003.1, read as the reverse complement.
CTCTGCTACACGTCCGAGGAGCTCACCGAGCCGTTCGAGATCGCCGGTGACGTCGTCCTGCACCTGTGGGCGGCATCGAGTGCGGTGGACACCGACTGGATCGTGAAGCTGTGCGTCGTCGACCGGGACGGCCTGTCCGCCAACCTGGCCGACGGGTACATGCGGGCCCGGACGCGCAACGACTGGCAGGATCCGGAGCTCATGGAGCCGGGGACGCCGTACGAGTTCACGATCAGCCTCGGCCAGACGGCGTACCGCTTCGAGCCGGGCCAGCGGGTCCGAGTCCAGGTGACCTCCTCGGCGTTCCCGCACTTCGTCCGGAACATGAACACGGGCAAGCCCATCGCCGACGACACGGAGGCCACGGTGGCCGAGCAGACGGTCCTGCACGACCCCGAGCACCCGTCGCGGGTCGTGCTGCCGGTCCAGCCCGCCGCCGAGGACCTTGCCGCGGAGCGTCTGGCCGGGGCGATGGCCGTGATGCCCGCCGTGCTCGACCGCTGACCACGTCGTGGCGGCGGCCACAGTTGCGTGAACGAGCGTTCACACGCTAGACGTTGTGGGGAACGGTCGCCGCCGGAGGAGAAGCCCGATGGACAACGGACGGAGCCTCGTCGGGCTCAGCGCCTCCGGGATCGCCCGCGCGGTGCAGCGGCGCGGGGTCGCTCCCACCGACGTCGTGCGCGCGCATCTCGAGCACATCGGGGCGTTCGACTCCATGCTCGGCGCGTTCCAGGTTGTCGACGCCGAGCGGGCCCTGACCGCTGCTGCCGCACTGGAACAGCGTGACGATCTCGACCGGCTCCCCCTGGCGGGTGTCCCGGTCGCCATCAAGGACTCGATCGCCGTCGAGGGCCTCCCGTGGCGCCGTGGATCGCTCGCCACGCCGGCCGAACCGGCGGACCACGACGACGGGATCGTGCGCCGGATCCGGGCCGCAGGCGGCATCGTCATCGGCAAGACGAAGATGCCGGAGTTCGGCACCTCGGCGTGGACCGACTCGGCCTTCGGCGTCTCACGCAACCCCTGGGACCTGAGCCGCACGCCGGGTGGATCGTCGGGGGGGAGCTCCGCAGCTGTGTCGGCGGGCCTCGTTCCCGTGGCGCACGGAAGCGACGGTGGCGGGTCCATCCGGATCCCCAGCGCCTGCTGCGGCCTCGTCGGCATCAAGCCCGGCAGCGGGGTCGTTCCGAGTGAGATCGAGGGTGGTGGCTGGCGCGGGCTGTCGGTCGACGGCCCGCTGGCCACGACGATCGACGACCTGGCTACGACGCTCAGCGTGATGGCGGACCGGCCCGACCTGCTACGACCGGAAGCGCCGACGGGTGGGCTCCGCATCGGCTGGTCCGTGGCGGTCCCGGCCCAGGGGCACACCCTCGATCCGGTGATCGGCGCGGCTGTGCGCGAGACCGCCGTCCTCCTCGCCGGCGCGGGTCACGAGCTCTTCGAGTCCGATCCCCCCGAAGGGAGAGGCACGCTGCTCGGGTCGGGCCTGCGCGCCTCGGCCGGTATCGCCGACTCCGCGCAGGGCCTCCCGATACGGTTGATCGAGCGGCGCACACGGTTGTACGTGCACGCGGGGCGGATCGTGAACCTCCTGGGGCTCGTGAAGGACGACCAGCGCGATCAGTGGCGCGCCGAGGTCGGGGCGTTCTTCGAGGACATGGATCTTCTCATGACACCGACACTCGCGAGACCGCCGATCCCCGCCGAAGGATGGTGCCGCCGGTCTGCGCTCGCCAACGCCCGTGCCGCCGAGTTCGTTCCCTTCACCGGTCGCTGGAACCTGGCGGGCTATCCGGCCATGTCGGTCCCGGCGGGCGTCCACCCGGACGGGACGCCGCTCGCCGTTCAGCTCATCGCTCCCGACGGTGGTGAGGAGCTTCTCCTCTCGGTGGCGAAGCAGCTCGAGGACATCCGTCCGTGGCGCCGCCACGCCCCGCTCGTCGATCACCTCCTCGACCCCGCCGCGGGCGAACCCGCGCCGTAGGCCCACGACCGGGTCGGCGCTGTCCGCTGTGACGATGTCGACCGGGGCGGTGATGTACGACCTCGTCTGCCGGTACGCCGCGCTCGGGAACCACCGGACGGGCACACCGGCCGATGACGCGACGCGGGATCTCGTCGCGGCGGCGCTGGAGCGGCGAGGCGCGGCCGTCGAACGGGTGCCGTACACGTTCGACCGCTTCGAGGCGACCGCCTCGGTGGTTGCCGACGGTGCCCGGGTTCCCTGCCTCCCTCTCTACTACTCGGGAACCGGGTCCTTCTCCACTGATGCGCCGTTCGTGGCGTCGTTGGAGATGTTCCGTGGCGTCGCGGCCGTCGATCTTCGGGAACGCCGCCACGACGCACGCGACGTGGGCGCAGAGATCGCGGTGCTCGCCACCGGTCGGGGAGAGGGACCGGTCGTCGCGGAGAATGTCGTTCCCGAGGTCGACGACGGCCCGGTGACCGTTCTCGTGGCCGGGTCCGACGCGGAGCGGGTGGCAGCGGGCCCCACGAGCGCCGAGGTCTCGGCGCAGCTCGTCGCCGGGCGCAGCGAGACGGTCGTCGCCCGCCTCGGCCCCGTGGGTGAGGATCCCGTGGTCGTGACGACTCCGCTCACGGGGTGGTTCACGTGTGCCGGTGAGCGGGCCACCGGGATCGCGGTGGCGCTGGAGGTGGTGTCGGATCTCGCCGTCGGGGGCCTACCCGTTCTGTTCGTGGGCACGACGGGCCACGAGCTGGAGCATCTGGGAGTTCGTCACTGGCTCACCGCCTCGGAGGTGGCACCACGCGCGGTCCTGCACTGCGGGGCGTCCCTGGCGGCGGGGGCCGTGACCGACGGTGTGTGCGAGCTGTCCGACCTGCGACTCGCCATGAGCAACGTCGACGACGACTCGCTCCGTCCCCTGGCCCGGGCGTTGTCGCCGGTCGGCCTGACGACGGTGCCCGGTCCGGGCGACTGGATCGGGGAAGGGGAGCAGTGGAGGCGGTTCGCCGTCCCGCTTCTCTCGTGCACCGGCGGCTTCGACCGGTTCCACACACCTGATGACGTACCCGAGGCGGTCACGGCACCCGAGGCTCTCGAGGCCGTCCGGGCAGCGGTCATCGAGGCGGCACGCGTCCTGGTCGACGCCGACATACCCGGTCCGTGACGACGCCGCGACGGTTCCACCTCGTCGCGAGCGCCCTCAGGGCGTGCGGATCTCGACCCGGGTGTGGGGAAACGGGAACGCGCCGCGGGCGACGGCGCGCGAGGTCTCGTTGTCCCGGCGGGGCACCCCGAGGGCGAGCGTGATCTCGATTCGGCCGTCCGCCCGGACGGTGCGCTGTTTCGACACGGGCGGTTCGCCACCCGCTGTCGACGTCACGCCGACGGTCGTTCCGGGCTCGAACCGGGCCGGGGTCGTGACGTGTGCGGTTCCGGTGCCGGCGATGGTGAAGTCCCGCCCGTCGGTACGCGACCGCAGGAGGTGGAGGAACTCGGTGTTGGGGCGCTCGGTCTCCACGTCGTATCCCCACACCGAGAAGGCCGGATCGGCGTTCTTGTAGGAGAACGTCTCCGGCTCCGGCACACCCTGCTCGAAAACCGTCTCCATCCGTTCCCGGAAGAACCGTCGGAACGTCGACCGGCCGATCGAGTGGTAGCCGGTCGTCGTGACATAGGTGAACGGCACACCCGCTTCCGTGAGCCGGTGCGCGATCTCGTCGTTGACGCGCCGCTGGACCGTCTCCATGGTGACGTCGGAGCGCGACCCGATCTCGTCGGGTGCGTACGGGAGGTACTCCTCACCACTCTCCGTGCCGGTGCCGATGACGACGACGAGCTCGATCCCGCTCCCCGCGACGTTCGGGGCGAGATCGAGGAGGTTGTTGTTGCGGTAGTGGATCTCGTCGGCAGGGAGAGGCCGGAAACCCTGGCTGCGGTTGTAGATCAGCCAGCGGACACGCCGGCGGGACATGTGGTCCTGCATCAGGCTGAGGACGCCGCTCGAGCACCCGACGAAGCCGAAGCGGTCGGGGTGACGGAACCCCTGGATCGCGGCACCGCCACCACCCATGGAGTGCCCGATGACGGCGCGCCCGGCCCTGTCGGTGCGCGTGCTGAACAACGCCTCGATGAGTGGCATCGCCTCGTCGTGGAGGTGCGTCTCGGCGGCGAGGCCGGGGGAGCGCGGCCCGTCGACCCAGTTGCACGACGGGCACCACGGCGGCTTGCCGGCATCGGGCGCCACGACGAGGAACCGGGCGTCGTCGAGGAGCTCGTCGAAGCCCATCGTCTTCGGCCCGACGGCGCGTTCGCGCCCCGACGAGATCAAAGGCCTGCGGCCCCGGTCCTCCGCGCGCGCGACGAGGCGCTTCAGCAGCGGGTGGGTGAAGGGGGTGACGGTTCCGTGGAGGAACCAGCACACCGGGAGGGGATTGCCTGCACCCCGGTAGTGGTCGGGAACCCAGACCATGCACTCCGTGCGGCGACCGAGCACCGGGCTGTCGAACGCCACGATGAGGACGCGCTCCTCGTCGCGGTGGGGCGTGACGACGACGTCCCAGGACGAGAACGGCTCCCCGAGATCCGCTGTGCCGGTCTCCATGCCTGCTCCGTTGCCGAGTGAGCGGAACCTAACAGTCGTGGCCCGCAGCGCCGGTCGCGCACGGCGCCGTGGCGCCTCGGGTTGCACCGGAGCACACATGGTGCTTAACTTAGCCTCACCTGAGTTATCTCAGGTGAGCCTCTACTGACGACAGATCCGGAGGGCCGCATGCACGCACCGCCGACCGGGCTCGCAGACCCGGAGAACGTGAGGACTCCGACCGGGGAGCAGGGTCTCATCCCGGGTGACTCCCTGCCCACGGACCGGGTGCCCGGCCACTGGCTGCTGGCGCGTCTCGGCAAGCGCGTCCTGCGCCCCGGGGGCCGTGAGCTGACCGACCTTCTGCTGGGCTCACTCGACATCGGTCCCGACGACGACGTCGTGGAACTGGCCCCCGGGCTCGGCTCGACCACGGAGCTGGTCCTGGCCCGGAACCCGGCCAGCTACCGCGGGGTCGACCGCGACCCGGTGTCGACCCGTCGCGTGGCGGCGGTGGTGGCGGGTCCCGGCCGGTCCGTCGTCCACGCGTCGGCCGCAGCCACCGGGCTTCCCGACAGCTCGGCCGACGTGGCCTTCGGCGAGGCGTACCTCACGATGCAGCCGGAGCGCCTGAAGCGCGATGTCGCCACGGAGCTGGCGCGGATCGTCCGCCCCGGGGGTCGGGTCGGGATCCACGAGGTCGCCTTCGCCGATGACGCCATCGACGACGATCGACGGTCCGCCGTCAACAGCGACCTCACCGCCTCGATCAAGGTGAGTGTCCGGCCCGAGACTGTCTCCGGGTGGGTCGGGCTCCTGAGCGATGCGGGCTTCGACGTTCACGAGCGCTTCACAGCGCCGCTGCACCTCCTGGAGCCGCGGCGCCTCGTCGCCGACGAAGGGATCGTGGGCGCGGCCCGGTTCGGCGCTCGCGTCGCTCTCGATTCCGACGCGAGACGACGCGTTCTGGCCATGAGATCGGCCATGCGCGCGAATGCCGCCGACCTCCAGGCCCTCGCACTCACGGCGACGAGACGAGGTCGGTGAGCGGGGGTGTCGCTGCGCCGGTGGATCCTCGTGGTGAGCGCGGCTCTCGGTGTGGCCGTCGTTGGCACGGTGGCCTACGCGGTGTGGCCCCGGCGGGCCACACCGTTCACCGAGGAGGAAGCCGTCGCCGACTTCCGGGGCCGCCCGGAGAACATCGCGTCGTCCGACGGCGCCGCCGGTGAGCGGGAGGTCCCCGCCGAAGGTGTGTACGTCTTCTCGGCCACGGGCGGCGAGGACGTCAAGCTCGGGCCCTTGCCCGCCCAGTCGCGGCCCTATCCCGACGTGGTCCCCGTCGTCGTGGTCCACACCGAGCCGGGATGTTTCACGGTGACGTTGAACCTCCTGGACCAGCACACCGAGGACACGACGTACTGCACCGACGGCGCGGAGTCGTTGCGGCTCGACACCCATGTGAAGCATCAGGAGGTCGGGGCGCTGTCGCCGACGGCGACGATGACCTGCGATCCGAGCCGACTCCTCGGGCCCGACGCACCGGCGCACGACCTGCACTGCCGGCTCGTTCTCAGCGGTGGCCCGGTCGATCTCACGGCGGACGTCGACGGCGTGGCACGTTCGTCGCGTCCCGTGGTGACGCAGGTCGGCGGCGCCGACATCGACGCCGTACGCCTCGACTCGAGCTACGGGATCTCGGGCGACCTCGACGGCACGTGGGAGGAGTCCCTGTGGCTGCGCGCGAGCGACCTGCTCCCGCTGCGCATCGAACGTGACCTCGACCTCGAGGGCCTCGCGACCTTCGAGGAGCACTCCACCCTGGTCCTGAGCGACCTCGAACCGGCCACGTAGGGCCGGTCGGAACCCATATCAGATCCATGATGTAGATATCACGAATCAGATATACTGGGTGTCATGAGGATGACCGTACCCGTCACCGCCGGGCGGGACCCCACGGGCAGCGTGGCCTCGCTGATCCGCTCCGCCCGCGATGCGGCGGGCCTCACCCAGGCCGCCCTCGCCGAGCGGCTCCACACGAGGCAGTCGGTCGTCTCGCGCTGGGAGAGCGGCCGCGACGAGCCCCGGCTCTCGACGCTGGCGCGGATCATGAGCGCCTGCGGCCTGTCACTGTCGCTGGTCGTGGAGCCCGAGGGCGTCGACCGCGCCCAGCTCCGCGAGCAGCTCGCCATGACCCCGTCGGAGCGCCTGGCGTCGGTCCGTAACCTGAGTCGTACGCTGGCGGGCGCGCGTCGGGTCGGCTGATGCCGGCGCCCCTCGATCCGGAGTGCCTCGTCGGCGTTCTCGACACACACGACGTCGACTACGTGCTGGTCGGTGGTCTGGCGGGAGTACTGCACGGTTCGACCGCCATGACCAATGACGCCGACATCGTCCCGGCGGGCGACCGCGACAACCTGGAGCGTCTCGCAGCAGCCCTGCGCGATCTGGATGCACGCCTTCGCTCCCCCGACGCACCCGGGGGAGTCCCGTTCGAGCCGCACCCGGAGTTGCTGGCCTCGATGGCGACACTGAACACGACGACGCGCTGCGGCGATCTCGATGTGACCTTCGCACCGACCGGGCTCACCGGCTACGACGCCCTCGCGGCAGGGAGCGTCGAGTTCGACATCGCCGGACACCGGGTCCGGGTCGCGTCGCTGGCCGACATCATCTCGTCCAAGGAGGCTGCCGATCGTCCCAAGGACCGCGCCACGCTCCCGATCCTCTACGCACTCGACGAGGAGATCCGCCGCAAGGATGGCTGACCACTTCGTCCGCGCCACTCGGTAGCCTCGCGACGGCCATGACGAGATCCCGCGAGATCGCCCTGTCCCGGCTCGCCGACGAGCACTTCGACGTGCTCGTTGTCGGTGGCGGCATCACCGGTGCAGGCGTCGCACTCGACGCCGTGACGCGTGGGCTGCGGACCGCACTGGTGGAGCGCCACGACTTCGCGTCGGGCACATCGTCGAAGTCGTCCAAGTTCGTCCACGGCGGCGTCCGCTATCTCGAGCAACGTGAGTTCCGACTCGTCTACGAGGCGCTCGCGGAGCGACAGGTGCTGTTGCGCAACGCACCCCACCTCGTGCGGGTCCTGCCGTTCGTCCTCCCGGTGTACGCCCGGGGAGGCGTCGTCCCGCGGAAGCTCAGCCGGGCACTCGGGACGGCGATGTGGCTCTACGACCTCACCGGTGGCGCCAGGATCGGCCGCCGGCACCAGCGCCTCGCCGTCGACGAGGCCCGTTCGCTCATTCCGACGCTGCGGCCCGAGGGCCTCGCCCCGTCGTACCTCTTCTACGACGCCCAGGCCGACGACGCCCGCCTCACCCTCACCGTGGTCATGACGGCGGCAGACCTGGGGGCAGCCGTCGCCAACCATGCAGAGGTCGTGGGGCTGAGGCGTTCCGGGGACCGGGTGGTCGGGGCCGACGTCGTCGCCGACGGCTCCGAGATCCCCGTCGCCGCATCGGTGGTCGTCAACGCCGGGGGCGTGTGGAGCGACCGGGTGCGTTCCCTCGAGGACGGTGCCGACCCGGGTGATCTCCGTCCGGCCAAGGGGATCCACGTGGCCGTGCCGTGGGGCAGGGTGCGCAACAGCGTGGGGTCGATCATCCCCGTGCGCGGTGACAGGAGGTCGATCTTCGTCGCCCCGTGGGGTGACGTCGCCTACTTCGGGACCACCGACACCGACTACGACGGCCCGCTCGACGACCCACCGTGCACCCCCGACGACGTCGACTACCTGCTGTCGGCGGCCAACGGACTGCTCGACGTCGACCTCGACCGCAGCGACATCGTCGGATCGTGGGCCGGATTGCGCCCGCTGCTGCATGGAGCGGGCTCGGAACGCACCGCCGACCTGTCTCGGCGACACGCGGTCCATGAGTCCGCCGCCGGTGTGATCACGGTCACCGGCGGGAAGCTCACGACCTACCGTCGCATGGCGAGTGACGTGGTCGACAGGATCATGACGAGACTCGACCGGCGCGGCCGGTGCCGGACCCGCACGTTGAGGCTCGCGGGCGCCGAGGGCATTCGCCGGTCGTCGCCGGGGCCGGAGCCGGGAACGGCCGACCACCTGCTCGGGCGCTACGGGAGTGGGGCGGGTGCCATCACCGAGCTGGTGACGGCGGATCCCGAGCTCGGTCGGCCTCTCGTCGAGGGGCTTCCGTACCTCCGGGCGGAGGCCGTGCACGCTGTCCGCGACGAGTACGCCCGAACGCTCGACGACATCCTCTCGCGTCGGACCCGCGCCCGCCTCTTCGGGCGCGACGCATCGGCGCGAGCGGCGCCCGACGTGGCGGTGCTCGTCGCACCCGAGCTCGGGTGGGACGCCGGCGACGTCGAGCGCGAGGTCGCCGACTACCGGGCCTCCGTTGCAGCCGAGCGCGACGCCGCCGGGCTCCCCGAGACCCCGTCGACCACCGTCGACCAAGCGCTCACTGCAACCTCATGAGGTTCCTGGTGCTCGATGCCGGCACGAGCTCGGTTCGTGCGTCGCTCATCGACGGCCCGACCGACCGCGGCACGGCCGAGGTCGTGACCGAACACGCGCGGCCGCAGCTACCGTCGTCACCGGCCGACGGTCTCGTCGAGTTCGACGCCGCCGCGATGGCGGCTGCCGCTCTGGATGCGGCGGGCGAGGCGCTCGACACCGGGGGACCCGTCGAGGCGATGGCGGTGGTGAACCAGCGTGGGTCGGCAGTCGTGTGGGACTCCCGGACGGGACATCCCGTGGCGCCGGGCCTCGGGTGGCAGGATCTCCGCACCGTGGGCCGGTGCCTCGAGCTGAAGGCCGAGGGCATCGATCTCGCACCCAACCAGACCGCCACCAAGATCGAGGCCCTTCTCGCAGGCACAGGTACGGCGGACACCGACCCGTTGCTCGCCGGTACCGTCGACACGTGGCTCGTGTGGAACCTCACCCGGGGCGAGCACCATGTCACCGACGCCACGAACGCGGCGGTCACCGGGTTGCTGGCCGACAGTGGATCGGCGTGGGACGAGTCACGCCTCGCGACGTTCGGGATCCCGGGCCACCTCATGGCCGAGGTCGTCGACACGACGGGCGTCGTGGGACATGCCGCTGCGCTCCCGGGTGCACCCCCGATCGCCGGCATCGCAGGCGACCAGCAGGCCTCACTCGTGGGCCAGGGATGCGTCGCCCCCGGCGACGCCAAGATCACGTTCGGCACCGGGGCGATGCTCGACGTCGTGGTCGGCGCCGAGCGACCGTCGCAGGGCGTCACGGCGAGCGGTGGCTACCCCATCGTGGCGTGGAGGAAGGACGGCGTCGACATGTGGGGCCTCGAGGCCATCATGCTGGCGGCGGGCACGAACGTGGAGTGGTTGCGCGACGGCCTCGGTCTCCTCGCCGACGTGGCCGACTCCGCGACCGTGGCCGCAGAGTGCGACGACACCGGCGACGTGTTCTACGTCCCGGCGCTGCTCGGTCTCGGAACGCCCTACTGGGACTTCGGGGCGCGAGGCACTTTCGTCGGGCTCACCCGCGGAACGGGAAAGCCGGAGGTCGTGAGAGCGGTCCTCGAAGGGGTGGCACACCGGGCCGCCGATTTGGTCGACGCGGCGACGGACTCCGGCCTGGCGATCGACGCGTTGCGCATAGACGGCGGGATGGCGGAGAACGACGTCTTCGGCCAGGCCGTGGCCGATGCCACGGAGCGGCCGGTGGAGGTCGCTCCCGTGCGCGAGGCGACGTCGCTCGGAGGTGCCTTTCTCGCAGGGCTCGCGTCCGGTGCATGGACAGACATCGGGGAGCTCGCCGCCACCTGGTCGCCACGCGCTCGCTTCGAGCCCCGGGGCGAGTCCCGTCGCGACCGTTGGAAAGAGGCCGTGGGGCGCGCCGGCGGCTGGCACCCTGCGCTGTCGGAGCTCGACCTGCGGCCGCGCTAGCGGGAGCTCGCCGACACCGGCGGCCGACGGTCGGCCCACGGCCGGGCCTGTTCGACCTGTGCCGACACCCGGAGCAACAGGTCCTCACCTCCGGTGGCGGCGATCAGCTGGGAGCCGATCGGCAACCCCTCGTCGCTCCAGGTGAGAGGGAGCGAGACCCCCGGCTGGCCCGTCATGTTGAACGGTGCGGTGTAGGCGGCCATCGTGCTCTGGCGGAGGATCCCGTCGAGGAGGTTGTCGTCGTCGGGGACGAGCTCACCGAGCTTCGGCGGAACGGTGGCCAGCGTGGGGGTGAGGAGCAGATCGAGGCCGTCGGTCCACAACGTCACGACACGGCGCGTCCACGCGTGGAGCTCCTCGATGGCGGTGATGTAGTGCGCCGCGGAGAACTCCGCGGCGTTGTCGGCGTAGAAGGCCGTCATCGGCTCGACGTCGGCCGACGTGATCTCCCGTCCCAGACGTCGTCCGAACGCGTCGAGATCCGAGCGGACCCACGACGACATCAGGACCACGAAGTGCTCCAGGACCGAGGCGTCGTGCAGCGCCGCCGTGTCGGCGGGCTCCACGTGGTGGCCGAGGGACTCGAGGAGGGCGCCGGTGTCCTCGGCCGCAGCCGCGCATGCCGGGTCGGTGTCGCTGAGCGGGCTCTTCGTGAGGATCCCGATCCGCAGCTTCCCGGGATCGGTGCCGACCTCCCGGGCGTAGGGACGCTCGGGGAGTGGCTCGCGGTAGGGGTCGCCCGGAGCACTGCCGGCGATCACGTCGAGAACGGCAGCGGAGTCGCGTACCGTGCGTGTGAGGACGTGCCGCACGACGAGACCGTTCCAGGGGTCGTGCTCGTCGGGGCCCATGGAGGTGCGGCCGCGGGTGGGCTTCAGGCCGAAGAGACCACACGCGCTGGACGGGATCCGGATGGAGCCGCCGCCGTCGCCAGCGTGCCCGACGGGAACCATGCCCGATGCAACGGCGGCTGCCGATCCACCGCTCGACCCACCGGGCGTGTGCTCGGTGTTCCACGGGTTGTGGGTCGGTCCGAAGGCGCGGGGTTCGGTGGTCGGCATCAGGCCGAGTTCGGGGGTGTTGGTCTTCGCGATCGGGACGAATCCGGCGTGCCGGAGCCGGGCGAAGAGGTAGGAGTCGCGCTCGCCGGTGAGCCCCACGTCCTTGAGGAGCTGCATGCCGTGGCACACGGGATCGCCGGCCGACTCGCCGTCGTGGTCCTTGAGGACGATCGGTACCCGCGGAACGGCCCGTCGGGAAGTCGGCGGCGGCCGACGCCCGGGCCTTCTCGAAGAGCGGGTGGATCACGGCGTTGAGCTCCCCGTTGAGCTCTTCGACGCGTGAAATGGCGGCCTCGACGAGCTCGGACGGGCTCGCCTCGCCGGAACGGACGAGCTCGGCCTGGGAGGTGGCGTCGAGGAACGGGTCGTTGTGCTGTGTGTCGGACATGGGCGGCACGCTACCGCCGTTCGCAGGTTGGCTCCGCAGTGGCGGTCGACACCGTTAGGGTGACGGGCGATGTTCGACGACGACGGCTCTCCCCATCCCCTCGACACGGTACGACCCGGCGCCGACTACGACCCGGAGATCGGCGGGAACCCCCAGCAGTTCCACGCGTCGATGCGCGACGAGGCAGCGGTGACGCGTGTCGAGGAGATGGGCATGGCGCTGCTCACGCGCCATGAGCACGTCCACTGGGCGCTCCGCTCCCCGGAGCTCTTCTCCTCGCAGTTCGACGCCGTGCAGATCGGCCAGGTCCGTCCGCTGATCCCGCTCCAGATCGACCCACCCGAGCACGTTCAGTACCGCCGCCTCCTCGATCCGCTCTTCGCCCCGCGCGAGATGGCGTTGCTCGAGGACGACATCCGGAGCCTGGCGAACGACCTCGTCGACGGGTTCATCGAGGACGGCCGCTGCGAGTTCGACTCGCAGTTCGCCATCCCGTTCCCGTGCACCGTCTTCCTCCGGATGCTCGGGCTCCCGCTCGACGACCTCGAGCTGTTCCTGCGATTCAAGAACGACATCATCCGACCGGTCGCCGACGACGCCGAGGGCGATAAGGCGATCCGTGACGCCACGGGCCAGGAGATCTACGCCTACTTCGAGGAGGTGATCGAGGAGCGCTCCCGTGACCGCCGCGACGACCTCATCTCGGGATTCCTCGACGCCGAGGTCGACGGCCGCACGCTGTCCCGCAACGAGATCCTCGACATCTGCTACCTCTTCCTCCTCGCCGGACTCGACACCGTCACGGCCTCCCTCGGGTGTGCCGTCTCGTACCTGGCGCAGCGTCCCGACCGCCGTGATGCCCTCGTGGCCGACCCGTCGCTGATTCCCGGCGCGGTGGAGGAGCTGCTGCGCTGGGAGACGCCGGTCCCGGGCGTTCCGCGTCTCGTGATGGAGGACGTCGACGTCGACGGCGAGACCCTCACCGCCGGCGAGACCGTGACGTGCCTCCTGGCGTCGGCCAACACCGATGACCGCCACTTCTCCGATGCCGACGTCGTCGACTTCGAACGCGAGTCGAACAAGCACCTGGCGTTCGGTGGTGGTGTGCACCGCTGCCTCGGGTCGCACCTGGCACGCCTCGAGATGCGCGTGGCCCTCGAGGTGCTCCACGGGCGTATCGGCGACTACGTCCTTCCCGACGGTGAGACACCGCGGTACTCGCTGACGATCCGTGAGGTGGAGTACCTCCCCCTGGAGTTCACGCCGGGGGAGCGCCTGTGAGCCCGGTGAGGGTCCAGGTCGACCCCGACCTGTGTGTCGGGCACGGCCGGTGCTACGCCCTGGGCCCCGACGTCTACTCCGCCGACGACTACGGCCACTGTGTGATCCGGGAGCCCGATGTCGCCCCCGAGCACGTCGACCAGGCCCGCATCGGCGCCGCCAACTGCCCCGAGGACGCCATCACGGTCGTGGAGGACTGAGCGGGGCGCCGACCGGTGCTACCGGCCCCGTGGTCAGTGCCTGAGCTCCACCCGTCGGATCTTGCCGCCCGGCGTACGCGGGATGCGCTCGGTGACCCGGACGTCCCGAGGCAGCGACGGGGCGGGGAGCGAGTGCGCGGCGAACGCGCGCAGCGCATCCAGGTCGGGTGGTTCGCCGGGGTCGACGGGCACCACGTGAGCGACGACGCGCTCGCCCCACTCATCGTCGGGTGCGCCGGCAACCGCGACGTCGGCGACACGCGGATGCCCGATGAGCGCCGCCTCCACAGCCGTGGGGCTGACGTTCACACCGCCGGAGATGATGAGATCCTTGATCCTGTCGACCACGCGCAGCCGGTCGGGCTCTCCCCGCGAGCCGGCCGTGAGCTCGCCCACGTCGCCCGTCCGGAGCCAGCCGTCGGCGGTGAAGGCTCTCCGGGTCCGCTCCGGGTCGCGGTGGTAGCCCGGGGTGACGACCGTGCCACGCACCTGGATCTCTCCCCCCTCACCGATGCGAAGGTCCACGCCTGCGTCGGCCACGCCGTCGTGCACACACCCACCCCAGGTCTCGGTCATGCCGTACGTCGCGACGACACGACCGCCGGCCTCTTCCGCGCGCCGTCTCAGGCCGTCGGGCACCGGTCCACCACCCAGGCGCAGGGCGCGGTAGCCGTCGACGGGCACGCCTTCCTCGAGCATCCGGTGGAGCATCGTCGGGACCAGCGACACGATCGTGGCGCCGCTCTCCGTCGGCGCCCGGGCAACGGCGGCCGCGTCGAACGACTCGTGGATGACGAGGCCGTCGCCGCCCAGATGGTGCCGGGCGAGAATTCCGAGGCCGGCCATGTGGTGCAGCGGAAGACAGCACAGCCACGTCTGCGCGGTCCCACCGGCTCCGTGTGCCGCCGAGACGCCGGCAACCATGGCGTGCATGCCCGTGCCCGTGAGCGTGACCGCTGCCGGCGTGCCCGTCGTCCCTGACGTGAGTACCACCGCCACGACGTCGGGCTCCACGGGCGTGCCCGTGGCCACCCGGTGCGGGCCCGACGAGTCGATCAGCCGTGTGGCGTCGAGGCTCTCGACCTGCGCCTCCACCGCGGCGGGCGACGAGGCCGGATCCAGGACCGCGACGGCGTCGCCGGCGTCCCAGGCGTCGCACACCGCCCGGGCCACCGCCGTGCGGGGCATGCGCCCGCCTCCGACGACGGCCACGAGCTCACGCGTCACTGGCGATCCCGGGGGTCCACACGACTAGGCTAACCGTCGGAGTGATCGCTCCCAGAGTGAGGACGCCCATGGAATCCGAGACGACGCAGCCCGCCATCCGCCCCGGCGCCGACTGGGCCCCGGTGGCGCCTCGCGACCGTGACGCCTATGTCGACATCCGCCACGAGGCGGCCGACGGCATGGCCAAGATCACCATCAACCGGCCCGAGGTCCGCAACGCCTTCCGGCCCACGACCCTCTTCGAGCTGCGCGACGCCTTCGACGTCGCCCGCGACGACCCCGGGACGGGCGTCATCGTCCTCACGGGCGAGGGGCCCGATGCATTCTGCTCGGGTGGCGACCAGCGCATCCGCGGCGACGACGGCTACAAGGACGAGCAGGGCATCGGTCGTCTCAACGTGCTCGACCTCCAGATCCAGATCCGTCGCACCCCGAAACCCGTGGTCGCGATGGTGGCCGGCTACGCCATCGGCGGCGGTCACGTACTCCACGTCGTGTGCGACCTCACGATCGCGGCCGACAACGCCCGGTTCGGTCAGACCGGCCCCAAGGTCGGGTCCTTCGACGGCGGCTACGGCTCGGGACTGCTGGCCCGGATGGTCGGGCAGAAGAAGGCCCGTGAGATCTGGTACCTGTGCGAGCAGTACGACGCGCAGGCCGCCCTCGACATGGGTCTGGTCAACACCGTCACGCCGCTTGCCGACCTCGAGGTCACCACGGTCGAGTGGTGCCGGAAGATGCTGCGCCACAGCCCGCTGGCGCTCCGGATGCTGAAGGCGTCGCTCAACGCCGCCGACGACGGCCTGGCCGGGATCCAGCAGCTGGCGGGCGACTCGACACTCCTCTACTACATGAGCGAGGAGGCCCAGGAGGGGCGCGACGCGTACGTCAACAAGCGACCACCCGACTTCGGCCAGTTCCCCAAGCGTCCGTGAGCTCATCGGCCGCGGCGCCCGTGCCGACCGGCTGGCACCTCTGGCTCGCCGGTGCCCGTCCCCGCACCCTGCCCGCAGCAGTGGCGCCGGTTCTGGTGGGCGCTGCTGTCGCGACACACTCGCCGGACCCGGTGTGGTGGCGGGCCCCCGGGGCGCTCGTCGTGGCGCTGGCACTCCAGGTAGGCGTCAACTACGCCAACGACTACTCCGACGGCGTGCGGGGAACCGATGTCGATCGGGTCGGTCCTCTGCGGCTCACCGCGTCGGGGGCAGCGCGCGCGTCGTCGGTGAGGACGGCCGCAGTGGTGTCGTTCGCCGTTGCCGCCGCCGTCGGCCTGCTGCTCAGCCTCGTCGTGAGCCCGTGGCTGCTCCTCGTCGGCGTCGCCGCACTCGCGGCGGGCGTGCTCTACACGGGCGGACCGCGCCCCTACGGCTACTCGGGGCTCGGCGAACTCATGGTCCTCGTCTTCTTCGGCTACGTGGCGACGGTCGGCACCACCTATGTCGTCGCCGAGGAGATCCCGGCCGCTGCATGGTGGGGCGCAACCGGCGTCGGCCTGCTCGCGGCGGCGCTGCTGCTGGCCAACAACATCCGCGACATCGGCACGGACACGTCGGCGGGCAAACACACCCTCGCGGCGCGGGTGGGTGACCGTGCGGCGCGCGTCCTTTACGCAGCGTGCCTGGCCGGCGGAGTTCTCGCTGCCGTCCCGCTGGCCTGGACGAGCCCGTGGGCGCTCATGGCCCTGGTGGCCGGGATCCCCGCCGGTGCTCTCGCACGTGTCGTCGCCCGTGCCCACACGCCACACGACCTGATCCCGGCGCTCGCCGGCACCGGCCGTGTCCAGCTCCTGTGGTCGGCTCTCGCTGCGTGTGGACTGGCGGTGGGATCGTGACCGGGCGCTCAGCTGCGACCGTCGGTCTCCGACGACTCCACGGCCCCGAGGAAGTCCGCCACCAGGCCCGCCACGGTTGCGGGCTTCTCGAGCTGGACGGCGTGGCCGGCGTCGTCCACCACGGCGGGGATCACGTGCGGCCCGGTGGCGTCCGACATGGAGCCGGCGAGCACGGCGAACTTCTCGTCGAGTGCGCCCGCGATGAGCAACGTCGGTGGAGCCAGACCGGCGAGACGGTCCCACACCGGTACCTGCGCGCCGGTCCCGAGTACGCGCAGAGCGGCCGCGAGGCCCTCGGGCTCGTTGTCGAGACGGTCGGCGAGACCGGCGACCTCGGCGGGAAGGGTGGCGAAGAGCGGCTGTGCCAGCCATGCGTCGAGAAAGGCCGCGGTGCCGACCTCCTCGATGCGGGTCGCCAGTTCGTCGTCGGCGTCCGTGCGAAGCGCCCGCTGAACCGGGTCGTCGATCCCGGGCGACGCGCCGATGAGTACGGCGGCCCGCACGACCTCGGGACGGTCGAGGGCGAGGCGCAACACGAGACGGCCCCCGAGGGAGTAGCCGACGTAGGCGGCCTCGCCGCAGCGGTCGCCGAGGTCGGCCGCCACCTCCTCGAACGAGGTCGGCCGGTCCGCCCCGCGGGCGCCGTGCCCGGGGAGATCGACGGTCTCCACGTCGAACGAGTCCGACAGGGCATCCGCAACCGGGCCCCACGACGCGGCAGTCTGGGTGAACCCGTGGACCAGGACGACCTTCACGGACCCATTCTCGCCTGCCGCCGACAGCCGGGGAGAACGCCGTGACGGCACCGGTCGGCGACCGTGACGCCACGACGTCGTTCGCCCGGACGCTCGTCGACGAATGGGTACGGGGTGGAGTCCGGATGGCAGCCCTGGCCCCCGGATCGCGATCGACACCCCTGGCGCTCGCGCTGGCGTCCGACGATCGGATCCGGCTCGAGGTCTTCCTCGACGAGCGGTCGGCGGCCTTCTTCACGCTCGGGTGTGCCCGCGGCGACGGTCGCCCCGCCGTGGTGCTCTCGACCTCGGGGACGGCAGCGGCCAACTTCCATCCCGCGGTCGTCGAGGCCGATCACGGTCGGATCCCACTCATCGTGTGCACAGCCGACCGTCCCGCAGAGCTGCGAGACGTCGGAGCGGGCCAGACGATCGACCAGACCCACCTCTACGGCCGGTCGGTGCGCTGGTTCTGCGATCCGGGGCCGCCCGAGGACCGTCCGGGCGTCGGCCGCGTGTGGCGTTCCCTCGCGGCACGGTCGGTGTGCGAGGCGACGGCCGGAATCCCCGGCCCGGTCCACCTGAACCTCCCGTTCCACGAGCCGCTGGTTCCGACGGGTGCACCGCTCGTCGAGGCACCGGGTCGGCCGGGCGACAGACCCTGGACGTCAGCGGTTCCGGGTGCGAGCCCCGGCGACAGAGCGATCGAGGCCGTCTGCGCTGCGGTTCGAGGTGTCGCACGGGGCGTCGTGGTCGCCGGCTGGGGGACCGACGCCGGGACGGGCGCGGTCGGCGCCTTCGCCGGAAGACTCGGTTGGCCCGTCCTCGCCGATCCGTTGTCGGGTCTCAGGACGGGTGCCGACTCCACGTCGCTCGCGACGGTGACGACCTACGACCTCCTGCTTCGCGACGACGAGCTCGCGCAGCGCCTGCTTCCCGACGTGGTCGTGCAACTGGGTGCGGTCCCGACGTCGAAGGTCGCCGTGTCATGGCTGGACCGTGTTGCGCGGCGAATCGTCGTGGATCGTCCCGGTGGCTGGCCCGACCCGGCACATGGCGCCGACCTCGTCGTCCACGCCGATGCCGACGAACTCCTCGCAGCACCTCCACACGCCTGGACGGCGCGACCGCTCCCGATCCGGCATGGATCGACGCATGGGAGGCCGCCGAGTCGGGCGCGCGCCGGGCCGTCGACGCCGAGCTCGGCCGGTCCGACGAGCTGACCGAGCCACGCATCGCCCACGACGTCGTAGCGGCCGCTCCGCAGGGATCCACACTCGTTGTGGCGTCGAGCATGCCGGTCCGAGACGTCGAGGCGTTCGCGGCCGATCGTCGCGGGTTGCGCATCGTCGCCAACCGGGGCGCCAACGGGATCGACGGACTCGTGTCGACGGCTCTCGGGGTCGCCGCGACCTCCGACGGCCCGACGCTCGCCCTCGTCGGGGATCTGTGCCTTCTCCACGACTCCAACGCGCTGCTCCGGGCCGTCGAGCGCGACATCGACCTCCTCCTCGTCGTTGTCGACAACGACGGGGAGGATCTTCTCGTTCCTTCCCCAGGCCTCCAGTCCGTCGGTCAGCGACAGGTGCTTCGAGGAGGTGTTCGGCACCTCGCACGGCCTCGACCTCGCAGCTCTCGCCACCCTCCACCGGATTCCCGTCGAGCGCGTCGCGACCGCAACCGATCTCGGACGCTCGATGTCGTCAGGGCTGGAGTCCGGGGGTGTCCGGATGCTGATCGCATCGACCGACCGCGCCGCGAACGTCGAGCATCACCGCCGGATCGTGCACGCCGTCGAAGGGCTCGCCTGACCGGAGACGCGTCGGGCTCTGCCGGCCGGGGTCAGCAGCGGGGGTTGCGCGACCAGCGCTCCTCGCACACGTTGCACATCAGCGTGATCCGCCCGTCGGAGGTGAGGCGCATCCCCCACAGGTCCTCGGCGCCGCAGGCCGGGCACTCCAGGCGCCCGTCGAGTGCGGCCGGGAGTGCGATGGTGCGGGTGAGGGTCGGCTTCCCCGCATCACCGTCGGGGTGGAAGCGGAAGGCGGCCCGGACTCCCGGCGCCACGATCCAGAGCGCCTCGGGGCGGAGCCCGTGCAGCCGGGCACGGAGCTTCGACCGCTCGGCGTCCCCCAACGGCCCGTCGTCGTTCAGCCGGTCCAGGAGCTCCCGGCCCTCCTCGTGTGTCGCGCGCGTCTCGCAGGCGACACGGACCTCGTGATCCGCGCCCAGTCCCATGAGGTCGACGCCGTCGTCGAGAACGATCCTGCTGGCGGGCCAGCCGTGCTGGGTGACGAGCTCCCCGAAGGCCTGGAGCTGGACGAGTCGCCGACGGGGGTCGTCCATGTGCGCTCCCCCCGACGGCGGCGCGTAGTCGCGTTGGTGCGTCGGAGGCCCGGCCAGGCGGAAGGACCCGGACTCGAACAGCTCGACGAGCCCTCCCTCGACGAACGTCTCGAGCTCCACGAGATCGGAGGCGGGGAGCTGCCATCTCGTGGGCCCGCCGTCGACCACCCGGCGCTCACGGGCGTAGCCGTGGGCCCACCGACCGATCCTGTCGGTGGTCCGCATCCTCTCGAGGGTCGCCACGGGCACCTCCTGGAACGGTGCGAGTCGGGCCCTGCACGATACGAACCGACGCGTCTGCGGGACCCCAGCGCCGGGCAAAGGGCGGGTAAAGAGTGCGCCGGCCCTCCTACCGAGCAGCTTCCCTGGCGCGCGGGAGGTAGATCTCGAACACGGGAGGGCGCCCGCTCGTCAGCACCAGCCGTCCGTGCTCGAGTTCGACGATCTCGCGTGCGATGGGGAGCCCGAGGCCACTGCTACCGCTCAGGGACACCCCCCGCCGGAACACCTGCGCCCGGGCGTCGTCGGCGATGCCCGATCCCTCGTCGGAGACACGCAGGACGACCGAGTCCTTCTGATCGCCTGAAGCCATGACGACGGTGCCGGCACCGTGCTGCAGGGAGTTGTCGACGAGGGCGTCGAGAGCCTGGCCCACGGCAGCGGGGTTCACCCGCACCTCACTCCGTGACCCGATGTCGACGACGAGCACGCGGCCCCTGGCGGCGAAGACCGGTCGGAACCGCTCCGCGCAACCGTGGATCAGATCGTCTGCTCCCACGACCTCCGCGTCGCCGATGCGACCGCTCTGCGAGAGAGCCAGGAGCTCCTCGACGGTGCCCTCGAGTCGATCGACGACGCGCAGCGTGGTGTCGATCTCGTCGTCGAGATCGGAGCGGTCCTCGATCGTCGCCAGCTCCTCGACCCTGATGCGCAGCGCTGTGATGACCGAGCGCAGCTGGTGGGAGGCGTTCTCGGCGAAGGCACGCTCACGGGAGAGGAGGGCCCCGATCCTGGCGGCTGCCATGTCGAGCTCGCTGCCCACTTTGTCGATCTCGGCCAACCCCGTCGGGCTCGTCCGCACGTCGAATTGGCCGGCGCCGAGCCGTTCGGCGCTGTCGACCAGTGTGTCGAGCGGAGAGGTGAGTCGCCGTGCCGTGAAGACGGCGATCAGAACGGCACCGACCAGTGCCGCGATCCCGACGACGGTGACGATCAGCCAGACCTCGCGGGTTCGGGCGTCGAGAGCGGATCGGCTCGTCGACACCCGCACGGAGGCTTCGTCGTTGATCGGCGCCAGGCGCGACAGGACGGCTCCCTCGATGTCGTCGCCGGCCTTGAAGAGACCACCGCTCACCGTCCGGACCTCCACCTGGTGGTCGTCGGGGGTGAACTCCTCGACGAGCGACTCGTCGAGTGCCGACGGGTCGGCACGGATCTCGCGGTCGAGGCTCGAGGCAGTGGAGAAGGCCTGCTGTTGGAGTCGCTCCACGGCCTGGTCGTGGACGAGCCGTGTACCCACGAGCCCGAGGGGAACACCGAGTGCGGCGATGAGGAGGACGGAGAAGGCGATGAACGCGATGAGGATGCGTTGCCGCATGCTCAGTCGGATTCGAAGCGGTAGCCGACACCCCGGACGGTCGAGATGTACCGGGGCGACGACGCGTTGTCACCGAGCTTCCTCCGGAGCGAGGAGATGTGCATGTCGAGGGTCTTGGTGGACGCCGACCAGTGGATGTCCCACACGTCGTCGATCAGCCGTTCCCTCGTCACGACGCTCCCGGCCTCGCTCATCAGGGCGTGGAGGAGATCGAACTCCTTGGCCGTGAGGTCGAGCTCGGTGTCGCCGGACCAGGCTCGGCGGGCCTCACGGTCGATCCGCACGCCGGTCCCCCCACCGGCTTCCCCACCCCGGTCGTCCCCGTCGCCGGGCACGGTTCCGCGGCGAAGGAGGGCGCGGGCGCGGGCGAGGAGCTCGGCGACGCCGAACGGCTTGGTGACGTAGTCATCGGCGCCGGCATCGAGACCCACGACCGCATCGACCTCACTGGCACGTGCCGTGAGGATGAGGATGGGAAGCCGTCTGTGTGCGGCGCGGAGCTGTCGGCACACCTCCAGTCCGTCGAGGTCCGGAAGCCCGAGGTCGAGGATGACGAGGTCGAAGCGCTCGTCGACACCGAGTTGTGCAGCCGTGGCACCGTTCGACACGACCTCGACACGGTGCTGCTCGCGGCGGAGAACCCGCGCGAGCGGCTCAGCGATGTCGCGATCGTCCTCGACGAGCAGAACCGTGGCCACGGCCGCAGCGTAACGGTGCTGTCTCTAGGGACAGCTGCCGTGTCGGGGGTGGTGACCCGTCCGGGTGGCGGACCATCGCCGGAGACCCGACCACAGGCGGGGGAGCGCGGCGAGAGCCATGAGCCCGAGCACCATGGCCGCCAGCACCATCGTGTCGTTCACGGCGTGTGCCGTTCCGGGCTGTTGCGCCGGTCGCTCCGTCGCCCTGTGCGCCAGCTCGGGCCTCTCAGGTCTCCCCGGGTCCTCTCCACACCCCGACCGTACCGATGACCCGGTCAGCGCGCGCTCACGCGAGGGTCAACAGAGAGTCAACTCACGGGTCGCGGCACGCCGAGAGCCGAGAGCATCGGCGCCAGCTTGGCCTCCGTCTCGTCCCACTCCCGGTCCGGGTCGGAACCACTGACGATGCCCGCTCCGGCGAACAGCCGGGCGAGCGCGCCGTCGAGGAGACCACAGCGGAGCGCAACGGCCCACTCACCGTCGCCGTCGGCACGCACCCAGCCGACCGGTCCGGCGTAGCGCCCGCGGTCGAAGGGCTCCAGCACATCGATGAGGGCGACCGCCCGGTCCCGCGGCGTTCCCCCCACGGCGGGTGTCGGATGGAGAAGGAGAGCGAGGTCGAGGGCGGACGGTACCGCTTCACCGGGGGTGGTGGCGGGGAGCTCGGCGGTGATCCGGGTTGCGAGGTGGGCGACGGAGGGGAGTCGGACGAGCTCGGGAGCGTCGGGAACATCGACGCGCAGCGAGTGGTCCGCGAGCACGTCGGCCACAGCCTCGACGACGACACGGTGCTCGTCGCGGTCCTTTCCCGAACGCGTGAGCGCGGCGAGGCTCGTCGCCGCCGTCGCATCGTCGGCCGAGACCGGAACGGACCCGGCCATCGGTTGCGACTCGACGTGCGGACCAGAACGCCGGATCAGGAGCTCCGGCGAGGCACCGACGAACGAGCGGTCGGAGAACACGAACGCACCGTGCGTCGTCGAGGCGAGGTGACCCAGCACAGCGCCCAGGTGCGCAGCCCCGCCGAGCTCGACGGCGACCTCGCGCGCCAGCACGACCTTCGCCAACTCGCCACGCCGGATCTGCGCGAGCGCGGCGGCGACCATGCGGGCCCATCCGTCGCGGTCGGGAAGCGACGTCGCCGTGGCCGTGCGACCGGACCGCGCCGTGCCCGGTTGCGGGACCTCGGCCCGGTCCCGCAGGGCGTCCGGTGCAGCGGAATACGCCGTGGAGACGTGGAGGTCGTCGTTCCCGCCGGCCACGGTTGTGCGCCACCACGTGCCCGACGCCGTCACCCCGGTGACCGACGTGGGGACACGGAGCATCACCGAGTCGTGCCGGCTCGGATCGAAGGGAAGTGCTCCGCATGCCACGGCGCCGGTCCCGGGAGCTCCGACCTCGTCCTCCACCGTCATGTCCGCGAGGCGGTCGTGGACCTCGTCGAGCGGGTACTCCGCCGCGGACCCTGAGGCGACGAAGCTCCCGCGCGGCGTGATCCACGCGAAGTCGTCACCTGTGACGTGGTCGACCAGTTCCAGGCCCGGGGTGGTGTCGGCGCCGGCGGCGCGGTCGTCGACGGACTGGTTCACGCTCGCGTGCCCACGAGCAGCTGGATCGCCCCGAGGCCGAGAACCTCGCGCTCGACGTCCGGGAATCCACCGGAGCGGAACTGCCGGAGCAGAACCTCCGACTCCGGAAGAGCGTCGGTGGAGGCCGGCAGGTACCGGTAGGCCTCCGCGTCGGACAACCAGGCCCCGATACGCGGCACGATCCGCCCGAAGTAGAACCCGTGTGCCGCCCGCACAACGGAGCTCGTCGGCCGGGCGGTCTCGAGCACGGCGACGCGGCCTCCACTGCGCAGGGCCCGGTGGCACTCGCCGACGAAGGCCTCGACATCGGAGAAGTTCCGGAGCCCGAAGCCGCAGACGATGCCGTCGACGCCACCGGCCGCGACGGGAAGCGTGAGGGCATCGGCGCGCACGAGCGGCTCACGGGTCCGGGCCCTCCGCAGCATCCCCGCCGAGAAGTCGACGCCGACGGGCCTGTACCGCCGGTCGGCCAGGGCACGGCAGAGGTCGCCGGTTCCGCACGCGACGTCGAGCACCACGCTCCACGACGGGAGTTGCAGGGTCTCGACGGTCCGACGGCGCCACCGTTCGTCCTGTCCTCCCGTCATGATCCGGTTCACGAGGTCGTAGCGCGGCGCGATCGTGTCGAACATCTCCTCGACGACAGCGGCCTTTTGGTCCGGCGCGGGCAGGACCGCGTCGTGCACGCGGCGCTCGGTCACGGGACGTCCGGCGAGCCCGAGTCGAGCCGAACCGCCTCGGCGTCGGCGGCAGCCAGCTCCGCGGGCTCGCCCACTGCCGCCAGGTGCTCCTGGGCTACCTGGAGCAGGACGCGTCGGAAGTGATGCTCCACGAGAGCCGTCACCGACGGCAGGAGGACCCGGAACGCCTCCACGAGACGCTGTGCCTTCTCGTCGTCGGTGAGGTCAGCGTCCTGCAGAGGCTCACGGACGTGCTCGTCGAACAGGGCGACGGCCTCTTCGGCCACATCGTGCACGGAGTCGTGGTAGCGGCGCGCGAGCCCGAGGAGCTCGGGGAGCGGGAGACCGGTCTCCAGGAGCCGGAGCCCGGCGCGGACGATCTCGACGTCGGCGACGGTGAAGGTGGGCTGTCCCTCCGACAGGCGCGGCACGAGGAGACCCTCACGCACCACGGCTTCGACGATGGCCGGGGGTACGCCGGCTCGTTCGGACAACGCGGTGGCGCTGAGCAGCTCGGCGTCGGTGGCGACGTCCTCGGCCTGCGCGACGGCTGCAGCGAGCGGAACGTCGGTGGCGTCCAGCTCCCCGTCGAGGATCCGGCCGATCACGGCGAGGGGGAACCCCTCTCGCTGGAGGTCGCGGATCCGCCCCAGGCGCTCGAGGTGGTCCGGGCCGTACCAGGCGATGCGCCCCTCACGGCGGGGCGGCGGCAGGAGCCGGCGCTTCTGGTAGAAGCGGACGGTGTCGACCGAGACATCACCGCGGCGAGCGAGCTCCTCCACGCGCCAGCTCTCCCGCTCGGTCGTTGTCATGAGCAACGATTCTAGGAGCAGTTACTCCCTATGTCGGCTCCGGACGGTGGTGTCTCCGGGGCCCTCAGCCGCTCGTCCACGCCGGGTCGCGCTTCTCGGCGAACGCCAGTGGGCCTTCGAGCGCGTCGGGGTGTGAGAAGACCTCCGCCAGGAGGTCCTTCTGGAAGTCCCAGGCGGCGTCCTCCTCGAGGTCGACCGACTCGCGCATGATGCGCCGCGAGTTGCGTACCGCCAGCGGAGCGTTGGCCGCGATGCGATCGGCGAGTGACAGCGCCTCGTCGACGACACCGCCCGGCTCCACGACACGGTTGACGAGGCCGAGCACACGGGCACGTTCGGCGTCGATGGGATCACCGGTCATGGCCAGCTCGAGGGCGACGGCGGTGGGGACGCGCCGCGGGAGTCGGATGACGCCTCCGGCAGCGGCGATGAGCCCGCGCTTCACCTCGGGAATCCCGAAGCGCGAGTCGGTACCGGCGACCACGAGATCACACGACAGGACGATCTCGAACCCGCCCGCCAACGCCGGCCCGTTGACCGCGGCGATCAGCGGCTTCGGGAAGTTCCGTTGCACCACACCGGCGAAGCCGTAGTCGGGATGGGCGATGCTGTCGATCTTCCCCTCCGCCGCGAGCTTGAGGTCGGCTCCTGCCGAGAACACCTCTCCGGCACCGGTGAGAACCACGACCCGGACCGACGTGTCGGCCTCCAGGTCGTCGAGCACCTCGGTGACCGACTCGGTGACCTCGCCGCTGACGGCGTTGCGCGCCTCGGGACGGTTGAGCGTGACGAGGGCGCTCGAGCCGTGTCGCTCGGTCGTGACAATGGGTTCGCCGGCCTTGTTCGTGTGCACGTCTGGCCTTCCTCGGTCTCGTGGGTTCTCGGCGACGGTGGTCGGCGACGCTACCCGCTCGCTGCTGTGTGTGTCGGGGTCACATCGAGCGCAGCGAGGAGCGACTGTCGTTGCGTGGCCAGCCACGCGAGTGCGCCACCGTAGAGAACGGCCGCTCCGGCGACGGTGACCCGGAGCCCGATGCGGTCGCCGACGGCACCCTGGAGAAGAGATCCGAGAGGGAAGAGGCCACCGAGGATCATCATGAGCACGCTCATCACCCGGCCGCGCATTTCGTCGGGGGCGCGCAACTGGCCGATCGTGGTGAAGCTCGAGAGCGCGCCCAGGTACACGGCACCGACCACGAAGATCGCCACCACAGCCGGCCAGATGGAGGGTGCGAGCGCGTAGAGCACGAGTGCGGGCGGCAGGAGCCAGACGGACACCAGGAGCGTGCGGCGCGATCCCAGCCGCGCCTGGATCGAACCGAACAGGACGCCCGTGACGACGGCGCCGAGGCCCTGGGCCGACACGAGCGCTGCCGTACCCCCGGTCCCCGCGTCGAACACCTTGATGGCCATGGCGGGGATGAGGCCGATGAACGGTGCGGCGAGGAAGACGGTGACCAGCATGTACACGAGCGTTGCCCGGATCCCCGGCTCGTTGCGGACATACCGGAAGCCGTCGGTGATCGTCTCCCAGAGCCGCGTGACGACGGGCTTCTGGCGGCGCAGGGGAAGGATCACCAGCACGGCCATCACGGCCGCGTAGCTGGCCGCATTGATCCCGAAGGCCCAGCTGTACCCCCCGAGCTTGATGGCGATGCCCGCGCACGCCGGTCCGATGACACGCCCGAGATTCCACTGGGCCGACGCGAGTGCCACCGCACCCGGGAGGTCGTCGCGGGGGACGAGCTCGGGCAGGATCGCCTGGTAGGCGGGGAACCCCAGAGCCCCGAAGCACCCGGCAACGAACACGATGAGCGTCACGGCCCCCGGCGACGGAACGCCTCCCAGAGCCAGGAGTGTCAGCACCACGGCAAGAGCGCACTGCACGCCCATGGTGCCGAGCAGCAGCAGCCGGCGGTGGTAGCGGTCGGCGAGCGCACCACCCAGTGGGCTGAGAAAGGCGTTGGGAGCGAAGGCGGCGACCGCCACGAGCCCGGTCCAGCCTGCCTGGTCGGTCGTCTCCGTCACGAGGACGCCGACGGCCACGGCCTCCATCCAGCGCCCGATGTTGGAGACGAACGCGCCCGACCACAGGAGGGTGAACGGGCGGTACCGGAAGGCGCTGAGCGAGCGGGGAAGCGGCATCCGGCCACGCTACCGGCGCGGTCCGCAGGGCCGCCCGGTTCCACGGGGCCCGGGGCGTGTCGTGGTCAGAGGGCGGTCCGGGGGCACGTACGATGGTGTGCAGCATGTCGCCTCCAGAGTCGGAGTATTCGAGGTCGACCGCCCGGCGGCGGTCGACCGTGTGGGCCTGGGTGTTCCTGGCGGTCCTGCTGGTGGCGGCCGTCATCGTCTGGCAGGTTCGCCGACTCCAACTGGCCGGCGCCTCCGAGGCACGTTTCGACGCAGCGACCCACGCGCTCGCCGAGGACGGGCTCGAGCGCGCGCTCGAGCCCTACGCGCGTTTCGTGGACGAACTCGCAGCGAAGGCTGAGGGAGATGGCCTGACGCGCGAGGAGTTCCTCGCCGACCCCGGGATCGACTCCATCGAGTCCAAGTTGCCCGCCAACTACGCGGCGATCATCACCGAGCGCACACCCGACGAGGATCTCCCCGCGCTCGGCGAGAGGATCTCGACGTTCGAGGGGAGTTTCGGGACACCGACCGTCGTGGCCCTCGACCCGGGTACCGGCAGGACCCACCAGGTCATCGTGCACGCTGCGCCGGATCTCACCCGGTTCAACGCGATCGGGCTCGACGTCGACTTCCTGATCTCTGAGGGGTCACTGCTCGAATCGACCGACACCGGCGCTGCGCTCGTCGGCGTCGTCGACTTCACGCTGATCGACGAGATCCCCCAGCTCCTCGACGGGTCGAAGACTCCCGAGGACCTGCTCGAGGCCGAGGCTTCGGGGCCGACGAGCGACCCCGGTACCCAACCGGTCGCCAGGGACTGGCTGGGAATCATCGCCGCGCCCTGGTTCGATGCAACCGGTGAACCAGCCGGCGTGGCTGCGATGGTCGTGTTCCTGGAAGCGGCGGTCGCGCCGGCCGTCCAGGCCGAGCCGGGGATCGGGCTGGATATCGAGGGTCCCATCACCGAGATCCCCCTCTTCCAGGAACTCCAGCCCGGTGGTGAACACCTCCTCGCAGCCATGCCGGGTCCACCCGTCCGGATCGTGGGCGATGGATACCGGGGACAGGACGAAGCGACGGTCTTCGGTGCTCCGTGGCAACTCGGCTTCACGGAGATGGAGGGCTTCCCGGAGACCGGGACCGCCGAGGAGTGGGTCTGGTTGGGTGCAGGGGTCCTCATCAGCCTCGCGCTGTTCGGGCTCGCCTATTCACAGCTCCGTGCACGCGACCGTGCGTACGAGATGGTCGACGAAGCCACCGCCGACCTGCGTGTGAGCGAGGAGCGGTTCCGTCGTGCCTTCGAGAGCGAGAAGGAGCTCGCGGAGCGCCTCCGGGAGGCCGACGAACTCAAGGCGGAGTTCGTGTCGATGGCGTCCCACGAGCTGCGGACGCCCCTCACCGCCGCCACCGCCTTCGTCGACACCGTTCTGCTTCAGTGGGACCGCCTCGACGACGACAAGCGCAAGGAGCTCCTCTCCCGGGCATCGGGGAACGCCAAGGAGCTCACCCGGCTCATCGACCAGCTCCTCGCCTCGGTCCGGCTCGACGATGCCGCGATGGCCGTCGAGCCCGAGCCGCTGGGTCTGCTGAGTCTCGTGTCCGGCGTCGTCGAGCCGATCGCTCCGTTGCTCGCCGACCACGAGCTCGACATCGAGATCGACGACGCCATCACGGTCATGGCCGGGAGCGAGGCCTTCAGCCACGTTCTCGGCAACTTGCTGACGAACGCCGCCAAGTACTCC
Organism: Acidimicrobiia bacterium; assembly: GCA_041394025.1. Lineage (NCBI taxonomy): Bacteria > Bacillati > Actinomycetota > Acidimicrobiia > Acidimicrobiia bacterium. Next base: position 250,564 of record JAWKJA010000003.1, on the reverse strand, counting down.
GAGCCCGGCACACCCATCCGCGTGTCGGCGCGTCGAACGGCAAGCACGGACGGGGACGATGGTGCCGGAATGGTCGCCATTTCCGTGTCCGACGAGGGAGACGGCATCCCACCGGAGGATCTGGAGCGGGTCTTCGAGCGGTTCTTCCAGTCCACGGCGTCCACCCGCTCGTCGCGGGCCGGTCTGGGTGTCGGGCTCGCCATCGTCCGGCGCTACGTCGAGGCACTGGGCGGTGAGATCAGCGTCGCCAGTACCGTCGGGGAGGGCTCGACGTTCACCTTCACCCTTCGGGACGCCACGGCGCCGTCCGAGCCGTCCGGGGGTGGTGGCGCGCAGGACGAACCGGCGCGGACCTGAGGACTGCGACGCTCAGGTCGCTCGAACGGTCACGTCCGGACGGTTGGTCATGGGTTCCAGGATCACGACGGGCTCGAGACGCCCCGAGAAGCGCCGGAACGCGGGAAGGAGAGCGGCACCCGTGAGGGCGACGAGGAGCGCGTTGGCCAGCGCACCGGCTGCGTCCCACCCGAGCGACGTGGCGACGTAGAACGACCAGTAGTGCGAGACGGTTTCGGCGATGCTGAGGTCAGGGTTCCACGCCAGGTCTCCGTCGCCGATGGCGAATGGCCAGAACCACAGGTTCAGGATGGCCCCGTAGATGAAGCCCCACACCCACGCGTAGGCAGCGAGTGCGGTGATTTCGAGGCGGGGGTCGAGCGACACGGTCACACGGCCGAGGAGTCCTGCGCCACCGCCCATCCACGCCAGGCCGAGCATCTGGAACGGGAGCCAGGGCCCGATACCCCCCGTCAGGACGGCCGAGGTGGCCATCGACGTGAAGCCGAGCAGCAGACCGAAGCGCGCACCGAACGCGGCGCCGGCCAGGACGACGACGAAAAAGATCCCGCTGCCGCCGCCGGGCAGGTCGAGGAGGCGCAGGAGCCCGGCGACCGCCGACAGGACCCCGAGGATCGCGATCGTTGCGCCATTCATGGTTCCCCGGCGCACCTCGAGTGCCATCGCACCCACCACGAGCAGCCCGAGCGCGGCGGCCACGATCGGGGCGTCGCCGGCGTGGCCGGTGCCCGGGATGGCTTCGGCGGGAAGGAAGAACGGGTACAGGAACGCCGCAGCCCCCACGACGACGGCCAGCGTGTACACGAGGCTCGGCCGGATCCGGTCCAGGAGCCTCACGGGGTGTCCGCCTCCGACAACGCGCGCTCCACTTCACCGACCGTCAGGAACGGTGGGACGACCCGTAGCGTCTGAGGGGCGAACAGCGAGTCGGTGAGGACCTCGCGCGCATCACCCGACGCCACGATGTCACCGTCACCGAGGACGATGGCCCGTGTGGCGACACGCGCCGCGAGCTCGACGTCATGGGTGGCGAGTACCGCAGCGCCACCACCGGCAGTGTGCTCACGGAGCGCGTGCTCGAGGGCCGTGCGCGACTCGGCGTCCATGCCGCGGGTCGGCTCGTCGAGAAGGAGGACCCGGGCACCTCCCACTGCGACCGCGGCGACAGCCGCACGTTGCCGCTCACCCGACGACAGCGTGCGCGGATGTCGGTCGGCGAGTGCGGTGAGCCGGAGCCTGTCGAGCCAGTGATCGACCCGGGCGCCATCGCTGTCTCCCTGTGCGGTGGTCGGGGAGCGGGTGGACGTCCCGCGGCGGGCTGTGAGACGGAGGGTCTCGAGCAGTTCCTCGCGCACCGTGGGGCGGAAGAGCATGGCGTTCGGATCCTGTGGAACGTACGCGACGGTGGCCGACCGCGTGACGCTCCCGGCGTGCTCGTCGTGGAGCCCGGCGAGGGTGGTGAGCAGGCTCGACTTCCCGCTCCCGTTCCGCCCGAGAACGACGACGACCTCACCCTCCCGTACCTCGGAGTCGACGTCGCGCAGGACGGTCGTGGCGCCCTGTCGGATCTCGAGGCGGGAGGACGACACGAGAACGTCGCCGGGGCCCTCGGCTCCCGCGCCGTGCGAGCGGGGCGGCTCACCCAGCCGGGCCGGACGCGACTGCGCGAACCCGCGCGCCTGCTTGACGGTGAGCGGCAGAGGCTCCCAGCCCAGGACACGCCCGAGGTGCGTCACCGTCGGAGCGCCGGAGTACGCCGACACCGTCGTTGCCGGGTCACCGATCGCCGTCACCGTCGCGGCCGCATCACTGCTGCGCGCCAGGACGGCGGCGCGGTCCGCCATCGGCGCAGCGCGCTCGAGTCTGTGCTCGGCGAGGAGCACCGTGGTGCCGAGGTCGGCGTTGAGCCGTGCGAGGGCCGACAGGACGTCGTCGGCGCCCTGCGGATCGAGCTCGGACGTCGGCTCGTCGAGAACGAGAACAGCGGGGGCCAGCGCCAGCGCTCCGGCGACCGCCGCACGCTGCCGCTCGCCACCCGACAGCGTGCCCGGCGAGCGTCCGCGCAGGTGAGCGATACCGAGCGCATCGAGCGCCTCCTCCACGCGTCGGCGCATCGTGGCGGGATCGGCTCCGAGGTTCTCGAGCCCGAACGCGATGTCCTCTTCCACGCGGTCGACGACGAAATGGGCCTCGGGATCCTGGTGCACGAAGCCCACCACATCGGCGAGCTCCCGCGGCGTCTCGTGGCGTGTGGAGCGCCCGCCCACCACGACCTCGCCGCGGAACGAGCCACCGGTTGCGTGGGGAACGAGACCGTTGACGCAGCGCAGCAACGTGCTCTTCCCCGATCCGGAGGAGCCGACGACCAGCAGCACCTCACCGGACGCGATGGAGAGATCAAACTCCTCGAGCACCGGGTCGTCCGCCCGGCCGGGGTACGCCACGCCGACACGGCGGAAGTCGACACCGGTCACGAGATGTGCTCCCGGGTCGGCGCCGGTCGGAGCGCGAGCGGGACGGCGAGGCCCAGGAGCGCGAGGACCACGAGTGCGTTGACATCGGGAATGTGGAGGGGGTAGGCGCTCCAGCTCAGCGACCCCTCGTCGGCCATGGAGAAGCCGGCGACGACGACCGGCGTCATGACGGCCGCCGCCATCACCAGCCAGTCGGCGGGTTGGAAGCTCCGCGCGCGGTATCGCGAACGACGCACCGAGCGGGAGGAGCCGACGACGGCGGCGGTGAGCAACGCCGTTCCCGCGAAGGCGAGACCGGCGGCGGCGAGGTCCTGTTGTCCGACGAGCGCCACGAACGCCCCGCCGAGCGCGAGCAACGCGCCCAGCCCACACCACGCCGCCACATGGTCCGCACGAGTCGGCGCCAGGCGCGCGAAACCGCGGGAGTCCATCGACTCACTGAGATGGATCGCACGCTCCATACCGGTTTCGAGGACGGGAAGCGTGTTGCGCAGCCACCGCCCGCGGCGGGCCGGACGACCCCCCGTTCGGGCTCGGTCGGCGAGACGCACGTCGCGTATCGCCCCGACCGTCGCCGGCGCAACGGCCAGCGCCACGGTGACGACGAGGCCAGGCTCGTAGAAGGAGCGCGGGGCGGTCTGTACGAGCTCGTAGTGGGACACGACGGCGTTGAAGGCGCCGAAGGCAGCCACCAGGCCGACGATGGCCAGACCTTCTGCCGCCGACTGGAGCACGACCTCGAGCTCTACCGACCCACCGACGGTGAAGCCACCGAGCATCCGGGGGAGGGTGGCATCGGGCAGCGTGAACAGCGTGCGGCCCGCGCCGTGTGCCGTGAGAGCGGTGAGGACGATGCGAATGACAGCGAAGCTCGCCCCGAGGAGGAGGAAGGCGGGGAAGGCCCGCGCGAGCGCCGTGTCGCGGCCGTGGACCTCCACGACCAGGGCCGACAGCACGATGACGACCACGACGTACACCGGGCTCGGCGCGAGCTGTACCGTCGTTCCGGCCGCGATCGCCCAGACCAGCCACGTCACAGCATGGAGAGATGGTCGATCGTCCACGGCCGCCTACTGTCGCACGCCCTACGACGGAAGATCCGAGCGGCCCACACGGAGGCGACACCTCGTGTGGAGTGGCGGGAGCACGGCACCTGTGCCTACCCTCACCTCCGACGAGGAGCGCACGTACCCGGATGTGCGTGCCGCCCCGCTCCGGCGGGGTGGGGGAAGCCGGTGCAAGTCCGGCGCTGACCCGCAGCTGTGACCGGTCCCGGAGCCCTGCTCCCGCCGGAAGCCAGGAAACCCACCTCGTTCACCGGGTCCACCCGGTGATCCGTCAGCAGACCGCCCTCGGGCGGGAACACAGGGCCCTCGTGGAACAGGGGCCCCCGGAGGTGGGACATGTCCCGTCGAGTCGTCATTCCTGCGCTGTTCAGCGCGCTCGCCTGCGTCGTGTGGTCTTTGCCCGTCGGGGCAGCATCACCCGCGAACGAGGGAGCGGCCGCCGCCGCCGTCTCGTACCTCGCAGCGTCCCAGTTGCCATCGGGCGGGTGGGACACCTCGGACCCCGGCGACTTCGCCTGTGGCTTCTCGACCGCCGACGTTGCACTGGCGATCGCCGAGACCGGCCAGACCGGGACGGCGTGGAGCGCCGCCGAGGCCGACGCAGCGATCGACGCGGTCGCCAACAGCTCGCACTCCGCATGGGACTACCTGGACGACCAGGCCGAGGGTCTCTGCGGTGGGCCACCGAGCGTCGGAAAGTCCGCACAGCTGATCGTCCTGGCCGCCGCAGCGGGCCAGGACCCCGCCGCCTTCGACCCGAGCGACGACGGAACGCCGGTGGACCTCGTGGCGATCCTCGACGCGGGCATCGGCGACGGCTCGTACGGGTCGATCTACACGACGCCTCTCGCCGCGTTCGCCAACGTCGCTCTCGGACGCACGGTTCCGGTCGAGACGGTGGGGTGGCTCCTGGCGCAGCAGAGTTCCAACGGAGGTTTCGAGACGGGCCTCGGAACCGATGTCGACTCGACGAGCCTCGTCGTGGCCGCGCTCATCGCCGGTGGTGTCGACCCCCAGGGCGACGTCATCACCGACGCACTCGGGTTCCTGGCCGGCCTCCGGAAGGCGGACGGCGGCTTCACGTCCTTCAACGCCGACGACCCGTCGAACCCGAACTCGACGGCCGTCGCGATCATCGGGATCACGGCGGCGGGCTGGGACGCCGAGGAGACCTGCTGGTCGGGCGCCGACCCGGCCACATACGTCTCCCCCGACCAGTACCTGCGCTCGACCCAGACCGTCGACGGAAGCTGGCCCGGCTTCTCGCCGGCGTTCGCCTCCGCCCAGGCGGTTCAGGGACTGCTCCGGTCCGTCCTGCCGCCGGTCGTGGCTCCCGCACAGACCTGCGAGGTCGGTCGTGTCGACCCCGTGGACCCGTCGGGTTCCGGTGATCCGTCGGGGACGGCGGCTCCCGCTCCCGGGTCCGACCCGGTCGGCGGGGCGGGCGGCGAGGGTGCCGGTGGAACCGCACCGACACTTCCGGCGACCGGCGTGACCTCGGCCGGGATGGCGCTCGCCATCGGTCTGGTGCTCGTCCTCATCGGCGTGTCGGCCGTTGTCACCTCACGGCGACGGCTGGAGGTGTGACGTGAGGCGCCTCGTCGCGGTCGTCGCATTCCTGGCGCTCGCGGGCGTCGGTCTCTTCGGGACCCCCCAGGCCGGCGACACGGGTGTCCTCGAGTCGGCCGCAGGGCTGCGACCCGGTGTGGCCGCAGCCGCGGGCTCCAACAGCGCGGGGGTGGTCATCGACAACGGCAGCTCGGTGCGTCGCGTGTGCATCCACTTCAACGGCACCCTGACAGGTGTCGAGGCGCTACAACGCGCGGCGAGCGTGACCGTTGCACCTTTCGGTGGTCTCGGCGTCGCGGTCTGCGCGATCGACGGTGTGGGATGCCCGGGTGACAAGTCCTGCCTCACATGCCAACAGCCGAAGTTCTGGTCGTACTCGCGCGCACCTGCGGGGTCGAGCGGCTTCAGTACCTCGTCCGGAGGAGCCTCATCGAGCACCGTTCGCGACGGTGACGTCGAAGGATGGCGCTGGGGCGGCGGGAAGCCGGCGTACGCCTCTGCCGACGAGATCTGCGGCAACGCCGCGCCTCCACCTCCCGCTCCGTCGCCACCGCCCGTCTCGAACGGCGGTGGAGGCGGTGGGTCGCAGGGCGCCTCCGGAGGGTCCGGCGGCGCCCCGGCGTCGAACACCGCCGGTGGCGGTGGATCGGGTACGGAGGGTCAGGGGGGTCGGCCCGCCGCCGACGGTCCTGTTGACGTCGCCGGCGAGGAGGAGACCCCCGACGAAGGTCCCGACTCCACAAACGCGACGTCGACCACCGCGGCATCCGCAAACGATGCCGGTGACGGCGTCGGCGGGGGGGAACCTGATGACGACGCCGAGAGCGCTCTGGCTGTAGCCGACGACTCCACCGGTTCATCGGGAGCATCGGTGGTCGGGTTCGTCGTGCTCGGGCTCGTTCTCGCCGGGGCGGCTGCGGTATTCCTGGTCCTGCGGATGCGCTCGCGCTCCTGACGGCTCCCGGCCCGACCGCGAGCCACTGTCCCGAGTCGTCGGGGAACGGGTTCACCGCGAGGTCGCGTGCTCGACACCGATCCGGCGGCCGTAGTCGACCCGGAACCCGAATGACGGTCGCCGGTATCTCCGGTGAGGCAGGATGGGGCGTCCGCTGACACACGAGGCTCGGAGGCATGGACGACAACGTTCTCGTCGCGCTGGCGGCGATCGTCGTGCTCGGCGTCGGTTGTCAGTGGGTGGCGGCCAAACTCCGGCTGCCATCCATCGTCCTGCTACTGATCGCCGGAATCCTCGCCGGACCGGTCACGGGCCTCATCGAGCCCGATGAGCTGTTCGGTGAGACGCTGTTCCCCGGAGTGTCGCTGGCGGTCGGTCTGCTCCTGTTCGACTCCGGCCTCGGCCTCCGTTTCGACGACCTGGCCGGTGGGGTCCGCCGCCCGGTCATCCGCCTGATCACCATCGGTGTCCTGATCACCGGCTGCCTCACCGCCGCCGCGGCGTTTCTCATCTTCGATCTCCCCTTCCAGTTCGCTCTTCTCCTCGGGGCGATCCTCGTCGTGTCGGGACCGACCGTCGTCGGACCGATCCTGAGCCTGGCGCGGCCACGGGAGCCTGCCGGTTCCGTGCTCAACTGGGAGGGGACGTTCGTCGACCCCATCGGTGCCGCTCTGGGCATCCTCGTGCTCAACGTCGTCGTCCTGGATGATGCGAGTCCACTGCACCAGGGTCCCGACACAATCGCCGTGGGCATTCTCGTCGGCCTGGTCGCTGCGGCTCTGCTCGTTGCCTCGCTCCGGTGGTTCCTGATCCCCGACGACCTCGAGGTCGGGGTCGCCGTGCTCTTCGCGGTTGCCGCCTTCGCCACCGCCGACACGGTCCAGTCGGAGGCAGGGCTGATGTCCTGCACCGTTCTGGGTGTGGCACTCGCCAACCAGCCGTGGGTCCCCGTGAACGGAATCTCCTTCTTCCACCGATCACTCGGCTCCCTCATCATCGGGAGCCTGTTCATCGTTCTCGCGGCCCGAATTGATCTCGGCGATCTCGTCGACATCATCCCGGGCGCCGCAGTTCTCCTCGCGGTTCTCGTGATCGTGATCCGGCCGGCCGCCGCCTTCGCCGCCACGGCGTTCAGCAGTCTCCCGATCCGCGACCGTGCGTTCATCGCATGGATGGCGCCCAGGGGAATCGTCGCAGCGGCAACGGCCTCGCTGTTCACGCTTCAGATCGAGGACAACGGCAAGCACTTCGACGACCTCGTTCCGATCACGTTCGCCGTCATCATCGGGACCGCCGTCGTGTACGGCCTCTCCGCCTATCCGGTCGCCAGGCTCCTCGGCGTGTCCCGCGGCCGGCCGCAGGGAATCGTTCTCGTCGGCCGCAGGCCCTGGCTCCTGTCGCTGGCGTCGGAGCTCTCGTCCGCAGGCGTCGATCTTGGTGTCGTGGCCACGGGCGCATACGACCTGGAAGCCGAGATCGAGGGTTTCGAGATCTACACAGGTCCGTTGACGGAGGAGGCGATGGCCGAGGTGCTCGACGGGAAGTCGCATGTCCTCGTGGCATCGGACAACGACGAGCACAACCTCCTCGCTGCACGGATCTGCATCGACGTCATCGGACGGTCCGGGGTGTTCGTACTCCCGCACTCGGATCTCGATGTGCGTGAGGCGCGGGAGCCCTTCAGTGCGCGTGCCTCGCAGGAGCACCTCGAGAACCTCGTGTCGCGCGGGGCGACCTTCACGACACTCGATGACGAAGGTTTCGTCGCCCGCGCTGAGGACGGCCGGATGGCTGCGGTCCTCATCGGGCCCGACGGCTCTCTCCGCCTCGATCCAGGCTCCAAGCCTCTCCGGAAGGGCGAGATTCTCGTCGCTCTCGACGGCTTCGAGCCCGCTTGAGGCTCGAATCCCCGCGGACCTCCACTATGGCGGTTTCACCTCGAGTTGGCCGTGGGCGGTGAGTGTCACGGTCCAGCGGTGTTCGTGGACTCGGCTGTGGTGTGTTCGACATAACAGGACGCAGTTTTGGGCCGAGGTGGTGCCGCCGTTCGCCCAGTGGACGATGTGGTGGGCGTTGAGGTTGCCCTAGTTAGGCGGACATGTTGATGTGGTTGTTCTCGTGGTCGTTGGGTGTGTTGTAGCCGATGGCGGAGTGCAGCCGCTGACGATTGTGGAAGTCGATGTGTCGAACGAGTGCTCGTCGAGCACTGGTCCGGTCCGGCGGGGTGTCATTGGGATAGATCGCCTCGTTCTTGAACGACGAGAACCATGACTCGATGAGGGCATTGTCGAGAGCAGATCCGACGTTGCCCATGGATGGATGCATGCCGGCATGTTCGACGGTGCTGAGCCATGCCCGCGAGGTGAACTGGTAGCCGCGGTCACTGTGCACGATCCCTCCGGGTGTCGGTTGTCGGGCGGCGGTTGCCATCGCGAGTGCTTCGATCGGAAGTTCGTTGGTGTGGCGGTCGTTCGTCGCCCAGCTGATGACCTTGCGGCTGAACGCATCGATCATCACTGCAGCGAAAAGCCAACCCCTTTGAGTCCGAATCTGAGTGATGTCGATGCACCACAGCTTGTTCGGGCCCTCGGTGCCGAAGTCACGTCGAACGAGGTCAACGATCTCTGGGCGTCGACGAGGCGGAGCAGAACGAGGCCGGTATCGCGTTCTGCCTCGTCGAGCCTGCAATCCCGCGTTGCGCATGAGCCGAGCGACACGGTTGCGCCCCGCGCAGTGCTCGCGTCGGCGCAGCTCCTGGTGGACTCGCGGTGATCCATAGGACGGGAAGTCCGCGTGAACTGCTCGGATCTGAGCGAGCAACTGCTCGTTGGCTCGGTGACGTGGCCCCGGACACCCCCGACGTTGACGCCATCCGTAGAACCCCGACCGGGACACACCCAGGACTCGGCACGCCACCGCAACACGCATCTGTGGACGCTTGGCCTTCTCCGTCTCGATCCAACGGTAAATCGCTACTGGTCCGTCTTGCGAGCGAAGAAGGCCAACGCTTTTCCCAGAATCTCGAGCTCTTCCTCCTTTTGACGGAGCTTCCGCCGCAACGCCGTGACCTCCTCGCGTTCTGCGAACGTCAACGCAGCGTCGTGACCCTCATCGACCCGGGCGGCCTTCACCCAGTTCGCCACCGACGTAGGTGAAAGATCGAACTCCTTCGCGACGTCGACATACGTTCGCTCGCCTTCCCGATACAACTCGACAATTCGAGCCTTGAACTCCGGTGGATATTGCGCCATGGAAATGACTCTCCTCCCTCACGAGCTGGAACTCCAGCCCGAAGTGTCCGCCACTCCAGGGCAACCTCACGTCGCACCAGCCGGGTGGGCGGTCGCATCCGGGCCAGGCGCATCCGCCGTCCCGTACGACGAGTGCCCGTCGGATGTGGGTGGGCACTGTCGCCGTTTTGCGTCCGATGTCGAGGGGTTGGCTGGCGCCGTCGGTGATGATGCGGGTCACGCCGGCGTCGCAGGCGAGGCGTCGGGCTGCTTCGCCGCTGAGGGCGACGCCGTTCTCCAGTTCGGCGGCGGGAACACCGGCACGTCGTTGGAGTGTTTCGAGATCGACGATGACCGACAGGTGGGGGCGTTCGCCTCCGGTTGCGGGGAGCCGACCCGAGTCGAGTGCCTTCCAACAGGTGGCGACCAGAGCGTCAGCCAGCCGCCGTGAGGTGCTGCGTGGCGGTGTGTGGAACCGGTCGCGCCGTGGGGTGTCGTGGGTGTCGGCCACCGCCGGCATGAGCGAATCGAGTGCTGTCTTGATGATGGCACCGCCTTCGGCGTCGAACTCGCCTCGCAGGTGATACCGACCGTCGAGGGACTGCGACATGTGCAGGTGGCGTCGTGAGACGGCGTCGATCTCGTCGGACACGACGATCTGGGGTTCGACCGCATGACGGAAGTGCACGGTGGCCTTGCGGAGGTTGGCCGGGTCCATCTGTCGGGCGGCGTCGGCGAAGATCCGTTCACCGGCTGCGACCGCGTCGGCCACAGCGTCGGCGTCGACTGTTGTGGTGCCGTCGAGTCCTTCGGTGAGTTCGGTGCCCGCCACGATCACGTTCACGTGGTCGCGCGAGATCTCACCGGCGGCGAACGCCTCGGCAGTGGTCGGCAGCTCAGGCAGTCGTCGGGCGGCCTTGACGCGACTCGACGCTGCGGGGCCTGTCATGCGGCCGTGATGACGCAACCAGCCCTGAACGGACGCTGCACCGTCGAGGCGCCACTCACCTGACGTGTCGAACTCAGCCAGCTCCGCTGCGAATCGGGCCTCGAGATGGTTGATCTCCCCCAGGAGCTCCAGGAGCCTCCGACCCGACGGCCCCGCCGGATCAGCCGGCGGCCCCGGTGCGCGCCGCACACGCGGAAGACGAAACGTCCGGGACGCGCCACTCACGCCGGGCTCACCCGGATCCCCGTCCCCGCCCGCATCACCCGGGCCCGCACCGTCGTCGGCCTGGTCGGACACTGTCATCTTCACCCCCTTCGGATCTCCGACCGCGCGCAGCCAAGGACACGCGGCCGTAGCCAACGGGAGAAGAAACCGACCAGCGGAACACACCCGCCGCATCGACAGAACCAACCTAACAACCCGGTGTGACACCTACGCCGGGACAGGGCCGATCCACCGTCGGGAGCCCCGGACCCCGGCTGCCCGTGCCGGCCTCTTGCCGCTTTGAACCTAGGCTCGGCCGAAGTGCCAACACCGAGTGGGGCAAAGGATCTGGCTGTTCTCCACGACGAGGTCGTGGCCTGCCGCCGGTGTCCGCGGCTCGTCGAGTGGCGCGAGCATGTCGCGGCCAACCCGCGGGCCTCGTTTCGTGACGAGGTCTACTGGGGCCGTGCGGTGCCGGGTTTCGGCGATCCCGACGCCGCCATCATGCTCGTGGGCCTGGCCCCGGCGGCTCACGGCGCCAACCGCACGGGGCGGATGTTCACCGGAGACCGCTCCGGCGACTGGCTCTACGCGGCACTGCACCGCGCCGGGCTCGCCAACCGGCCCACGGCGACCGCCCGTGACGACGGCCTCGCGCTCCTCGACACCTACGTGACCGCAGCGGTCCACTGCGCACCGCCCGGCAACAAGCCGACAACCGAAGAGAGAGACCGCTGTGCGCCGTACTTGAGCCGTGAGCTCGACATCTTCGAGCCACGGGTCATCGTCGTCCTCGGTGGGTTCGGCTACCAGGCCCTGTGGCGCGTCCTCGCGGAGCGGGGCTCGCCGCTCCCGAAGCCGCGCCCATCGTTCGGCCACGGCGTCGAGATGTCCCTCGACATGTTCGGCGGCGCGACGACGACGGTTCTGTGCTCGTACCACCCGAGCCAGCAGAACACCTTCACCGGGCGGCTCACCGAGGCGATGCTCGACGACGTCTTCACCCGGGCCTGCGAGCTCTCGGGATCCTAGAGAAGCGACGACCTAGAGAAGCGACACCGTCTCGACGATCCCAGTGGCGATGGCAATGGCGCCCAGCACGCTTCCGACGGTGAGCCGCAGCACCCGTTCCCGCGCCGCGATGGCAAGATGCGCGCCGATGCGTGCACCAGGGATAACGCCGATGGCGAGAGGAAGCGCGTACAGCCAGTTGATGTTGCCGAGCACGGCGTGGGTGATGGTTCCGGGAATTGATATGAGGCCCACGCAGGCCAGCGACGTCGCCACCGTGATCTTGATCGGGAGCCGGAGCCATCCGGCGAGCGCGGGAACGATCACCACACCACCGCCGAGTCCGAGCAGGCCGTTGATGAGGCCTGCCGCCACGCCGACCGCGAGTGCCTGACCGGCCGACACTGCGACGGTGGCCGTGCCCGGACCTTCGCCCGAAGGAGCGCTCTCGGCCGCCACGTCGGACACGTCGGCAACGTCGACGATCTCGGACACGGGCAGGGCGTCGGTGTCGGGCCCGTTCCCGCCGAAGACGATCCGTGCGGCGGAGTAGGTGATGACACACGACACGGCCACCATGAGGATCCCGCCGTCGCCCGGAACGGCCTCGGCGGCGACGGCACCCAGGACGGCGAAGACGGCCCCGACGGTTCCGATCCGCGCCACGACCCCCCAGTTGACGAGGCCCTCACGGCTGTATCGCAGTGTCCCGGCGATCGCCGACGGGATCACGGCGGGCAGTGTCGAGCCCACCGTTTCGATCGGGGACGCACCCAGCGCGCGGATCGCAGGTTTGGCGACGACACCTCCGCCGACGCCGAACATCGCCGACACGACACCTGTGGCGACTCCGACGACCAGGGTGGCGAGAATCCTGAGCTCGTCGCCGTCCACGAACCGAGGGTAGACGCCGCAAAGCACGCGGCTACGCTTCGGGCGCATGCCGAGCGACCTCGACCTCCGCGGTATCTACGTTCCGCTCGTCACACCGTTCACCGCCGACGGCGGCGTCGCAGCCGACTCCATCGACGCACTCTGCCACCACTATCTCGATGCCGGTGCCACCGGGATCGTGGCACTCGGTACGACCGGGGAGTCGCCGGCGCTCGACGCCGCTGAGCGGGCTGTCGTCACCGACACCTGTGCCGCTGTGTGCAGCCAGCGCGGAGCGCAGCTCATCGTCGGCGCCGGGACCAACAACACCGCCACGACCGTCGCGTCGGTGGCGGCGCTCGAGGGCACGCCGGCGCTGTCGGCCGCGCTGGTGGTCGTGCCCTACTACGTGCGCCCGGCGCAGAGCGCACTCGTCGAACACTTCCGGGCGGCCGCCGAGGCCAGTCCGGTTCCGCTCGTCCTCTACAACATCCCGTCCCGAACCGGCCGCAACCTCGATCCCGAGGCCATGCTCGAGGTGGCCGCCCTGCCGAACGTGGCGGGTGTCAAGCAGGCGACATCGGGCCTCGACCTCGACACGCTCCGGGTGCTCGCCGGGCGTCCCGACAACTTCCACGTGCTGGGCGGAGAAGACCCGTTCCTGTTCCCGATCGTCCTCATGGGGGGCAGCGGCGCCATCTGCGCGTCGGCGCACCTCTGCACCGAGCGCTTCGTGGCGATGATCGAGTGCGGGCTGGCCGGGAAGGTCGACGACGGGCGTGCCCACGCCGAGGCGTTACTTCCGGTGGTGCGCGCGGGCTTCGCCGAGCCCAACCCGTCGGTCTTCAAGGGTGTCCTGCACCGTCAGGGGCTGATCCCCACGCCGGATCTACGCATGCCGCTCGCACCGGCATCGGACGTGGCGGTCGAGGCGGCGCTCGCGGCCGTCGAGGCCGCAACGTGACAACAGTTGAGCACCGTATGAGCACCCCGTGAGCCGTCGCAGCGCCTGGTTCCTGATCGTCGCCGCGGGCTGGACCGCCTACGTGTGGATCAGCCGGCTCTACCTCATGGCCGGATCCGACGACTCGACCGGTTTCAAGGTCGTCCACGCCGTGATCGCTGTCATCTCTCTGGCCTTCGGTGCCGGTGTCGGCTGGATCGGGATCAGGGCCCTGCGACGACGGCGGCCGGCCGGACGCGGCGCCCGGATCGGAGCCGACCCCGGCTCCGACCGCGATCCCGCCGATCCTGTGAGCGTGTCCCGCTAGGAGCTCTCAGGCGAGCGCGGCGTCGATGACGGCCTGCTGCTCGAGTTCGTGCACGCGCGCCGAGCCCGTGGCCGGACTCCCGCTCGGGGGCCGCGCAACGACCGCGACGTCGGTTCCCGCGCCCATCCGGTCGATCATGCGACCGCGCACGAAGCCCCACGCCCCCATGTTCTCGGGCTCCTCTTGCACCCAGCGCAGCTCCACGGAACCTCGGTACTTCCCGAGCGTCGCCAGGAGCTGCTCGGTGGGGAACGGATAGAGCTGTTCCAGCCGCACGACGGCCACCGGTGCCGACCGCTCGTCGCGCTCCTCACGCAGCTCGTGGGCGATCTTCCCCGTGCACAGCAGTACCCGCGAAACCTCCGTGGGAGCGCCGTCGTCGTCGAGGACCTCCCGGAACCCACCCGACGTGAGATCTTCGACCGGCGAGATGGTTCCCGGCATCCGCAGATACCGCTTCGGGGTGATGCACACGAGCGGCGTCCGACGTCCCGAGCACGCCTGGCGCCGGAGAACATGGAAGTACTGAGCAGCCGTGGTGGGGTAGGCGATTCGCATGTTGCCGTCGGCGGCGAGGATGAGGAAGCGCTCGAGGCGGGCGCTCGAGTGCTCCGGGCCCTGTCCCTCGTAGCCGTGGGGGAGCAGCAACGTGAGGGAGCTGCGCTGGTCCCACTTGTCCTCGGCGGCGGCGATGAACTGGTCGATCGTGATCTGACCGCCGTTGGCGAAGTCGCCGAACTGGGCCTCCCACCCGACCCAGCTGTCGCTCGTGGCGACCGAGTAGCCGTACTCGAAGCCGAGCGCGGCGTACTCCGACAGCAGGGAGTCGTAGAGACGCATGGGGGCCTGGAAATCGCTGATGTGGGCGAGGGGGATGTACTCCTCCTCGGTCTGCTTGTCGACGAGGACTCCGTGGCGCTGCGAGAACGTCCCGCGGCGGGTGTCCTGACCTGCAAGGCGCACCGGGATCCCGTCGGTGACGAGGGAGCCGAACGCGAGCGACTCGGCGAGAGCCCAGTCGACCCTGTCGGCGTCGAAGGCCTCGCGGCGTTTCGTGATCAGCCGGGCGAGCTTGTCGTGCGGTGAGAAGCCGTCGGGCCATGTTGTGAGGGCCGTGACGATGTCGTCGAGGCGCTCACGGTCGACGGCGGTGGGTCGGTCGTCGGCGACGGGATCGTCGTGGTCGGCGGTTCCCGCCTCGTCGCTGCCGCCCGTCGCCTCGATGCCGGCTTCGAGCTCCCGGAAGGCCCCCTCCAGGATCCCGCTGAACGCCTCGAGGGCGGACTCCGCCTCGTCGAGCGTGATGTCACCCCGGTTGACGAGTGTCTCGGTGTAGAGCTTGCGGATGGAGCGGTGGGCGTCGATGCGCTCGTACATCCGGGGTTGGGTGAAGGCGGGCTCGTCGGTCTCGTTGTGGCCGTAGCGCCGGTAGCACACCATGTCGACCACGACGTCCTTGTCGAAGCGCTGGCGGAACTCGAAGGCCAGATTCACCACCCGGACACACGCCTCGGGATCGTCGCCGTTCACGTGGAGGATGGGTGCCTGCACCATCTTCGCCACGTCGGTGGCGTAGATGCTGGAGCGACCGTGCTCGGGATCGGTCGTGAAACCGAGCTGGTTGTTGACGACGATGTGGACCGTTCCACCCACGTCGTAGCCGGGGAGCTCCGAGAGGTTGAGCGTCTCGGCAACGACGCCCTGACCGGCGAAGGCGGCATCGCCGTGGATCAGCACCGGGACGACGTCGTCGTGGCCGGCCTCGAGCTCGTCGCGGCGGGCACGTGCCATTCCCTCCACGACCGGGTCGACCGCCTCCAGATGGCTCGGGTTCGAGGCGAGCCGCACCGTCAGGCTGTTCCCCTCGGCGCTCTCGTGCTCCCCGGTGGTGCCGAGGTGGTACTTCACGTCGCCGGATCCCTGTGGCGCGTCGGGATCGAGCTCACCCTCGAACTCGCGGAAGATCTGCGTGTACGACTTCCCGAGCGTGTTGGCCAGCACGTTGAGGCGACCGCGGTGGGCCATGCCCATCACGACCTCGGGACACCCGGCGTCGGCGGCGCTGTCGAGGAGCGCGTCGAGCATCGGGATCAGCGACTCGGCACCTTCGAGGCTGAAGCGTTTGTGCCCGAGGAACTTCCGCTGGAGGAAGGCCTCGAAGGCCTCTGCCGCGTTGAGGCGGTCGAGGATCCGGCGTTTCGTGTCGAGTGACGGGTCCGGTGACTCGCCCTCCACGTGCTCCTGGATCCACTCCTTCTGGTCGGACTCCTGGATGTGCATGTACTCGACGCCGATGGTGCGCGCGTAGGCGTCGCGCAGCACGCCGAGGATGTCGCGCAACAGCATGGCCCGACGCCCCGCCAGGCCGCCGGTGGCGAACTCACGGTCGAGGTCCCAGATCGTGAGGCCCCAGTGATCGGGATCGAGCTCGGGATGGGTGCGGGCGGCGGTGTAGCCGAGCGGGTCGAGGTTGGCGATCAGGTGGCCGCGGACCCGGTACATGTTGATGAGCTGCTGGACGTGCACCGACTTCTCGTGGGCGGCGACGGAGTCGGGCGGAGGGCTGACATCCTCTTTCCAACGCGCCGGCTCGTAAGGAACACCGAAACTGGTGAAGCAGCCGTCGTAGAAGCCTTCGGCCCCCAGCAGCAGCTCGTGCACCCACCGGAGGAACTCACCGCTCTGCGCGCCCTGGATCACTCGGTGGTCGTACGTGCTCGTGAGCGTGACCGTCTTGGACACACCGATGCGCGCGAGGGCCGAGGTGTCGGCCCCCTCGTACTCACTCGGGTACGCGATCGACCCGACGCCGACGATCAGGGCCTGGTCGGGCATGAGCCGCGGGACGGAGTGTTCCGTGCCGATCATCCCGGGGTTCGTGATGCTGATCGTCGTCCCGATGAAATCGTCGGGGGAGAGCTTCCCCGACCGCACCCGCCGGATCAGCTCCTCGTAGGAGCCCACGAAACCGGCGAAGTCGAGCGTCTCCGCCTCGGCGATGTTGGGCACGAGCAGCGACCGCGTTCCGTCGCGTTTCTCGACATCGACGGCGATCCCGAGGTTCACGTGCTTGTTGCGCGACACCCCCGGCTTGCCGTCGATGAGGCCGTAGGTGGAGTTCATCGCCGGGACGCGGGACACGGCCTGCACGACTGCGTACGCGATGAGGTGGGTGAACGACACCTTCGCGTGACCCAACCGGCGCAGCTGGTTGTTGAGGATCAGCCGGTTGATCTCGAGGAGCTTGGCGGGGACCGTTCGCACCGATGTGGCGGTCGGGACCTCCAGGCTGGCCTCCATGTTCTCCACGACACGTGCGGCGGCTCCGCGGAGAGGAGCGGCGTCGTCGCCCGTGATCGTGGTCGTGTCGGCCTCGCGACGTTCCTCGGGCGACTCGGGTACATCGGCCTCGCTCGCGACCGCCGAGTGGGGAACGGGAGCGGCGGGCTCGACCGCTGCGCGTTCCGGGACGGGTGGCGCCGGCTCGGGCCCGGGTGTGTAGTCGGCAAAGAAGTCGCGCCACGCCTCCGAGACCGAGTCGGGATTCTCCGCATAGCGGCGGTAGAGATCCTCCACGACCCCCGCGTTGGGCCCCAGGTCGCCGGCCGGGGTCATCGGCGGAGGAGCTCGGCGACCTGGAACGCCAGGTCGAGGGACTGCCGGGCGTTGAGCCGCGGGTCGCACTGCGTCTCGTAGCGCTCGCCGAGCTGACCGTCGAGCACCTCCTGGGATCCTCCGAGGCACTCGGTGACGTTCTCGCCCGTGAGCTCCACGTGCACGCCACCCGGCCACACGCCCGCGTCACCGCACATCTCGAAGAAGGACCGCAGCTCGTCCATGATGTCGTCGAAGCGGCGCGTCTTCATCCCGGCCTCGTGACTGAAGGTGTTGCCGTGCATGGGGTCGCAGGCCCACACGACGGGATGCCCCGCGTCGCGCACGGCCGCGAGGAGAGGCGGGAGCACCTCACGCACCCTGCCCGCACCCATCCGGCTCACGAGGGTCAGGCGCCCGGGCCGACGGGTCGGGTTGAGGCGCTCGCACAGCCCCAGGACGTCGTCGACACCCGTTGTGGGGCCGAGCTTGACGCCGACGGGGTTCTGCACGCCCGAGAGGAACTCCACGTGGGCTCCGTCGAGCTGCCGGGTGCGCTCACCGATCCACACGAGGTGCGCCGAGCAGTCGAACCACGATCCCGTGAGTGAGTCACGGCGGGTGAGGGCCTCCTCGTAGCCGAGCAGCAGGGCCTCGTGCGACGTGTAGAAGTCGACCTGGTGGAGCTGGAGCTCGTCGTCGAGGACGATGCCACACGCCGCCATGAAGTTGACGGCGCGGTCGATCTCTCTCGCCAGGGCCTCGTAGCGCCGGCCCTCCGGGCTCGACGACACGAACTCGAGGTTCCAGGAGTGCACCCGCGACAGGGCGGCGAAGCCTCCCTTGGTGAACGCCCGCACGAGGTTGAGCGTGGCGGCCGACTGGTGGTAGCCGCGAAGCAGGCGCTGCGGGTCGGGGCGGCGGGCGTCGGCCTCGAACGCCGCACCGTTCACCATGTCGCCACGGAAGGACGGCAGCTCGAGGTCGTCGCGGGTCTCGGTCGGCGACGAGCGGGGCTTGGCGAACTGACCGGCGATCCGACCGACCTTCACGGTGGGAACGCCGGTGCTGTAGCCCAGGGCCACCGCCATCTGGAGGATCACCTTCAGCTTGTCGCGGATGGCGTCGGCGGAGAAGGCGTCGAAGGACTCCGCGCAGTCGCCGGCATGGAGGAGGAAGCCGCGGCCCTCGGAGACCTCACCGAGGAGGGTGGTGAGGGTCTCCGACTCGCCGGCGAACACGAGAGGGGGTTGGCTCCGGAGCTCCTCGAGTACGGCGGCGAGCTCACGGGCGTCGGGCCAGTCGGGCTGCTGGGCAGCCGGCCGGTCCTGCCAGCTCGCGGGCGACCATCCCGTGGCCCCGCCGGTTCCCGTCGTCGTGCTCACAGGTACTGACCCGCTCCCGGACCGCCCACGTCGGGACCACCCGCTTCGAGCGCGGCGCGCCGGCGCATCTCCTCGAACTGCGCCGTGGCGGCGGCCTGCTGTTGGAACAGCGTGGCCTGGATGCCGTGGAACAGCCCCTCGAGCCACCCCACGAGTTGTGCCTGGGCCAGGCGGAGCTCCGACTCGGTCGGGGCGTCGGCCGAGAACGGGAGAACCATCTCGTCGAGCTCGTCGCGCAGGTCGTCGGAGAGGACGTCGCGCAGCTCCGACATCGTGCGCTCGTAGATCTCGCGGAGCCGCCGCCGCCCCTCCTCGTCGAGCGGCGCCTGGCGGACCTCCTCGAGCATGGTCCGCACCATCGAGGCGATCCGGATCAGCTTCGTCGGGCTCGTGACCTGCTCGCCCGCCGGTTCGTCGCTTCCCGTGTCGGGCCTTTCGGCCGAGGCAGCGTCACCGTCCTCGAGCACGATTGGCGTCACGCCTCGCGACCCGTCGTCGGGGTCCAGCCCCTCTTCTCCATCGTGTGTCGCGTCGGGTGAAGCCGCGTTCGCAGAGTTGTCGTGTGGCACGTTCGACCTTTCTGGCTGTTCCGAGGATACCGAGCACCGACGCCGGTGTTGCCCTCGATTCGGCCCTGGGGCCCCGGGGCCTCAGTCCAGTGAGAGTTCGCCCTCGTCGAGGCCCGGAGGCCTCCGACCCTCGCCGCCCGAGGTCCGCGGGCCGGGGACGTCGTGGAACCGGTAGGGCTCGGGGTCGCGCCCTGGCTGGCACACCCAGCACTCGCCGGTACGCCCGCTCGTCGCGAGGGTGACCACGGCGTCGGCGATCTCCTCGGCGGAGAGCAGGGGGAACTCGTCGGCCAGGAGGGGCTCCCGAATCGGCGCGGTCATCGGCGTGTCGACGATGCCCGGATTGACGGTGTTCACGGTGATCCCGGCAGACTCGACGAGTGGTGCGACGCTGCGTACGAAACCCACGACCGCGTGCTTGGTGAGCGCGTAGACGGGGTCCAGGGCGAACGGGATGATGCCCGCCAGCGATGCTGTGGCGACGACCGCCCCACCGCCACGCCGGGTCAGCGCGGGAATGGCCTCTCGCATCCCGAAGACCACGCCGTCGACGTTGACTCGGACCGCCCGCCGGTAGATGTCGTCGGGAAGCGTGTCCACCTCACCGTGCCCGGTGACCACACCGGCGTTCAGGTGCACGATGTCGACACCGCCGAAGTGCTCCTGACACGCGGCAAAGGCGGCCGTCACCTCGGCGGACTCTCCGACGTCGGCGTGCAGCGCGAGGCCGCCCACATCCCGGGCGATCGCGTCGGCGGCGCCGGTGTCGAGGTCGACGGCGCACACCGAAGCACCGGCCCGGGCGAGACGCCGCGCAGTGGCCGCCCCGATACCGGACCCTGCACCGGTGACGAGGGCGACGCGTCCGTGCAGTATCGGCTCCGGTGGTTCGCCCATGGTGTCCGCTCCCAGCGCGCTGGCGCCCTCGGCAGGAATCGAACCTGCGCTCACGGCTCCGGAGGCCGATGCTCTATCCGCTGAGCTACGAGGGCGGGGTGTCGAGTGTAGGCCGGGCGCGACGCTCAGCTCGCTGCCCAGAGCTCCAGCGCGAGGGTGCGGTTGAGGGCCTGGAGCGTCGCCCGGGCAGCGGCCTCGTAGGCGCCGGCGCCGCGCGACAGGCCGTAGAGGGAAGGGGAGGCGCCGTCGCCGTCGAGTTGCACCGCGTACACGGGGTGCTCGCTGTCGTTCTCGCCGTCGACGGGCTTCACCCACCCGATGCGGTACTCGAGAGTGGGAGTGAAGTGCTGGATGGCGTCCAACGTCGCCAGCACGGCGCCCGCGGCGTCACGCGCCGTCGTGCCCCGCCCGATGCTGCGCTGCCCGTCGAGGGTGAGGTGCACCTCGACCTCGTCCGTGTCGGGAAACGTGAGTACGGCGAGCAGCCGGACGCGCTTCTCCCGCGTATCGTGGCGTGATTCGCCCGCGGCGGTGTCGGATGGTCGGTGGTCGGGTTCGGGCGACTTGTCGGATGCGGCCTCGTCCACCAGGTCGATGACGGTGCCGTTCGGGGCCGCCGGCTCCCGGGTGGTGCCGTTCCCCGTCGCACGCATCTCTCCGGCCTCACGCGTCGGCGGGCTGTCGGGCGACGGCTCTCCGGCCGGCTCTCCGGCCTGAAGCGTCTTCCACCGTACGACTTCGACCGCGACGGGTTGTTCCGAGTGCCGATAGGCGATCTGGAGTGCCTGGAGTGCCAGGTCGGGATCGAGCGACGCGCCGCGGGTGTGGACCTGGACCAGGAGCACGTCGTCGCGCTTGTTGAAACCCGCTGCCTGGACGCCGTCGAGCTTGCGCAGTTCGAATTCGAGTTCGTCGAGACTCATACCGGCTGTCCCTTGGCGAGGTACATCCGCTCGTCGGCGAGGCGGAAGAGGGCGTCGTAGTCCTTGGCCTCGGTCGGGCAGTGCGCCGAGCCGAAGGAGAACGACGGTACACCGGTGGGGTCGTCGCCACGTGACACGCGCTCGAGAAGGGCCGGTACCTGGTCGCGCGTCGTGTCGGGGAGGATGAGAGCGAACTCGTCGCCACCGATACGTGCAGCGTTGTCACCGAACCGGAGCACGTTGCGGAACCGGTCGGCCACCGCGCGGAGCGCAGCGTCACCGGCGGAGTGGCCATCGTTGTCGTTGATCTCCTTCAGGTGGTCGACGTCGACGATCACGAGCGTGAACGGCCAGCCGTAGCGCTGAGCGCGGGCCGTTGACATCTCGAGCAGCCGGTCGAAGCTCCGTCGGTCGTAGAGGCCCGTGAGCGGATCGTGCCATGCGTCGTAGCGGAGGACCTCCAGGCGGAGAGCGAGGATGCACAGGTTGACGAGCAGCTTGGGGTCGAACTCGGCCTCGCCGATCTCGGGCTCGGTGTAGAGGCCCGTGGGTGCGGTGAGCAGGGCTTCGTCGTCGTCGGTGATGGGTCGGCGACCGGCCCGGAAGACCTGGCGGCCGAGCCCGGGCTCCTCCACGACGAGCGCGGCGTCGTCGAGATTGCATCGCTCGACGACGTCGTCGAGCGCGTTGTAGATGAGCGAGAGCCCCGCGCCGTCGGCTGCCAGCTCGTTGACGAGGTCGATGACGGGTGTCACGGCGTCGTCCCGGGCGTCGCGTCGCGCATCGGCGCGCGCGGCCTGACCGCTCTCTGTGTCAACGCGCTCCGTGGTGTCATCGTCCGTCCCCGGTTCCGAGAGGATCTCGCCGGAACGACGTCCGGACCCGGTCGCCTCGGTCACAACCCGTGCCTTCCCGCCGGTCCCCGTGCCCGCCGCTGCTCCTCCGCCTTCCACGCCGCGTGGCGGAATGCCCGTCGTAATGTCCCATCCCGCCGGCGCGCCCGCAAGCCAGTAACAGCGTATCCCAAAAGTCCGGTTCGCGTGACGCTCCCCGGACCGGACCGTCTCCCGTGGGAAAAACGAGGCCGCACCGGGGCCCGGCGAAGCGGCGGGGATACCATGCCACGGGCCGGAGCGGGTGGTGTCCGAACCTTCCGATCCGTCCGGCCTCACGCTCGGTGATCCTCGAAACACTCCGCTCCGCCGTCCTCGCGGCTCTCGACACGGCGGGCCTCCCCGCGCCCGACGGCGGCGTCGAACTGTCGGTCCCCAAGTCGCGCGACCACGGCGACTGGGCCACGAACGTCGCGCTCCGGATCGCCCGCCCCGCGGGCCGCAACCCCCGCGAGGTCGCCGACGAGCTGTGCGCCGTCCTCGCCGGGTATCCTCCGGAGCACGTCACCCGGATCGAGGTCGCAGGGCCCGGCTTCATCAACTTCCACCTCGGGCCCGGGTGGCTCCACGACGTCCTGCGCGACACGGTTGCCGCCGGCGACGCGCTGGGCCACGGCTCCGAGCTGTCGGGCGAGCGCATCAACCTCGAGTTCGTGTCGGCCAACCCGACCGGCCCGTTGCACGCCGGCGGGGGCCGCTGGGTCGCCGTGGGCGACGCGCTCGCCAACGTGCTCGCCGCCCGCGGCGCCACGGTCCATCGCGAGTACTACCTCAACGACGCCGGGAGCCAGCTCGACACCTTCGCCGAGTCGCTCTTCGCGCGCTACGAGGGAGCCGAGCCACCCGAGAACGGGTATCACGGCGGGTACCTCGTCGAGATGGCCGCGGCCATGCGTGAGGAACTCGGTGACGCCGTGACGATCGACCGGGCCCGCGACTGGGGCTACGACCACGTCGTCGGACAGCTCCGGTCGGATCTGGAGCGCATCGGCGTGACGTTCGACACCTGGTTCTCCGAGCGCACCCTCCACGAACGCGGCGAGGTCGACGACGTCCTCTCCGAGCTGACGGCCGCCGGCGTCACCTTCGAGGCCGACGGCGCCACGTGGCTGCGCTCCACCGACTTCGGCGACCAGCGTGACCGGGTCCTCGTGCGCAGCGACGGCACCTCCACGTACCTCGCCGCCGACTTCGCCTACCACCGCGACAAGATGCGGCGTGGCTGGAGCCACCTCATCGACATCTGGGGGGCCGACCACCACGGCCAGGTTCCCTCGATCCAGGCGGGCATGCAGGCGCTCGGCGCCGAGCCGGGCCAGCCCGAGGTGATCCTCGGCCAGCTCGTACGCCTCGAGCGGGGCGGGGAGACGGTGCGCCTGTCGAAACGCGCAGGCGACGTGGTCACCCTGGCGGACATCCTGGATGAGGTGGATCCCGACGCGGCCCGGCTCACCTTCCTCCTCCAGGGCATCGACACGCCCCAGACCATCGACCTCGACGTCGTCACGGCGCAGTCGATGGAGAACCCCGTGTACTACGTGCAGTACGCCCACGCACGGATCGCGTCCATCGCCCGCCACGCGGCCGACGCCGGTGTGAGCCGACGCCCGCTCGACGACGTCGACCTCTCGCCGCTCACCGACGAGCGCGAGCTCGACCTGCTGCGGGCCGTCTTCGCCTTCGACGAGGTGGTGGCCGACGCAGCCGAGCACCGCGCTCCCTACAAGGTCACGAACTGGGTCCGCGACCTCGCAGGGCGCTTCCACCGCTTCTACGCCGAATGCCGGGTCGTCACCGACGACGAGGCGCTCACGCAGGCCCGCCTGTGGCTGGCCGCCGCCGTGCAGATCGCCCTGGCCGCGGGGCTCGACCTGTTGGGGGTCTCGGCACCCGAACAGATGGACCGTCTCGATGCCGAGGCGTCGTGACCGGGCGCGTGCCATGAGCGGTACCGCCGACACCGACGCACCCTTCGATCTCTCACTTCTGGGGCGCACCGCGCGAGTCGACGTGTCAGGGCGCTGCTCGCTCGGTGGCTGTGATCTCGCCGGGCTGGCCGACCGTTTCGGTACGCCGCTGTTCGTCTACGACGAGGTGGAGCTCCGTGCGCGCGCCGCTGAGTACCGCGAGCACTTCGGCGACGGTGTGATCTACGCCTCGAAGGCGTTCCTCAACCTCGCCATGGCTCACCTCGTCGACGAGGAGGGCCTCCGCCTCGACGTCGCCACGGGTGGGGAACTGGAGGTCGCCCGCGCCGCGGGGTTCCCTCCGGAGCGGATCGTCTTTCACGGCAACAACAAGTCGACCGACGAGCTCGCGGCGGCACTCGAGGCCGGTGTCGGTCGGATCATCGTCGACTCCACCGACGAAATCGACCGCCTCACCGGTCTCGTGACCGGTGGCCTGCCGATTCCTGCCATTCTGCTGCGCGTCACACCCGGCGTCGAGGCCCACACGCACGAGGCGATCACGACCGGAGTCGACGACACCAAGTTCGGGCTGTCGATCGCCACCGGCGCGGCGGGCGACGCGTTCCGGCGCGTCGTCGACAGCCCCGCGCTGCGCCTGGTCGGCCTGCACGCGCACATCGGGTCCCAGGTGTTCGCGATCGACGCCTTCGCGAAGTCCGCGCACGTCGTCGTCGATTTCGTGGCGGCGATGTCGAAGGAGACCGGTTTTCTCGTCGACGAACTCGATCTCGGCGGTGGGCTCGGTGTCCGCTACCTGAGCCACGACGACGCGCCGACCATCGCCGGCTACGCCGCGACGTTGCGGCGGGCGCTGTCCGACGCCTGGAGCGACGCCGGCCTCGCCGGCGAACCGGTCCTGTTCGTGGAGCCCGGGCGCTCGATCGTGGCGCCTGCGGGACTGACTCTCTACACGGTGGGGACCGTCAAGACCGTCGACGGTGTCCGGACCTATGTCGCCGTCGACGGCGGCATGAGCGACAACATACGTACCGCCGCCTACGCCGCGGAGTACGAGGCGTTCCTGCCGACGAGGGCCGAGGCCCCGCGCCCGCTGCGGGCCACCGTCGCCGGTAAGCACTGCGAGCAGGGCGACCTCCTCGTGCGCGACGCCCGACTCCCCGCCGACGTGGCGGTCGGCGACGTCCTCGCCACGCCCGTCACGGGCGCCTACGGCTACGCGATGGCCTCCAACTACAACAAGATGACCCGCCCCGCCGTCATTTTCGTCCGAGATGGCGAGGCCCGGGTGGTCACACGCCGTGAGACCGCCGACGATCTCATCCGCCTCGATACTCGTCCGGAGCGGTAGGCCTGCGTGGGAAGCTGGGGAGCATGACAGGTTCCGACACGACGGTCCGGCTCGGTGTTCTGGGATGTGGTCACGTGGGAGCGGCGCTCATCCGCCTCGTCGAGGCGCACGCCCCCGTGATCGCGCAGCGCACGGGTGTCGGCCTCGAGGTCGCTCGCGTCGCCGTGCGCGACACGTCGCGTGATCGCGACGTTCCGGTGGCGGCCGACCTCTTCACCGACGACCCCGCCGGCGTCGTCGGCTCGGGCGACGTCGACCTCGTCGTGGAGCTCATCGGCGGGACCGACCCGGCGCAGAGCCTCGTCGTCGCCGCCCTCGACGCCGGCAAGCCCGTCGTGACCGCCAACAAGGAGCTCATCGCCCACGCCGGCGTCGACCTCTTCGACCGTGCCGCCGACGCCGGCGTCGACTTCCTGTTCGAGGCGTCGGTGGGTGGTGGCATCCCCCTCGTCCGCCCCCTGCGCGAGTCCGTGGCAGGCGACCACATCCGGCGGGTGCTCGGCATCGTCAACGGGACCACGAACTACATCCTCACGAAGATGACCGAGGAGGGCGCGGGCTTCGACGAGTCGCTCGCCGAGGCACAGGCTCTCGGGTTCGCCGAGGCCGACCCGACCGCCGACGTGGAGGGCTTCGACGCCGCGGCCAAGGCCGCCATCGTGGCGTCGATCGCTTTCGGTGCCCATGTCACGCTCGCCGATGTCCACCGCGAGGGGATCACCGACGTCACGATCGACGACATCGACGCCGCCCGGCAGCTCGGCTACGTGGTGAAGCTCCTCGCCATCGCCGAGGAGCAGGGCGACGGCGTGGCGGTGCGTGTCCATCCCGCGATGGTCCCCGACGGGCATCCCCTGGCCGCCGTGCGGGAGTCGTTCAACGCCGTGTTCATCGAGGGCGACGCCGTGGGTGAGTTGATGTTCTACGGGCGGGGCGCGGGAGGAGGGCCCACGGCCAGCGCCGTCCTCGGCGACGTCGTCGACGCTGCCCGCAACCTCGCTGCCGGCCATCCCGGCGCCGCCATGGGCACGCTCGAGCAACGCCGCGTCCTGCCGATCGGCGAGATCGAGTCGCAGTTCTACCTGCCGATGGAGGTCGTTGACCGCCCCGGCGTGCTGGCCGCCATCGCCGGGGTCTTCGGTCAGCACGACGTGTCGATCAAGTCGATGCAGCAACACGGCCTCGGTGAGGAGGCCCAGCTCAACCTCGTCACCCACCTGGCACCCGAGTCGGCTTTCGCAGCCACCGTCGAGGAGCTGCGCGGCCACGACGCGGTGAAGAACGTCGGGCGCATGCTGCGCGTCACGGGGGACGACACGTGAGCCCCCAGCCGTCGCCGGCGGCCTGGCCGGGAGTCATCGAGGCCTACCGCGAGTATCTCGACGTCTCCTCGGCCACTCCCGTCGTCACGCTCCTCGAAGGCGGCACGCCGCTCGTCCCCGCCCCGCGGCTCTCGGAGCAGACGGGCGCACGCATCCTCCTCAAGATGGAGAGTGCAAATCCCACGGGCTCCTTCAAGGACCGTGGCATGACGATGGCCATGTCGAAGGCTCTCGAGGAGGGCGCCAAGGTCGTCATGTGCGCCTCCACCGGCAACACGTCGGCCTCGGTCGCCGCCTATGCGGCGCGGGCCGGTCTCACAGCGGCTGTCGTCATCCCGTCGGGCCACGTGGCGCTCGGAAAGCTCGCCCAGGCGATCATGCACGGCGCTCGCGTCATCCCCATCGGCGGCAACTTCGACGACGCCCTCACGATCGTGCGCGAGCTCGGCGCACGGGGCGCCGTCACGGTCGTCAACTCGGTCAACCCGTACCGCATCGAGGGGCAGAAGACGGCTGCGTTCGAGATCGTCGACACGCTGGGCGACTCACCCGACGTCCACTGCATTCCTGTCGGCAACGCGGGCAACATCACCGCCTACTGGCGGGGTTACTCCGAGTACGCACGCCGCGGACGCTCCTCGCGCACACCCCGGATGCTGGGATGGCAGGCGGCCGGCTCCGCCCCGATCGTCCACGGCGAGCCCGTCGCCCACCCCGAGACGATCGCCACGGCCATCCGCGTGGGCAATCCCGCCAGCTGGGCGTCGGCGCTGGAGGCACGCGACGCCTCGGGTGGGACGATCGGCGCGGTCTCCGACACCGAGATCCTCGACGCCTACCGTTTGCTGGCATCGTCCGAAGGGTGCTTCGTGGAGCCGGCCTCGGCCGCCTCGGTGGCCGGTCTGCTCAAGGCGGCGGCCACAGGTCTCGTGGAGCGCGGCGAGACCGTCGTGTGCACGCTCACCGGCCACGGCCTGAAGGACCCCGAACGGGCAACCCACGAGGTGGAGCTGGGCGAGCCGCGTGAGCCAACGGTGCAGGCGGTGGCCGACGAGTTGGGGCTCTGAGAGCCACCCGACCTCCGGTGTCGTCGGCCACGTCGACCCCTCGGTGTGCCCGTGGTAGTACCCGTGGTGCAGCTGTAGTTGTGGACGTCGCAATAGACGCAATAGAGATGTGAGGGGGACCGTCATGACCGACGTCGAGAGCAGCGCCACCGGTGAGCGCACCGGCGGGGCATCCGAGCCGCCCGTCGCCCTCGTCACGGGAGCGTCGGCAGGCATCGGCGAGCAGTTCGCCCGCTACCTCGCGGCCGGCGGCCACGACGTCGTGCTCGTCGCCCGCGACAAGGGGCGCCTGGACGCACTGGCCGAGGTGCTGGCGACGGAGCACGGCGCCGGCTCGGAGGTCCTGGCGGCCGATCTCACCGACGAGGACGACCTGGTGCTCGTGGAGAGGCGTCTGAGGCAGGCGGACCGACCTGTGGAGCTGCTCGTCAACAACGCCGGGTTCGGCACCATCGGCCGGTTCGACACTCTTCCGGTCGACCGTGAGATCGACGAGATCGAGCTCAACGTGATCGCCGTGCTACGCCTCGCCCACGCTGCCGCCGGACCCATGGTGGAGCGCCGCCACGGCGCCATCCTCAACGTGTCGTCGATCGCGTCGCGCCAACCGACGCCGAACATGGCCACCTATGCCGCGACCAAGGCGTTCGTGTCGAGCTTCTCGCAGTCGCTGCACGTCGAGCTCGCGGGCGCCGGCGTCCACGTGATGGTGCTCGAGCCGGGCTTCACGCGCACCGAGTTCCAGGAGCGTCTCGGTGCCGGTGACAAGGAGGGGCGTGTCCCCGGGTTCCTCTGGACGACGCCCGACACCGTCGTGGAGGAAGCGCTCGCGGATCTCCGACGCGGGAGGGCAGTGTCGGTGCCGGGCCTTTCCAACAAGGTCATGGCCGGCGGGAGCAGCACGCTACCGACCGCTGTGACGCGCCGCATCGCCGCCTCCCTCATGAAGACCGACTGAAGCGCCGCCCCGCTACGTCGTCAGGCCGGGTCGATCCGGTAGACGGGCCCGTCGAGGCTGAGGGCGTAGAGCTCACCGGTGGGCCCTTCACCGAAGGACGCCAGGCTCGGCACGTCCACGTCCAGCGAACGCTGCGTGGCGACCGCGCCGTTGTCGAGAGCCAGCGCGTCGACGTTCCCGCGACAGAAGTCGCCGTAGACGTAGGCGCCGACGAGGTCGGGAATCGCTGCGCCCCGGTACACGTAGCCGCCGGTCACGGCACACTCCCCGTTGCGCCGGTCGTACTCGAAGACGGGTCCGACGGCGCCGTCGGCCGATCCGCCCCCGAAGCTCTGCGACCCCTCGAAGGCGGGCCACCCCAGATTCGCTCCTGCCTCGCCTCCGGCCGGGAGACGGTTGATCTCCTCGATCGTGTCCTGTCCGACATCGCCGATCCAGAGGTCGCCGGTCCCGCGGTCGAAGGAGAACCGCCACGGGTTCCGCAGCCCGTAGACCCAGATCTCACCCCTGGAGTCGTTGCTGCCCACGAAGGGGTTGTCGGCCGGCACACCGTAGGGGTCGCCGCGGGTCGGGTCGATGCGCAGGATCGCGCCGAGAAGCGTCGACGTGTTCTGGGCATTCCCCTGTGGGTCGCCGGCGCTCCCGCCGTCACCCAGGGCGACGTAGAGCATCCCGTCGGGCCCGGTCTGGAGCTCGCCTCCGTTGTGGTTGGCGAAGGGCTGGCCCACGGCGAGGATCTCGCGGGCGGAGCCCGGATCGGCCTTCGAGCCCTCCATGGCGTACTCCACGACACGCGTGTCGCCCGAAGTGTCGGTGTAGTCCACGTAGAGGCGGGTGCCGTCGACGGAGAACGCCAGCCCGAGCAGCCCCTGCTCGTTGGCCGTCGACACCAGGTCGCTCACGTCGAGAACAGGCGTGGGGTCGACGGTGCCGTCCCGCAGGACGCGTACGCGGCCGGGCTTCTCGGCGATGTAGACGGCGTCGTCACCCGGTCGTGAGGTGAGTGCTGTGGGCGCCACGAGCGACGCCACCTCCGTGAGGCTCACGCGTACATCGGCGAAGTTCGGCACGGACGCCGTCGTCGTGGGGACACCGGTGGTCGTGGTCGGGGGAGTGGTCGTCGTTGGCGCCTCGACACTCGGCGGTTCGGGCGTCGTCGCCTCGTCGCCGTCGCCACCGGAGCACGACACAAGCACAAATGCAGCGGCGAGCGCGGCGACGAATCCGCGTCGGCGCGTGCGGGCAGGGGAAAGTGTGCGGGTCGTCACAGGATCGCGACGCTACACAGCAGTGCTGCGCGGCAGGGCGCGCCTACGATGAGTCATCATGACGGACACCCGGAAGTACGTCGTGCTCGTTCCCGACGGCTGTGCCGACTGGCCGGTCGACGAGCTCGACGGCCGCACGCCTCTGGAAGCCGCGGTCACTCCGAACATCGACGCGCTGAGCGCGCGTTCCGAGGTGGGGCGCGCCGCCGTGATCCCCGCCGGGATGCCGCCGGGAAGCGACGTCGGCAACATGGCGATCCTCGGATACGACCCCGCCGACTTCCACACGGGCCGCGCGCCCATCGAGGCGGCGGCGATGGGGGTGGCGCTCGCTCCCGACGAGGTGGCGTTCCGCTGCAACCTCGTCACGGTGCACGACGACACCATGGTCGACTTCGCCGCGGGGCATCTCACAACTGATCAGGCGGCACCGATCGTGGCCGCGCTCTCCGAGGCCTTCGCCGACGACGACGTCGCGTTCCACGCAGGTGTGGAGTACCGGCACCTCGCCGTGCTCCCGGCCGCTGCCGGCGACGCAGAGTGCGTTCCGCCCCACGACCTCACCGGGAAGCCCGTCGTGATGCCGAGCGGCCCGTCCGCCACAACGTTGGTCGACCTCATGAAGCGGTCCCGTTCCGTGGTGGAGGCCGCCGCCGCGGAGGTCGGCTCGACGGCCAACCAGATCTGGTTGTGGGGCCAGGGGCGGTCCCCCGTGCTCGACCCCTTCGAGGAGCGCTACGGGCTCACGGGCGGCCTCACCTCGGCGGTCGACCTCGTTCGCGGCCTGGGTGCACTCACCGGCCTCGACGTCGTCGACGTGCCGGGCGCCACCGCCGGTTTCGACAACGACTACGCCGCGCAGCGCGACGCTACACTCGCCGGTCTCGAGCACCACGACTTCTTCCTCCTGCACGTCGAGGCGACCGACGAGGCGGGTCATCAGGGGCTCGTCGACGAGAAGGTCTCCGCCCTCGAGCGATGGGACGCCGACATCGTCGGGCCGCTCTGTGAGGCGCTCGCCGAGCGCGGGCCGCACCGGATCCTGATGATGCCCGACCACGCCACGCCGCTGGCCACGATGACCCACTCGACGGACGCCGTGCCCTACCTGCGCTTCGACTCGGAGAACGAGGTCTCCGGGCGTCCCTACACCGAGAGCGCCGTGGCCGACCTCCGGCCCGTTTCGGGCCACGGCCTGCTCCCGGGGATGTTGAGCCGTACCGACTGAGTCCGCTATAGTCGGTCCTGTCGCCGAGCAGCGGTCGCGGCAACCCCCCGAAGCCTCTTCGGATTCGCCCGCGTGCCCGGTAACCCTTTTCGCCGTCCATGGCGGTGCCCACCGGCACAGGCCCGGACGGGGCTTTTCCAACCCGGCCACAGCTTCGGCGCCGACGCGTCCGTCCACGGCGGCCGACGACGGGATCCCCGTCGGGCGGTCACGAGCCCGGGATGGGACGAGTTCCCGGAGCGAATTCCGAAACAAGAACCGCCCCGAACACAGAGTGAGGAGACACCATGGCGAAGGTCGGCACACCCGACCGGAGCGATCTCGAGTCGAAGGACCGCGAGCAGCTCCACGAGATCGCCGGCGCGCTCGGCGTGAAGGCTCCCACCCGCACCCGCAAGGCCGAGCTGGTCGACGCCATCATCGAGGCGGCGTCGGAGAACGGCGACACTGCCGCGCCAAGTAAGAAGGTCCGCTCCACCCGCGGCGCCGACGACGACCTGGTGGCACTCGCCGAGGAGGAGAACTCCCTCGACGCCGGCGACGCCGGCAGCGATGCCCAGCCACGGCGTCGTCGCAAGCCGGCGTCGGAGTCGAAGGGCTCGGCCCCGGGTGATTCCGGCGGCGGCGAGGATCACGGCGGCACGGAGCGCAGCGACAGGAACGACGGCAGTCGCACCAAGACGGCGTCGGGTATCACGATCGACGAGGAGGACGAGCGCGCCGCCCGGGGCGAAGGCAACCGCAAGCGCCGCCGCCGCGGGCGCAACCGCAACCGGCAGCAGGAAGATCGCGAGCCACAGGGCGACCCCATCGAGTGCGAGGGCCTGCTCGACATGCGCGACGAGGGCTACGGCTTCCTGCGGACGAAGGGGTTCCTCCCGAGCAAGAACGACGTCTACGTGTCGGCCTCGCAGGTGCGGCGCTTCGGGCTCCGCAAGGGCGACTACATCAAGGGCGTCACGCGCCCCGCGGGTAACAGTGAGAAGTACCCCGCGTTGTTGAAGGTCCAGTCCATCAATGACATGGGCCCCGACGACGCCAAGTCGCGTCCGCGCTTCGAAGACCTCACGCCGCTCTTTCCCGACGAGAACCTCCGCCTCGAGCAGGCCGAGGACCCCAAGAACGTCACGGGGCGGATCGTTGATCTGATCTCGCCGATCGGCAAGGGCCAGCGCGGCCTGATCGTGTCGCCACCGAAGGCCGGCAAGACGACGATCCTCAAGCAGCTCGTCTACTCGATCGAGCGCAACAACCCCGAGTGTCATCTCATGGTGCTACTCGTCGACGAGCGCCCTGAGGAAGTCACCGACATGAAGCGACACGTGCTGAAGGGCGAGGTCGTCGCCAGCACGTTCGACCGTCCCTCCGACGAGCACACCCAGGTCGCCGAGCTCACCATCGACCGGGCCAAGCGCCTGGTCGAGATGGGCACCGACGTCGTGATCGTGCTCGACGGCATCACCCGTCTCGCTCGTGCCTACAACCTGGCGAGCCCGGCGTCGGGTCGGGTTCTCTCGGGTGGTGTCGACTCCACCGCCCTCTACCCGCCCAAGCGCTTCTTCGGTGCGGCCCGCAACATCGAGGAGGGTGGGTCGCTCACGATCGTGGCCACCGCCCTCATCGAGACCGGCAGCCGGATGGACGAGGTCATCTTCGAGGAGTTCAAGGGCACCGGCAACATGGAGCTGCGACTCGACCGCCGCCTCGCCGAGCGCCGGATCTACCCGGCGATCGACGTCGAGCAGTCGAGCACGCGTCACGAGGAGCTTCTCTTCGAGCGCAAGGAGCTCCAGCAGGTGTGGAAGCTGCGTCGGGTGCTCAACGCCCTCGAGGGTGGTGGTGGTCTCGAGCTCCTCGTCGACAAGATCAAGACCACCGACTCGAACAAGCAGTTCCTCACAGAGATCGCCCAGGCCCCTACTACCTGATTCCACGTAGACTGGACAGCCATGAAGACCGACATCCACCCCGACTACACCACGTGCACGGTCACGTGCTCGTGCGGCAACACCTTCGAGACCCGCTCCACGGTTTCGGAGCTCCACGCCGAGCTGTGCTCGGAGTGCCATCCCTTCTACACGGGCAAGCAGAAGCTGGTCGACACCGGTGGGCGCGTCGAACGTTTCCAGCGTCGTTACGGCAAGGCCGCCAAGTAGCGACACGGTGGCGTCGATGGCCAAGGATGCGCCGCGCTATGTGGGAGGCCAGGCGGTTCTCGAGGGCGTGATGATGCGCGGCGACTCGTCGTGGGCCGTCGCGATCCGCACACCCGACGGCGACGTCGAGGTCGAGGTGCACGACGCGCCGCGCTGGTCCGAGCGCTACAACAAGATCCCGCTGCTGCGCGGTGTCATGGCGCTCGCCGAGTCGATGAGTCTCGGCTTCAAGGCGTTGTCGTGGTCGGCCAACCAGCAGGTGCCCGAAGAGGAGCAGATCTCCGGACGCGCGATGGGCTGGACGATGGGCGTCGCGCTCACGATCTTCACCGCGTTGTTCATCATCCTGCCCGCGCTCGCGGGCCGTGGGCTCGGCAGTCTGTTCGGGCTCACCGGTTTGGGCGAGCACGTCGCCGAGGGAGTGCTGCGCCTCGCCATCTTCCTCGGCTATCTCATCGCCATCGGATTGATGAGCGACATCAAACGCGTGTTCCAGTACCACGGCGCCGAGCACAAGTCGATCGCCGCCTACGAGCGCGGTGTTCCGCTCACTCCGGAGTCGGCGCAGCGCTTCACCACCGAGCACGTACGGTGCGGTACGAACTTCCTCCTCACCGTCATGGTCGTCGCGATCATCGTCTACTCGTTCCTCGGTCGACCGTCGATCCTCGTGATGGTGGCCTCGCGCGTCGTGCTCATCCCTGTCATCGCCGGCTTCAGCTACGAGGTCATCCGCTTCGCCGCGAAGCACATGGACAAGGCCTGGGTGCGCGCCGCTATGAAGCCGGGGCTGGCCCTCCAGAGGCTCACGACGCGTGAGCCCGATCTCGACCAGCTCGAGGTGGCCATCGTGTCGTTGCGTGCGGTGCTCACCGCCGACCAGCTCGCCGAGGTCGACACCCGGGTCGACACGCCCGGCGGCTTCGCCCCCGCCTTCCGCGGCGCGCTCTGACTCCGTCCTAACCGAGGCATGTGACGCGCATTCGTCTACCGGAATGCTCCTGCGGAGTTGCTCTCCGAATGACGGACGAGCGGGAATCGGCATGCCTGTGCGGGCGTCGGGCATCTGTTACCACCGTTCGCGGAATTCTCCTTGACCCTGCGCCGATCCGCGGTCATCATCGTGAAGGTCGCCACTCAGAGTGGCGGCTCACAATGCGGGGATTGGGAGCGTTGACCCCCCGGCGGCTGATCGGTCGCCTACGCCGGGGGTGAGCGACGGCGAGACCGGCCCAACCAGTTCGAGAGCCGACGCAGCGTGCGCTGCGGACGGACAGGGGAGTTGGGCATGGGCCACCAGCAGCTCGGTGCAGGTCAGTCTCGTCGGAACCCTTCGAGGTACCGCCTACGGCGCTTCTTCTCGTCGGCGTTGAGCCTCGTCGTGATCGTGTCGCTGATGGGCCTGGCGCCCGCGTCGGCCGAAGACACGGGCGAGGCTGCGGGCGAGGACCCTGCGGTCACCGACCCGGCCGACGAGGCGACACCATCTGCCGAGGAAGAGACGACAACCCCTGCGAACGAGGTCGTCATTCCCGACGACGCGGACTTCGAGGTCGAGACCGCGGAGCCACCCGCCGAGGTTGCAGTCCCCGATGAGGCGGAGGTTCCCGGACCGGCCGAGCGATCGGAACTCGAGGGGGACCCCCGCACGATCACCGTCCGGTCCGAGACGGTCCCCAATGATCCAGGACCGCAGTTCACCTTCGACTTCCGACTCGAGGCCTGTCAGGAGGTCGGGTCCGAGACCGACGGCTGCACCTCGTTCGAGCCGCCGCGATACGTCGACCCGAACCCGGTCACACTCGGCGACGACGGCCTCCACACGTGGGGCGACCTCGAGTACGACCGGAGCTACCGACTCAGCGAGGACCCCACCGATCCGGCGTGGAGCCTCACCAACCTCGAGTGCAACCCCGAAGGCCCCGTCCAGTCCGTCGACAACGTCGATTCCCGAGGCGTCACTCTCCGACTCGGAGACGCAGACGGCAACCGCGAGACGAGTTGTGTGTTCGTCAACACCGATGCCTCCATCACCGTTCACAAGAAGTCCGACCGCGCGACCAATGGAAGCGTCGGGAACCTCGCAGGTGCGACGTTCCAGGTGTACTCGAACTCGAGCTACACGACGGAGATCGCCGGTGCGAGTTGCACGACGAACGCGAGCGGCGTGTGCACGATCGCCGGCCTCACCAGCGGAACTCGCTACCTGCGGGAGAAGACCGCGCCGAGCGGCTATCAGCGCATCGACACGATGACCGAGAGCTCGGGCGGTTCCAAGATCTACGGCGAGCAGTTCTCCCTGAACAGCAACACCAACGCCAACTCGCGCGACTTCGCCAACCGACGAACCAACCCTGCGTTTCCTGATACGTGCGGGATCGAAATCGCGCTCGTCATGGACCTGTCGAACTCGATCAGCGACACCGAGCTCGCACAGATGAAGACGTCGGCGTCCGCCTTCGTCGACGCCCTGGAGGGCACGCCCTCGTCGGTCGCCGGGTTCACCTTCGCGACCAACGCGCCCGCCTCGGGGAACTCGAACCTCGCTCTCACGAGCGTCGCCACGACGGGTGGTGCCAACACAGCGCGCTCGTGGGTCAACGCCAGGTCGAAGCCGGGCGGGCAGGCAGGCGGAACCAACTGGGACGCCGCCTTCCGCCAGCTCATCTCATCGGCCGGCAGCTACGACATCCTCGTGTTCCTCACCGACGGCAACCCGACGTTCTACGGCTCACCCCAGAGCGGCGGATCCGGTTCCGACACCACCTTCCGGGAGGTGGAGGAGGGCGTCTTCTCCGCCAACGGCGTGAAGTCCGCCAACCCCGCGCTCAAGGTCGTCGGCGTCGCCATCGGATCGGGCGCAGCGGTGGACAACATCGCCGCCGTTTCCGGACCCGTCGCCGACGACGACTACTTCCTCGCGGCGAACTTCGTGGACCTCCAGGAGAAGCTCGAGGAGATCGCGACCAACCTCTGTGGCGGTACCGTGACGGTCCGCAAGCTCGTCGAAGGCCCGGGCGGTTTCGTGGAAGCGCCGGGCTGGGGCTACACGGTCAGCGACTCCGCACAGGGGACGGGCACGACGGGCGGCAGCGGCGTGACGCCCGCGTTCGACATCAACCCCCCGTTGCCCCGGACGGTGACGATCACCGAAGACCTCGCGTCGAAGCCGGGCTACACCATCGTCCAGACCGGCGGTAAGAACGCGACGTGTACGCGTAACGGCCAGGCCGTGCCCGGCGCGCAGATCACGAACACGACGAACGGCGTCTCACTCACCGTCGACGCGCTCGACATCGTCACCTGTGAGTTCAAGAACACGCCGAACCGGGTCACGATCAACGTCCGCAAGCAGACCGTCAACGGGGTCGGGGGCCCGTTCACGATCCAGCGCACCGGCAACAGCAGCGGAACCGCGTCGCTCAACTTCACCACGAGCGCAGGAAACAACCCGACGGCCTTCCAGTCCTGGACGAACCTGTTCCCGGGCACCTACACCCTGACCGAGACCAGTCTTCCGGGAGCCATCTGGAGCCTCATCGGCATCGACTGCGGCCAGGTCAACCTGGGCAGCAAGTCGACCCAGGTCACGCTCACGGCCGGCCAGACCGTGAACTGCACGTTCGGCAACCAACGTGCCGCTCAGCCCGGCTCAGTGACCGTGGAGAAGCGCACGATCGGTGGGCTCGGAACCTTCAACTTCTCGTTGTCGGGCCAGACCGGCCGACAGGTGACCACCACGACCGAGAATGTGTACACGGCCGCGACGCCGTGGTCGAACCTCGCTCCCGGGCAGAGCTACACACTCGGCGAGACGGGTCAGCCCGCGTGGGTCGAGGGCATCTTCACCTGTACGGCCCCGGGTGAGTCGAACATCGTGGGAGCCAACCCGGTTCTCCCGATCGACGACGGTGAGAACTGGACGTGTGAGATCACGAACAGTCTGCGTCCGAAGATCACGATTGTGAAGGACGCGAATCCTGCGGATGGGACGAGTTTCCCGTTCACGGGTGAGTTGGGTGCGTTTGGTTTGCAGGACGGTCAGTCCAAGGTCGTGCAGAACACGTTGACGCCTGACACCTACACGGTGGCTGAGGGTCCGTTGGCCGCTGGGTGGGATCTGGATGCGATCAACTGTCAGACGTCGCCGGGTTCGTCGGCGACGCCGAACCTCAACGATGACGACGTCGACATCACGGTGGATTGGGGTGACGAGGTCACCTGCACGTTCGTGAACGAGGGTTCCGGTTCGGTGAAGGTGACCAAGGTCACCGATCCGGCTGGTTTGGCCGGGTCGTTCCCGGTCCAGTTGACGGGTCCGGGATACAACCAGGGGACGTCGTTGGTGACGCCGGGTCCTGTGACGGACATGCACACGTTCATGGGTGTGCCCGCGGGTGTGAACCTGAACTTGGTGGAGAACCTGCCGGGTGGTTCGCCGTGGACGAACACGACAGTTGTGTGTGACAACGTCGACGCGAAGGGTGTGCCGTTCCAGGTGGCGCCGGGCGCCACCGTCGAGTGCGTGGTCACCAACGTTCCGGATGCCGGGTCGATCACGGTGGAGAAGACGACGGTTCCGCCGGGTCTGTCGGGCGAGTTCGACGTCGAGGTCACCGGCCCGACGCCGGGTTCCACGACGTTGACGGGCGATGGCGACTCCCACACGTTCACGCCGGTGTCGGCGGGTACGGGATATGCGGTGGCTGAGACCGACAGTGACGGCTTCAACTCGGTGTCCTACGACTGCGAGGGCTCCGTGCAGGGCACGGTCGACAACGCTGACTTCACGGTGGAGGCCGGCGAGACCGTCACCTGTGAGATCACCAACGCCGAGCCCGACCCGGGCACGGTCATCGTGCAGAAGGTGACCGACCCGCCGGGTCTGGACGGACCCTTCGAGGCGACGCTCTCGGGCGGTCCCGACAGCTACGACGACGCGCAGGCTCTGGCCGGCCACGGCAGTGAGTACACGTGGACCGAGGTTCCCGCCGGTACCGGCTACGACCTCATCGAGACCGACCAGGACGGCTTCGGCACGGTCACCTACTCGTGCACCGACGCCGACGGCGTCGTGCCCAACGAGAACTTCACGCTCGAGGCCGGCGACACGGTCACGTGTGTGATCACCAACAGCGAGGGTGATCCCGGTCACGTCAAGGTCACCAAGACGACCGAGCCTGCGGGCCTGTCGGGTGACTTCCAGATCGACCTGAACGGCCCCGGTGGTGCACAGACCCACACCCTCACGGGTGACGGCGACATGCACACCTTCGACGTTCCGGCCGGTACCGGGTTCTCGGTCGAGGAGGTCCTGCCGGCTGGTTGGCACGACTACGTGATCGACTGCGGCCAGGGCGTGGATCCTGACGACTTCGACGTGCAGACCGGCCAGACCGTCGAGTGCGAGGTCACCAACCGTGGCCCCTCCGACGGCGAGGTCATCGTGGAGAAGATCACCGACCCCGCCGGCCTGTCCGGTGAGTTCGACGTGGCCCTCACGGGTCCGACACCGGGCAACACGACGCTCACGGGCGACGGTGACTCCCACACGTTCACGTCGGTGTCGGCGGGTACGGGATATGCGGTGACCGAGACCGACAGCGACGGGTTCAACGCGGTGTCCTACGACTGTGAGGGCTCCGTGCAGGGCACGGTCGACAACGCTGACTTCACGGTGGAGGCCGGCGAGACCGTTACCTGTGAGATCACCAACGCCGAACCGGATCCCGGCAAGGTCGTCGTCACGAAGGTGACCGACCCGGCCACCGCCACCGGGACGTTCCCGATCAATCTCGCGGGGACGGGCTACGACGAGGATGGCGAGCTCGTGAACAACGGTGGCACCGACGAGTTCGATCCGGTGCCGGCCAACACGGGCTACGTGCTCACCGAGGACCTCACGGATCTCGACTGGGGTCTGGTGAGCATCGTGTGCGACAACGTCGACGTCACCCAGGGTGAGAGCTTCACCGTGGAGGCGGGCGAAACGGTCAACTGCACCGTCACCAACGAGGCCGACCCCGGCTCGATCACGGTCGAGAAGCGGACCATCGGCGGCACCGGCACGTTCGACTTCACGGTGAGCGGCCAGCCGGGCCGGCAGGTCACCACCGACGCCGAGGACACCTACGAGGCGGCGACGCCGTGGTCGGTGCCGGCGGGTGCGAGCTACACGCTGGCCGAGATCGGCCAGGACGAGTGGCGCGAGGGCCAGTTCACGTGCACCGCCGACGGGCAGAACCCGATCACGAACGCCACACCGGAGATCCCGGTGGGCGCCGGTGACGACTGGACCTGCCAGATCACGAACCACCTCCGCCCGATCATCACGGTGGACAAGGTCGCCCAGCCCGACGATGGGCAGAGCTTCCCGTTCAACATCTCGGGCACCGGCGGTCTCGACGAGGACTTCCCCCTCACCGACGACAGCGCCCCGGCGGTGTTCCAGGACGACCTGGTCGCCGGGTCGTACGACGTCAGCGAGGACCTCACCGGTCTCACCGGGTGGGAGCTCGATGGCATTGTCTGCGACCCCGACATCGGTCAGGACATCGACGACGGCGTCACCCTCGGTGTCGACTGGGGTGACGAGGTCACCTGCACCTTCACCAACGAGGGCACCGGTTCGGTCGAGGTCGTCAAGGACACCGACCCCGAGGGCCTGACCGGTGAGTTCCCGGTTCAGCTCACGGGACCGTCCTACGACCAGGGCGACACGTTGACGATCGACGGCGACTCGACCGAGTTCCTGGCCGTGCCGGCGGGCGTCGACCTGAGTCTGGCGGAGAACCTGCCCGACGGCTCGTCGTGGACCAACACGGCGATCACCTGCGACAACGAGGACGCCCTGGGCGTGCCGTTCCAGGTGGCGGTCGGCGAGACGGTCACCTGCACGGTGACGAACGTGCCGGATGCGGGCAGCGTGCGGGTGATCAAGGACACGGACCCCGACGGTCTCACCGGTGAGTTCCCGGTGAATCTGACCGACGGTGGTGCTTACGATGAGGACGGGACGCTGGTGGACGACGGTGGCGAGACCACCTTCGCGGGTGTTCCTCTGCAGACGTCGTTGAACCTGACGGAGGACCTCACGGGTCTTGCGTGGTCGCTCGAGGGCATCGAGTGTGACAACGGCCAGGCAGCCGACGACATCGTCGTGCAGCCGGGTCAGACCATCGAGTGTGTGGTCACGAACGTACCGGATGCCGGGAAGGTCGTGGTCACGAAGATCACCGACCCCGACGGTCTCACCGGTGCGTTCCCGGTCAACCTCACCGACGACAACGGCTACGACGAGGACGGCATCCTCACGACGCCCGGCGGCCCGCCCGTCGAGTTCAGCGAGGTGCCGCTCCAGACGCCGCTGACGCTCACCGAGCCGCTACCGCAGGACTCGCCGTGGACCGAGGAGTCCATCGACTGCGGCGACGGCGTCGATCCCGCCGCCATCGAGGTGCAGCCGGGTGAGACGGTCAACTGTGAGATCACCAACGTGGCCGACGACGGGAAGGTCGTCGTCACGAAGGCGACCGATCCCGAAGGCCTCGAGGGTGAGTTCCCGATCAACCTGAGCGGTCCCGACAGCTACGACGAGGACGGCCTGCTGGTCAACGACGGGGGTGTCGACGGGTTCGACCCCGTCCCCGCCGGTATCGGATACGAGCTCACGGAGGACCTCACGGGCCTGCCGTGGACGCTCGACGGGATCAGCTGCGAGGGCAGCGTGCAGGGCGCGGTCGACGCCGGCGACTTCACCGTGGAGGCCGGCGAGACCATCGAGTGCACGATCACCAACATCGCGGATCCCGGCACGATCACGGTGAAGAAGGTCACGACGACGCCCAACGGCGACGACGAGACCGAGTTCACGTTCACCGGTAGCGAGGGCGTGCCCGAGATCGACCCGCTGAAGGGTGGCGACGAGGACAGCGTGGAGGTGACTCCCGGACAGGTCTACACGGTGTCCGAGGACGACCCGGGTGCCGAGTGGCTGCTCTACGACATCCAGTGTGGTGAGGGCGGCACACCCGACCTCGCCGAGGGCAGCGCGTCGTTCGACGTGGGGCCGGGTGAGACGGTGGAGTGCACCTTCTACAACGGCCAGGCCGAGATCGAGGTCGCCAAGGAAACCGTGACCGGGAGCGGCAACGACCCCGGGTTCATCTTCACCGAGGATCTTGCCGGTGTCATCGGCAACGGTGGCACGATCTCGAAATTCGTGGGTGCCGGCACGACCGATGCCGAGTTCTCGACCGTCGAGGACGAGGTGGACGGCTGGCAGCTCACCGACATCGCCTGCGACGAGGGTGGGTCGGGTGACACCGAGACCCGGACGGCGACCTACACGGTCCAGGCCGGTGACAGCGTGTCCTGCACCTTCGAGAACACGCAGGAGGGATCGATCACGGTGGTGAAGGACACCGGCGGCATCGAGCCTGCTCAGGAGTTCCCCTTCACCTTCGACGACGCCGATCCGTTCACCCTCGTCGACCAGGGGAGCCGGACCTTCAGCGGTCTGTTGCCGGGTGACTTCGACGTGATCGAGCCGAGCGCCGACATGCCGGAGTACTGGCTCCTGGCGCAGATCGACTGCGTGTCCGACCAGGTTGTCAACGGTGACGACGATGAGATCCGGCCGACTCTGGAAGGCCCGACAGAGGGCCCGGCGAGAGTCATCGACATCGCCGACGGCGACGGCGTGAAGGTGGCTCTGGCCGCCGGCGAGAACGTCACGTGCACGTTCGCCAATGT
Organism: Acidimicrobiia bacterium; assembly: GCA_041394025.1. Lineage (NCBI taxonomy): Bacteria > Bacillati > Actinomycetota > Acidimicrobiia > Acidimicrobiia bacterium. Next base: position 208,311 of record JAWKJA010000003.1, on the reverse strand, counting down.
GCAGGTGTTCCCGGCCCCGGCGATGGTGATCACCAAGACACCGAGCATCGAGTCGGGCTCTCCGGGCGACACGGTCACCTACACCTACGTGGTCGAGAACACGGGTCAGGCCCGTCTCGACAACCTGGTGGTGGTCGACGACAAGCTCGGCGAGATCACGATGGACAAGACCACGCTCGAGCCCGGCGAGACCGCCACGGGCACGAAGGACTACGTGCTGAAGGCTTCCGACATCGGGAACCTGAAGAACGTGGCGGTGGCCACGGCCGATCCCGAGGGCGGCCAGGACCCGATCAGGAGTGAAGACGACGCCGTGGTCGAGGTGGTCGAGGTCAAGGACCAGCCGCCGGTCACGCAGCCCGAGCCGCCTGCCGAGTTGCCCTTCACGGGTGCGACGATCGCCGGCATGGTCCTGGCAGCGCTGGCCCTGATCACCGGAGGGTTCCTCCTCTGGGGCGCCGTCAGGCGCCGCCGTCGGGAGGCACACGCCTAGCGGAGGGGCTCCGGGCTGAACAGCACGGGTCTGGGGCGGGCTGGGCCCCAGTATGAGAACGGCCCCGGGATCCCCGGGGCCGTTCCGCGTCGTCGTCACGTCCGGCGCGACTGACCGCCGTCCCTGCGAGTCCTTCGCCGGCAACGGCAGAGCCGTGGGGGGGAGCGGGCTTCGGGAATCGGTCGGAACGGCGGTCAGGAGCGTGTGACGCTCTGGGTCGATCATCGGATCCGGGGTGGCCAACACGAGGCTTTTCGCCTACGGATCGCGAAATTTGGGCCGAATGTCGTGTGAACCCACAAGGGACTACTCTCCGTGTTTTCCGCGACGGCGGGGGAGAGCCGGTCGTGACCGACGACGTCCAGCAGTCAATCTCGGCGGACCTACCGCTCGTCGACCCCGACGACGACCGACTGGGGTACGCCCCGTTCGCCGAACGCCTCGCCGGCGCGATCGCGGCGCTCGACCCCGACCAGGCGATGGTCCTTGCGCTCAACGGCGCCTGGGGCTCCGGCAAGACCACGGTTCTGAACTTCGTCGAGCACCATCTTCGCTACGAACAGCGCCACGGCCCCGTGGTCGTCGTGCGCTTCAATCCGTGGCAGTTCTCCCCCGACGACGACCTGGCCGTGCGGCTCGTCGATCAGATGCAGGCAGGCCTCGCGCCGGCGAACGTCCAGTTGGCCTCGGCCCTCGAGGACATCGGAGCGCTCCTGTCCGGGAAGCGTCTCTCGACCTCCCGGAGACGACGCGGTGGTGTTCCATTCGCTCTCGATGAAGCGCGCGCAGCCGTCGCGGACGAGCTCCGAAAGGTCCCGCGCGTCGCTGTCCTCATCGATGACGTCGACCGACTCGAGGCGCATCAGCTCACGGAGCTCTTCCGCGCGGTTCGGGCCGTGGCCGACTTCCCGAACGTCGTGTACCTACTGGCCTTCGATGAGGGTGTTGCCCGCAGCGTCCTCTCGAGTGGTTCGGTGATCGACGGCGGCCAGTACCTCGAGAAGATGGTCCAGTCCGCCTTCGAGCTCCCGGATCTCGACCGGTCTCTGCTGCGCGATCTCTTCTTCGAGAGCATCGACCGGGTTCTCCTGGCAGAGGAACGCGCAGGCCGTCTCGATGTGCGCTACTGGGGAAACGTCTACTGGGACGGTCTCGACCACTTCATCGTCACCCCACGCCATGTGAACCGACTGACCAATGCCCTGGCCATCACGTATCCGGGGATAGCCGGCGAGGTCAACGTCGTCGACCTGATCGCGATCGAGACGCTTCGAATGTTCGTTCCACACGTGTACGAGACGGTGCGGGCTCATCCGTATCTCTTCACGGGAGCAGCTCCACGAGTGCACGATTCCGAGGGTGCCCGCAGGCTTCGTGCCGAGGAGGCGTTTCATCAGGAATGGCTCGAGCAGGTTCCGAGCACCGACCGCGACGCCGTGAAGCGGCTCGTCACACGCGTGTTCCCGCGCCTCGAGAGCGTGTGGGGCACGACGTCATTCGGCCCCGAGAGCGAAAAGCTCTGGCGTCGGCAGCTGCGTGTTGCATCCCCCGACAGCTTTTCCGTCTATTTCCGCTTCTCGGTGCCCCCTGGCCGGGTTTCGCGGCGCGAGCTGGAGGCACTGTTGCGGGCAGGAGGTGATCGGGAGGCCTTCGACGAGCTACTGGTCGAGATCCTGCGCGCGGATCCCGATCGGACCGCCGACAGGGCCCGCTCGCTGCTGGAGCAGGCGGCAGACCTCGACGTCGCCGATGTCAAGCCCTCACATGCCGTCATCTGCCTAAACGTTCTCCTCGACCGGGGTGACGACATCCTCCGCTTCGACCGGACAGCCCGGGGAAGTTTCGAGTTCGACCTCGCCGCCGTCCTGGGGCGTGCTCTGAGGTTCTTCGTCGAATGTGTGCCCGAGACAGAACGTGCCGAGGTCGTTCTCGAGCACGTGCGCGACACGAAGTCGATAGCGGCTCCCGATGTGCTCTTCGAGGCTCTGGTCGAGGATGTGCGCTCTTCTGCGCGCCAGACCGGTGCTCTGAGCCCCGAGGATCTCGCTCGAATCGATGTGGCGTGCCTGGACCTGATCCGGGAGGGCGCGAGAAGCGGTGCCCTGGCTGCGGCTCCGTTGCTTCCCAGACTGCTCGGTAGGTGGTCGAGTGTTTCCGGTATCGATGCTGCGCGCTCGTGGTTCGCCCGCTCGGCAACGGATGATCAGGCGCTTCGACGCCTCATCGCCGGGTTCTCCCACCTGGAGATCCGGGCTGAGGGCGACGATGTCGCCGGCGTGGCGACGACAGCCGTCGACACGGCAGCCCTCGATGAGTACGTCGACGTGACCGCTGTTGCAGCCTGGGCTCGGGAACAGCTTGCGTCGGGTGAGGGGACACGCCTCGAACGGGCTGCGTTGAAGGCAGTTTCGTCGTGGTCACCCGACGAATGAGATCTCGGAGCACGCCCGGTCCTCATTAGCCTGACGGGTGTGTACGAGCAGCTGCCCGACCTGGCCCGTGAGCTCGAGGACCTCGAGCGCCGCCTGCCCGACATCTACGCGTCGGGTGACCGGGCAGCGGCCCGGGAGGCAGGGCGCCGGCACCAGTGGTTGAAGCCCGTGGTGGCCGCCTGGCGGGAGCGCAACGTCGCCGAGGAGGATCTCGCCGACGCCCGGGAGCTGCTCGACGGCGAGACGGATGCCGACATGAAGGACTATCTCTCCGGTGAGATCGACGAGAAGCAGGCCCGCCTCACCGAGCTCGACGAGGAACTGACCCGGCTGCTCGTGCCGCCCGATCCCAACGAGGGCCGCGACGTGATCGTCGAGATCCGCGGGGCCGAGGGGGGCGACGAGGCGAACCTCTGGGCGGGCGACCTGTTCCGTATGTACGAGCGGTACGCCGCCCGGGCCGGCCTCCCCCTCGAGGTTCTGGCGCGCCAGGAGTCCGACATGGGGGGCTTCCGGGAGATCAGCTTCCTCGTCAAGGGCGACGATGCGTGGAGGCTCTTCAAGCACGAGGCGGGCCCGCACCGTGTGCAGCGGGTACCCACCACCGAGAGCCAGGGCCGCATCCACACGAGCGCGGCGACGGTCGCCGTTCTCCCCGAGGCAGAGGAGGTCGACGTCACGATCGACCCCAACGACCTCGAGATCGACGTGTTCCGCAGCTCGGGACCGGGTGGCCAGTCGGTCAACACGACCGACTCGGCGGTGCGTGTCACGCACACACCGACGGGTGTCACCGTGTCGTGCCAGGACGAGAAGAGCCAGCTCCAGAACAAGGACAAGGCGCTGCGCATCCTCCGTGCCCGGCTCCTACGCGCCGAGCAGGAACGCCAGGAGGCCGAGGTGGCCGAGGCGCGTCGTGGCCAGGTCGGCGGTGGTGGACGCGGCGAGAAGATCCGTACCTACAACTTCAAGGAGAACCGGGTCACCGACCACCGGGTCGGGTTGACGGTCCACAAGCTCGACAGGGTCCTCGAGGGTGACCTCGAAGAGATCGTCGACGCCCTCGCCGCCGCGGAGCGCAGCGCTGCTGTCGGCAGCGGTGACGCGGAACCTGACAGTGCCTGACAGTGCCTGACAGTGGCCGTCGGGGGCCAGGTCTCGACGTGGCGCTCACCCGCAACGATCTGCGCCGCGCGGTCACGGAGCAACTGGCCGGAGCCGGCGTCGAGAACGCCGACGACGAGGCCCGCTGGATGCTCGAGGAGGTGTCGGGGCTCGGCGAGGCGGAGCTCATCGTGGCCGGCAACGACCCGCCGACGCACCAGGAGCGGGCACGTCTGGCGGGTCTCGTGGAGCGACGGCTCACGGGGGAGCCGGTCCAGTACGTGCTCGGCTCGTGGTCGTTCCGGGGACTCGACCTGTTCGTCGACCACCGGGTGCTGATCCCGCGACCCGAGACCGAGGTCGTCGTCGAGACGGCTCTGGTCGACATGGCCGAACGCGGCTTCCGCCGCGGGAGACCCGACCGCTGGAGTGCTGCCACGGCGACCTACGCGGTCGCCGACCTCGGGACGGGGTCGGGCGCCATCGCCCTGGCGTTGGCGGCGGAGCTTCCCGACGCCCGGGTGTGGGCGACCGATCTCGATGCCGACGCCCTCGCCGTGGCGGGTGCCAACGCCGCGGGGTCCGGAGCACCCGGTGCCCGGATCCGTGTGGCACAGGGGTCGTGGTTCGACGCCCTCCCCGACGACCTGCGCGGGTCGTTGCAACTGGTGGTCTCCAACCCGCCCTACGTGGCCGCCGAGGAGTGGGAGGACCTCGACCGTTCGGTGCGGGAGCACGAGCCCCGGCAGGCCCTCGTGAGCGGGGGCGACGGCCTCGCGGACCTGGCGACGGTCGTGAATGGCGCCCGTGAGTGGCTGGTGCCGGGGGGCACGCTTGTGCTCGAGGTCGGTGAGACGCAGGGCGGGGACGTCTCGGCACTCGCGCGCGGCGCCGGGTTCGCCGAGGCCGAGCTTCGCGCCGATCTCGCAGGCGCCGACCGGGTGCTGCTGGCGCACTCGCCGGGCTGATCCGGCGGTACTCTCGACGGGACACGGCGACACCTGACCCAGATGGGAGGCGGTCATGTCCGAGGAGCTCGACGTCGACGCGATGCTGGCGAGGTTCGGTGAGCGTGCCCAGGCCGTACGCGACCGACCGCTGCCGCCGGTGACCGGTCCCGAACGTGAGCACTTCGTGAAGCAGGCGGAGCTCGACTTCCAGGACTTCGCGATGCTTGCCGACGCGGAGTGGTCGTTCGACGACGGCGTGCTCAGCCTGCGGGTGGATCTGCGCCCCGAGTAGTCAGCGCGACCCCCGCACGACGGCGCGGCGCTTCGTCTCGATCTGCTCGTCGAGCGCTTCGTTCCTGTCGAGTCGCTGGAGGAACGCCCGGTCGACGGCGACCCAGATCGTCTTGGAGAACGGGTAGAAGAAGATCGGGAACGCGGCGTTGACCACGATGAGGCTCACCGTGAGGATGGCCACGTTCACGTCGGGCCACATCAGGAGCAGGCCGCCGATGAAACAGACGAAGAACACCATCGTGGCGGCGATGATGTTGATGGCGAGGGCGCCGGCGAAGTAGCCCTGCTCGCGCTCGAAGTGCAGGCCGCAGCCGGGGCAGTCGTCGACCATCGTGAACCAGCGCCGGAAGAGGTGCCCGGCGCCGCAGCGCGCGCACCGCAGCGTCAGCCCGCGCATCAGTGACGTGAACCGACCGGCGTGCTCCATCCGGAGGACGGTAGTGGTGCCCTCTCAGAGGTCTCCGATCGTGAGCCGGCGTCCCTCCCACGCCTCGTCGACCATCGCGGCGCACACATCGGGTGACTCCACCGTGGCAACGGTGCGTGACCCGTCGTCGAGGAGGGCGGAGACGACGGCGTGGGAGGGGGCGCCGTCGCGGTCGACGACGACCGCCGTCGCCTCGACCGTCACCTCCGTCGTGGGCGGGACCCCGGCGGCGGGTGCGAACGAACGCACCGCTTCGAGGTGGCGGTCGTCCGCCGCGGCGTGCCGCCAACCGGCGGTGGGTGGCGCCGACGCGAAGAGTCCGGCGGCGTGTTTCGTGAGGTACCACCCGACCGCCGTGGTCATCCCGACGGAACCCGGGTCGGCGCGGCACTCCTGCACCATCGAGGCGATGGAGTGCGTCACGTAGTTGCTGACGGGCGCTCCGGCGAAGCTCAGGCCTCCGGTGACGGTGAGCGGTCGGTCGTCACCTCCGCCGGGTCCCGCCAGCCCCAGGGCGGCCATGGCGGCGCGTACCGCCGACGGGAAGCAGGAGTACAGGTCGAAGCGGCTCACGCCGTCGGCGTCGATTCCCACCGCCTCGAACGCGGCATCGACGGTGGCGCCGAGTCCGGGTGACGTGGACCACGACAGTCGCTCGGTGATGTTCCACACGTCGACGCCGTCGGAGCCGGCGAGCGGGAAGACCATCCGGTCGCGGGCGATCCCGGCGCCGAGAGCCGCCTCGTAGGAACAGACCAGCAGTGCGGCGGCCATGTCGACGGCCTCGTTGGCGCACAGGCGCAACGTGTAGGGAGCGACGACCAGCCGGTTGCCGGCGCCGGGTGTGGCGATGTCGTCGGCGGTGAAGGCGTCGGTGCTCCATGCGTGGGGGTTCGCCGCCGCCACCTCGGAGAACCCGGCGTAGAGGTCGGCGGTGCGGCGGCGGTGTGCCTCGGGTGACAGGCCCGAGGCGTGGCGCTGGGCCGTGTCGAACAGCGGGTACACGACGATGGGCGCCGTGAGGCCCGCCTCCTTCTCGACGGTCGAGGAGCCGTCGCGGTCGACGCCGAGCACGTCGGGGCACGGCACGTCAGGACCCGTCTCCCACTCCAGCCACGTCCTCGGCTCGACACGCGCCCGCCGACGCGTCCGGAGGCACTCCGCTCCGCCCATCAGGACCACGTCGGCCGTACCCGCCGCGATGCGGTCGCACATCTCGTTGAGGAGCATCTGGGGCGAGTTGCCGCCGGTCGTCGTGGTGACCGTGGAGCGTGGCTCGATGCGGAGGCGCCGGGACAGTGCGGCTCCGGGGTCCGGGTAGCGCCACGACACGATCTCCACGACCCCCACGGTGTCGGCCCGATCGAGGAGCCTGTCGCCCACGCCGGTGTCGTCGGCGGCCTGGCGGACGGCCTGTTCGAGGAGAGCGACCGGTTCGAGCGCCGCGGCGGGGTCGTCCTCGTGCTGGGAGACCTGACCCACGCCGACGATCACAGGGGTGCGGGGGTCGGGCATCCGGTGGAGGCTACCGGCCGCCCCTACCGATGCCCGCGGATTCGACCGCGGCGGAGTCGCGGCAGATCGTCCGGTGGGCGCACCGCCCGCAGATCTCCGGGTCGGCGACGCCGTTCCAGTCGCCCTCGTTGTCCTCGGCCCACATCTTCTCCACGACCGAGCGGAGTTCCTCGGTGATCGAGTCGAGGTCGTCGCCGTCGGGCTCGAACGGCTCGGGGTCGTCGGTGACGCCCGCGGCGAGATACTCGTAGCGCAACCGCAGAGCGAGCCCGTGACGTTCGGCGTAGCGCGCCAGGATCCAGGCCTGGAGCCGGGCACCCGGGTCGGCGCGCACCTCCTCGAGCCAGAGCGCTCCGGTCTTGTAGTCGCGTGCGTCGAGGAGCCCGTCGTGGACCCAGATGGCGTCGATCTGTGCGATGCCCATGAACATCGGTGACGGTGCCCGGTGGAAGCGGGCCACCTGGTACTCGTGGAGTGCCCTGTCCGATTCCGCCGGGCACCGGAGGACGTGTCGCTCCACGAACGAGTGCAGACGGCGCTCCGTGGAGTCGCCGTACCCCTCGATCACCGACGCCACGTGGTCCTCGTCGCGGCACGTGCCGTGCGTGTGGATCATGCGCAGGACGTCGTGGGTCATCTGACCGAGCTGGGCGCCACCCGAGTCGTCGTCGGCGTAGCGGAGGCCGAGGAGCTGGCCGAGGAGGAACTGGCGGCGGCACAGCCCCCACGCCGACCGACCGGTCGGGCTGAGCGGAACGATCTCGGACAGGAGGCGCTCCCGGCTCACTTGTGGGCCCCGCAGCGGCTCACGAACTTGCAGCGTCCGCACTCCATCGACGGGCGGGGCTCACCGTCGGAGTCGATCGCGCGGACGACCCGCAGACGCTCGTCGAGCCATTCGCCGATCGCGTCGCGCTCGTCGTCGAGATCGACGGTCACGTCGTAGTCGATGACCCCGTCGCGGAGGTTGGCGCTCCGGATCCTTACCGGGCCTCCGGAGACCTCGTCGGTCACCCGGAAGAGCGCGAAGCGGACGCCGGCGTCCTCCGTCGGCCCGCCGGGTGTCGTCCACGGGTCGACGTCGAGAGAGCGGATCTCCGCCCCGCCTCCGGGGACCTCCAGCAGGAGGTCGACACCACCGACGAGACGGACGCCGCGCTCCTCGTCGATCGTTTCCCATTCGTCGAGCTCGATCGTGCGGCCCGGGGAGTCGGCGAAGAGGTCGACGTAGGCGGCGGCCGCCGTGTCGAAGCGCTGCACCTCTTCGGGCAGCAGGTTGGGGAGTGCCTCGAAGTGCCGGGACTCCGCGGCGCGCATCTCGGCGTGGGCGACCCTGGCCTGCGACACGATGGACTGGCGCACGCGATAGCGGCCGTTGCCGCCCCGGTTGCCGCGTGTGCCGCGGTACTCGTGGCGGGCGCGCAGGGGGCACATGGTCTCGGCGTCGCGCAGCAGCGCTGGTGTGAGCCGGGGGAGCTCCTCGGCGTCGGTGGCGGGAGTCGTGGTGCCGTCGTGGGTGTCGCTCACGTCCCCGAGCGTAGGCGGCACCCGGGACGTTGCTGCGCCTGCCGCCGGAGACCGGAGCGCCTCTCCTACGATGAGCCGATGCCCGATGCCCCGGTCCGGTCGACGTCTGCCGTTCCCAGCGCCAGGACACGCCGGCGCCGGTGGCCCTGGGTGGTGGCGGGTGTCGGTGTCGTCGTCCTGCTCTGGGCTGTCGTGACGGCTGTCACGCTCATGTCGGCACGCTCCGACCTCAACGAGGGGGTCGACGCCTTGGAGCAGGCCCGTGACGAGCTCTCCCCGTCCGATCTCATCGAGGGGACGGGGCTCGAGACCCTCGCCGAGGCCGAGCAGGCGTTCCGCGACGCGCGCGACAAGGTGCGGGGGCCGTTCGTGTCCCCGCTGCGCGCGCTCCCGGTGGTGGGACGCCAGATCCGCTCGGTCGACGCCATGTCGGGGGCTGCCGCAGGGGTTGTCTCGGCGGGGAGTACAGCGATCGACGAGGCCCAGGCGGAGCTCGACAAGGACCCGACCGCCGAAGAGCGCGTCGGCACGATGCGCAACCTCGCCGCCACCGCCGATGGCGCCCGCGAGGAACTGGCGGCAGCCGACCTGGGGCCGACCGAGGCGCTCGTCGGTCCGCTGGCCGACGCCCGCAACGAGTTCGCCCGGGAGCTGGCCGACGCCGAGGAGTCGCTCGGGAAGGTCACGAGTGTCGCCAACGCCCTGGCCGACCTGTTCGAGGGCCCGAGCCGCTACGTCCTCGTGGCCGCCAACAACGCCGAGATGCGGGGCGGGTCGGGCATGTTCCTGTCTGCCGGCCCGCTCGAAGCGCTCGACGGGACCATCGAGGTCGGCGACCTGGTCTCCACCGCAGACCTGGCGTTACCACCGGGTGCCGTCCCATTGCCGGGCGCTTCCGACCTCACGCAGCGGTGGGGGTTCCTGCGTCCCAACGAGGAGTGGCGCAACCTCGCCACCACCCCCAACTTCGACATGACGGCGCCGCTGACAGCGCGGATGTGGACAGCAGCCACAGGCCGGCCTGTCGACGGCGTGCTGGCCGTCGACCCCGTGGCGCTCCAGGCGCTGCTCGCGGCAACGGGCCCCGTGGAGGTCGACGGCGAGGTCATCAACGAGGACAACGTGCTCGGGTTCCTCTACCACGACCAGTACGTGGACGTCTCCTACGAGGACCCCGAGCAGTCGCCGCGGCGCGAACGTCTCGGCGAGATCGCCGGCGCGGTCGTCGATGCGCTCGACGAGGGGGACTACGACACCGCCACGTTCGCCGAGACCCTGATCGACGCCGCGGAGGGACGCCACATCCTCGCCTGGTCCAGCCGCGACGCGGAGCAGGAGGGTTGGTTGGCGGCCGGGATCGACGGTGAGCTCGAGGAGAACTCCGTCATGGTGTCGGTGCTGAACAGGGGGGCGAACAAGCTCGACCAGTTCCTCTCCGTCGACGCCGACATGACGATCGACCGGGCAGGCGACAGCACGCACGTCACGATCCGTGTGACCCTGACGAACGAGACGCCCGAGGGGGAGCCCGTCTACATCGCCGGCCCGCACCCACAGATCGATCTCGCCACCGGCACCTACCGGGGCTACCTGTCGGTCGACGTCCCGGGAATGGCGATCGACGTGGCTCTCGACGGCACCAGCCGGATCGTGACCGAGGGCCCCGACGGCCGTGCGTGGGTCGTCGCGGGCCTTGTGGAGGTCCCCCGGGGAGAGGCGGCCGAGGCCGTCGTGACGTTCCGCCTTCCTGCGGGCGCCGATCCGATGGTCGTGGAGCCCTCGGCACGCGTCCCGCCGGTCGGGTGGAGCGCGGAGGGTGAGAGGTGGAGCGACAGCTCACCGCACAGGGTGAAATAGTGAGAAACAGGACACCAGATGACGTTGCGCCTCTCTCCGGATGGTGAAATCGGGAACCGACCTGCCTCTCGGGTCGTTGTCGCGAAGCTACTTCTGTTAGGGTTTCGGGGTCCTCGGCCGCTGCCAGGGCCTGTGCCAGGGTCTTTCGACCCCCCTTGATGGGGACCTTTGGGTCTGCTACTCTGAGTGGCATCGAGCGGCCCGTAGAGTCAACACTTACAGCCATTCTGTTACCGAAAGTCGGGAGGCGGTCCATGTCTATCGCTCCAGGAAAGCGCGTACTGCTTGCCTTTCTCGTGGTCGCACTCGTTGCTCTGCTCGCCCTGCCCGCTGCCGCGGGGGGTGACGCGGGAGGCGACGACAAGGGCCCCTACCTCACGGAGTCCACGTCGCCTCCGGTCACCGAGGGCGGCACGGATGTGAGCGTCGACCAGGAGACCAACGATCCGGGTGAGGACGCGGCCACCGAGGTGGCGGGGGCGACCCTGCCCTTCACGGGTGGCGACGTCGCCGTCATCGCGGCGGTCGGCATCGGCCTCGTCGCAGCGGGCCTCGTGCTCGTCGCAGCACGCCGGCGCCGTCCCGACACCACCGTCTGACCCACCGTCCTCAAGGACGGTTCGGAGACGCCGACAGAATGGCCATCGAGGCTCCATTCGGCACCCCTGCAGGTAGCAACGCGCCCTCCGGAGGCGTGGCGGTTTCCGCGCGCCGTCGGTGGCTCCGCGCGGCGCCCGACCGGCGCAGCACTCCACCCTGGCGGGCCAGTGCTCTCATCGCAACGGGCGACACCGCGGCTCTCGTCCTCGCGCTCGTCGTCACCAGCGCATGGAACGTCGCCGGCGTTGCCTACGCTGTCGTCGCACTCGGTGTTCTCGCGCTGAGCGGGGAGTACCGGCGCCGCCTCACGCTCAGTGCCCTCAACGAGGCTCCCCGGCTCGCCGGGCGCCTCGCCGCGCCAATGCTCCTGGCCGGACCGCTCGCATTGGCGACATCCGTGGGTGCGAGCTTCCTCTGGGTGCCGCTCACGGCGGCCGTCGTGCTCGTGTTCTACCGGATCCTCACCTACGCCGTGATCCGCCGCGGGCGCCGTCGCGGTCAGGCCGTCACCAACACGGTCGTTCTGGGCGCCGGCCACGTCGGCTCGGAGGTCGTGGAGATCCTCCGGGCACACCCCGAGTACGGCCTGACTCCACTCGGTTTTCTCGACCAGGTCGATGACACCAACCTGCCGGTCCCCCTCCTCGGCGACATCGCCGAGCTCGAGACAGTCCTCAAGACAATCGATGTGCAGGCCCTCATCGTCGCCTTCGGGCCCACCCGGGAGGCCGATCTGGTCGGGGTGATGCGGATGGCCGTCCAGTACAACGTCGAGGTCTACGTCGTCCCACGCTTCTTCGACGTGGGTGTCGCACCCGAAGGTCCCGACACAGATGACGTGTGGGGCATCCCTCTCTACCGGGTGCGCCGCGCTGCCCTTCGAACCGGCGCGTGGGCAGCAAAGCGCGCGATGGACGTCGTCGTCTCAGGGCTGTTGCTCCTCGTTGCGTCGCCCGTGCTGGGTCTCATCGCCCTGTGGGTGCGTCTCACGAGCCCGGGCCCGGTCCTGTTCCGCCAGAAGCGCATCGGCCAGCACGCACAGGAGTTCGAGCTCCTCAAGTTCAGGACGATGCGGGTGAGCGAGGATTCCGACACCGAGTGGCAACCCGACGCGGAACGAATCACGCGCATCGGCCGTTTCCTGCGGAAGACGAGCCTCGACGAGCTTCCACAGCTCTGGAACGTGCTTCGTGGCGACATGTCGCTCGTCGGAGCGCGTCCCGAGCGGCCTCACTTCGTCCACGAGTTCGGCGGTGCCATCACGGGCTACGGCGACCGTCATCGGCTTCCCGTGGGGATGACGGGTTGGGCACAGGTCCACGGGCTCCGTGGTGACACATCGATCGAGGAGCGCGTGCGCTTCGACAACCAGTACATCGAGCACTGGTCACCCTGGCGCGACACTGTCATCCTGGCCCGGACGGCCGCGGAGGTCCTCCGCAGCTCAGAACAGCGTCGTCGGAAGGAATCCTGAGAGCCCGACGTGGACGAACCTCCGTCGAACGGACCGAACGGCCGCACGGAACCGGATGCCGACCGCTCGATGCCGACGGATCGACCTGTCGCCACCGTCGTGATTCCGGCACGCAACGAGGAAGCCTGGATCGGAGCGTGCCTCGACTCGATTGTCAGCCAGGACGAAAGGCGTCTTCAGATTCTCGTCGTCGACGGTGCATCCACTGATCGAACACCCGAGATCGTGAAGGAGTACTCAGCTCGCGACGGCCGGGTCACGCTGCTCTCGAATCCCGACAGGATCATCCCGCGGTCTCTCAACATTGCGCTTCGGGAGGCGTCGGCCCCCTGGTTGGTGCGAGTCGATGCGCACGCAAGCATCCCCTCCGACTACGTGGGGCGAGCCGTCGATCATCTCCGTTCGGGACGGTGGGGAGGTGTGGGTGGCCGAAAGGACGGAGTCGGCGTCACGCCGGCCGGTCGCGCGATCGCAGCTGCGATGGCCTCGCCATTCGGTGTCGGGAACTCCACCTATCACTACGGATCGGAGGCGACAACGGTCGAGCACATTCCGTTCGGCGCCTATCCCGTCGACCTCGCCCGTCGACTCGGCGGCTGGGACGAGCGACTCAGGGTGAATCAGGACTTCGAGTTCGACTACCGGGTCCGGCTCGCCGGCGGGGAACTGCTCTTCGATCCGGACCTGCGAATCCAGTGGTTCTGCCGCCAGTCCGTTCCGGAGCTGTTTCGACAGTACCGCCGGTACGGTGAGGGAAAGGTATCGGTGGCGGTCCTGCACCCCCTGTCGTTGCGATTGCGCCACCTCGCCGCCCCGGCACTCGTCTTTTCCTGGGCCGTCTCGGCCCTACTGGCGCGACGACACCCCGCGTGGGCGGCAACACTCGTGGCCCCCTACGCAGGCGCTCTCGCCGTCGCCACGCAGCGAACGGCGAGAACCCTGGCGGACCCACAGGATCGCAAGTGGGTCGCACCGGCGTTCGCTGCCATGCACACAGGGTGGGGCGTTGGATTCTGGCGGGGTGTTGCCCGGGTCGCTCGCAGTCGTGCCCGGGGTCTGCGTCAGTCGCCGGGTTCAGATGCTGATGTGAAGACGTCGGCATAGCGGGCCGCCGCGTCGTCCCAGCCCGGCAGGGAATCCACGAACGCCGACCCCGAGCGGGAGAGATCGCTTCGGCGGCGATCGTTGCGGATGAGCGATGCGATCTCCGCTCCGAGGTCGGCAGGGGTGGACGCGGTGACAACGGGGTGCCCCGATGCCAGACCCCGGACGGACTCGCGCGTCGCCACGACGGGGCATCCCGCTGCCAGGGCCTCGAGGACCGTGTTCTTCGTCCCTCGCCCGGTTGTTCCCGGGTAAACGGCGACGCCAGCCGCAGCGAAGACGTCGTTGACGGATTCGACGTCTCCGTGGACCGTGACGTGGTCACCGGCTAGTTCTGCGACCTCAGGGCCGGGTCTCCGGCCCGCGAGAACAACGTGGGCCGCCGGTACCTTCTCGCGGACGCGGGGAAGGATCTCGCGACACAGGCTTCGTGCGGCTTCGATGTTCGGCGCGTAGTCGAGCGTTCCGACGAACACGAGACAGCGGGGGTCGCGGAGAATGTCGTCGGGCACACCGGGCAGTGCATCCACGCCGTTGGGGATCGCTGTTATCCGCCTGTCCAACTGATCCTCCAGGATGTCCGCGTCGACGCGATTCACAACGATGTACGCGCTAGCGAGCTTCGCGGTCGATTGCTCGACTCTCGCGGCGCGTCGAGACTGCACCGCGTCATACCAACCGCGCAACATCGAGCTGCTTTCGGAGCGCTGGGCCCAGAACAGGGACCAGGGGTCGATCTCGTTGACGACGAGCGGCTCAGTGATGCCCGTCGCGAATCCGAACGTGTGGAAGCCATGGAGATACACGACGTCGGCGTCCGAGGCGAGCTTCGTGATGGTCGCACAGTTCTCGCGGGTCGTGCGCTGCCACGTGGCTCGTGGGAGGCGTGTGGAGGGTTGTGCAGCGTAAGCGAGTCCTGCGGGCCTGATCGCGAGGACATGCGTGGTTCGACACCGTCGGAGAACAGCGTCATCCGGTTCACGAGGGCGGTCGCGGAAATACGCGAGTGTGATGTCGGCGTCCTCCGGGAGACGAGGGAGGACCCTGGCAGCGATCAAAGTCGAGCCGTTCCCGTGGCGGGGATCTGTGGTCGGTGGGCTCTCGCAGACGGCGAGGAGTCTCATCGGTGTGCGGCGATCGCCCGTTGGTAGATGTCAGCCATTCGCGTGCGGAGGTTGCCGGTGTCGAACGACTCTTCTGCCCGTTCGCGCGCCGAGGCACCGAGAGTCCTCCGCAGATCGGCGTCGAGCGCGAGACGACGAATGCCATCGGCCAGCGCTGCCGGGTCGTGCGGATCGACCAGGAGTCCGTCGACGCCGTTGCGGACGACGTCGGGGATCGCGCCGACGGTTGTGGAGAGGATGGGAAGTCCCGAGGCCATCGCCTCGAGAATCGCGATCGGCTGCCCTTCCCAGTGGGAAGGCAGCACGAAAACATCCGCGCGACCGAGCTGGTCACGAACTTCGGTCTGCGGCAGGGAGCCGAGGAGGCTGTCGGAGTAGCCGGCTGCCGCCACGGCCTCTCTGATCTTGTCAGCTTCCTCTTCTCCGACCTCTGCCGAACCGCCGACAACGACGAAGGACCACTTGCGGGTGAAGTCGGCACCGAGGATTCGGAGAGCGGACACGAGGTCGCCCAGTCCCTTACGCTGGCTGAGCGTACCGACATAGAGGAATCGAGGCGGGTCTCCACCCGGGTCGACGGGATCGAAGCGCGACACGTCGACAGCGTTGTCGACGGTCTCGACCTCTGTGTCGGGTACGAGGTGTTGAAGGGTTTCCGTGCCCCGGTCAGAGACCGTGAGGACAGCGTCGGTGATTCGGAGCATCGTGAGCAGCCACCGTGTGACTCGCCCCGGCGAGAATGCCTCCGCCTGTCCCGAGTTCACACGTCCCGAATGAACGTGACACAGAACCGCCGCACCGCCGGCACGTGCTGCACCGCAGAGCGCGAGCGCGCGGAGCAGGGGCAGTGTCGGCATCAGAGCAGTCTGCACGTGGACGATCGAGGCATGTCGCGCCGCCCGGAACGTCCGGACCGCGTCCGCTACGGCGTGGACGATGTTCTCGAGCGACAAGGAGCCGGCCTTGCGCTCGGATCGACGTGTCGTGTTCAGCAACACGATTTCGAAGCTCTCGGCCAAGACAGGGTCCTCGACGATCGTCATGGCGAAGCTCGAGATCCCTCCGAGCGCGGGGGGTCCCTGGGCAACGACGACCACGCGGGGTCTCGTGCCGCCTGTTCGCGTTGCGCCCCCTCGATCCGGAACGTCGACCGGTGCTCCCTCCTCGGGCGGATGTCGATGGCTCATGGGTGATCCGGTGTCTGGTCGAGCATTGCTGGTGGTCCCACTGGTCGTGACCATGCGCGACCGAGGGGTGGCGCACGGCCGGTAAGCTATCTGTGGCGCAACACCAGGTGGCCCGCAGACGGTGCTACCTGCGCGCTCACACCATGTCACGATACAGAACGCGCCAATCCGGTCGTGGCGTGGCCCTCACCGGCGGTGTTGTGGCGACTCTCCTCGTGTCCGTCCTCGTCGGATTCGGGTTGAACGAGAATGCCACCCTCGTTACGGCTGTCGTCGCGCTCATCACAGCTGTCGTCGTTGTCATCGTGGTTCGCGACATCGAGGCAGTCCTCCACGTTCTCGTACTCTCGGTCTTTGTCGAAGGGGTCTCGGCCGGGCCGACGAGCGTCGGACGGATTCTCGCCGTCGTCGCCCTGATGGCGGTCGTCGGACGCCTTGTGTTCTCCGAGTGGCGTCCGGCTCGTCTCCCGCCCCGCGCATGGCTTCCGACGGTTCTCTTCATCTCCTGGGCGTGGGCGAGCGGCTTTTGGGCGTACGAGTTCGGCGCCTGGGTCGAGGGCGTGGGCCAGATCGGGCTGGCGGCTTCCTTTTTCGCCGCCTTCGCGTTCTTCGTCCGCGACGAAGCGCAGGTCCAGGCCCTCCTTCGGACATTCGTCGTCGGAGCGCTTGCGGTTGCCGCGATCGGCATTGTCCAGTCGTCCAGTGGCGACCGCGCCATCGGGCTCCAGGGTGACGGCAACCTCTATGCCGTCTACCAGGTCGCCGCTGTCCCGGCGGCCATCACTCTCGGGCGTGTGAGCCGATCGTCGCATCGTATGTGGTGGTTCGTTTCGGTTGTTCCTCTCGTTGGCTCTGTTCTTGCTTCGGACTCCCGCGGCGCGTTGCTCGCGACGGTTCTCGTTCTCGCTCTGTCGATGTACCCGATCATCAGGAATCCGGCAGACGGACGGCGCCGTCTCGCTGCAGCGTTCGCCACGGTGTTGATCCTGGTCGCCATCGCGGTGACGGGGGCCGCCTTCAACGACCGGTTGGATCCGGCGCGGATCGCAAGCGACCGTGCAAGCGGCAGGCTCGACCTGTGGCTCGTGGCGTGGAATACGGCGCAGGATCACCCTGAGTTGGGGTTGGGAGCGGGTAACTTCAAGGAGCAGAGCGTCGAGCGGCTACGGACGCAGCCGGGGGTTCAGCTTCCGAACAGTCATCATCTGTATGACCTTGACAGCATCGAAGTGCACAACATCTATCTGGAGACTCTGGTGGACTACGGCGTGGTCGGCTTTCTTCTCTTCGGCTCCGTGATCGTCGGTGCCGGGTTCGGTATCCGCACCGGTGTTCGCAGGGTCGGACAGGGGACGGCACTCGATGCGCTCGGCCCGATGCTCGTCGCCTACTGCACCACGGCCTTCTTCCTCTCGGTTGTCAACAGCAAGTTGCTCTGGATGATCGTGGGAATGGCCGCTGCGTTCCAGGCCGTACCCCGGCGGCAGGTGTCGAAGGTCAGGGTTTCGACATGAGTGACCAAGACACCCAGGATCTCGGCGACGGGTTCGTCGACAGGCCGCTGCCCGGCGAGCGTCTGGGTCGTTTCTGGCGGATGTCGGGTCGGCGAGTGCTCCTCGTCGTCCTCGTTGCCGCCACGATGGCTGTTGTCGCTGGCCTGATCACATCGCGACAGCCAACAGAATACGTGTCTTCCACGACGCTCGTCGTTCAGGACGAGACCGGGTCTGCCGACAGCGAGACGTTGATCAGATCGATGCAGACTCTCCTCACGAGTGAAGATCTCGGCGGCGAGGTTCAGGAGCTCACCGACGTCGACCTGACGCCGCAACAGATCGCAGCAGAGATCTCGGTCGAGCGCGCCCCGGGCTCCGGCGTGCTGAGGGTGTCGGTCACCGACACCGACCGCGAGCGCAGCCGGGTGATAGCGGAGGCGATCGTTCCCGCCTTCACGACGCTCGTCGACGAGCTGATCCGGCCCGATCAGGAAGAAAGCCCGGCGACCTTCTCGGTGACCCGTTGGGGCACCGGGGAGGTTCTCACACAGGAGCAGCCGCCTCCCGCGACCCGAAACGCCGTGCTCGGATTCGGGCTCGGGCTGATTCTGGCCGTGGCTGCTGTGCTCCTGCTTCAGCAGCAGCGGCCGACGATCGGGTCGGCGGTCGACGCTCGCGACGCCTTCGGGCTCCCACTGCTGGCCGTTGTGCCTCGAATTCGCTCGCGTCGGCTCACATGGAATCCCTCCGACATGACCGAGGGCGTCCTCCGGGCGGGTGTGTCGGTCGGCTGGCCGACCCGCCCGGCGAGTATCGCCGTCTACGGCCCCGGCGGCGGCGACGAACGCTCCGGCTTCATCGTTGCCTTGGCGTGGTCGCTCGTCGCCGACGGGGCTGATGTGACGATCATCGATGCGAATGTGAACCATGCCGGCGTCACAGCGTTGCTCGATGCGGGTGACCGTCCCGGGCTTCTCGACTACGCATCGGGCTCCGCTCCGCTCGGTGAGTGTGTGCACAACGTGAGACCCGGCAGTGGGCCTGCGTGGGCGACAGATGTTGCAGTATCGAGTTCCGCCGGCGAGCTGTTCCTCGTTCCGAGAGGAGTTACCGACGTCGAGTCTCTCGCGGTGGTGGGAGGAGATGCCGGGGAACGGCTCGTCGGAGTTGCCGCCGAGAGAAGCGTCGTCCTCGTTGATCTGCCGCCGATTCCGGGCCCGGTCCCGGTTTCGAGGTTGCTCAATTCCTGCGACAGCGTCATCGCCGTGGCCACCGAGTTCCGGACCCTCGTATCGGACGTGTTCGCCGCGGGGGAGGCTCTCCGGACACTGGGTGACCGCCCCGCCGGCGTCGTGTTGCTCGGTGGAAACCGCCTGCAGATGGGGCGTCCGAGGCGGGACCGTTTCCCCGACGCCCGCCCGACTGCCGACAAGGATCGGGCGGCTCCGCAGTCCGCTCGGAAACGTCCGGTCAGGCGAGGTGACCGTAGGCCTGAGCCGCCGAGCTCTGCGGCACGAGATCTCCGCCCGCGAGCTGAGGGTCGGCCATGACGTTCCCGCCACCGTCGACCAGCCCCTGAGAGGCATCGGCGATACGGGGCGCCTCCCATCCCAGGTTGTCGTGCACGACGTTGCCCGAACCGGTCAGTTCGAACGCTGTGACATTGGAGCGGTTGGGTGCGGGGCGAACCATGATGTTGCCGTAGATCTCGTTGTTCGAGGAGCCCCATGCCAGCTGGATGTTGGAGGGGCCCGTGTTCCCGAACATGGTGTTGTAGCGGACTGTCACGTTCTCGACGACGCCGGAGTGCGCTGACGGTGGCCCGATCTTGACGGCCCGGCCGTTGGCGCTTCCGACGAGCAGATTCCTCTCGATCACGCCGCCGCCTGTTCCGGAATTCGTGTAGATCAGATGGTCCTGGTTGGTGCCGTTCGCTGGATACGTGTCGTGCACGTAGTTCCCTGTGATCGTCCAGTCCGAGGCGTTTCCGGCCACCAGGATCGCTGCGTAGGACCGGGCACCCCACACCTCGGAGTCCGAGAAGACCCAACCCGTTCCGTTCGTGAATTTCACCATGTGCTCCGAGGCGGAGTTCGACGGGCCCCACGTGACGTTCAAACCCGAGATGTGCCAGTGGGAGGCGTCCTTCATCCAGAGCAGGCCCGACACGACGGGGCGCTCTCCCGGGTACGCCCGAACGTGGATCGGTTCGGAGGCACTGCCGCTGGCGACCGGTGGGGACTGGATCCGCTCGTTGTACGTTCCCTGGCGAACCAGAAGGAGGTCGCCGGCAACGAGGGACCTGAGGCCGTGCTCGACGGTGCGGAACGGCGCTTCGATGGTTCCGGCCGCGGCATCGGAGCCAGTCGGCGCCACGTAGTACGTCGTGCCGGTGACCTCGGGGGGATCGACCGGGTCCTCAGCGGGTGGAGACGGGGGCTCGGGTGGAACGAGCGGGGGAGCCGTCGGCGGGGTGGGTCTGTGGTGCCTGTGCGAGGGGGCCGGCGCCTGGGCAGGAAGACACGCCAGGGTGAGGAGGGCGAGGAGGGCGACGCTCAGCACGAGGCCGCGGGGCGCCCGCAGGATCGAGTCGGCGGCTCCGGATCGGGCGCTGGAATCGGGCGGTCGAACCATTCTGTGCACGCTCCGTGAGCAGGGTCACAGGGCGTATCGACCACTCTCCGTATTGGCTTGAGCGTCATTTTCTCTCTCTCCGTATGATTCGAATGGGTGTCCCGGCTGGGAGCGCCGCAGTCCTCAGAGCGCTCCCCCCGGTGCCAGGCGCTGGTAAAGCTGCTCGTACTCCGAGGCCATCCGCTCGGGACTGAACCGCTCGAGGGCACGATCCCTTCCACTCCGCCCCATCCTGCCTGCGAGGTCGGGGTTGTGGATGAGACGGCGAAGCGCGCGGCCGAGGGCATCGGGATCCCCCGGCGGGACGATGAGCCCGGTTTCTTCGTCCGACACGACCTCCGGAACGCTGCCCACGCCGGACGCGACGACGGGTAGCCCCGCCAGCATCGCCTCGATGGCGACGAGTGGCGTGCCCTCGGAACGGGACGGAAGAACGAAGACGTCCATCGTCGTGAGGTGATCTCGAGCCACGTCGCTCCATCCTGTCCAGTGGACGCGCCCGTCGACGCCCAGACGGCGCGCCAGGTCCTCGAGAGCCGAGCGCTCGATTCCGTCGCCGACGATGACTGCTGATGCACCAGGCAGTTGGTGGAGGGCCCGGAGGAGGACGTCGGTTCCCTTGATGGGGTCGAGTCGCCCGATGGTTCCGATGGTCGGGTCGTTGGAGTACCGCGGTAGGTGACGGAGGTCCGCGTCGCCGACTCCGTTGTAGATGGTGATGATCGAATCGAGCGGCAGACCCGCGATCCTCTCGACGTCGCGGCTCATCGCATCACCGACCCCGACGTGTGCGGCCAGACGCCGGGATGTCCAACGCTTCAGGGCGCGGGAGATTCGCGACGGTGGCGCCACGACCGAGTTCTCGACGGCCACGACCGGAAGACCTGTGATGGTTTCTGCCGCGGCGAGCGCGTACTGACACGACGACAGGGAGGAGAGGTTCGCCTGAAACACGGTGGGCCGCAGTCCCTTGATGGATTGCCGGTGCTCGCGCAGCGCCGCGAGGTCCGTCTTGTTGCGGACGCGCCGCAGTGTCACGACCTCTGTTCCGGGGCGGTGGGCGCCGATCCAGTTCAGGATCCCGGGGTCGGATCCCAACAACGTCACCGAGATGTCGCTCGACAGGGCGGAGAGCAGCGTCGCGACGTGGACCTCAGCACCACCACGCTGCGTGGCATCTGAGTAGATCACGAGGTTTGGTGTCGTCACGCTCTGGCCATCGAATCCTCAGGGGAAACGCCGAGTTGCCGATACTTTGGACCACGTACCCGCGAGCCGGACTCGGGAGCAGTCCCGCGACAGTACCTCCGACTCTCCGCGGGAGGACCGTGTGTCGGCACTTCGGAGAGAGCAATGAGGATCCTGCTTGTTGCCGAGGATCTTCCCTGGCCCGCCAACAACGGCTATCGCATCAGACTCTCGAACATCGCGCGCGCTCTCGCCGACGCGGGAAGCGTGCACGTTGTCGCCGCTGCAACTCCCGGCGATACTGCAGCGTCCGTGTCGCCTGATATTCCGGTCGCCGGAATGGACGTGGTGTCGCTCCCGCGTGACGATCCGCACGCAACACGACTCTGGCGGTGGGTGCGCTCCGGTCTGCCTCGCCGACTCGTCTCCCGCGACTGGACGTCACTCCGACACGCGACCCATGCGGTGCTCTCGAAGGAGGCCTTCGATCTCGTGTGGTTGGGGCACGCGCAGTCGTTCGTCGCCGTGCGTCGTGTCGTCGATGAGCCCTTCGTCGTCGACATCGACAACCTGTTCGAAGAGGCCATCAGGCATCGGCGCGCGGGGCAGCGGGACCGACCCGGTGGGCGAAGGGGAGTCCGTTCCGTCATCGCTCGGCGAGTCGACGCCATCGATGAAGGGAGGTGGGAGCGCCTCCATGCAGAGATCAGTCGAGAAGCGGCAGCCGTGGCTGTTTGCAGCGAACTCGACCGTCGGCGGCTCGGAGTCGGTAACGCGGTCGTGGTGCCCAACGGCGCGACGATTCCCGAGGCAGCGCCCGTGAGCGCGACGGACCCCGATCGTCCGGTCGTTACGATGATCGGGCTTCTGGCGTACGAAGCCAACGCCGATGCGGCGCGCTACTTCGTGAACGACATCCTCCCAACACTCCGTACCTGGTTTCCCGCCCTCGAGCTTCGTCTCGTCGGACGTCCGGGTCCCGTCGTTGACCAGATCGAGGGAACTCCCAATGTCACGATCGTCGGAGAAGTGGACGACGTGGCGGATGAGCTTGCACGAGCTGACCTCGTGGCGGTGCCTATCCGATTCGGAGGCGGAACACGACTCAAGGTTCTGGAGGCGTTCGCCCACAGGGTTCCCGTCGTGTCGACGACTGTCGGGTGTGAGGGCATCGATCTCGAACCCGGCCGCGAGCTCCTCGTGGCGGACATGCCCGAGGCGTTCGCCGCTGCATGCCGAGACATCATCCAGCAGCCCGAGCTCCGACAGCGGCTCACGTCTGCGGCACGCGACCTTGTGGTAGACGAGTACCGCTGGGAGGACATCCGTAGGGAGGTCACGCATCTCGCCCTTTCGCTGGGATCGGCGCAGGATCGGACATCGTCGTGAACGCGTCTCTACGCACGAGGATCCGAGCGCGAGGCGCCACGGCGTCACCTGCCACGAAACGCGCGGTCCAGCGTGTGCTGGGATCACCCGTCGCCCAGGGACTGGTCCGAGTCCTCGACCCGGCCTGGCTCGTTCGGCGGCGGGGGGAGGACCGAGCCCGATCGTCCCGGCGCCTCGCGCGAGGGACACCGATCCTCGAGCATCTCTACGTGCGGTTCGTTCGGGCGCACTCCTTCGAAATCCGCGGGCGGGTCCTCGAGCTCGACCCGAGCAGGCTGGCCGAGAAGCTCGGGTGCCCGACGGTTCTCGACCGGATCTCCACCAACCCCGACGATGACTCGGTGACGATCCTCGCCGATCCCGGCGAGCAAGGATTCGTTGCCTCCGACAAGTACGAGTGCGTCGTGATGGGAACGAGCTGGATACGCGAGGAAAGGCCGCGGGACGTACTCGCGAACATGTGGGCGGGCGTCGCGGACGGTGGACGACTTCTCGTGGCGGTACCGACCCGGTCGGCGAGTACGGGCGGGCCGTTGTCCGACGAACTGCCCCGGCACTCCAGCGGATTCCACCGTTACCTCACTGAGGTGTGCCCGAAATCGGAGATCAGGATCGTCGGGTTCGGCAACGCCGACGTGAGCTCCGCCCAGCGTTTCGGTCTCAGTATCGAGGACGTCCCTCGAGGTGTCCGAGACAACGACGACGCGCGCGCCCCGTCCCTTCTCGGAGCCTGTATCGAGAAGGGAACGTGATGGCGTTTCTCGACGAGAGCGCGGTGATCCTCATGTACCACCGTGTCAGCAGCGTCGATCGCGACCCGTTCTGGCTGAACGTCCGACCGGAGAGATTTCGGGAGCAGCTCGCGATGTTGAAGAAGACAGCTGACGTCGTTCCTCTCCGGGAACTCACACCGGGTGCGCGCCGCGTGGCCATCACCTTCGACGACGGCTACGCGGACAACCAGGAGGTGGCGAAGCCACTACTGGACGACGCGGCACTCCCCGCGACCTTCTTCGTGTCGTCGTGTGTCGTCGAGCAGGGGCCTGGCTTTCGCTTCTGGTGGGACCGTGTCGAGCACCTTCTTCTCGACCACGCATCCGACCTCGACATCTCGCCCATCCGGGTTGCCCCCGGCCTCCGTGCCGATTTGAGATCGACCGCGGGGCGTTTCCGGGCGTTGGCCGCCGCGAGTCGGCGCCTTCGTGTGCTCGGACCGTTCCGCATCGAGCAGGAGCTCGCGAACCTCGCAACTCGGCTGGGTGCCCAGGAAACCGCATGCCGCTGTCACCGTGTCATGTCCGAGTCACAGCTGCGAGACCTCGACGCCAGTCCTATTGCTGACATCGGGGGCCACACTCGCAGCCATGCCCAGCTGGCTTCACTCGACGCGCCGGCACAGCGTGCTGAGGTCGCACTCGGTCGAGCGGTTCTCGAGGAGACACTGGATCATCCCATCGAGTCGTTCGCCTATCCGTTCGGGGGTCACGAGGCTTTCGATCGCCGCAGCGTTGGAGCCGCGCGGCGAGCGGGATTCGTTCGAGCGTGCACCACGATTCCGCGTTCCGTAACACGGTTCGCGACCCGATACCGGCTCCCGCGCTTCGCTGTCCGCGACTGGAGCGGGGCCGACTTCTCGCTGCAGCTCGAGCGCTGGTTCTCGGGGCTGGGCACGGGACCCCTCCACTCATGAGCGACGAGCAAGGGCGCCCCGGTTCGTCTCCACGTGACGCCACCTCGCCCGACGTCGTGATGCCGGTCCAAGGGCAGAGCGGGGAGCTCGTCGGGCGGGCCACACGGTCGTTCCTCTGGGCGACGGCGTCATTTGTGGGCAGTCGCCTGATCTCGTTCCTGGCGGTTGTACTGCTGGCACGGATCCTCGTGCCCGACGACTTCGGAGTCGTCGCGGCAGCGATGACGGTCTTCCTCTTCATCGAGTTCGCCCTGGACCTCGGCATGGGCGCAGCTCTCATCTTCGAGCAGGAGCGCGGAATCACCGACCGCGTGCACACGGCGTTCACGCTGAACCTGATGGTGGCGATCGCCATGGCAGCCGGATTCTTCTTCGCAGCACCCTGGATCGCGGACTTCTTCCGCGTTCCCGATCAGGTCCAGATCTTCCGGACGTTGTCCCTGTTGATCGTTGTCAAGGGCCTCAGCCAGATTCCGGACTCCCTGTTCAAACGTGACCTCGAGTTCAAGCGCCGCACTGCCGTCGACGTGTCGCGTGCCGGAGTACGCCTTGCCGTGGCCGTTGCGCTGGCAATGGCGGACTTCGGCGCGTGGTCGATCGTCTGGGGCACTCTCGCCGGCGAGTGCGTCGGCGTCGTACTGAGCTGGGCGCTCCTCGGTTTCTCGCCTCGGTTCGTGTTTCAGCGGCGAGTCGCACGGGAGCTTCTCGGATTCGGGATGACGGTCCTCGGCTACCGCGCGCTCGAGGTGTTCGCCACCAACGCCGACTATCTCGTCGTGGGCAACCAGCTCGGCCCCCGGATGCTGAGCTTCTACTACTTCGCCTTCCGCCTACCACAACTGGTGATCGGTAACGTCTACAACGTCTTCTCGCAGGTTGCCTTTCCCACCTACTCCCAGGCGCGGGAGCGTGGCTCTGCCACCCTGGAACGAGGGATGCTCCGATCGCTCAAGCTCCTCGCACTCTTCGGCTTCACGACAGGTACCGGCCTCGCCCTCGCGTCGCGGGACCTCGTCGACGTCATGCTCCCACCCGATTGGGCGCCGGCTGCCCTGCCGATGGCACTGATTGCGTTGACGTTCGGGCTCCAGTCCGTCGGCTTCGCCTCAGGCGACATCTTCCCCGCAATCGGGAAGCCGGGCTTCCTTCTCAAGATGAACCTGGTGGCGTCCCCGATTCTCGTCGTAGCCCTCATCCTGGCCGCCCCACGGGGGATCAATGCTGTCGCGGCCGTGCACTTGGTCCTCACGGGCATCTACTCGGCTGTTCGCCTCGTGTTCGCTGTGAGGCTCGTCCAATCACCGCTGTCGAGGTCGCTCGTGGCGATGTGGCCCGCGCTCGTCATCTCGATCGGTATCGTTGTCGGAGCGCTCCCCGTTCTCCTGTTGTTCCCACCCGGAGCTCTGTCGCTGGTCGTCATCGTTGCCGCAGGGCTCGCGGGCGCCTACGTGGCTGGGGTCCTGTTCACCCGGTCCGTGTTCTCGGACGCCGGTGAGCTGCTCGGGCGTGCATTGCGATCGAACGGATGAGATGTGGGGTGCCGACGTGTCGCGCCTCAGTACCGAAGAGTTCAGTGCCCGCCCCCGCTCTTGGCAAGGCGTCGTCGCACGCGGGAGGCAGCGAGCAGAGCCCGTGCTCGGAGACCATGGGCGGAACGAAGATGGACGACTCTTCGGGAGTCGTCTGCCCAGTCCTGCTTGTAGGGCTCGTCGCCCCGAAGCATGTCGTACTCCTCGAGATTCCGCGCGCATGCCACGTCGATCGCTGCTGCCTTCACGACGTTCCCGCTCCCACGCCACGCATGGTCCGTCGCCCGGCCCGCTTGGTAGAAGTGCATTGTTGAGCCGGCGACGAAGTCGATCTCCGAGGCGATGACCTCTCCGTGGCTGACGAGCTCAACGACAACGACCTCGTTTCGCAGAGCACCAGCGGACACGGCCGCTCGGAACTCCTCGAAACGCTCGAGGAACTGTGACTCGTCTCCCCACCGAGCTGCATGCAGCGACGCCAGGTCGTCGAGTGCGCGCTCGATGTCACCACTCCCGACAACCCTCGTCTCGACACCATCTCGCTCGAGGCGGCGCCGAGCTCGGGGGACCTGCGTGCGGAGTTTGGAGTGCTCCTCGAGGTATTCGTCGAGCGTGCCGGGGAGCGTGGCGAACGGGACCGGCGTCTCGCCCCAGTTCTGAACGGGCCTCGGGAGAATCGCTGCAAGGCGGCTGTCGGGAACCAGGCCGTCGAGATCGAAGAAACGGGCTCCGTTCCTCGTGAGCCACTCGCCGAGGCGCGCCTCGACCGTGCCCCGGCGATCGGGATGTGCGATGAGGTCGAGATGGTCGGGTTGGATGATCCTCTGACCGAGCATGCGGAAACGCCTAACGCCGAGCCACGTATCCGTCTCGAAGGCGACGCCACCGAGGAGCTCGCCGTCCTCCACGACCAGCACGAAGCACGCTTCCGGGCCGGCGAACGACCCGAGCCACCACGACGTGAGGAACGGCGTGGGAATCGGAAGCGCGGCGACGAGTGCGTCCCAGCGCTCCTCGAACGTGCCCAGCCGTGGCGCGGTGATCACGGTCGTCGTAGCGTCCATGCTCTGCTATGCGCGCTCGACGGTGATCGGCACCGAAGGTAGACCCCGCACGCTAGGGTCGTGTGTTGCCGAATCACGATACCGGTCGGCGGGATTGGACATGACAGAGAAGCCTGCACGCAAACCCTTGTTCGGTGGTCGTCTGGAGTTCGTGCTGAGCGACGTGTGGGGTATCTCCGCCGACGACCTGGCGCCCGGTTCCGTCGAGGATCTTCCCGACACGATGTCGATCCACGAGGTGACCTCACAGGCCGATCCGCTGCTCTCGCTCCTTCCTGAGCGACGTCGCGTCTTCGCGGAGCGCACGCTACGAGCCGGCGACCGCTGCTACATGCTGGTGGAGAACGAGGCCGCCATTGCCTGGTGGTGGGTGTCGGACCGGTCACACACCGATCATGTCGCCGGAATGCGCGTGAACCTGCGGCCGCGGGAGGCCTACCTCTACGACATCTGGACCGTGGAAGAGCATCGCGGAACGCATGCCGGTCTGCAGCTCGTCACCGAGGTGTTCGCGAGGCTCATGGCGACGGGGAACTACGACGCGTTCATCACTTATATCGACAATGACAACAAGCCCAGCCAGAACTTCGCGAAGAGGTTCGGCTTCCAACCGACACAGCAGTTCAGGTCCCTTCGCCGTGATCAGCGGGGCTGGCAGATTCCCCGTTCGGACAACCCGCGCGGTGGTCCCGCGAGCAGGACGCGCCGTGGACCGCTGATCCCCGAGTCCGACCGGTAGGCTGGGTGCCCGGTACGCGAGCCGGGAGCCGACGGAACACCATGCACCCCTTCGACGCCCTTCGGGCCACCGATCCAGACGTCGCGGCGCTCATCGAGCGGGAGGAGGAGCGCCAGAACACGGCGATCCAGCTCATCGCGTCGGAGAACTTCACGTCGCCGGCGGTGATGGCCGCCACCGGGTCGGTGCTCACCAACAAGTACTCCGAGGGCTACCCCCACAAGCGCTACTACGGCGGCAACGAGGTCATCGACGATGTGGAGGACCTCGCACGCGACAGGGCGTGCTCACTCTTCGGCGCCGACCACGCCAACGTCCAGCCCCACTCGGGCGCCAACGCCAACATGGCGGTGTTCCTTGCCGTGCTCGACCCCGGCGACAAGGTCATGGGTATGCGCCTCGACCAGGGCGGACACCTCACCCACGGCTCGCCGGTCAACTTCTCCGGTCGCTTCTACGAGTTCGCCGCCTACGGTGTCGACGCCGAGAGCGAGACGCTCGACTACGACGTGATCCGCGACCAGGCGAAGGCCGAGGCGCCCAAGGCCGTCATCGCCGGCGCCACCGCCTATCCGCGGATCATCGACTTCGAGGCGTTCCGCTCCATCTGCGACGAGGTCGGCGCCCTGCTCATCGTCGACGCCGCGCACATCGCGGGGCTCATCGCCGGGGGCGCACACCCGTCTCCCGTCCCGCACGCCGACATCGTCACCTTCACGACCCACAAGACACTGCGGGGCCCGCGAGCCGGTGCGATCCTGTGCCGCGAGGAGTACGCCAAGGTCATCGACAAGGCCGTGTTCCCCGGCCTCCAGGGTGGGCCCCTCGAGCACGTCATCGCCGCCAAGGCCGTCGCCTTCCGGGAGGCGGCACAGCCGGCGTTTCGCGACTACGCCGCTGACATCGTCACCAACGCCCGGGCCTTGGCGGCCGGTCTCGACGGTGAGGGCTTCCGCATCGTGTCGGGAGGCACCGACAACCACCTGATGCTCGTCGACCTCCGCCCGTTCGGCGTCAACGGCAAGATCGCCCAGGAGGCGCTCGACGTCGCCGGGATCGTGTGCAACAAGAACACGATCCCCGACGATCCCGAGTCCCCCTTCGTCACGAGCGGGCTGCGCCTCGGCACGGCCGCCGTCACCACGGCGGGCATGGGGGAGTCCGAGATGGGCGAGGTCGCCACCCTCATCGCCCGTGTGCTGCGCGCCCCCGACGACGAGCAGGTCCGCGGCGAGGTCCGCGACGCCGTGCGGGTGCTCACGTCGAAGTTCACGCCCTACCCCGACCTGCACGGCGGGTAGGTCGGCCGTGGGCGGCTACGCCCTCGTCTTCGGCGTCGCCGCCGGGGTCACCTGGCTCTTCACGTGGGTCGTCCGCTGGGCGGCCCCGCGCATCGGGGCCGTGTCGATGCCCGACTCCGACTCCCGGCACACCCACTCTCGCCCCACGCCCACCCTCGGGGGTGCGGCGATGTTCGTCGGCCTGCTCGCGGCGATGCTCGTGGCCTCACGCATGAACCAGTTCCACGAGATGTTCGACAGCTCGTCGGAGCCCCTCGGGGTGCTGCTGGCCGCGGGGATCATGTTCGTCGTCGGCGCACTCGACGACATGAGGGAGGTGTCGCCACCCGCCAAGATCTCGGGCCAGGCCCTCTCGGGCGCCGTCCTCTCCCTCATGGGTGTGACGATGCTCTACTTCCGCATCCCCTTCGCGGCGTCCGACTTCGTCGTTCTCTCGCCCGACCTGGCTCCGCTGATCACCGTGGCGTGGGTCGTCGTGATGGCCAACGCCATCAACCTGATCGACGGCCTCGACGGCCTGGCCGCGGGCATCGTGGTCATCGCCGGCACGGCCCTGTTCATCTTCGCCGACCGTCTCTTCGAGGCCGGTCTCCTCGACGGCTCGAACATCGCCCCCCTGGTGGCGGTGATCGCCGTGGGGATGGCCGCCGGCTTCCTTCCGCACAACCTCAGCCCGGCACGGATCTTCATGGGTGACGCCGGCTCGATGCTGCTCGGGCTCATGCTGGCCGTGGCCACGATCACCGTCGGGGGGCGCGTCGCCGACCAGTTCTCGGGCCAGACCTACTTCTTCTTCGCCCCGCTGGCGATCCCGATCGTGATCCTCGGCGTGCCGATTCTCGACGCCGTCTGGTCGTTCCTCCGGCGGGTGGCCCGCCGGAAGTCGGTCGCCACCCCCGACCAGGACCACCTCCACCACCGCCTCGTCCGCCTCGGGCACGGGCCCCGCCGCTCCGTCGTGATCCTGTGGGCGTGGACGGCGGTGCTGTCGGGCCTGGTGCTCGTGCCCACGTTCACCAACGAGGGCAACGCCATGGTGCCCTTCGGGGTGGCCGCTCTCGCCCTGCTCCTCTACGTCTACTTCCACCCGAGCGTCCGCACCGAGCGGGCCCTGGCGGCCGAACGTGAGATGGCGACCGACCCGGTCGCGGGTGACCACGCCGGTGACCACGCCGGTGCCCGTCCCGGGGACGAGCAGATCGTGGATCTGGAGGCCCGCCGCCGGCGCGACGCCGGCTGAGGCGCTGCCCGCGGACCTTCTTCGTCGAAAACCGGTCCCCGGTTTGCCGGGGCCGGACCGCCCGCGTAGATTGCGAATCCGTTCACAAGCTCCGGTGTCGACGTCGGGGCCGGAGCGTTCAGGAGCCCTGTCCGGTGGAGTCCGAGGTACCAGAGCCGACGCCCTCGCAGCGTCGCGGCGCCGTGTGGAACGGCCTGGGCACGGGTATGTCCCAGTCGCTCGAACTGGTCGTGGGCCCCCTTCTCTTCGCCCTGCTCGGCGTGTGGCTCGACAGCCGGCTCGGCACGTCACCCTGGTTCGCCGTCGGGCTCCTCGTCTTTGCAACCGCCGGCGCCACCATCTCGGCCTACTACCGCTTCCAGGCCCGCGCCGAGGCGCACGACGAGGGCAAGCCCTGGGCGCGCAGGACCGCGTCACGGGGAGGTGCACGGTGAGTCAGGCCGACACCTCCGTTGACGTGACGACGCCGGGCCCGACAACCGACGAGAAGGCCGCGGCGCTGCGTGCCGAGTTGGCGGGCCAGGACGCGCCCGAGACCGAGATCGCCCTCGACATGGCCACCCACGCCCTGTGGGTCGCCCCGGCCGTACTGGTCGTGTCGGGGCTCTTCGCCGGATGGGGCGGCGTCCTCGGCGCCGCGGCCGCCCTGGTTCTCGTGGCCGTCAACTTCCTCCTCGCCGCCGCCCTGATGCGCTGGGCCGCGCGGATCTCACCCGAGATGCTCGCCGCCACCGCCCTGGGCGGCTACGTCGTTCGCCTCGGGCTCATCACCGTCGTCGGTCTCGGCCTCAGGCAGGTCGACGCCGTCGACTTCCTCACCTTCGGTGTGGTGCTCGTCGCGACCCACATCGGGCTCCTCGTGTGGGAGCTCCGGTCCGTCAGTCTGTCGCTCGCAGCGCCGGGTCTCCGCCCGGCGGGGGAGTAGAGGATGTCCGTTCTCGCAGCGTTCCAGTTCCCGCCGGTCAGCCACCTCTTCGAGTGGCCGGCGCTCCTTCTCGACGGCACCCCGTTCGCGATCAACAAGACCGTCATCCTCTGCGGGATCGCCGCCCTCCTCTCGGTGGGCTTCTTCGTCCTCGGCGGGCGCAAGCGCGCGCTCGTCCCCACCGGAATCCAGAACCTCGCCGAGTCGAGCTACGAGCTCGTGGAGGAGAACATCGCCGTCGAGGCCATGGGCGTGGAGGACGGCAAGCGCTGGACGCCGTTCCTCGCGTCGCTGTTCTTCTACATCTTCTTCATGAACATCTTCGAGGTGATCCCCGGGATCCAGTTCCCGCCCACCTCGCGAATCGCCATCCCGATGTTCCTGGCGCTGATGGTCTGGCTGATGATGATCGCCCTCGGCGTGAAGACCCAGGGGCTGGGCGGCTACTTCAAGAACTCGCTGTTCCCGCCGGGGGTGCCCTGGCCGCTCTACCTCCTCGTGACGCCCATCGAGTTCATCTCGACGTTCCTCGTACGGCCCTTCTCCCACATGGTGCGACTGTTCGCCAACATGATGGCGGGCCACATCCTGCTCACCACCTTCGCCCTGCTGTCGGCGGCACTGTGGATCGCCAAGTGGAACATCGTCTTCCTGCCGCTGCCCTTCCTCGGCGGTGCCGCCATGACGGGCTTCGAGGTCCTCGTGGCCGTGCTCCAGGCCTACATCTTCACGATCCTCACCGCCGTGTACATCGGCGGGTCCCTGCACCCCGAGCACTAGAGCGAGCAGATTTCACGAGATAGTCCGACAGCACGAGTCGAGCAGCAGTTCGAGACAGCAACAAGGAGACAACCCAGTGACGATCCTGACCATCCTGGCCGAGATCACCGGTGACATCGAGGTCGGCCTGAAGGCCATGGGATACGGCCTCGCCGCCATCGGCCCCGGTATCGGCATCGGTTACCTCGTGGGGAACGCCGTGCAGGCGATGGCCCGACAGCCCGAGGCTGCCGGCATGGTGCGAACCACCATGTTCCTCGGTATCGCCTTCGCCGAAGCGCTGGCGCTCTTCGGCTTCGTCCTGTTCTTCCTCTGATCCGACCGGGAGCAGACACAGTCATGTTCGTGCGAACACGCATACTCGTCGTCGTCGCCTTGGCGGTCGGCCTCGTCGTCGCCGTTCCCGGCACGGCGTCGGCCTCCGGGGAGACGCTCGGAGGATGCCTCATCAAGAACTTCGAGGAGATCGTCGGGGGTCACGAGATCCCCGAGGAGCTCACGGCCGATCAGGAGGAACAGCTCGACGAGGCCGCCGAGGAATGCAAAGAGGCGCCCAACCCGATCCTTCCCGAG
This sequence comes from Acidimicrobiia bacterium, assembly GCA_041394025.1. Classification (NCBI taxonomy): domain Bacteria; kingdom Bacillati; phylum Actinomycetota; class Acidimicrobiia; species Acidimicrobiia bacterium. Next base: position 175,675 of record JAWKJA010000003.1, on the reverse strand, counting down.
GTCAACGAGCTGATCTGGGGTGGGTTGTTCTTCCTCGTCGTGCTCGTCGGGCTCGTCAAGTTCGGTGTCCCCGCCCTGAAGAAGGGGATGGCCGACCGCGAGGAGCGCATCCGGGAGGACCTTGAGGAGGCCGAAAGGGCCAAGGCCGACGGCCAGGAGCAGCTGGGCGAGTACCAGAGGCAGCTGGCCGACGCCCGCGAGGAGGCGGCCCGGATCATCGAGGAGGCGCGGGAGTCCGCCGACGGTGTGCGATCCGAGCTCATCGCCCAGGCGGAGCAGGATGCCGCCGCGGTGCGTGAGCGTGCGAACGCCGACATCGCTGCTGCCACCGAGCGTGCGACCTCCGACCTGCAGGCGCAGGTGGGTGAGCTCGCCATCGAGCTGGCCGAGAGGGTCGTGCAGCAGAACCTCGATCACGACACCCAGGTGGCGCTGATCGAGAACTACATCAACGAGGTCGGGAGCACGAGCGAGTGACCGATCAGGACCGAGTCGACGCCTACGCCACGGCCGCCTACGAGACGGCCGTGGCCGAGGGTGCCCTCGAAGCAGTCGAAGACGAGCTCTTCCGGTTCGCCCGGGTCCTGGAGGGATCCGATGATCTCCGGATGACGCTGACCGACGCCGCCACCCCGATCGAGCGTCGTATGGCCGTCGTCGAGCAGCTGCTCGGCGGCAGGGCCCACCAGGTGACGGCGAGTTTCGTGCTCTACGTCGTCGGTGCCGGTCGCGCCCGCGACCTCCCCGCGATCGCCGACGCACTCGTGGCGAAGGCCGCCACCCGCAAGGAGAGCGCCGTGGCCGAGGTACGCAGCGCCGTGGAGCTCGACGACGCCACGCAGCAGCGCGTCGCGCAGGCGCTCTCCGACGCCACCGGACAGCAGATCACCGTCAAGGTGGTCGTCGACCCCGCGGTCATGGGCGGCCTCGTCGCCCGTATCGGCGACACCGTCATCGACGGCACGGTCCGCCACCGCCTCGAAGAACTGAAGGAGCGCATCTGATGGCCGAGCTCACCATCAACGCCGGCGAGATCGCAGCGGCGCTGCGGGAGCACGTCGGGGGTTTCGAGCCCAGCCTCGAGCAGGCACAGGTCGGCAACGTCACCGAGGTCGGTGACGGCATCGCCCGTGTGTCGGGGCTTCCCAACGCGGCCGTCAACGAGCTGCTCGAGTTCGAGGGCGGAACCCTCGGCCTCGCGCTGAACCTCGACGAGGACACCATCGGCGCCGTCGTGCTCGGCGAGGCCAGCGACATCGACGAGGGTGCGGCCACCCGTGCGACGGGGCGGATCCTCTCGGTGCCGGTCGGCGACGCCCTGCTCGGCCGCGTCGTCGACGCGCTGGGTCAGCCCGTCGACGGGAAGGGCCCGGTGTCCTCCGACTCCGAGCGGCGCCTCGAGATCCAGGCGCCGGGCATCATCGACCGCCAGCCGGTCGACGAGCCGCTCCAGACCGGCATCAAGTCGATCGACGCCATGACCCCGGTGGGCCGCGGTCAGCGTGAGCTGATCATCGGCGACCGCAAGACCGGCAAGACCACCGTCGCCATCGACACGATCATCAACCAGGCCGGCCAGGACGTGAAGTGCATCTATGTGGCCGTCGGCCAGAAGGGCTCCACCGTCGCCCAGACCGTCGCCACGCTCGAGGAGAACGGGGCGCTCGACTACACCGTCGTCGTCAACGCTCCGGCGTCCGACGAGGCGGTCTTCAAGTACCTCGCCCCCTACACCGGCGCCGCCATGGGCGCGCACTGGATGGACGGCGGCGAGGCCGCGCTCGTGGTATACGACGACCTCTCCAAGCAGGCCGACGCCTACCGGCAGCTCTCGCTGCTGCTGCGCCGCCCACCGGGCCGTGAGGCCTACCCCGGCGACGTCTTCTACCTCCACAGCCGCCTTCTCGAGCGCGCCGCCAAGCTGAGCGACGACAAGGGCGGTGGGTCGCTCACGGCGCTGCCGATCATCGAGACCAAGGCGGGCGACGTCTCGGCCTACATCCCGACCAACGTGATCTCGATCACCGACGGCCAGATCTACCTCCAGGACGACCTGTTCAAGGCCGGCGTGCGCCCGGCCGTCGACGTGGGGATCTCGGTTTCCCGTGTCGGTGGTGACGCACAGATCAAAGCCATGAAGAGCGTCGCCGGAACGCTGAAGATCGACCTGGCGCAGTTCCGCGACCTCGAGGCGTTCGCCACCTTCGGCTCCGAGCTCGACAAGGTCTCGGCCGCGCAGCTCGACCGCGGATACCGGCTCACCGAGCTGCTCAAGCAGCCGCTCAACTCGCCCATGCCCGTCGAGGAGCAGGTCGTCGTGATCTTCGCCGGCACCAAGGGCCACATCGACGACATCGAGGTCGAGGACGTCAAGCGCTTCGAGACCGAGGTGCTCGAGTGGTTCCGGGTGCGCCACACGGACCTCCTCCTCGACATCCGCAACACGGGAAAGATCGCTGACGAGGACGCCATCGCGACAGCGATCGACGACTTCAAGGCGCAGTTCACGCCGCCGACCGGTCACGCCCCCGAGATCGAGGCAGACGTCGACTCGCTCGTCGCCGACGCCGAGGCCGTGGGCGAGGCCGAGTCCGACAAGACCCTGGCGACAGAGTGAGCGGCGGTCGGATGCTTACTTTCGGATCGTTCACCCTCGTCGGAGGGGCACGGGCGCTGCTGAGCACCTGCACCCGTCCTCGAACGAGCGACCGCGACCGGGGTACCCCCGGTCGCAGCGAGTGAGTCAGACAGAATGGCAGGGGCCCAGGAGCGGATTCTTCGGCGGCGCATCAAGAGCGTCGACTCCACGAAGAAGATCACACGCGCCATGGAGCTCATCGCGGCCAGCCGGATCGTCAAGGCGCAGGCCCGCGTCACCGAGGCCGTTCCGTACAGCGACGAGATCACCAAGGTGGTCCGCAACCTCGCCGCGGCGTCGACCGGCCTCGACAACGACTACCTCACGGCACGCGAGCAGATCCGCCGAGCCGCGCAGGTCGTCGTCGCCGGTGACCGCGGGCTGGCCGGTGCCTACAACGCCAATGTCATCCGTGCGGCGGAGGGCGCCATCAGAGAGCACCGCGAGCAGGGTCGCGACTACGCGCTGTTCACCGTCGGCAACAAGGCCGAGAGCTACTTCCGCTTCCGACAGTTCACGATCGACGCCGCCTTCGGCGGTTTCACCGACAAGCCCTCCTACGAGGACGCCCGCAGGATCGCCCATGCGGTCAATGCGGCCTTCCTCGAGGGCGACATCGACCAGGTCGACCTCGTCTACACGCGCTTCGTCTCCGCCGGCACCCAGGAAGTCGTGGTGCGTCCGCTGATTCCCTTGGAAGCCGAAGTCGTGGCCGGTGAGGACGAGGTCATCACGGCCGACGAGCGGCAGGCCGTCGCCGGCTACGAGTTCGAGCCGGCGCCCGATGTGATCCTCGAGCGGCTCCTTCCCCGCTACATCGAGGCGCGGATCTACGCCGCCCTGCTCAACGCGGCCGCCTCGGAGCACGCCAACCGGCAGAAGGCCATGAAGGCGGCCACCGACAACGCCGAGGAGCTCAAGACCACGCTCAGCCGCCAGATGAACCGTGCCCGCCAGGACGCCATCACCACCGAGATCACGGAGATCGTGGGTGGCGCCGAGGCGCTGCGCGGTGGTGTTGCCGTCACCGAGGAGGAGCCGGCGCTCATCGACGCCGGCGAGGCCGCCTACCTGCTCGACCACGAACAGACGTGACACGAACGTTGTCCACGAAGACCTTCACAGAGATGTTGAAACGAGGAGTATCCCGATGGCAGTGACCGAACAGGACACCCAGTTGAAGGACGGCCGCGTGGTCGCCATCGCTGGTCCCGTGGTCGACGTCGAGTTTCCCGGCGACGCGTTGCCCGAGATCAACACCGCGCTCGAGATGGAAGTCGAGCTCGAGGGAGACACGATCGTCATCACGGCCGAGGTCGCCCAGCAGATCGGCGAAGGCCGCGTGCGCGCGGTCTGCCTGAAGCCGACCGACGGCCTCCGTCGTGGTGCCACCGTGCGCAACACCGGTCGGGGCATCACCGTGCCCGTCGGCGAGGGGACCCTCGGCCATGTGTTCAACGTGATCGGTGAGCCGCTCGACATCAGCGAGGACCAACTCACCGGCATCGAGGACCGCTGGGAGATCCACCGCGACCCTCCGCCGTTCGACGAGCTCGAGCCCAAGGCGGAGATGTTCGAGACCGGCATCAAGGTCATCGACCTCCTCGAGCCCTACGTGCAGGGCGGAAAGATCGGCCTGTTCGGTGGTGCGGGCGTCGGCAAGACCGTGCTCATCATGGAGATGATCAACCGGGTCGCCAGCCAGCACGGTGGCGTGTCGGTGTTCGCCGGCGTGGGGGAGCGCACCCGGGAGGGAACCGACCTGCACATCGAGATGCAGGAGTCGGGTGTCATCGAGAAGGCCGCTCTCATGTACGGCCAGATGGACGAGCCGCCCGGCGTGCGCCTGCGGGTAGCGCTCTCGGCGCTCACGATGGCGGAGTACTTCCGTGACGTGAAGCACCAGGACGTGCTGCTGTTCGTCGACAACATCTTCCGTTTCGTGCAGGCCGGCTCGGAGGTGTCGACGCTGCTCGGACGCATGCCCTCCGCGGTGGGCTACCAGCCGACGCTCGCCGACGAGATGGGTGAGCTCCAGGAGCGGATCACATCCACGAAGGGCCGGTCCATCACGTCGCTCCAGGCGGTCTACGTTCCCGCCGACGACTACACCGACCCGGCGCCGTTCACGACGTTCACCCACCTCGACGCCACGACCGAGCTGTCCCGCCAGATCGCGTCGCTGGGCATCTACCCGGCTGTCGACCCGCTGGCGTCGACCTCCAACATCCTCACCCCCGAGGTCGTCGGCGACCGTCACTACGACGTCGCCCGGCGCACCCAGGAGGTCCTCCAGCGCTTCAAGGAGCTCCAGGACATCATCGCCATCCTCGGGATGGACGAGCTGTCCGAGGAGGACAAGATCACGGTGCAGCGTGCCCGCAAGGTGCAGCGGTTCCTGAGCCAGCCGTTCTTCGTCGGTGAGAAGTTCACGGGCAACAAGGGCATCTACGTGCCCCGCGAGGAGACCGTCGAGTCCTTCGAGGCCCTCGTGAACGGCGACCTCGATGACGCGCCCGAGCAGGCGTTCCTCAACGTCGGCGGCGCCGAGAGCGTGCTGGCCAAAGCCCGCGAGCTCGAGAGCAGCTGAGGCGTGTCGGTCCACGTCGAGCTCGTCTCCCCGGAGAAGATGCTCTACTCCGGAGACGCGGAGATGATCGTCGCGCGCACCACCGAGGGCGACATCGCCTTCCTCGACGGGCACGCGCCGTTCCTCGGCTCACTCGGCATCGGTGTCGTGCGGATCATCCACGAGCAGGACCGGGAGGACGTCGCCGCCATCCACGGCGGTTTCGTGGAGGTCACCGGTGGCAACGTGATCGTGCTGTCCGACGTGGCCGAGTTGGCCGCCGAGATCGACGTCCCACGTGCCGAAGCGGCGCGTGACCGGGCCCGACAGCAGTTGGACTCCGAGCCGACCGCCGAGACCGAGGCCGCCCTCGCCCGGGCCAACACCCGTCTCCTCGCCGCCGGCGCCGACGCCGTCATTTGATGCGTCCCTGAGGTCCGAATAGCGCGCCTCAGGGACGCATCAAATTGCTCGTAGTGTGCGGGTGTGAGGTCGCTGCTGGCCGTCTTCGGTGTCCTGGTCCTCCTGGCGTGGGGGATCAGCCGCGGGCAGGAGCCGTTTCCGCCTGAGTTCGTTCAGCCCGAGGTGGCACCGGCAGAGCCGATCGAGGCGCCCGGTGTCACTCGCGACGTCGCGGTCTACGAGGGCCTCGGTACCTGGGTCGACATCTTCGACATCGACGCCGGTCGTGCCGGCGGGACGCCTCCGGTCACCCCCGACGCCCTGCCCGACATGGCGGGCGTGGGGGTGCGGACTCTGTACCTCCAGGCCGCCGACGAGTCGATGGACGAGCCCGGTGTCTTCCAGCCCGACCTGACGGGGGAGTTCCTCGTGAAGGCGCACGCGGCCGGAGTGCGGGTCGTCGGCTGGTTCGTGCCACGGCACGGTGACGTGGAGCGGGATCTGGCGTTTCTGCGGGCCGTGGCCGAGTTCGAGTACGAGGGGCACCGCTTCGACGGCGTGGCGCTCGACATCGAATGGACCCAGACCGAGCCCGACCCCGCCGCGCGCAGCGCGGCGACGGTGGAACTCGCGGCGCAGGCGTCGGAGTTCCTCGGTGACGAAGCACTCGGCGCCATCGTCCTGGAGCCACTCCTCGTGGAGGACGTGAACCCGAACCTCTGGCCCGACTATCCATATGCCGACCTGGCCGGGAGTGTCGACGTGTTCCTCCCGATGAGTTACTGGACGAACCGAACGGCGTCGTCGGGCCTGCGTGACGGCTTCGTCTACACGGCGGGGAACGTCGAGGGGTTGCGGGCGCACGTCGGCGAGGGCGTCTCGATACACGTGATCGGGGGCGTCGGCGACGCCACGACGCCCGACGACCTCCAGGGGTTCGCCACCGCGGCCTTCGAGCAGAAGGCGGTCGGCCTGTCGCTCTACGACTGGAACACGACGCTCAGCAGCGCCTGGGACACCCTCCGCGGCCCCGCCTCCTGACGACCCCCACCGACCCCTCGCCGAGATGGTGCGATAACCGGTTCCATGGCCCGGAAACTGCACCAACCCGGCCGGGGTGGTGAGGTGTTCAGTCGAAGTCGAGGGAGGAGTACTGCATGAGCTTGCGCCAGGTGTGGTTGGCCTCCACCCGGCGGACGGTGCCGCTCTTGGAACGCATCACCAGCGAGTGGGTCTCTGCACCGTTGCCCCAGTAGCGCACGCCCTTGACGAGGTCACCCCCGGTGATCCCCGTGCACGCGAAGAAGCAGTCGTCACTGGCGATGAGGTCGTCGAGGCCGAGGATCCGGTCGAGGTCGTAGCCCTGGTTCTCCGCCTCGCTGCGCTCCTTGTCGTTGCGCGGCCACAGGCGTCCCTGCATCCCTCCCCCGAGGGCCTTGAGTGCCGCCGCAGCGATCACGCCCTCGGGGGTGCCGCCGATACCGAACAGGATGTCGGCCCCGGCGTCGTTCCATGCGGCGGAGATCGCCCCGGCGACGTCGCCGTCAGGGATGAGACGGATCCGCGCGCCCGCCTCACGGCACTCCTTGATGATGTCGGTGTGGCGGTCGCGGTCGAGCACGACGGCCGTGACGTCGTCGACGTCCTCGCCCTTGGCCTTCGCCACCGCGTTCAGGTTGTCGGTGACGCTCGCCTCGAGGTCGATCACGTCGGCCGCCTCGGGCCCGACGGCGATCTTCTCCATGTAGACACAGGGACCGGGATTGAACATCGACCCGCGCTCGGACACGGCGATCACGGCGATGGCGCCGGGCCGACCCAGGGAGGTGAGTGTGGTCCCGTCGATCGGGTCGACGGCGATGTCGACGTGCGGGGGGTTCCCGTCGCCGATCTCCTCGCCGTTGTAGAGCATCGGCGCCTCGTCCTTCTCGCCCTCACCGATCACGACGATGCCGTCCATCGTCACGGTGTTGAGGACGAGCCGCATGGCGTCGACGGCGGCCTGGTCGGCGGCGTTCTTGTCGCCCCGGCCCATCCACCGGCCTCCCGCCAGGGCGGCGACCTCGGTGGTGCGGACCAGGTCCAGCGCCAGGTTGCGGTCGGGCGCCTGTCGTTGCTCCATCGGGCTTCCTCCGGTCACGCTGTGCGTGCTCTGAACTGCCGCTGACACTACGCCTCCCCACGCCGTCACGACGATCCGACACCTCCGGTAGGGTCGCCACTTTGATGCGTCCCTGAGGTCCGTATAGCGCGCTCCACGGACGCATCAAACGGACCGGGAGGGCGGGGCATGGGACGGAACATCCTGTTGATCACCACCGACCAGCAGCGCTACGACGCCCTGGGATGCAACGGCGGCACCGTGGCCCGCACACCGGTCGTCGACGCCCTCGCCGCCGCGGGAATCACCTACCGCCGTGCCTACAACCAGAACACCGTGTGCATGCCGGCGCGCTCCACGATGCTCACCGGGCAGTACGTCCGCACCCACGGCGTCTTCGCCAACGGGGTGCCCCTCCCCGCCGACGCACCCAGTGTGGCCGCGCACCTCGCCGAGTCGGCCGGCTACCGGACGGCACTGCTCGGCAAGGCCCACTTCGAGCCGGGTTTCGACCCGTCGCACGACTACCCCGAGAACAGCCTCGCCGACACCGACTCGACGGGCCCTCTGCGCGGCTTCGACCACGCCGAGCTGAGCATGCACATCGCCGCGGGCCTCGGTGCCCCGCTCCAGCACTACGGGAAGTGGCTGATGGAGAACTTCCCCGGCGAGGAGAAGGGTTTCGCCCCGTTGCTCCTCGCCAAGGGTGGTGGCGACACTGGCGCGCCGGAGACGAAGCTCAACCCGATTCCCCGCGACCACTACCACACCGACTGGGTCGCCGACCGCACGATCGCGTACCTCGACTCGCTGGATGCCGACGACGACTGGTTCGTGTGGATGAGCTTCCCCGACCCTCACCACCCGTGGGATCCACCGGCGTCCGAGCGGCACCGCGTCGACTGGGGCGATCTCGACCTCCCCCCGGGACATCCCGGGTCGCCCGAGCGCATCCGTGAGATCCTGGCGCGGAAGCCCGCGCACTGGCTCGCCTACTTCGACGGGTCATTCGTCAACCTCGAGGGCGCCCCCGCCACGTTCCGGCCCGGCGCGCTCTCTCACGACAACATCCGCGAGATCAACGCGATGTGTCACATCATGAACGAGTTGATCGACGAGGCCTGTGGGCGGGTCCTCGACCGTGTCTCCGCACGGGGATGGGACGCACGCACCGACGTGTTCTTCACCACCGACCACGGCGAGATGCAGGGCGACTACGGGCTCCTCTACAAGGGGCCGTTCCACACCGACTCCTTGATGCGGGTCCCCCTCGTGTGGCGCCCGGCGCCCGAGGTCGGGGTGGCGCCTGCTGCCGTCTCCGAGCCGGTCGGGCACCTCGACCTCGCTCCGACGTTCTGTGACATCGCCGGGGTGGAGACGCCCGAGTTCATGCAGGGGTCGCCGCTCCCGACCGCACCCGGGTCGGGTCGGGAGCGCGTGCTCTGCGAGTGGGACTCCCAGTTCGGCGGGTACGGGATGCACCTGCGCTCCATCTACCGCGACGGATGGCTCGCCACGGCCTACGAACCCAGCACCGTCGGACAGCCCACCGGGATCGAGGAGTGGCTGGCCGAGGGGGTGCTCGGCATCACGGAGAGTCCAGTGACCGACATCGAGTACGAGGGGACCGAGGGCGAGCTCTACGACGTGGAGTCCGACCCCCACCAGTTCCGCAACCTGTGGGACGATCCGGGCCACCGCTCACAGCGCGACGACCTGGTCGCCGACCTCTACGACAACCTTCCACCGCAACGGGATCCGCGCCTGAAGGTCACGCGTCCCGCGTAGAGACGCACCAGGAGTCGACGCCTTCAGTAGGGTCGCACCAGATGCAGTGCGTCACTGAGGGGTCATATGCGGACCTCAGTGCCCCACTGCATCTCCTGGCAGGGGAGTCGAATGGACGAGGCGATGCTGAACGTGGCTCGGGCCGCGCGCGGGTTCATGCCCGACGACGAGGGTCTGGCCCTCCACGAGGCGGGGCTGCGCGGCGCCCGGGTCGGCCCGCTCCTCGAGATCGGCAGCTACTGCGGGAAGTCCGCCGTGTACCTCGGCGCAGCGGCGGCGGCGTCCGGCACCGTTCTGTTGACCGTGGACCACCACCGTGGGTCCGAGGAGAACCAGGCGGGCTGGGAGCACCACGACGTCGAGGTCGTCGATCCCGGAACGGGACGGATGGACACGCTCCCGTTCTTCCGCCGGACGATCGAGGAGGCGGGTCTCGAGGACTCGGTCATCGCGATCGTGGGCGATTCGCCGACACTCGCGCTGCACTGGCGCACACCCGTCGGGCTCCTGTTCATCGACGGGGGCCACTCGGAGGAGGCCGCGGGTTCCGACTACGACGCGTGGGCCTCGTTCGTCGTGCCCGAAGGGGTCCTCGCCATCCACGACGTGTTCGAGAGTCCCGATGACGGTGGGCAGGCCCCGTTCCATGTGTGGCAGCGGGCGGTCGCCGGTGGTGACTTCGAGCCCGAGACGACCACCGGGAGCCTGCGGACGCTGCGACGCGTGCGTACCGGCTGACGAACCCTCAGCTGAAGGTGCCTCAGGTGAACCAGCCTCAGGTGAAGAAGATGAAGGCGACCATCCCCACCACGATGATGACCGCGAGGACGGCTGCACCCACCTTCTCGGCCGCCGTGTGGGACTCGACGTCGAAGCCGAGGTTCTCGGCCACGGCGTCGCGTTGATGTCGCTGTGAGTACTCGCGCTGTGGCCTGGAGCCCACCTTGGGGAGGTGCTGACGACCCTTCTTCTTCATGCCGGAGGAGCCCATGGGGCGTCAGACTACCTGCGGACAGCCGCCCCCCGAACGACCGACGGCGAGACGACCGCCTCGCGAACGACTACCCCGCGGAGCGGCGGATCTCGGCGAGGATGGCCTCACGGTCGAGACCCTCGGCCAGACCCTCGTAGCGGAAGAACGACGCCGTGAGGCCGGTCCCCTCGAGGGCGTTGGCCGCCAGGACGACGGCCGCCAGGTTCCACGTGGGCTGCTCCTCGGGGTAGATGGCGCCGTCGAGGTGGAAGGTGTCGTCGTCGAAGTTCATGCCCGTCCAGTAGCCGCCGCCGTCGGCACGCAGGAACTGGATCCATCCGAACAGCTCGCGGGCTTTGGCGGTCTCGCCGAGGGCGTCGAGTGCGAGCACGAGCTCACACGTCTCGGCGGCGGTGATCCACGGACGGTCGGACACGCAGCGCACACCGCGGCCCTCCACGACGAAGTGGGGCCACAGCTCGACGATGCGCCACCATGCCGACTCCCCGCGCAGCACGCCGCCGAGGAGCGGGTAGTACCAGTCCATCGCCCAGCGTTCCTTGTCGAGGAAGACCTCGCGGCGGGTCTCGACGGCGTGGGCGAGCGAGCCCAGCGACAGCTCCCAGTCGGGGCGCTCGTCACCGAGGTGCTCGGCCATGAGGATGGCGCAGCGGATGCTGGCGTGGATGCTGGAGCAGCCGGTGAGCAGCGCCCCGCGCCAGATCTGCTTCGTGGGGTCGGCCGACCACACGATCTCGCCGGACTCGGCCTGGTGGTCGAGGCAGAAGTCGATCCCGTCGGCCACCACCGGCCAGAAGTCCTTGAGGAAGCGGTCGTCACCGGTCGAGAGGTAGTGGTGCAGCACACCGTTGGCGAGGTAGGCGGTGACGTTGGTGTCGATCGTGACGTCCTCGATGTCGGTGCCGATGTAGTAGGCGTGGAACGCTCCGTCGGGCCGTTGCATCCGGCGCAGCCACTCGTAGGCGGCCTCGGCCTCGGCGTGACGGCCGCCGACGTCGAGCGCCATGGCGGCCTCCACCATGTTCCACGGGTCGCTGTGGCCCCCGGGGGTCCACGGGATGTTGCCGTCGTCGAGCTGGTGGTCGGCGATGAGTGCGACCGTCTCGTCGAGCTCGTCGGCGGTGACGATCCCGCTCACGTCACGCAGCGGCATCGGACACCTCGGCTCGGGTCGCGTCACCGGGGGGCAGTGTGCAGTAGATGATGAGGCTCTTGCCGAGCACGGGGTTCGCCAGATCCTCGAGGACGCGGGTCCAGCGCGGGCGACGGGTCATCTCCCACACGAGGAAGTCGTGGTAGCGCCTCGTGGCGTAGGCGTCGTCGTTGTCGACCCCGACGGTGCAGCGCACCCACCAGTAGGGCGAGTGCAGGGCGTGGGCATGGCCGGACCCCTCGACCACTAGGCCGCCGCGGCGCAGCCTGTCCTCCAGTTGACCCTTTCGGTAGATCCGGACGTGACCGCCGGGCGTGGTGTGGTAGTCGCTCGACAGCGCCCAGCAGACCCGCTCCGGCAACCAGGTCGGAACGGTGACGGCGATGCGACCGCCGGGACGCAGGACGCGCACCAGCTCGGCCATGGCGGCCTCGTCGTCGGGGATGTGCTCGAGGACCTCCGAGGCCACGATGCGGTCGAAGCTGTCGTCGGGGAACGGGAGGCGCAGGGCGTCGCCCTGGACGGGGCCGCCCGGATCCCCGTCGGGGAGCTCACCGGCCTCGTGCATGGCGCCGCTCGTGGCCACCACGTCCTGGAGCTCCCCCCAGCCCTGGTCGAGCGCCACGACGGTCGCACCGCGTCGCATCATCTCGAACACGTGACGCCCGCCCCCGCACCCCATGTCGAGCACGCGCTCGCCGGGTCGCAGCTCGAGACGCTCGAAGTCGACGGTGAGCATCAGGTGCCCGTCGCCCCGTGGCCGGTCCGGTCCTCGCCCGCGGCGACCCGCCGGTAGTGCTCGGCGGTGCCCTGCGCGGTCGCCTTCCATGTGAAGCGCTCCGTGACGCGGGCACGGCCGGCCTCACCGATCCGTTCCCGGAGGGTGGCGTCGCCGAGTCCCTCGAGGAGTGCGCCGGCCAACGCGGAAGGGTCACCCGGTTCGACGAGCAGCCCCGTCTCGTGGTCGGTGCCGACGACCTCGGGTAGTGCTCCGCCCGTGGTGGCCACGAGCGGGACGCCGCAGGCCATGGCCTCGACCGCCGGAAGGGAGAAGCCCTCGTAGAGCGACGGGACGACGGCCAGTTCGGCCTCGCCGTAGAGCCGAACGATCTCGGAGGTCTCGACGCCGCTCACGAACTGCACCGCGTCGCCGAGGTTCAGCCGGTCGAGAACGGCCGGGACGGCGCTCTTCTTCTTCTTGAGCTTGCCGATCACGACGAGGTGCGCGTCGGGGCGCTCGGTGCGCGCCTTGGCGAGTGCCTCGAGCAGGATCGTGAGCCCCTTCATCGGGATGTCGGCGCTGGCCGTGGTCATGATCCGCCCGCGCACCCTCTGCACGTCGGGCCGGGGCACGAAGACCTCGGGGTCCATGCCCACGGGGACGATGTGGAGCTGGTCGTCGGACACGCCCATCTGGGCGACGATGTCGCGCCGCGACGACTCGCTGACCGTGAGGAGCCGGGGGATCCGACGAGCGACACGCATCTGCATGTTGAGGAAGCCGTACCAGCGCCGGAACATGAACCGTCGCCACAGGTTCTTCTCGTGGGCGAGCTCCACGTCGCGATCGACGGTGATGGGGTGGTGCAGCGTCGCCAGGACCGGGAGGCCGTCGTCGACGAGGTCGAGGATTCCCGTGCCGAGGCACTGGTTGTCGTGGATGACGTCGAACTCGTCGGCGCGCTCACGCACGATGTCGCGGGCGCGGATGCTGAAGGCGTAGGGCTCGGGGTAGCCGGCGGCGCAGAGGATGGCGTACTCGGCGACGTCGGCGTAGGAGCGGAACTCGTGGGGCCACGGGGCGCGGAACGGGTTGTCCTTGCGGTACAGGTCGAGGCCCGGCACCTCGACGAGCTCGACCCCCTCGTCGAGCACGGGGTACGGCTGGCCGGAGAACACGGTGACCCGGTGGCCGAGGTTCGCCAGCTCCCGGGTGAGGTGGCGGGTGTAGACGCCCTGGCCGCCGCAATGCGGATTGCCCCGGAACATCAGGTAGGCGACGCGCAGGGGCCGCTCGGCGGTGGGCATAAGGCAGTAGTTTCGCCGAATCGGTGCCCCCGAGGGCAAATGTCGCCCGCAATCGCAACGCCCGCAGGCGCCCGGTGTCCCCGTCGGGCCGCCCACCTGCGGGGACGTACGCCGGCGAACCGGAGGGCGCCGGCGTGGCGACCGGTACGCTCCGGCGCCGTGGGCACTCCCGGCACGCCGCCACTCAGCGCCGAGCAGCTCTCCTCGGGCGGGGGCCCGGGTACCCCGCTGTGGGTGCCCGGTTTCGGGCCCGCCTGGACGGAGCGCTCCGGTGACGACTCGTCGGTGGTGTGCGAGTCGGCGTCGGGAGCGCGGCGGGTGATCTCGGGCGACGCCCCGCCGGCGGGGCGTCCCACGATGGACGCCACCTTCGACGGTCGGGTCGTCTACCCGGAGCGGTCCGGGCGCCTCGTCGTCGCCGACGTCGCGGCCCCGTCCGGGAGCAACCCGGTCCCCCTCACACCCGAGGGCGTGCGCGCCGGTGCGCCCGCCGTGTCGCCCGACGGCGAGCACGTGGCTTACGTCGCCGAAACGCAGGAATCCTGCGTCGTGGCGGTCACACCTCTCGACGGGGGTGGCGCCTGCGCCGGGCCCATCGCCGTGTCGTCGGCCGACTTCGCTCTCGACCCTGCCTGGTCGCCCGACGGGAAGTACCTCGTGTGGCACGAGTGGGACATCCCGGCGATGCCCTGGGACGACTCACGCGTCGTCGCGATGGTCTGGCCCGACGGCCCGGTGACTGTCGTCGCAGGCCGAGGGGCGGGGAGTCACGCGGCCGAACACCCGCAGTCGGTCGGCCAACCGCGGTTCTCGCCCGATGGAGCGCTGGTGGCGTACGTCGGCGACGCTCCTGGATGGGCACGCGTCACCGTGTGCCCCGCCGGCGGCTCCGGCGCGCACCACCCGGTGCACGGCACCGGCGAGCACGCGGAGCCGACGTGGGGGCCGGGCCAGCGCAGCTACGCGTGGGCGCCCGACTCGTCCGCCCTGGCGTGGTGCGAGAACGACGACGGTGCGGGGCGGCTCGTGGTCGGCGCGCCGGGCCACGACGGGCGTCATGTCGCCGGCGGATGGCACCGGTCGCTGCACTGGTCGGAGGAGGGCGGTCTGCTCGCCGTCCGGTCCGCGCCGTCCGTTGCTCCCCACATCGTGCGCTACGCGGATCCCCGACCCGTCGACAGCCCGGATCGGGCGGCCCCACCCGTCGTCGTGGCGTCGGCTCCCGCCGTCGGCGACCAGCCCGGTCCCGAACCCGTGTCCTGGGAGGTGGGAACCGACATGGCCCACGGCCTGCTCTGGCGGGCGACCGGCGGCCACGACACGGCCCGTCCCCTTCTCGTGAACATCCACGGCGGCCCGACCGATCAGGCCGTGGCCGACTGGTGGTCCCGGGCCGCCTTCTGGTGCGGGCGCGGGTGGAACGTGCTCACCCCCAACGGGCGCGGGTCCACCGGTTACGGGCGTGCCTACACGCAGGCGCTCGCCGGGCGCTGGGGTGAGCTCGACGTCGACGACGTCGTCGCGGTGCTGCGGGTGGCCGGTCCTGCGGGCTGGGGCGATCCCGAGCGTGTCGTTGTCACCGGCGGCAGCGCGGGTGGCTTCACGGCGTTGCTCGTGGCCGCATCGACGCCCGGTCTCGTGGCAGCCGTGGTGGTGCGCTACCCGGTCACGGATCTCGAGGCTCTGGCGGCCGGCACGCACCGCTTCGAGGCCCACTACACCGACACCCTGGTCGGGCCGCTGCCCGAATGCCGGGACACCTACAGGGAGCGCTCGCCGGTGCGCAGGGTCGAAGGTCTGGCGTCGGTGCCCGTCCTGGTCTTCCAGGGAGGCGACGACCCGGCCGTCCCGCAGGCCCAGACCGACGCCTTCGTGGAGGCGGCACGCGCCGCCGGCGCCGAGGTCGAGTACCGGGTCTATCCCGGCGAGGGCCACGGCTTCTCCGACCCCTCCACGGTCGTCGACGAGCTGACCCGAACCGAGGCGTTCCTCGACCGACACGTACCCTCGTCGCCGTGAGGCTCGCCTACTCGTTCCAGGGGCCGCGGCGGGGCGCCGATCGTTCCGTCCTGCTGGCGCACGGCGCGGGTTCCGACCGCCACGCGCCGGTCCTCGTCGCCGTGGCGGCCGCCCTCGAAGACGCCGGAATCCCGAGCCTGCGTTTCGACTACCCCTACCGTGTGGAGGGCCGCAAGGCTCCCGACTCCAAGAAGAAGCTCGACGCCGCCACCCGCCAGGCCGCGGCGAACCTCACCCGTCGCACCGACCTCCCCCCGGAGCGCCTCGTGCTCGGCGGGCGCTCCATGGGTGGGCGCTACACGTCGATCATCGTCGGCGACGAGGACGACCCCGTTCCGGCACTCGGGCTCCTGCTGCTCGGCTATCCCCTGCACGCGGCCGGCAAGCCCGAGAAGGCACGCGCCGACCACTTCCCGCGCCTCGACGTGCCCGTACTCTTCGCCAGCGGCACCCGCGACAGCCTCGCCGCGAAGCCCGACCTCGCGAAGGCGGCGAGGAAGATCCCGGGACCGGTGGAGTTCTGCTGGCTGGAGAGCGCCGACCACGGGTTCAAACCGCTGAAGAGCAGCGGCCTGACCCCCGACGACATCAACGCCACCGTGGCCGATGCAGCCGTGCGCTGGGTGCGCGGCCTGTAGCGACAGTTCGACGACAGGAGAGCTGATGGCACGTTTCGACACCACCGGATTCACGACCGACAACCTGCGCTACGAACGCGACGGCCACGTCGCCACGCTCACCCTCGACCGGCCCGACAAGCTCAACGCCCTCACGATCGAGATGTGGGACGAGCTCGCCGACCTAGGAGAGCAGCTCATCGCGGAGAACACCGAAAAGAGCGACGTGCGCTGTCTCGTGGTCCGGGGAGCCGGGCGTGCCTTCTGCAGCGGTATCGACGTCTCGGTGTTCGCGAGTGGTGGCTCCGACGGCAGCGGCGGAAGCATCGCCAACCCCGACGGCATCCAGCGCCTCCAGGCCGGCTTCAACTGGCTGGAGGACGCCCCATTCCCCACGGTGGCGGCGCTGCACGGCTACGCCTTCGGTGGCGGGCTCCAGTGTGCGCTGGCGTGCGACATCCGCGTCGCACGGGAAGACACGAGGATGGGCATCCTCGAGCTCAACTTCGGGATCATCCCCGACCTCGGGGGGACGCAGCGGCTCCCGCGGGTCGTCGGGGTCGGCAAGGCCAAGGAGCTCATCTACACGTCGGCCAAGATCGACGCCGCCGAGGCCCACCGCATCGGGCTCGTCGAGCGGCTCGTGGCGGAGAGCGACTTCGCCGCCGAGGTCGACACCCTGGCGTCGGAGCTGGCGGCGCGTCCGCCGCTGGCGCTGCGCCGGTCGAAGGAGATGGTGAACGCGTCGTTCGACCTGTCGATCGCCGAGGGCCTGCGCCGGGAGGCGGAGGTGCAGATGGACTGCCTGCGCTCGGCCGACGCCATGGAGGCCATGGCCGCCACCCTGGAAGGCCGCGACTCTGAGTTCACCGGCCGCTAGAGCCCGACGGAGCGCGGCCGCTCGTGGCTGCGTCGCACGATCGGAATAGCCTCCACCGGCATGGACCGGCTGCTGGTGCGACCCGGGAACGCGCTGTCGGGGTCGGTACGCGTCTCGGGAGCGACGAAGAACAGCGGCTGCAAGCAGATGGCCGCCGCGCTCATGGCACCCGGGCGGTCGCGGCTCTCCAACATGCCGCCGGTGGCCGATCTCGACGTGATGTCCGACGTTCTCCGGGCCGTCGGGGCCACCGTCGAGCAACCGAACGACGACGAGGTCATCGTCGACGCCAGCGGCGACCTCCACGGTGAAGCTCCGTATGACCTCGTCACAAAGATGCGGGCGTCGGTCAACGTGCTCGGTCCGCTCCTCGCGCGCTGCGGTGAAGCATTCGTCGCCATGCCCGGCGGCGACAACATCGGGAGCCGCAAGCTCGACATGCACTTCCGCGGTCTCGCCGATCTCGGCGCCGACATCGAGGTCGTCCACGGCACGATCCAGGCGCGGTGTACGCGCCTCGTCGGCGCGTCGCTCACACTCGACTTCCCCTCGGTCGGCGCCACCGAGAACCTCCTCACGGCGTCGGTCCTCGCCGACGGTCACACGCGCATCGAGAACGCCGCACGCGAGCCCGAGATCACCGAGCTCGCCGCGTTCCTCAACCGGATGGGCGCCCACATCACGGGAGCGGGCACGGCGGTGATCGACGTGGAGGGAGTCCGCGAGCTCCACGCCGTCGACGCCGAGATCATGCCCGACCGCATCGAGACCGGAACCTTCCTCATGGCGTGCGCGGCGGCCGGCGGTGAGATCACGCTCGAGGGAGCGCGTCTCGAGCACGTCGAGATGGTGGCCCGGAAGCTGGGCGACATGGGCGTGAAGGTCGCCGGCACGCCGGAGGGAATCTGGGTGTCGGCTGTGGGCCGACCCCGCGCCGTCGACATCTCGACGCTCCCTCATCCCGGTTTCGCCACCGACTTCATGCCGTTGGCGATGGCGCCGCTCACCGTCGCCGACGGCACGTCGGTCGTCACCGAGAACGTGTTCGACAACCGCTACACGTTCGTCGACGAGCTGAACCGGATGGGCGCCGACGTCCGCACAGAGGGCCGCCACGCCGTGGTACGCGGCGTGGAATGCCTGTCCGGTGCACCGGTGCGAGCCCTCGACGTGCGCGCGGGTGCGGCACTGGTCCTCGCGGGACTGGCGGCCGACGGTGAGACACTCGTGTCGGAGTGCCGCCACATCGCCCGGGGCTACGTCGACCTTCCGGGCATGCTGCGATCCCTCGGCGCCGACGTGACAATCGCCGACTGACGCCTTCCGCCCGGGCGGCGGTCGGATCAGCGGTAGCCGACCGGTCCGTCGACGGCGCCCGACCGTTTGGGACCGGCACCGGGAACACATGGGATACTGGAGGTTGTTGAACGACCCGGACGGCGCCACCCGGTGCCGCGACACGGTGAGTGATCTGAGGACACGACCATGACCACAGGGACCGACACCGACCCCCGCGAAGCAGGCGTCGCGGAGGCGATCGACGCCATCCGCCCTGCGCTCCAGGCCGACGGCGGCGACATCCGACTCGTCGGCATCGACGACGAGGGCGTCGTGTCGGTCGAGCTCGTGGGCGCCTGTGGCACGTGCCCGGTGTCGACGATGACGCTCAAGGCCGGTGTCGAGCGCATCATCATGGATCGCGTCGATGGCATCACCGAGGTCGTCCAGGTCGAATCCTGAGGGTCCCGGTGACTCCACACGTTCGCTTCCCGCACCTGCGCTTCTCGTGACCAAGGCCGTCGCGGCTGCATCCGCGGGAGACCTCGTGGAGGCCGCCGTCACAGGTGAGCGTGGCGCCGTGGCGCGCCTCCTGTCGATGATCGAGACCGGAGGCCCCGACGCACACACGGCGGTCGGGGCGCTCTACTCGCACACGGGGAGCGCCTACGTCGTCGGCATCACCGGTGCGCCCGGGTCGGGGAAGTCGACGCTCACCGACCGGCTCGTCGGGCGCATCCGCGACGACGGTGACGAGGTCGGCGTGCTCGCCATCGACCCCACGAGCCCGTTCAGCGGGGGAGCGATCCTCGGCGACCGGATCCGCATGCAGGACCACGCCACCGACCCCGGCGTGTTCATCCGCTCCATGGCAACGCGCGGCCACCTTGGCGGCCTGGCACTCGCCACACCCCAGGCCGTGCGCGTTCTCGACGCCGCGGGAAAGGACTGGGTGCTGATCGAGACCGTCGGGGTCGGGCAGGTGGAGGTCGAGATCGCCGGGGCCGCCGACACCACCATCGTGGTCGTGAATCCCGGGTGGGGTGACGCAATCCAGGCGAACAAGGCCGGGCTGCTCGAGATCGCCGACGTGTTCGCGGTCAACAAGGCCGACCGTCCCGGTGCGGCAGAGGCCGTGCGGGATCTCGAGATGATGCTCGATCTCGCGGGCGACCGGGAGTGGCGCCCACCGGTGGTGGAGACCGTCGCTGTCGACGATACGGGCACCGACACACTGCTCGACGCCGTCGCCACCCACCGCCGGTTCCTGGAATCGGACGGGCGGCTCGACGCCCGCCGTCACCGCCGCACGCTCGACGAGCTTCGCCGCATCGTCGTCGCCCAGCTCGACGCCCGCGCCGACGATCTGTGCAGCGGTCAGCGGTTCGAGACCCTGGCGCAACGTGTGGTCGAGCGCGACATCGACCCCTACGCCGCCGCCGCCGAGCTCCTCGGCACCGAAGGCTAGGTGTCGACGCCGACGACTACGACAAGCTCCAGAAGGCCATCTCGGATGCTTCCGACGACGTCGGCAGGGCGATCGATTCCTGAGCAGACAACGCTGGTCGGAGCCGAACCGTCTCGTCCGGCGTCACGCGCCGGGATCGGCCTCAGGTGGGGAGGATTCCGGGGCGGCGCGCTTCCTCGACGGTTCCCGGACTGATCACCCTGAACGGGTGACGAAAAGCTCACGCCGGTCGGCGATGATCGGTCATCCCACTAGCGTTGTCCACACCTACTCGTCTCCAAGGAGGCACACGAATGCTCGCCTATGATTTTCCGCTCCTGAGCCTGACCCTGGCGGTGCTCTGGTTCTTCTTCATCTTTTCCATCTTCTTCGCCATCATCTGGGCGTTCATCGACAACTTCCGTCGTCACGACCACAGCGGCTGGGCGAAGGCCGGATGGGCACTGGTCATCTTGATCATTCCCTTCTTCGGGATGTTGATCTATCTCATCGCTCGTCCGCCCGACGCGATTCCCGCAACCTGACCATCGAGCGCAACCGGGCGCTCTGGAAAGCGGTCAACGAGAAGTTCACCGACAGTCAGGCCGAGGCGTTGTGGGGGACGCCCGGCATCGGCTGGGGACTGTTCCGACGGTCCGAGGAGCAGCTCGAGGTGTTGGGCGATCCAGCCGGGCTCGACGTCCTGGAGCTCGCGTGCGGCACGGCGTACCTCTCCGCGTGGCTCGACGCCGCGGGCGCCCGAACGGTCGCGCTGGATCTCAGCCGAGCTCAACTCGCCACGGCACAGAGATGTCAGGCCCTCTTCGGTAGGCGCTTCCCGCTTCTCGAGGCCACCGCGGACGACGTCCCGCTGCGTTCGGCATCCTTCGATCTGGTCGTGAGCGAGTACGGCGCCGCACCATGGTGCGAACCGAGGCGCTGGCTGGCCGAGGCCGCACGGCTCCTGCGCCCCAGCGGGAAGCTGGTGTTTCTGACCAACAGCGTGCTCGCCGGCCTGTGTGTCCCCGACGACGAGGGACTTGCCGGCGACCGCTTGCTGCGGTCGCCGCGAGAACTCGTCCCCGTCGCTTGGCCGGGTGGCGGTATCGAGCACCATCCGGGCCATGGACAATGGATTCGGGAGCTGCGAGCAGCGGGTTTCGACGTCGAAGCGCTCCACGAGCTCTACGCTCCGTCCGACGCGTCGACGCCGGCGTACTACGAGATCGTGAGCGCGGACTGGGCTCGGAGATGGCCGGCCGAGGATCTCTGGGTCGCACGGCTCCGGGGATGACTCGACGTCACGCCGATTCGTGGCGCCCTCCGATCCGGTGATCGAACGACACCGCTGTGTCCGGCCGTGCTGATCACCCGGACCGGGTGACGCACCCCGCGGCGAGTCGGAGCAGGTGGCCTCTGTGGGTGTGCGGCGAACGGGTGTGGGAGAGTCGTGACCGCGAGCTCACCAAAGGAGCCTGCTGTGCCGAGCCTTGTTGATGGAACCGTTGCCGAGCGGGCCGAGGTCGGGCGTGCCGCCCGCAAGGACGTCCCGCGGTCGAGCCACGGAGACTGGAGCCCGGCGGAGGGACGGAGAGACCCCATCACGCTGCTCGAGGAGCAGAACGCGACCCGTGTCCCGTGGTTGGTCCCGCTTCGCCACGCGAGGATGCGCGTGTCGCCCTTCACCTTCTATCGGGGAACGGCGCGCATCATGGCGGCCGACCTCGCGTCGACACCCGTCTCCGGTTTCACCGCCCAACTCGGCGGTGACGCACACCTGTCGAACTTCGGTGCCTACGCGTCCCCCGAGCGACAGCTCGTGTTCGACGCCAACGACTTCGATGAGACGTTGCGCGGTCCGTGGGAATGGGATCTCAAGCGTCTCGCGGCGAGCTTCACGATCGCCGGACAGCACCTCGGTTTCTCCCGCAAGGCATGCCGAGAGGCGACGACGCACGCCGTCCGTTCATATCGGGCGGCGATGGCCGACTTCGCGAAGATGCGTACCCTCGACCTCTGGTACGACTACGTCAGCGTGGCGGACCTCCACGCCTCGGGGAAGATGGACTCCGCGGAGTTCGAAACACGACTCGACCGTTTTCAGCACCGCTCCGAGAAGAAGAACAGTCTTCAGGCGCTGCGCAAGCTGGCGGTCGAGGTCGACGGGCACTACAGGATCCGGAGCGACCCTCCCGTTCTCTTCCCTCTCCGAGATCTACCGGCTGAGTACGATCCCAGGGCACTCGAAGCGCTGGTGCGCAGGGCACTCGAGAGCTACAAGGGAACGCTCAGCGACGAACGACGCTGGCTCCTCGACCAGTACACGCCGATCGACGTCGGTATCAAGGTCGTCGGCGTCGGCAGCGTGGGGACCCGTTGCGTGATCGTCCTCTTCCAGGGGCGCGACGGAGGGGATCCCCTCTTCCTCCAGGCCAAGGAGGCCGAGGCCTCGGTGCTCGAAGAGCACCTCGAGCCGAGTCCCTACGAGAACAGCGGACGGCGGGTGGTGGAAGGCCAGAGGCTGGCGCAGGCACAGTCCGACATCTTCCTGGGCTGGACCGAGGGCCTCGAAGGCCGTCAGTTCTACGTGCGCCAGCTCCGCGATTGGAAGGGGTCGGTCGAGGTCGAGGACGGGAGCCCCCGACAGATGCGCTTCTACGCGGGGCTCTGTGGCCGGACGCTCGCGAGGGGCCACGCCCGATCGGGCGACCCGATCGCGATCGCCGCGTATGTGGGGAAGGGCACCGTTCTCGACCACGCGCTGGCTGACTTCTCCGAGGCCTATGCGGCTCAGAACATGGACGACTACGAGCGCTTCCAGGAGGCCATCGACAACGGCCGCCTGGAGGTCTCCGAGCTCCGCTGAGCGCCCGTCGACGGAGCGCTGGCCGCATCCTCCAGTTCGGATGAAACGGGGTTCACTCTGCCGGAATCGGACTCCCGCCCGGCGGTCAGCCGCGGGTCACGGACTCGAGCAGGTCACCCGCCCGTTGGAGAAGCTCGTCGGGTACATCGAGATCCGACGCCGCCACGTTGTCGTCGACGTGCTCGACCTTCGTGGCGCCCACGATGACGCTCGAGATCCCCGGCTCGCGCAGCGCCCACTTCAGTGCCAGCTGCGGGAGCGTGCACCCGGCCTCCTCGGCGAGGGGTCGGAGCGCCTGGACGGCGTCGAGCACCTCGGGCTCGAGGAGCCACGTGACCATGTCCTTGTCGCCACCCGCCGCCCGTGAGTCCTCGGGGATGTCGTCGGGCGTGGCGTACTTGCCCGTCAAGACGCCCTGGGCGAGAGGCGACCACACGACCTGGCCGAGCCCCAGCTCCCCGGAGACCGGGAGAACCCGCTTCTCGATCTCGCGCCACAGCATCGAGTACTGGGGTTGGTTGCTGATCGGCACGGGCCAGCCCTCCGAGCGGCACAGCGTCACGGCATGGGCGATCTGGTCGGCGGTCCACTCCGACACCCCCCAGTAGTGGACCTTGCCGGAGCGGATGGCGTCGGCCATGGCCGCGCAGGTCTCCTCGAGGGGCGTCTTCTCGTCGTAGCGGTGGCACTGGTAGATGTCGATCGTGTCGGTGCCGAGGCGGCGCAGGGAGGCGTGGAGCTGCTCCATGATGTGCTTGCGCGACAGGCCCGAGCTGTTGGGTCGTCGTGACATCGGGAAGTACACCTTGGTGGCGAGCACGTAGGACTCGCGCCGGTAGTCGGCGAGTGCGGCTCCCATGACCTCCTCGGCCCGGCCCGCGCTGTAGACGTTGGCGGTGTCGAAGAAGTTGACGCCCAGCTCGTAGGCCCGCCGGATGCAGGCGGTGGCGGCGTCGGCCTCCACCGAGCCGCCGTAGGTGAGCCACGACCCCAGCCCCACCTCGGACACCTCGACTCCCCAGCGACCCACCGACCGGTACCGCATGCCGTTCCTCTCCGTCGCGCCCGTAGATTCCCGTTCGGGTCTACCACTCCGGGATTGAGTCCCGTCGACGCAGGTTTCCTCACAAATCTGATCTCGTTCTCGGGAATAGGGGGCCCGGCTGTTCTGTTGTCACCGTCGAGGCCAGATCTGCCCAGCCGGAAGGTGACCCATGAGCGACGACGCCACCATGTCGGACGACACCGTGTCGGGCGATGCCATGCCCGACGGCCTCCCGCCCGACGACAGCACGGACGACACCACGGAGGACACAGTGCCTGTGCTACCGGTGCTGACGCTGACCACCGGTGTCGTGCTGCCCCAGATGGTGCTCACCATCGCCGCCGAGTCCGACGAGGCCCGCGCCGCGGTGGCGGCGGCCATGGAGGCCGACCGGCGCCTCCTGCTACTGCCGAAGGTCGGCGACCGCCATGCCCGGGTCGGCACGGTGGCGGTCATCGAGGACTCCGGTGACCTGCCGAGTGGCGGTCGTGGCATCCTCGTGCGAGGTCTGGCTCGCGCGCGGGTGGGCGCCGCCCGACCCAACGGGGATTCGGCGCTTCACGTAGAGGCGCAGCCGCTCGGCGAACCCTCCCCATCGGAGCGGGCCCACGAGATGGCCCGTGAGTACAAGGCGGTCGTCGAGAGCGTGCTGGAGCACCGCGGCGCGAGCCGCCTCATCGAAGGCCTTCGCGGGATCGACGATCCGGGCGTCGTCGCCGACACGGCCGGCTACTCGCCCGACGTCACGTTCGAGCAGAAGGTCGAGCTCCTCGAGGCCGTGGACGTCGAGGAGCGTCTCGACAAGGCCCTGGGCTGGATGCGCGACACCCTCGCCGAGCTCTCCCTCAAGGACAAGGTTCGGCGCGATGTGACCGAGGGGATGGAGAAGACCCAGCGCGAGTTCATGCTGCGCCAGCAGCTGGAGGCCATCCGGAAGGAGCTCGGCGAGGACGACGACGTCGTGGCCGAGTACCGGGCGCGCATGGACACGGCCGATCTGCCCGACGACGTAGCCGAGGCCGTGGAGCGTGAGCTCGGCCGCCTCGAGAAGACCAGCGAGCAGAGCGCCGAGCACGGGTGGATCCGCAGCTGGCTCGACACGATCTTCGAGATCCCGTGGGGGACGCTCTCCGAGGAGCACCTCGACGTGTCCGCGGCCCGCGACGTCCTCGATGCCGATCACACGGGTCTCGACGACGTGAAGGAACGCATCCTCGAGTTCCTCGCGGTCCGCAAGCTGCGCTCCGACCGAGGCCGTGAGCAGGAGGGCGGCCGTGGGTCGGGAGCCATCATCGCTCTCGTGGGTCCGCCCGGCGTGGGCAAGACCTCCCTCGGGGAGTCGGTGGCGCGCGCCCTGGGTCGTGAGTTCGTGCGAGTGTCGCTCGGTGGTGTGCGCGACGAGGCCGAGGTGCGCGGGCACCGTCGCACCTACGTCGGTGCGCAGCCCGGGCGGATCGCGCGGGCGCTGCGTGAGGCGGGCACGATGAACCCCGTCTTCATGCTCGACGAGGTCGACAAGCTCCAGCCCGGTGCGTTCTCCGGTGACCCGTCGGCCGCGCTCCTGGAGGTCCTCGACCCGGCGCAGAACCACTCGTTCCGCGACCACTACCTCGAGGTCGAGCTCGACCTGTCCCACGTGCTGTTCATCGCCACGGCCAACGTCGTCGACACGATCCCCGGCCCGCTGCTCGACCGCCTGGAGGTCGTCCGCCTTGACGGCTACACCGAGGACGACAAGGTGGCGATCGCCCGCAACCACCTGCTGGAGCGCCAGATCGAGCGCAACGGGCTCGACGACGACGAGGTCACCGTCGACGACGACGCCCTGCGGGGGATCGTGCTCGATTACACGCGTGAGGCCGGCGTCCGGAATCTCGAGCGGGAGATCGGGACGGTGCTTCGCAAGGTGGCGACGCGCATCGCCGCCGGCGACGACACTCCACCCGTGTCGGTCGGACGCGGCGACCTGCCCGACCTGCTCGGCCGCCCGAAGTTCTTCAACGAGGTGGTCGACCGCACCGCGAACCCCGGCGTGGCGACCGGCCTCGCCGTCACGGGCGTGGGTGGTGACGTCCTGTTCGTCGAGGCGAGTGTGATGCCCGGCGACGGGGGCACGGGAGCGGGCAGCTTCACGCTCACCGGGCAGCTCGGCGACGTCATGAGCGAGTCGGCGCAGATCGCGCAGTCCTACGTGCGCTCGCACGGCGACGCGCTGGGTCTCGACGCCGACGGCTTCGCCGGCAAGCGCTTCCACCTGCACGTGCCGTCGGGGGCCGTCCCCAAGGACGGTCCGTCGGCGGGGATCACGATGACCACGGCGCTCGTCAGCCTTCTCTCGGGCCGCCGGGTCCGGTCCGACGTGGGGATGACGGGAGAGGTGACCCTCCAGGGCCGCGTGCTGCCGATCGGTGGCGTGAAGCAGAAGGTGCTGGCGGCCCACCGCGCCGGGCTGCGGGAGGTCATTCTCCCGGCCCGTAACGAGGGCGACCTCGACGACGTGCCCGAGGCCGTCGCCGCGGAGATGACGTTCCACACCGTCGACGACGTGGCCGACGTTCTCGGCATCGCTCTCGAGCCTGCGACTGTCGAGGACGCGGCGGCCTGACGCACCGCTCCCGGTCCGGACAACGAGGTCCGGACTGGGGCACTCGCCCGCGCGGGCCGTAGCCTGCGCCCATGCCCGATCTCGTACGTACCGAACGTCTCGACAACGGCGTCGTCGTCGTCACCCTCGACTCGCCACCCGTCAACGCCCTGTCGCGTGCCCTCCTCGTGGAGCTGGCCGGGATCGCCGAGGAACTGGCCCTCGACGCCGAGGTGAAGGCCGTCGTGCTGTGCGGGGCCGGCAGGATGTTCGCCGCCGGAGCCGACGTCTCGGAGTTCGGCGGGCCCGAGGAGGCCCGGGTCGTCACGGGGGCCTTCCGGGTGGCGGGCGACACGCTGGGCACCATCCCGCGACCCACGATCGCTGCGCTGCACGGGGCGGCGCTCGGAGGAGGACTCGAGATCGCCCTGGCGTGTGACCTGCGCGTCGCACTCGCCTCCACGAAGCTCGGCCAGCCCGAGATCCTGCTGGGTCTCATCCCCGGCGGAGGCGGCTCCCAGCGCCTGAGTCGCCTCATCGGCCCGGCGCGCACCAAGGAGATCGTGTGGTCGGGCCGCCAGCTGCGTGCGGCCGGGGCGCTCGAGCTCGGGATCGTGGACCGCATCGTGGAGCACCCGGGCGACGACGACACGGCACCAGCTGACATCATCCGTGAGGCGGCCGTGGAATGGGCGTCCGAGCTGGCGTCAGGAGCCGTCGTAGCGATGGGGCTCGTGAAGCGGGCGATCGACGATGGTCTCGACGGCACGCTCGCCGACGGCCTCGACCGGGAGTCCGACGCCTTCGTGAAGGTCTTCGAGACCGAGGACGCCGCCGCCGGCGTCGCGAGCTTCCTCGACCACGGCCCGGGACAAGCAGAATTCAGGGGCCGTTAGACGCTTCGGAGCTCCTGGGCGGCGGTGTCGGGGTCGACGATGTTGACGGCGAGGCCGGTGGCCATCTCGAAACCGGCCTGGACCGTGAGTCGCGGGAGAACGTCGACGAACCAGTGGAACCTGGTGGTGTCGGTGGGGGCCGTCCGGAGCACGACGTTGTAGGGCGGGTCCCCCAGGAGACGGCCCAGGCGGGCGAGTGCGTCACGCAGGCCGTGCGACGCCGCGCGGACCTCGTCGTCGTCGGCCGTTGCGAACGACGGACCGGCGGCGCGCAGCGCGAGTCGTACCTGGTAGGGAACCACCGAGGCGTACGGGCACCAGACGTCGACACCGTCGATGTCGCCGTGAAGCACTCCCCGCGGCCCCCCGGCCTGCTCGCAGGCTTCGACGACCGGATCTGCGCCCTCGGCGCTGTCGGCACCCGCGGCGAAGCGCTCCATGTCGGCCTCGACACCCTCGGGGACATGGTCGAGCGCCACGATCTGCATGTGCGGGTGGGGGAGCGACGCCCCGGCCTCCCGCCCGTGGTTGACGAGAACCTGCACGTGCGAAGCGCCGTCGGCCGGGAGTTGTGCCGCCCGCGT
The DNA here is from genome assembly GCA_041394025.1 of Acidimicrobiia bacterium. Taxonomy (NCBI): domain Bacteria; kingdom Bacillati; phylum Actinomycetota; class Acidimicrobiia; species Acidimicrobiia bacterium. The sequence continues at coordinate 147,786 of JAWKJA010000003.1, read as the reverse complement.
CCGGGCCGCGAGGAGCGCCTCGGCCGCCTGATCGTCGTCGAGCAGGCCGAACGACCGTCGGTGCGAGGGCGAGAGGACGAGGACCTCGTGCATCCCTGTGACCGTGGAGCCGCCGACACTGTCGGCGGTCACCCTGCCCACCGACGCATCCGCAGACTCCACCAGAGGAAAGAGGTTCGGGAACACCCGGACGCTCCACCCGTCGACCGCCGATCCCGCGGGCGAGCGGAGAACCTCGGGCGGGGTGCGGTCCTCGTTGCCCGGGCAGAACGGGCATTCGGGATCGCGCTCGTCACCCGTCACCCCGCTACCGTCAGCCCTGCCGGTGCGACCGAACGCCGCCGGTCTGTCGGCGCGCGCCGTGGCGAGCAGGACGGCGTCGCCGGTGAGCGCGTCGTGGCGGATCTCGGGCATTCGTGCAGCGTAGGCTGCGCGCATGCCGGTCCAGGACGGGATCGTGGGGCCCATCCCCGAGGGGATGGACGCCGAGGAGTACGACAAGCTGCGGCGTCGGGTCCTGTGGGCGATGCCCTACGGGCTCTACATCCTGGGAAGCCGCGACGGCGACCGTCGCAACGGCATGGCCATCAACTTCGTCACGCAGCTGAGCTTCTCGCCGAAGTGGCTGGGCGTCGGCGTCGAGAAGGAGGCGTTCACGCACGAGCTCGTCACCGCGGGTGGTGTCTTCAGCCTCAACATCATCGCCCGCGACGACCGCGCCATCATCCGCAAGTTCACCAAGCCCGTCGACGTCGACACCGAGGCGTCGACCCTCAACGACTTCCCGTTCCACGACGGAGCAACGGGAGCACCGATTCTCGACCAGGCGGTCGCCTACGTCGACTGTGAGGTGCGCGACACGCTCGACTGCGGCGAGCACACGCTCTTCGCCGGCGAGATCGTCGATGCCGCCTTCCAGCAGGACGAAGACACCGAGGTCCTGCGGATGGAGGACACCCGCCTCAACTACGGGGGCTGAACGGCGGCCCACGCCGGCTCGACGGTCCGGGCCCCGGAATCCACCGCCGAGTGTGTCGGAGCTGTCACGATGTGCGTACCGCACGGGAGGATCTCACATGGCGATCGAGAAGTATCCGGCACGCTTCGAACTGGACGCACCCTTGGAGGTCGCCAACTGGCGCCCGCTCGTCCAGTGGTTGCTGGCGATCCCGCACCTCTTCATTGTCAATGTTCTGTCGGCGGTCGCCAATGTGCTCGCCTTCGTGTCGTTCTTCGCCGTCCTGTTCACCCAGCGGATTCCTGACGGAATCGTCGGTTTCCAAGCCATGGTTCTGCGCTACCAGTACCGGGTCCTCACCTACGTGCACTTCATGCGCGAGGACTACCCGCCGTTCTCCTTCGAGACGGTGGAGCTCGACGACGGTATCGACCAGACCCGTCTGTCGATCGAGAACCCCGGTGAGATGAACCGGTGGCTCCCCCTCGTCAAGTGGCTCATGCTCATCCCCCACATCATCGTCGTGGTCGTCCTGGCCATCGGGGCGGTCTTCGTGGGGATCGTCGCGTTCTTCGCCGTGCTCTTCACCGGTAAGTTTCCCGAGGGGATGAGGAACTACATCCTCGGCGTGGCGCGCTGGGCGTTGCGGATCAACTTCTACGGGATGTTCCTCACCGACGAGTATCCGCCGTTCTCGCTCGACCAGAGCCCGCCCCTGGGTGGTGGGCAGGCGCCGGGCGCCGGTGGGACACCGCCCCCGCCGCCTCCTGCGGCACCCACGACACCGCCGGCGCCGCCACCCCCGACCGCACCGCCGGCCTAGCGGCTGACACCGGGGTCAGGCGCGGAAGGCCTCGTACCTGCGGACCTCGCGGCGCGCGATCTGGTCGAGGTGCACCTCGTCGGGCCCGTCCACGAAGTGGAGCGTGCGCGCGTGCGCGTACATGGCCGCCAGTGGCCAGTCGTCGGTGACGCCGGCGCCGCCGTACACCTGAATCGCCTCGTTGCAGGCGCGCGTCGCCATGCGTGCGGCGGCCACCTTGATGGCCGAGATCTCGAAGCGGGCCGCCTTCTTGCCGACGGTGTCCATCATCCACGCCGCCTTGAGCGTGAGGAGGCGAACCTGTTCGATCTCGAGCCGGAGGTTGGCGATCGTGTCGCGCACCACGCCCTGGTCGGCGAGGGGCTTGCCGAAGGCCACACGTTGTTGGGCACGCTGGCAGAGAAGCTCGAGGGCGTGCTCGGCCAGCCCGACGGCCCGCATGCAGTGATGGATGCGCCCGGGTCCGAGCCGGGCCTGGGCGATGGCAAAGCCCCCGCCCTCCTCCCCGAGCAGGTTCGACGCCGGCACGCGGACGTCCTCGAAGAGCGTCTCCCCGTGGCCCGCCCCGGCGTCATGGCCGAACACCGGTAGCCCGCGCACGACGGTGAACCCCGGGGTGCCGAAGGGAACGAGGATCATCGACTGCTGGTGGTAGGTGTCGGCCTCCGGGTTCGTGACGCCCATGACGATGGCGACCTTGCAGCGGTCTGTCATGGCGCCGGTCGTGAACCACTTGTGGGCGTTGATCACGTAGTCGTCGCCGTCGCGTTCGATCCGGCTCACGATGTTGGTGGCATCAGAGCTGGCGACCCACGGCTCGGTCATGGCGAAGGCCGAGCGGATCTCCCCGTCGAGGAGAGGCTGGAGCCACTGCTCCTGCTGCTCGGGCGTACCGAACTGGGCGAGGATCTCCATGTTGCCCGTGTCGGGCGCCGCGCAGTTGGTGGCCTCGGCGAGGAGGACGTGTCGCCCCATGATCTCGCAGAGCGGCGCATAGTCGACGTTCGACAGTCCGGGACCGAACTCGTCGTCGGGCAGGAACAGGTTCCAGAGGCCGCGCCTGCGGGCCTCGGCCTTGAGTTCCTCCATCACGGGAGGGTGGAAGCGGACGTTGCCCGACTCCTCGACCTGCTGCGCGTAGACCGACTCGGCCGGCACGACGTGTTCGTCGACGAAGGCGAGCAGTTCGTTGCGCAGTTCCTCGGATCGGGGGCTCGGTGCGAAATCCACGGTCGGTCACCTCAGGGGCTCGTCGAGACGATCACGGGAGCGTCGCGACCGGGCGACGCCGTGCCCGGCGCAGGCTACTCGCCGGTCAACGATTCGCCGGCGGGCGCCCACGGCCGGTTCGGATCGACCCCCGACTTGACGGGCGGGAGCTCCGTTCCGTGCTCGCGGACCCATCCGGCCACCTGGATGCACGCCACGTAGACGATGACGCGCCCGAAGAACAGCGACCACACGAGGAGGGCGAACGTGACCCCGATCGACCCGTACAGCGCCGATGACCGGGCCACGAGCCCCGGCACGATGCGGGTCCCCACGACCTTCAGGACGCCGAGTGCGACCGCGCCCACCGCAGAACCGAGCACCAGGTTCCGCCATGGCACGATGCGGTTGGGGAGGAGCCGTGACGTCCACATCAGAAACACGAAGTCGAGACCGGCCGCTATCCCGACGGCGAGAGCGGAGAGGCCCCACGGGAGGTCGTCGGTCAGGGCGACGGTACCGACCGACACCAGCGTGATGGCGCCCGCTCCCACGAGCCATCCCGCCCCCACGGCCCTGTCGTGGAGGCCACGACCGGGCACGCGCCACGCGGAGTCGAACGCCAGGTCGAAGCCGGTGATGATGCCGGATCCCGCCCACACGAGCCCGAGGAGCCCGACGATGGTCGCCGCCGTCCGGCTCCGCTGAGCCGCGTCGACGGCGTTGGCGACGGTCTCCTGTGCGTTACCGGTCACACCCAGGTTCTCGACGATCCGGGTCGCCAGATCGTCGACGTTGACCGACAGGAAACCGAGCACCGCCGTCGCCAGGACCATGAGGGGGAAGAGGGCGAGATAGGTGCGCAGTGTGATGGCAGCGGCCAGACCGCTCCCGTTGATCTCGCTGAACCGCTTCTGGACAGCAAGGGCCCACGCCACGGCCGGGTGCTCCGACAGCCGTTTTCCGGCACGGACGAGGAACTGCTTCATGGACGCGTCATCGTAGGCGTGGCGCGAACCTGATTCGCCGGGTGAGGGGCCACCGGCTAGACCGTCCGTCCGTGAACGCCGCTGCCGCCACCTTCCTGGTCATCGCCGGCATCTGCGCGTTCGCCGACTGGTACGCCGTGGCGCGACCGTCGAAGACGCTCGAGTACGTCGCCAAGCCCGCGACGCTCGCGGCGCTGATCGTGGTGGCGTTGCTCCTCGACCCGGTGGACGACGCGCAGCGGGCGTGGTTCGTGGTGGCGCTCGTCTTCTCCCTGGGCGGCGACGTGTTCCTCATGCTCCCGCGCGACCTGTTCGTGGCGGGACTGGCGTCCTTCCTCGTGGGACACCTCGCCTACGTGGTCGGCATCAACCTCACCGGCGGCGACGCCCTCGATGTCCTCGTTGCTGCTGTCGTTGTTGTCGCCGTTGCGGCCCCCCTGGCGTTGAAGATCGTGCGGTCGGTAGTGGCCGTCGACACGAAGCTCGTCGGGCCTGTCGTCGTCTACATCCTGGCCATCACGGCCATGGTGGTGAGCGCGGTCGCGGCCGGCATCGCGTGGATGATCCTGGGCGCGGTGCTGTTCTACGCAAGCGACGCCCTCATCGCCTGGAACCGCTTCGTACGCCCCGCGGCCTGGATGCCCGTGGCGATCATCGTGACCTACCACCTGGGGCAGGCGGGGTTGACACTCGGTCTCCTCGGCTGACACGTTTCGTCGGTGCGACCCGCCATCGACGAACGAGTAGATCGCGCCATAGCGGTCACGGGTCACGACGACTTCGGCGACGGCTCCTGGCGCGAAGGGCTGGCGGCGCTGCTGAGCGCTGCCCAGGCGACCGCCCGACTGTCGGAGGGAGGCTGGTCCGTGATCGACGGCTATGTCGACCACCGCCTCGAGAACCGACTGAAGATCGTCGACTGGGCGGCCCAGCATCCCGAGGTTCGCGACGATCCGGTGTCGGCGCCGGTGTTCGTCGTCGGGATGTCGCGCACCGGAACGACCTTCCTGCACAACCTGCTCTCATCGGATCCCGGTGCCCGTGCGCTGCTCAAGTGGGAGGCCCTCGACTCGGTGCCGCCCCCCGACGGCGACCACCTCGACGACGACCCGCGCGTCGCTCCGTCGGTGGCCTCGACCGAGGCCATGTACGAGGCGGTTCCCGAACTGCGGGCCATGCACTACGAGGCCGGTGACGGTCCCACCGAGTGCGGGATCCTGCTCGGCCAGGACTTCCGGTGTGTCGACGTGGCCGGCATGGCCTTCATCCCCGACTACACCGCATGGCTCTTCGCCGACGACACCCGCTCGGCCTACCGGTTCCACCGTCTGGCCCTCCAGGTGCTCGGCTCCGCCGCTCCGGGGCGTTGGACCCTCAAGGCCCCGTACCACCTCATGGCGCTCGACGCGCTCCTCGACGAGTACCCGGACGCCTCGGTCGTTGTCACCCACCGCGACCCCACCGAGGCCGTGGCGTCCACGGGGAAGCTGGTCACGCTGGGATCGGCGGCATTGGGGGAGGTCGACCGGCACGCCATGGCGCGTCTCTGGTTCGAGCTCCTGGCCGAGATGACGGACCGACTGCTCGACGTCGACGCGCGCCGTGGCGACCGGATCCTCCACGTCCGCTACCCCGACCTCGTGGCCGACCCGATCGGCACCGTCGACGCCATCTACGCCCACACCGGCCGTCCCATGACCGAGCAGGCGGAAGCGGCCTTGGCGAGCTACCGGGACGACAACCCCCAGGGCAAGCACGGGCGAGTCGAGTACTCCCTCGACGAGTTCGGCCTGACCGCCGGCGAGGTCGACGAGCGCTTCTCCGACTACCGGAGCCGTTTCGACGTCTGATCGGCCCGCCGGCTACGCGCGATAGCGGCGCAGGCCTGCGGCGTGACGCCGCTCGAGGATCTCCGGTCGCTCGTGGGGTGAGACGCGAGGTGTGTCGGCCGGCAGTTCGGCGTCGAGGTTCTTTCGCGCAAGAGTTCGGAACGTGGGGCGCGGCACATCGGATTCCGGGTCGAGGAACCGGCAGAAGAGACCACCGGTGTCGAAGCCGCACGGGTCGAGCCAGTTCCACACACCCGGGTCGTCGTGGCTGATCACGAGCCGCAGCACGCCGTCGGAGTCGATACGGGCCTGCGTGTGGTTGAGGTGGCTCTGGCGGCCGTGGTAGTCGAGCGCCGCGTTGAACGGGCTCATCAGCGCCACGCTCCAGTACCGGCAGGGCGGAACCTCCACATCGAGGACCACCGCCTCGTCCGGTGCGCAGGCGAACGCACCCACGCCGTAGACCAACCCGTGCATCGCCGTTGCGTCCTCGCCGGGGGTCACGAAGACACTCAGGTCGTTGGGCCGCTTCGCGAGCTCTGTCATCCAGTCGTCCCACCAGCCGAGGCCGGCGCTCATCCACGTCGTCAGCCGCTCGACGCGTTCGACCATGGTCGCCACGTCGGGGAGCGGTGTCGGGAACTCCGCTCCGACAAGCGAGATGGAGAGGTCGGCGGGCCGCTCGGTCTCCCAGTCGCCGAAGTACTGGCGAACGAGGAGGAACGTGGGGTCGAGACCGGGGCTGTCGGTGATGAGTGTGTTCGGCCCGGTGACGTCGGGGCCCACGGCCACCGACAGGGAGCCGTCCGGCGCGCACTGGAGGGTGTCGTCGGTGATCGAGGAGATCGTCCGCCATTCGCCGGGGTCACCGCCGGCGAAGTGTCCGGTGTTCACCTGGAGCTCGATGGCTGTGGCGCTGCCACGGTTTCCCTCGATCCGGTAGGTGCGCCCCGGTCCGACGGGGGCGTAGAGGTAGAGGCAGTCGGGGTTGTCGAGGCCCCAGCGCGCGTCGGGGGCGATCATGCGTACGAAGCTCGGGTTGTCGGCGTCGGCGTGGGTGACGCACTGGCCGATGCCCGCGCTCAGGAACTCGGAGAGGTAGCCGAGGGCGGCGGCACGGACGTGCTCACCGCCGGGAGCGTCGTCGGCCAGGAGCCGCCCACCCGCGGCGGCGACGGCATCCGACAGGCGTGCCCACGCCGTCGCGGCCTCCGGCTCGCGGGCGGGTGGATCGGGCACGGATCCGGGTGCGACCGGGGTGGCTACAGGACCGCCATCGACTCGGGGAGCTCGCTTCCCGAGTGGCGGAACTCGATGAGCTGCTCGATGGAGACGATGGCGATCCTGTGGCGGTCGGCGAAGTCGGCGAGCCAGGGGAGGCGTGCGGGCTCGCCGTCCTCGGTGAGCACCTCGCAGATCGCGGCCACGGGGGCGAGGCGCGCCATGCGGGCGAGGTCGACCGCGGCCTCGGTGTGACCGGGGCGTTCGAGGACACCGCCGTCCTTGGCTCGCAGCGGGAAGACGTGGCCGGGGCGGTGGAAGTCGTCGGACGTGGTGTCGGGGTGTGCGGCCCTGCGGATGGTGAGCGAACGATCCTCGGCGGAGATGCCGCTACCGGTCGACGTGTGGTCGATCGTCACGCAGAAGGCCGTCTCCTGCTCGCACGTGTTGTCGTCGACCATGGGCGCGATGCCGATGCGGTCGAGATGGTCGCCGGTGGCGGGCATGCAGACGAGACCCTTGCCCCACGTGATCATGAAGTTGATCGCCTCGGGAGTGACCCAGTCGGCCGCCATCGTGAGGTCGCCCTCGTTCTCGCGGTTCTCGTCGTCGACGACGAGAACGATCTCCCCGCGGCGGATGCGCCGGACGGCGTCTTCGACTGTGGTGAAACTCATGTCACTCACCTCTCTGTGCGCTCTCTGCGGCGTCGCGTCGTTGCGACGCCGGTAGCTCGACCACCATTCGGCATCCCCGCGGCTCCCGGTCCTCGGGGTGGATACGCCCGCCGTGCAGGTCGACGATCCACTGTGCGATCGCCAGGCCGAGGCCGGCGCCACCGCCGTCGACCGCCCGGGCCGGGTCGGCCCTGTAGAAACGCTCGAACACCTTGCCACGTTCCGTCTCGGGAATGCCGGGTCCCTCGTCGGCGACCTCGATCACGACGTTGTCGGGTGCCCGGCGTGCCCGTACCTCGACCAGCCCTCCGTCGGGGGTGAACCGGACCGCGTTCTCGAGGAGGTTGGCGACGACCTGGTGGATCCTCTCGGGGTCGCCGTCAGCGGCCAGCCCGGCGCTGTCGACCCGCACCCTGATCTCGGTGTTCGGGGCGTGCAGCTCCGATTCACGTGCCGCGTCGGTGAGCATCGGCTCCACTTCGAACTCCCGGCACTCCAGTGGAACCGCACCCGACTCGAGACGGGACAGGTCGAGGAGCTGGGTGACCAGGCGACCCAGGCGCTCGACCTGCCGGAGCATTGTGTCGAGCTTCTCGGGGTCGGGCGACTCCACGCCGTCGACGATGTTCTCCAGCGACGCCTGGAGAGCGGTGATCGGCGTGCGCAGCTCGTGCGAGACGTTGGCGACGATCTCGCGGCGTACGCGGTCGTTCTCGGCGAGCTCGTCGGCCATGTTGTTGAAGGCGTTGGCGAGGCGCCCGATCTCGTCGGCAGAGGTGACGCGGACGCGCTGCGAGTAGTCGTGGCGCGCCATGGCCTCGGACGCTGCCGCCATCTCACGCAGCGGGGAGGTCATGCCGCGGGTGAGGAACCACACGACCGCGAGCGCCAGTGAGCCGGCGAGCACGCCGCTGACCGACGGCCACAGGCCCGTGTGGACACCCGCCCAGAAGACGACGACGGTGGTGCCGACGGCGGCCAGGATCACAGCGCCGAGGCGCAGCTTGAAGTAGGGGACCTGGTCGAGCGGTCTCACGGCGCGACGTCCGGTGTGGCGTCGTCTTCGGACCCGGACCCGGACCCCGGCTCGGGCTCGGGCTCGGGCTCGGCGAGGGCGTACCCGACGCCGTGCACGGTCCGCACGACGTCGGCACCCACCTTGGCGCGCAGTGCCCGGACGTGGGAGTCGACGGTGCGCTCGCCGGTGCCCTCCGGATAGCCCCACACGTCGGCCAGGAGCTCGCGGCGTGAGTAGACGCGCTCGGGGCGTTCCGCGAGGACCGCGAGCAGGTCGAACTCAGTGGGTGTGAGGTGGATCTCGGTGCCGTCGCGGTGCACGCGCCGGCTCTCGCGGTCGAGCTCGAGTGCTCCGATCCGCACGCGTGGTTCAGGCCCGCCCCCGTCGGTGGCGCTGCGTTCCACACGACGGAGAATGGCGCCGACGCGGGCCACGAGCTCGCGCGTACTGAAGGGCTTCGTGACGTAGTCGTCGGCACCGACACCCAGGCCGACGATCTTGTCGGTCTCGGAGTCCTTGGCCGTGAGCATCAGGACGGGCACGGGGCGCTGCGCCTGGATGCGCCGGCACACCTCGAGCCCGTCGATTCCCGGGAGCATGAGATCGAGCACCACGAGGTCGGGCACCATCTCCTCGCAGCGCGCCACGGCGGTGGGGCCGTCGTGGGCCACCTCCGCGGTGTAGCCCTCACTGCGGAGCCGGGCGGCGACGGCCGCGGCGATGGCGGTCTCGTCCTCCACGACGAGCACCGTGGCGCCCTTCGGCGGTGCGGCGCCCGACGGCGAGGTGGTCGCGTCGCGGGGCTTCGGAGGTGTCATCACGGGCACCGCATCAGCATAAGGAAGCGGCTGTGTGGGGAACCGGCCGGAGATGTGTGGATTCCGTGGAGGCGTACCGATCCCTGTGGTTGCACGGGTAGATGTTCGCGCCGGCACGGCGCCGTGTCCTAGGTTGCACCTGTGACAGGCCCCGTTCTGAGCGGCGCGATCGCCTCGATGGAGGCGGCCGCCGAGCATGTGAACCCGGATCCCGAGGTTCTCGAGCGTCTGAAGGTCCCCCAGGCCGTGCTCCAGGTGTGGATACCTGTCCGGATGGACGACGGGAGCGAGCGGATCTTCGAGGGGTTGCGCGTGCGCCACACCGACGTCCGCGGCCCCTCCAAGGGCGGGATCCGCTTCCACCCGAAACTCGGCCTCGACGAGGTGGAGTCACTGGCCTTCTGGATGACCTTCAAGTGCGCAGCCCTCGGGCTGCCCTTCGGCGGCGCCAAGGGCGGCGTGGTCGTCGACGCGAAGCAGTTGTCGCACCTCGAGTTGGAACGCCTCAGTCGCGGCTACATCGAGCATGTTGCCGACTTCATCGGACCCGAGACCGACGTACCCGCGCCCGACGTCTACACCAACGCCCGGATCATGGGCTGGATGATGGACGAGTACTCGACGATCAAGCGGACGCGGACTCCCGCGGTGATCACCGGCAAGCCCATCGAGCTCGGTGGAAGCCTCGGTCGCGACGACGCCACGGGGCGCGGCGCGTTCCACTGCATCGAGGATCTGGCGAACGCCAACGCCTGGGATCGGGAGAACACGACGGTCGCGGTGCACGGTTTCGGCAACGCCGGCCGCTCCGTGGCGTTGCGCCTCGACGAGGCGGGCTACAGCGTCGTGGCGGTCAGCGACTCCCAGGGCGGCCTCTACCGACCGGAGGGTCTCGACGTGGCGAGCCTCGTTCGCTTCAAGGAGGAAACCCGAAGGCTGGAGGCCGTGTACTGCAGGGGTGCGGTGTGTGAGGTCGCACCCGCCGACGGGATCAGCAACGAGGAGCTCCTGGAGCTCGATGTCGACATTCTCGTGCCGGCTGCCATCGAGGGTGTGATCACCGAGGACAATGCCAAGCGGGTGCGTGCGCGCACCGTTGTCGAGGTGGCCAACGGCCCCGTGAGCGCCGGTGCCGATCCGTTCCTCGAGGACGCGGGCGTCACCGTCGTTCCCGACATCGTCGCCAACGCCGGGGGCGTCACCGTGAGCTACTTCGAGTGGGTCCAGAACCGCACCGGCGACTACTGGCCGCTCGAAACGGTCCACGATCGGCTCGCTGCCCGGATGCGCCGCGAGTTCGCGGCCGTGCGCGGGTTGTCCGGGGAGTTGTCGGTGAGCCTGCGGGTTGCGGCCTACGTGCACGCTCTCCAACGGCTGTGCGACGCCATCCAGGCGGGCGGCACAGCGCCCTTCTTCCGCCAGGGCCACTGACCCCCCCGAGATGGTGCGATTTCCGGGTCATGGGCCGGGTTTCTGCACCAACCCGGCCTCGAACCGGGTAGCGGGATCGCACCAACCCGGTGGGGGTTCGTGCAGAGCGTGGTGGTCTAAGCGCCGAAGGTGAGGACGGCATCGGGGTCGACGGCGACGTGCACGTGGTCGCCCACCGACGGGGGCGTGTCGGCCACCGACGTCGTGAGCACCCGGTCGTCGGCGGTGCGCACCCGCACGACGAAGCGGTTCCGTTGGAACAGCACGTCGACCACCTCGGCGCCGATTTCACCCTCCGTATCGAGGACGACGCCCCCGGGACGAATGCCCGTACCGTCGTGGATGTCGGTCCAGCCCAGGAACCCGGCGACGAAGGCGTTCACGGGGTCGTGCCACACGTCGCGGGGCGTGCCGTCCTGTTCGACGTTTCCTGCGCGCATCACGACGACACGGTCGGCGACCGTGCAGGCCTCGTCCTGGTCGTGCGTCACGTACACCGCCGTGGTGCCGAGGTCCCGCAGGATGCTCCGCAGGTCGACCACGAGCCGTTCCCGCAGAGCGCGGTCGAGTGCTCCCAGCGGCTCGTCGAGCATGAGAAGCCGCGGTCGGGGGGCCAGGGCGCGGGCGAGAGCGACCCGTTGCTGCTCACCGCCCGACAGTGTCGACACGGCACGATGCTGCGTCCCGGCCAGACCGACGGTCGTGAGCACCTCCGCGACACGATCGTCCACCTGCGACCTGGGGGTCCTCTGCATCCGGAGCCCGAACGCGACGTTGCCCGCCACGTCGCGGTGGGGGAACAGCACGTGGTCCTGGAACATGAGGCCGAAGCCGCGCGTGTCGGGTGGCACGCCGGCGAGGTCGTGCCCGTCCCAGCGGATGGTGCCGGTGTCGGGCTCCTCCAGGCCGGCGAGCAGCCGCAACAGCGTCGTCTTCCCGCACCCACTCGGGCCGAGGACGCCCACGATCTCGCCGTCGGCGACGGTGAGGTCGAGCCCACCGCACCCACCGAGCGCGTCGACGTCACCGTACGAGCGTCGGAGGGCGTCGATCTCCAGCACGGCCGCCCTCCCTCCTCCTCGCCCGGGTCGCCGGCCGGACAGCTCGTCGACGTCACCCATCAGAACTGGCCCACGTTTCCGACCCGCACACGGTCGATGAGGAAGACCGCCGTGGCCGTGACCGCCACGAGGATGGTGCTCATGGCCATGGCCTGCCCGAAGCTGAGCGCCCCCGGCTGGCCGAGGAAGCGGAAGATGGCGATGGGGATGGTGGGGTAGTCGGGCCGCGCGATGAAGGCCGTGGCGCCGAACTCACCCATCGAGATGGCGAACGCGAATCCGGCGCCCACGGCCACGGCACGACCCACGATCGGCAGGTCGACCTCGCGCCACGCACGCACAGGGCCGGCGCCCAGCATCGTCGCTGCCTCGCGTAGACGGGAGTCGATGGACCGCAGCACCGGGACGAGGACCCGCACGACGAACGGCGTGGCGACGAGGGCGTGGGCGATCGGTATCAGCCACGGGGACGACCGCAGGTCGAAGGGGGGCTGGTCGAGGGCGATCAGGAAGCCGAAGCCGAGTGTGACCGCCGACGCACCGAGCGGGAGCATGACGAGCAGGTCGAGCCCGCGCCGTGTCGCTCCCGGCGACGTCACGACGACGGCGATCATCGTGCCGAGAACCACGGCGATGAGCGTCGCGACGAGGGCGAACACGAGGGAGTTGCGTATGGCCTCGATGGGTGGGACGAACAGTGTGCTCCCGCGCGGATCCGCCGCCAACTCGCGGTAGTAGCGCAGGCCGAGACCCGTCGCCGTGTCGAACGAGCGTTGGACGAGAACGCCGATCGGGACGCCGATGAGCGCCACGACCACGGCGAGGTTGACGCCGACGAGCGACCACTGCCCCGCACCCCGGGGGCGACGTGTCGTCTCACCCCGGGAGCGCAGCGGCTGTTCCACTGTGCCCGTCCGCTGCGACCGGCCGTAGACGAGAAGGACGGCCGACACGGCGAGGAGTTGGAGGACCGACAGGGCCGCGGCAAAGGGCAGGTCGAGGAACTGGGTGGTCTGCCGGTAGATCTCGACCTCGATCGTGGCGTGGGTCGACCCTCCGAGGATGAGGATCACCCCGAAAGAGGTGAACGTGAACAGGAAGACGATGAGTGCGGCCGAGGTGATCGCCGGGCGCAGAAGGGGCAGCGTGACCGAACGGAACGCCCGGAGCCGCGATGCGCCGAGGACACGGGCGGCATCCACGGCGCGAGGGTCGAGGTTCGCCCAGAATCCACCGACCGTGCGAAGTACGACGGCGTAGTTGAAGAACACGTGGGCGATGAAGATGGCCCAGACCGTGCCGACGAGATCGACACCGAGTGGGCCGCTGGGGCCGAGGAGCGCGAGGAACGCCGATCCGACAACCACGGTCGGGAGCACGAACGCAACGGTCGCCAACGCGCGGACAACACCCTTGCCGGGGAAGTCGTAGCGGGCGAACACGTAGGCACCGGGAAGCGCGACCAGCAGTGTCAGCACGGTGGAGACCGCGGCCTGCCAGGCCGTGAACCAGATGACGTCGCGCAGTGCCGCGTCGCCCAGGACGTTTCCGAAGGTCGACAGGAGCCCACCGTCGACGCGGGTGAAACTCTCCCGCAGTATCGAGACGAGCGGGTAGACGAAGAAGACCGCCAGGAACGCGAGCGGGGGCACCACGAGCGCGGCGCCGAGTGCCCATCGTCGCCAACGGGGTCGGCGACGCGGGCGGCCCGGATCCGGAGGACCGGGGGCGTTCAGCGCAGCACCGTGTTCGTCCACTCCTCGATCCAACGGTCGCGGTTCTCGCCGATCTCGTCGGGCGGCATCTCGTAGCTGTCGTCAGGGAGCTGGGCGTTGTCGACGAAGACCTCGGGCAGCTCGACATCGTCACGCGCCGGATACACGAACATGGTGAGCGGGATGTCCTCCTGGACCTCCGGGGAGAGCAGGAAGTCGATGAGCTCGCCCGCCTCGTCGGGGTGCTCGGTCCCCGCGAGGACGCCGGCGAACTCGATCTGGCGGAAGCAGGAGGCGTCGATCACGCCCGTGGGCGCCTCGTCGAGCGCGCCCTCGGCGAAGAAGACCTCCGCAGCCGGGCTGGAGGCGTAGCTCACGACGAGGGGCCGCGTGCCGTCGTCGGAGGCCGCCGAGAAGCTGCCGTAGTAGGCCTCCTCCCAGCCGTCGGCGACCTCGACACCGTTGTCGCGCAGCGCCGACCAGAAGTCGAGCCAGCCGTCCTCGCCGAACTCCTCGATCGTGGCGAGCATGAACGCCAGCCCGGGCGACGACGTGGCGGGGTTCTCCACGACGAGCAGGTCGGCGTAGGCCGGATCGGTCAGGGCCTCCAGCGAGTCGGGAACAGCGACGCCGGACTCGCCGAAGGCGGCGATGTCGTAGTTGAGGCACACGTCGCCCAGATCGATTGGCGTGACCCGCTGCTCGTCGTCCAGTTGGAGCGTGCCCGGAACATCCGCGAGCGCCGGCGAGGCGTAGGGCTCGAAGATCCCCTCGTCCAGGGCGCGGGTGAGGAAGGTGTTGTCGACACCGAAGAGGACGTCGCCGAGGGGGTCGTCCTTCGTGAGCACCGCCTGGTTGACGACACTGCCGGTGTCGCCGGCCATCAGGATCTCCACGGAGATGCCGGTCTCGTCGGTGAAGGCGTCGAGCAGGTCGTCGCTCACGGCGAACGAGTCGTGTGCGACGAGCGTGAGCGTCACGTCGGTGCTTCCATCGCCGGCGGCGTCACCGCCCGTGTCGTCGTCATCGGAGCCGCAGGCCGTCAGGAGCAGCGCGAGAGCGACGGCGACGCCGAGGATGCGTCGAAGGGTCGTGGTCATGCTGTGTCTCCTCCTCGGTGGTTCGGTCTCGGTCGGGATCGGACGGGTCAGGGCCGTCAACGCACGGCCGGTCATGTCAGGAGACCTCGTGGGGAAGCACGGCGAGCAGGGTCCCCCCGGTCACGCTCACCGTCGCCGGTGCTGACTCGATGATGTTGCTGACCCCGCGCGTCGTGCCGGGCTCCAGGTTGTCGCCCGCCAAAGCGAACTCCAGGCCGGACGTTCGCACCCCCCGGGCCCCTCCCCCCAGTGGCAGGAGCGAGACGAGGTCGCCGACCGTTCCGGGGAGGGTGGCCGACCCCGTGACCACGACGGCACGCGCCGAAGGGGACAGTGTCTCGATCGCCACCGACCTGTACTTGTGGGATCCGAGGAGAAGGAGGTTCGCCAGCTCGTGGTCGGGCCGCCCACCGTCGATCCCCACGACGACGAGGTGTGTCGCCCCGCGCCCCACGGCGGCGTCGAGGGCCAGTTCGAGGTCGGTCCGGTCCTTGTCGGCTGGATGACGCTCGACGACGACGCCCGTCCTCTCTGCGGACGCGACCGCCGCCGGTGAGGCGGAATCGAAGTCGCCGACGGCGACGTCGACCGCCAGACCGAGCTCGTGTGCCAGGTGGAGCCCCGAGTCGGCGGCGATCACGAGGTCGTGGGCGGGAAGAGAATCGCCGATCGACGCGTCGGCGCCGCTCTCCGAGCGCGACGAGACACCGCCCGTGCACACGATCGCCGTGATGGCTCCGGCTGCGTCCGTGCCGTCCACGTTGTTCCTCCGCCGGCATTACCCGGGTCAGGTTCGGAGGGTCGGTGGCGGATCGGCCACCCTCTCAGCCCGGCGCCCCGAGCTCCCCTGTGGTGTCGACGATCGTACCGCGCCCTCCGGGAGCGCGACCATGCAGCAATGGACGGTGGGCGTTGGGAGTCGCACGGGACGGCGGCGATCGAGTCCGAGAGGCTGCTGCTGCGGCCGTGGACACGCGACGACCGCGCGGCGCACGCCCGTCTCTTCGCGGACCCGGACGTGTCACGCTACCCGTGGGGGAGGGGTCTCACCGCCGACGAGGCAGCCGCCGGGCACGCCCTGCTCGTCGACCACTGGGAGGAGCACGGCTTCGGCTACCACGCCGCCGTTCTGCGTGCCACCGGCGACATCGTCGGGACGATCGGCCTCGGAACACCCGACTTCCTGCCCGAGGTCATGCCGGCGGTCGAGGTGGGGTGGAGGCTCCATCCGGACCACTGGGGATCCGGGCTCGCCACCGAGGGGGCCCGGGCGAGCCTCGCGGTGGCGTTCGGCCGCCTCGGCCTGGACCGCGTCATCGCCGTCATCGAGCCCGCCAACGAGGCATCCTGGCGTGTCGCCGAGCGTCTGGGGATGCGTCGCGAGCGCGAGACCCGCACACCCGACATCTCGACGACCGTGGAGAAGCTGCCACCGGTCGACGTGCTCGTCTACGAGATCACAGCCGCCGCGTGGCGGTCGAACGGTTCCGAGGGCACAGAGGCCACGGCCGGGCCGCACACGTCGACCTGAAGCCGGACGTCGGTTCCGGCGGGTAGCGTGCGGGGTGACGCCCCGTGCGACCCGAGGAGAGCCCGATGAAGCCCACCCAGCAGCTGCACGACGCCGGTCAGAGCCTGTGGCTCGACAACATCACGCGCGGCCTGCTCACGAGCGGGACACTGAAGTCCTACATCGACGAGCTGTCGGTCACGGGCCTCACGTCGAACCCCACCATCTTCGACAACGCCGTCCGCAAGACCGACTTCTACGACGACGCCATCACGGCGAAGGTTGCAGCCGGGCGCTCGGGTGAGGACCTCTTCTTCGACCTGGCCCTCGAGGACCTCACCGAGGCCGCCGACCTCTTCCGCCCGATCCACGACGAGACAGCCGGCACCGACGGCTACGTGTCGCTCGAGGTCTCACCGAAGCTCGCCTACGACACCCGGAGCACCATCGAGGAGGCGAAGAACCTCTTCGCACGCGCCGAGCGGCCCAACCTGTTCATCAAGATCCCTGGCACTCCCGAAGGGCTTCCGGCCATCGAGGAGGCCATCGCCGCGGGGATCAACGTCAACGTCACGCTCCTCTTCTCCCGTGAGCACTACATGGCTGCGGCGGGGGCGTACATGAAGGGGATCAGGCGCCGTATCGACGCCGGCGAGAGCCCGCAGGTGGCGTCGGTGGCGTCGGTCTTCATCAGCCGGTGGGACAAGGCCGTCATGGGGAAGATCCCCGACGAGCTGAAGGACCAGCTCGGGGTCGCGGTGGCCAAGCGGTGCTACAAGGCGTACCGCGAGCTACTCGACTCCGACGAGTGGCAGACGCTCGCCAACGCGGGCGCCAGGCCGCAGCGCCTGCTCTGGGCCAGCACCGGCACGAAGGACCCCGACGCCTCCGACGTCCTCTACATCGAGAAGCTGGCCTCACCCCACACCGTGAACACCATGCCGGAGAAGACGCTGCACGCCTTCGCCGACCACGGCACGGTCGGCGACATGCTTCCCCCCGACGGCGGTGACGCCGAGGAGACGATGGCGAAGCTGGCCGACGCCGGTGTCGACTACGACGCTCTGGGCGCGCAGCTCCAGACCGACGGCGCCAAGGCGTTCGTCGACTCCTGGGACGAGCTGCTCACCTGCATCGAGGACAAGAGCGAGGCTCTCGGCAAGGCGTCGTAGCCAAAGAATTTGATGCGTCCGTGAAGCGCGCATAGCGCGCTTCACGGACGCATCAAATCTGGGTCGCCTACTTCTGGCCCTTGCCGGCGCCCTTCTCGACGTGGCCGCCGAACTCGTAGCGCATCGCCGAGAGGAGCTTGTCGGCGAAGTCGGCCTCACCACGTGAGGTGAAGCGCTCGTAGAGCGCGGTCGTGAGAACCGGCGACGGCGCGCCACTCTCGATGGCGGCGATGCTCGTCCAGCGCCCCTCGCCGGAGTCGGACACCTTGCCCGTGAAGTCCGACAGGTCGGCGTTGCGGTGGAGGGCGATGGCAGTGAGGTCGAGCAGCCACGACCCGATGACCGTGCCACGTCGCCACGCCTCGGCGACCGCCGGGAGGTCGAGGTCGTACCTGAACTCGTCGGGGTTGCGCAGCGGCGTCGTCTCCGCGTCGACCTCGCGCTGGTGCTCACCGGCATCGGCGTGGGCGAGGATGTTCAGCCCCTCGGCGTAGGCGGCCATCACGCCGTACTCGATGCCGTTGTGCACCATCTTCACGAAATGGCCGGCGCCGTGCGGCCCGCAGTGGATGTAACCGCACTCCTCCCGGGAGTAGTCGCCGGTGCGGCCCTCGGTCCGTTCCACGTCGCCGGGTCCGGGTGCGATCGACCGGAAGATCGGGTCGAGGTAGTCGACGATGTCGGTCTCACCGCCGATCATGTGGCCGTAACCCCGGTCGAGACCCCACACGCCGCCACTCACACCGACGTCGACGTAGTGGATCTTCTTCGGCTCGAGCTCCTTCGCCCGGCGCAGGTCGTCCTTGTAGTAGGAGTTCCCGCCATCGATGAGGATGTCGCCGGCGTCGAGCAGGTCGACGACCTTCTCGATCGTCTCGTCGACGACAGCAGCGGGCACCATCATCCACACGGCCCGGGGCTTGTCGAGCTTCGCCACGAAGTCCTCGAACGACGACGACCCCGTCGCGCCCTCGCCGGCCAGTTCCGTCACAGCGTCCAAGTTCAGGTCGTAGGCGACGATGTCGTGGCCGTCGCGCATCAGTCGGCGTGACATGTTGGCGCCCATCCGGCCGAGGCCGATCATCCCGAGCTGCATGACTGGAGTCCTTCCGGTGGCGACCGGCACCGAGTCGTGCCGGAGATGAACACGTCGATGTCGATCCTACGGCCTGAACCGGCGTCGGCACGCGTCCCGACCACATCGCCGTCCACGACCCGCGGGGACGGCCCGCCGTAGTCGCTACGATGCCGTCGTGTCCGCTCCTGCACACCATGACGCCGTCGTCGCCCGCCACGGCGAGACGGAGTGGTCCAGGAACGGCCGCCACACCGGGCGGACCGACGTTCCCCTCACTGACAAGGGTCGGAAGGATGCCGAGAACATCGGCCCCGCGTTGGCGCAGTGGGACTTCGCCCTGGTTCTCACGAGCCCCCTCCAGCGCGCCCGCGAGACCTGCCGTCTGGCCGGACTCGGCGACGTGGCAGAGATCGACGACGACCTCCTCGAGTGGAACTACGGCGACTACGAGGGCCTCACGACCCCACAGATCCGTGAAGACGATCCCGACTGGTTGATCTGGACCGGGCACACCCCCGGTGGTGAGACACCCGACGAGGTCGCCACACGCGTCGACCGCGTCATCGAGCGCGTCCTCGCTGCGGACGGCCCCGTCGCACTCTTCGCCCACGGACACGTCCTGCGGGTGCTCATGGCGCGCTGGCTGGGGCTCGGTCCCGCCGACGGTCGGCTGCTCACCCTCGCCACGGGTACGTTGAGCGTGCTCGGATGGGAGCACGAGTACCGGGTCGTACGATCGCTGAACGAAGGGCTGTACCGGACGTCATGACACACCGGGAAGATCGTCGCCGTCCACCGTGTTCCCACCTGCATGGCTGACGGAGGCGGCGCGGTGGACGAGTTCGACGTCGTCGTGATCGGCGGCGGCTCCACCGGCGAGAACGTCGCCTGGCGGGCCCGCGACCACGACATGACAGCGGCCCTCGTGGAGAGTGAGTTGGTCGGCGGGGAGTGCTCCTACTGGGCGTGCATGCCCAGCAAGGCGCTGCTGCGCCCCGCGGAGGCTCTGGCGGCTGCCCGCCGTGTCCCCGGTGCGTCCGAGGCGGTCACCGGATCGATCGACGTCGACGCTGTCCTCGCACGGCGCGACAGTGTCACCTCGCACTGGGACGACAAGTACCAGGTGCAGTGGGTCGACAGCATCGGTGCGGAGCTCGTACGGGGGAAGGGGCGCCTGGCGGGAGAGCGCACCGTCGAGGTCGAGCGGTCCGACGGCAGCACCCGCACGCTGCGGGCCACGAAGGCCGTCGTCGTGGCCACCGGCAGTCACGCCGCTGTCCCACCCGTGTCCGGGTTGAGCGACATCGCCACGTGGGACAACCGCGACATCACAGCGGCCGAGGAGGCACCCGACAGCCTGTTCGTGTTGGGTGGTGGGCCGGTCGGCTGCGAGATGGCACAGGCCTGGCACTCACTCGGGACCGAGATCGTCGTCCTCGTCCAGGCCTCCGAGCGCCTTCTGCCGAGGCTCGAGCCTTTCGCCGGTGGTGAGCTACGCGCCGCCATGGAGGACCAGGGCATCACCGTGCGCACCGGCGAGGCCGGGCGCGCCGAGAAGGTCGAACGCGACGGTGACGGTCCCGTGACCGTCACGATGGCCGACGGGGGGACCTTCACGACCGACGAGATCGTCGTCGCCGCCGGGCGGCGGCCGTCCACCGACGACATCGGGCTCGAGACCGTGGGCCTGGAGCCCGGAGACTGGCTCGAGGTCGACGACCAACTCCGTGTCACCGGTGTCGACGGCGACTGGCTCTTCGCCGCGGGCGACGTCAACCACCGGGCGCTGCTCACCCACATGGGCAAGTACCAGGCGCGTGTCATCGGGGACGTCCTCGCCGGACAGGACATCACGGCCTGGGCCGACAACCGGGCCGTGCCGAGTGTCGTGTTCACAGAGCCGCAGATAGCGTCGGTCGGGATGACCGAGGCCACGGCGCGCGACGCCGGGCTCGACGTCACGGCCGTCAGCGTGGGGACCGGGAGCGTGGCCGGTGCCACCGTCCTCGGGCGTGACATCGAGGGTACGTGCCAGCTCGTGATCGACGACGACCGCCAGATCGTCGTCGGGGCGACGTTCACCGGGCCGGGCGTTCAGGAGATGCTCCACGCCGCCACCGTCGCCGTGGCGGGCGAGGTCCCCCTTGAGGCGCTCTGGCACTCGGTGCCGTCGTACCCCACGGTGAGCGAGGTGTGGCTCCGACTCCTCGAGGAGTACGACTACCGCCTCTGAGGGGCGCGTCGACAGATTCGGGCTACCTGGCCACGCCCACCGGCGGATGCGCCACAATGAGTGAGTACGGCTCGGTCGTGCGACGAGGGAGTGCCGGATGGACCTGACGGTGACAGCCACGCCGCTGTACTTCGGCACCATGGCACTCGAGTACAGGGCGCTCCGGGACCGCGCACGACGCGAGGGGCCGTCGGCCGCCGACTACGAGCGTCGCGACACGATCGCCAGCCTCTCGATGGGTGTCGGCAGCCTGCTGACGCCGCTCGTGTTGCCGCGGATCCTCGCGCCCTTCGCTCCCGGCAAGGGGAAGTTCGGCAAGGTGCTGCTCGTCACCGCCGGCGGGGCGGTCGTGGTGACGACCGTGGCCGACCTCCTGGCCCGCCTCGACGGGGAGGAGCCCGGTGACCCCGATGGCCCGGACGACAGGACCCTGTTCGACGGGAAGCGGCCGGGCCCGGAGGAGCCGTCGGCCACGATGCCGACGACGGTTCCGCGGAACCGCTCCCGGCGACGGCGCGTCGCAGTGGCGGCGCGTCGGGTGGCGAAGGTCGGCGGTGTGGCCTCGATCGTGGCCGGCGGGCTCGCACTCACCACGTGGTGGGCGGCGAGAACCTCCCCACGGCAGATGTGGAACAGGCGCCTCGTTCGGGATCTCGGCGCCGGCCCTCTGGCGGTGATCGCCGCCACGCTGGCATGGGACTTCGTCTACTACTGGAACCACCGGTTCATGCACGAGAGCCGCTACATGTGGGCGATCCACGTGGTGCACCATTCGAGCGAGCACTACAACCTCTCGACGGCGTTGCGACAACCCGTGGCGGACGCTTTCGGGACATTCCTGCCGTACTCGGTTCTGTGCATGTTCGGGTTCCGGCCCGACGTCGTGGCCACGGCCCGCGCGCTGAACCTGCTCTATCAGTACTGGATCCACACCGACACGATCGACGGAGTCGGCCCCCTCGAACCGGGCTTCAACACACCGAGTCACCACCGCGTGCACCATGGGTCGCAGCCGCAGTACCTCGACCGGAACCACGGAAGCATCCTCATCGTGTGGGACAAGCTCTTCGGTACCTTCGAGGCCGAAGGGGAGAAGGTGGTCTACGGACTCACGAAGAACATCGACACCTACGATCCGCTGCGGGTCGCGACCCACGAGCACGTCGAGATGCTCCGCGATGTGTCGCGTTCACGAACCTGGCGTGAACGGCTGTCGAACGTGTTCCGCGGCCCCGGCTGGGCCGTCGAGAACCGTCGGCGACGAAACGGCGACGGGGGGACGAGCCTCATGAGGTCGTCAGCGGCGGCGTAGGCGTGGCGAAGGCGTCGATGACAACTCGCACCACGCGGGCACAACGCATCCTGCCGATCGTCGCGTGGCTCTCTCGATACGAGAAGACCTGGTGGCGACCCGATCTCCTGGCGGGCCTGACCGTGTGGGCGCTGCTCGTTCCCGAGGCCATGGCCTACGCCGAGCTGGCGGGGATGCCGCCCGAGACCGGTCTCTACGCCGGCCTGGGGGCGATCGTCGCCTACGCGGTCTTCGGGACGTCGCGCCAGATGTTCGTGGGGCCGAGTTCGACCGTCGCGATTCTCTCGGCATCCACGGTCGCGGCGGTCGCGACGGCGTCCGAGGACTTCGTCGCCATGACCGTGGCGCTCGCATTGCTCGTCGGCGTGGTCTTCATCGCCTTCGGGCTCTTCCGGCTGGGCTTCATCAGCGTCTTCATGTCCCGGTCGGTGCTCGTCGGATTCACCTTCGGACTCGGTCTGACGATCGCGGTCGACCAGGCGGCCGAGGTCGTCGGCGTCACCGGAGGCTCCGGCAACTTCTTCGAGAAGCTCTGGTCCCTTCTGGAGAGCCTTCCCGACATCGACACGACAACGACGATCATCGGCCTCGTGTCGTTCGCCATCCTTCTGGTGAGCCGGATGACCCTCGGGCGTAGGGCCCCGGCGGCCCTCGTCGTCGTGATCGCGGCCGTGGCGCTGTCGACGCTGCTCGACTGGTCATCCGACGGCGTGGAGGTCGTAGGTGATGTGCCGGCAGCACTCCCGAGGTTGACCCTTCCCGACGTCTCCCTCAGGGACCTCATCATGCTCGTCCCCGGAGCGATCGGGATCGTCGTCGTGGCGTTCGCCGAGGGCTACGGCATCGCGGCGAACTACGCACGCAGCCACGGACACGACATCGACGCGAACCAGGAGATGGTCGCCACCGGGGCCGCGAACATCGGAGCAGGCCTGCTGGGTGGCTTCACCGTCTCCGGCAGCCTGTCCAAGTCCGCAGCCGCCGACGACGCTGGTGCGAGAACCCAGATGGCGATGCTCATCTGCGGGGTGGTGACGCTGCTCACGATCGCCGCCTTCACGCCGGTGTTCGAGAACCTCCCCAGCGCCGTTCTCGGAGCGGTCGTCATCGCGGCCGTGTGGGGGACCTTCAACGTCGTCGAGATGCGCCGGATCTGGCGGATCCGCCGCGGAGACTTTGCCGCGGCGATGGCCGCCCTCGTCGGTGTGTGTGCGGTCGGAATCCTGGAAGGTCTCGCGATCGCGGTCGGGATATCGTTCGTGATGCTGGTCTACCGCGCGTCGCGTCCGCGTATGCCGACCCTCGGGCACCTTCCCGGACGGCGCGCGTACGCGTCGACAGATACAGCGCCGCTGGCGATCAAACCCGAGCGGATAGCGGTGGTGAGGTTGGACGCCCCTCTGTTCTTCGCCAACGCCGAGGCGTTTCAGGAACGGATGGCCGAGATCATCGCACGTGAGCCCGACGGCATCGTGGTCAATCTCGAGACCGTGAACTACGTCGACGTCGACGGAGCCGATGCCCTGCGTTCGGTCGTCGAGACGGCCGCGGCCCGGGGAATGGCCTTCGGTGTCGCGCGGCTCAACGCACAGGGTCGAGAGATCCTTAGAAAGGCAGGCGTCTACGACCTCATCGGCGAGCGGTGGTTCTTCGCCAGCGTCGACAGTGCCGTCCGGGGCCTGAAGGAGGCGCCGCGCCCGGGTTTCGCCTCCGGTCCGTAGCCGTCAGTCGGGTTGGAGCAGTGAGTTGCTCTGGGCCGCGAGGTCGTTGACCGTGTCGGCGAGACGCCGTGCCTCGGCGGCGAGGTCGTTGTAGGCGGTTGCGTCGCCCCGGGTGTTCGTCTCGATCAGCGAGTACGACACGAGGATCTGCTCGGCGGCCGTGTCGATCATCTGCTGGTTGATGTCGAGGAACTCCTCGCTGGTGCCTGCGACACCGTCGGCTTCGTCGACCGTCGCGTCGAGCGAGGACCGAGCCTCCGCGCGCTCGCTCCGGGCGCCCCCCAGAGCCTCCTCGGCAGCGGTCCTCGACGCCCGCGCCTCGTCGCGGGCGTCTCCCACTCTCGAGACCCATAGAAGGGCGAGCGCGAGTGCCACACCGCCGAACACGAGAGCGAAGACCGACACCCACGCCAGCGTGTGCTGCCGGTCGGGTGTCTCGACGGGGGAGGTCGGTGGTCGGGCGGTCGTCCCCCTCCACCCGGCCGGAGGCCCGGCAGAGGTGGGTTCGATCCGTGTCATGGCTGCCCCGCGTCGGCCAGCAGTCCCCGGAGCTCGTCCACGGCAGCCTCGAGTGTCTTCGCCTCGTCCCGGAGCGCCTCCAGGTCCTGCTCGGCGGTTTCGAGAGCACCACCGGCCTCGGTGTCGAGGATCTGCCTCGCCTGCACCACATCACCGTCGTTGAAGAGGTCGACGGCACGGGTGGCCGCTGCGAGTGCGGCGTCGTTGGCGCCGGCCACGGCATTCCAGGCTTCGACGACCTGCGCCCGGAGGGCCGACTGCTGGGCGGCTGCCGCCTGGATGTCGGCCTGTCGGGCCACGAGGTCGGCCGTGTCGGCGTTCGTGTCGGAGAGATCCTCCTCGGCCGATCGTGTGTCAGCCTCGGCGTCGGCCGTTTGCCACTCGGCACGTACAGCGAGGAAGGTCGTGACGGCCGCAGCGAGAACGAGCACGACACCGATGCCGAGCATCACGGTGTAGGCGATCATCCCGGACCGGGGTCCCCGGTCGGTCTGGTCAGTCGGTTCGAGCGGCGTGTCCTCGGGGCTCATGGTCCTCCGGAGTCTCGCATGCAGGGGCCCGGACGACTCGGCGGGAGCGCCGGGCGGACCCCGTGGAGCTCCGATGGGGAATCGACGATCCGTCGTGCGGGGACGCGGAGCCGGGACTACCCGCCGGCGGGGAAGTCGATGATGTTCAGCTGGAGGGGCGACTCGTCGGTGCGCGACTCGGGATCGGCGAGCTGCCCGGTGTTGTACTCGCCCGAGAGGAAGTCGTCGCTGTCGATGAGCGTCTGTGGATCGACCTGCCCGGCGAAGTCGAACTCGTCGATGACGTAGGGGAGCCCGTTGGAGCCCAGCACCGAGGGCCCGTCCATCAGGTGGAAGTGGAGGTGCGACGCGTTGGCGTTGCCGGTGTTGCCCAGCTCGGCGAGCTTGTCGCCGCGCTCGACCGTGTCACCCTCCTCCACCTCGAGCGTACCGGCCTGGAGGTGCGCGTAGAAGGCGTACACGCCGTTGCCGAGGTCGAGCACGATGTGGTTGCCGTCCACGGTCTCCACGGTGAGCTGGTCGCGGAGCTCCGGGTCGTCGGCGGGAAGCACCCCCGGTTCGTTGGCGGGCATGCCGTCGAGGGTCGCCACGACGGTTCCGTCGGCGACCGCGAGAATGTCGGCTCCGTAGTCGACATAGCTCTCGTTGCTGTTGGGATCGCCCTCGAAGAACTCACCGTCGTCGTTCATCTGTTTCCAGTCGATGGCGAACCGCTGACCGTTCACGATCTTGCCGTTGAAGGGCCCGGGGCTGGAGCGGTGCGGGAACCCGGGATCACAGCATCCGTTGAGAGCCACCCAGTTGTCGCCGGCGAGTGGCGGACCGATCACCGGGGCCTCACCGGCGGAGATGTCGTAGGGCGCGGCCAGGTAGTCGATGTCGCTCGGCTCCTGTGACGCCGGAGAGGTCGCGCCCTGCCCGACGATCCGGTGGAGGACGTTGTCCGGCAGGTCCTCACGCTCGGGGGCACTGAAGTCGATGAAGACCATGCGGCCACCCTGGGGCTCGATGGTCGAGCTCTCCACGGGCTGCCCCGTGAGGTTCCGGAGCCGGTCGCAGTCGCCGACAACGCAGTCCGGGTCGACCAGTGCACCACCCGCGACGGTGTGGACCACGGTGCTCGGGTCGTCGGCGGCGACGACCTCGATCTGGGTGATCGTGGCATCGACGCCGACGGAGGTGTTCTGGAGGCCGAGGTCGTAGGCGACGTGGTAGTCGCCGTCGGTCCCGAGGAAGGGGTAGGTGGGGGCGCCCAGGACATCGGCGACGACCGCCGTGTAGGCGTCGGGAACCTCGATCGACGCCGCCGTGTCGGTGTCTGAGCCGGTGCCGACGCTCGTAGCCTCGTCGCCCGTCGCGTCGCTGCTCGACTCAGAGCCTGAATCGCAGGCGGTGGCAAGCAGGAGCAGGGTCGTCAGAGCGGCACAGGCGCGGAGCAGTGCACGACTTCTCTTGGTTGTTGCCATGGGGGAACCATCGGCACGTGGCCCCGTAACCTGATGGTCCGGCTGCCCCTATTCATCACCTGAAGGGGGCCATCCCGTCGGTTCGCAGTCGTCGGTGGCGCACCACTCGGTCTCCACAGGTTCGGTCAGAACCTGGCCGCGCACTGGTTCCTCACCCACGAACAGCTCGGTGCAGAGAGGCCACGCATTGGCTTCCTCGATGTAGACGCGTTCGCCACACGTGACGCCATACCCACGGTAGGCATCGACGTGTCGAACCTCTTCGCACGCCGCGAGCGAACCCTCGAAACACTCCTGCGCCAGCGAGTCCGCCTCGGGGTCATCGCCGAACTCGACGTCGTAGTAGGAGTCGAGGCCGTCCTCGGGAGGTGTCGGTGGCTCCAGGACGTAGGGCACTTCCTCGCATCGCGCGTCGAGCCCGACGACACGGACCGAGATCGTCAGCTCGAGGGCGTTCTGGTTCTGGCTGTACTCCTCGGGGTTCTTGTCGGCGACCTTCACGAGCTCCGCGTACTCGGTGAGCGAGTCGACCAGCGCCTGGCCCATGTCGGCGCGGTCGTCGGGAGGGGTCAGGGAGGCCAGCTCCTCGGCACCGTTCCTGAGCGCCTCGGCGGCGGCGTCGATGTCGTAGACGTCGTCGGCAGAGTCGATGGCATCGTCGGCGCCGGCCACCGCCTCGTCGCAGATGCGGGTGACCTCGGCCGCGTACTCCTCCGCGCTCATCGGGGTCCCTTCCGAAACCGACGGCGACGTGGAAGACTTGTCGCCACAGGCAGCCACGACGAGCGCGCCAGCGGTGACGACGATGAGCGACTGACAGAACCAACGCGGCACGGCGACTCCTCTCGGTCCATGCATCAGTTTGTCAGCGTGAGCAGGCGCCATGAGCCGCCGACGCCCTCGAGCTCGTGCTTGCCGCTGTCCTCGGACGACAGACCGGAGCCGACGACGCGGCGTTCGACGAACCATCCGTCAGAAGTCGTCGTCTCCATCAAAAGACGTCGTCGCCGGATACGCCGACGACCACCTGTCCTCGGACGGGTTCGTCGCCCACGAAGGTTTCGACACAGTCATAGTTGTTGTTGGCCTCTTCATGGGCGATGCGGCCGCCACACATGACGCCGTAAAGGCGGTAGGCGTCGGTCTCGGACACTTCGTCACATGCAGCCAGCTCCCCTTCGAAGCAGCGCTGCGCCAGCGCGTCGGCTTCGGGGTCGACGCCGAACTCATCTTCGCTGAATGTACCGAGGCCCTCCTGGGGCGGTTCGGGTTCCGCGATCTGGATCCCGGCGGACGGGCATTCGGCGTCGAGGCCTGTGGCGCGCACGCGAATCACGATGGCGAGCTCGTTTTGGTCTTGGCTGAACTCCTCGCGGTTCTCGTCCCTTCGCCCGTAGAGATCGGCATAGGCAGCGAGCGAGTCGACGAGCGCCTGCGCCATCTCGCGTCGATCGGCGGGGGGCGTGAGGGCCGCGAGCTCCTCGGCGCCGGTGCGGAGGAGCTCGGCTGCACGACCGGGGTCATCGTCGTCTGCAGACGCCGACTCCGCAGCATCGACCGTTTCATCGCAGATCGCGCCGGCCTGCTCCGCGTACTCCGCCGGCTCAGCCGGCGTTCCGTCGGCGACGGTCGGTGCCTCGGTCGGATCGCTCGCGCACCCGGCGCCGACGAGCGCGGCGGCGGTGATGACGACGAGCGACTGACGGACCCAACGCGCCACGGTGACTCCTCTGGTCGACGCTGTCAGTCTGTCAGCCCGAAGGCGCCATGAGCCGTCGACCCCCTCGAGCTGTGTTCACCCCGGTCCTCGAACGACAGACCGGGCAGGCTGGTCACCGGATCGGACAACCCCGTCCCACGCCTGTCGAGCGCGATGACTCGTGCGAACGAACCCAGCCCGCGCGCAGGTCGGCGAAGGGCGGGTACTCCCCGAGGAACTCGAGATGCGACACGAAGCCCGGGATGAGCGCCAGGCCCACGTCGCCGTCGCCGAACACCTGGTACGCGATGCGCACGCCTTCGTCGGCCTCCGCGTACCGGGTCTCGAGGATCGACACGATTCGGGTCTCCAGTGTCAGGCGGAGTGGGAGCGTTCCTCTGAGCGCCCTCGGCAGGAATCGAACCTGCGACACCCGGTTTAGGAAACCGGTGCTCTATCCCCTGAGCTACGAGGGCGGGGCATGTAGAAAACGTGGTCGAAAACCACTCGGCACGTTGATCGACACCCGATTCTGCGTCGAATCTACTGGCCCCGAGGCGTTTCGGAGGTCCGTGGAGGTCAGTCGCGCGGATTCGAGCGTGCTCCAGCGCGCTGATCTCGCCGGTTCGAACGCCGAGGAAGATTCAGGCGGCGGTGGCCAGCCGGTCAGGTGGTCGGCCTCGGTGACGATGCCGGTGGCGGTGGAGCGTGAGCGAGTTGACCATCAGCGCGTAGCCGAGGACGTTCACGAGCTGCCGGTGGTGGCCGATGCTGTGGGCCCTTCTGAGATAGAGGGTGTCGTCGAGGGCTCGGTTGATGGATTCGGCGTCGTTGCGACGGCGGAAGAGCTCGGTGAAGTCGGGATCGGTCGGCGGGATGGGCCGGACGTTCTCGGGGCGGTTGAGTCCGCGTTGGTCGTCGTCGGCGGTGCCGTGGAGCCGGACGGTGATCGTCGTGTCGCCGTATTCGGCGGGGAGGGCGTAGTGGTTATACCAGCGGTACTTGCCGGACTGGTCTCTTGCTCGTTGCGTGCGGATCCGGCGGAGCTCGACGAAGCCCATGTTGCCGCGGTCGTCGAGTCGTCCGATCCCGACTCCACCGCCTCGGGCGTAGAGGGTGATCGAGGCCTTGGAGCCATCGGGGAGCGTCACGGTCTTGTCTTCGATGCGGACCGTCTTCTCGACGCGCCTGCCTTCGCCGCGTCGTGGCCTGTTGGCGTCGGCTTTGGCAGCTGTGACGCGGTTAATGGGGAGCAGGCCGAGCTCTCGTAGCAGCGTCTGGTGGTGTGTGCCTCGGAAGGCGGTGTCGTAGACGACGCCGGTGGCACCGGGGACGAGGGGAGTGGTGCGTCGGATGCACTCGAGAGCGGTCGTTGCTTCCGCTCCAGGTTTGGGCACGCTCTCGAAGTCGAGAATGACCCGCGAGTGCTCGGTTTCGCCGCGTGCGGCGACGAGGACGAACTTGGTTCCCCACGCTGTTTCGCCGGTCCCCTCGAAATGCAGTCCGGCATCAGGCTCATGGCGCTTCGGGATCACTTCGCCGGTTTCTGTGTCGACGCGTGTTTCGCCCGGCTTGGCCTTGAACAGCGGCGTGACGACCTTGCCGTCTCCATAGAGGAGACGACTCCGGTGGGGGCGGGTGAACGAGCCGGGGCCGTTGGGGTCCAAGAGCCCGACCTCTCTCGCTGTGCGCGCAGCGGCCTGTCGGTGAGCGTCGACGAACTGCTCGAGGAGTTCGGGGTCGGCGAGGTAGCGGTTGCGGCCGTAGATGTAGTGATGTCGTCGCATCGGCTCGCGAGGTAGGTGCAGGTCTCGTCTTCGTGGGTGCATCTTCCGCACGTGTGTGCGGATGAATGACCACACCTTGGGGTGTGCGAGCTCGGCTTCGACCTGGCGTGCCGAGCCGTAGACGGAGATCAGAGCCTCGTAGAGGATCAGCATGAAATCGGGATAGGTGCGCCGCCGACCACCTGCCGATGGATCCTGAGCTGGGACGAGTTCCCCCAGCTCGTAGATCTCGGGGTTGGACAGGATCGCCTCGATCCGTTCGAAGGCAGACACACCAACTCGCGGTCTACCCATCGGTATCTCGCCAGTCCCAGCAGATCAGTTCTGCTGTCCGGTCGAGACTTCGCCGTCCGAGGCGTCTCGCCACCTCATCGATCGGGTAACCGTCATCGAGCAGCTGGGCGCCGGCCCACGCTGTGACCGACGCCGGCCGCAGATCGGGCTCATTGCCGAGTCCTGCCCAGCCCACCACCTGGCTGATCGCGGCGCAGGCGGAGGCTTGGCGGCTCTGCGCGGAACCGGACCCCTCGTAGACGAGCGGCTCCGTTCGTGTGGTCCTTCTGAGCGCATCGAGGCGGCGGCCGGCCTGGGCGACACCCCAGCTCGAGAACTCACCCCACCGGGCGGCAGTCGACCGGCCGCCACGAAGCCACACCCGTTCGTGCTCGAGATCTACATCTCCGCAACGGACGAGAGGGATCTCGGAAGTGGTCGCGGTCGCCTCGGCAAGCGCCCACGACGCTGAGGGTCGCGTCGAAGACAACGTGTGGACCGAAGCGCTGCGGCAAAGCGCTACCTCGTCGTCCGTGAGTGGCCGACCCTTGCTGCGGGATCGAGGTGGAAGCTCGAGATCCAGTGTCGGATCACCGGTTGCCACTCCCAGTTCTCGACCGATCCGGAAGAGCAGCCGGATCGCCGACCGGCGCATGTGCATCGTGGCCGCCGCCGGAACATCCCCGGCGACCCTCGTTCGAACGAACTCCTCGACCACGTTGGGTTCGGCATCGAAGAGCCGCTCGAGGTTGTGCCCCGCAACGCAGAAGTCGCTGAAACGAGCTAGGAGGTCGATGATCCGGGGATGGCTCTGCTCGGAGAGGAGACCCCGCCGACCGATTTCGGCCTCGACAAGCGCGACGCATTCGCCGATCCCTGGTCCGCGTCGTTCACGCGGCCCAACGCTCTGCGTCCTACTCTTGTCCATGTCGGGACCCCTCGCCGGGTTCCGGCCAGGCCCCGGGGTGTTGGCGCACCGCCGGGGCCACTTCTGTGTTGTGGTAGTACAACAGTACTCCGCCCAGTTGTCGCAATGCAACTACATTGAGGCTTCATGGCCAGACGCGTAGACCTCGACGATCTTCTCGACGCAACGCAGGTCGCCGAGCTTCTCGGGCTCAGCAGCCAAGGAGCCGTCAGCGTGTACCGAAAGCGATACGAGGACTTCCCGGGCCCGGTGCTCGAACGCGCCTCCGGCCGCTGCCAGTTCTGGCTTCGCCAGGAACTACGAGCGTGGATCGACAAGCGCAGTCGTTGAGCAGACCGGTCGCCAGGCGGGGGAGTTCGCCCGTGCGACCGATGCCGATTGCAATCGCGCTTGCGGGCCTGTCGATGAGAACGCCATCAACTCGATCAGTCCGAGACACTCCTACTACCAGCAGAGCGTCGATTGGGGCGAGGCCTGGCTCCGAGCGAACGGGTACGGGTGACAACGGTGAGCGACGGTGAGACGAACCTGCAGGTGCTGAGCCCGTCCCGGAAGAAGCCGAAGGTTGGCGATGTCTTTGCGCTGCAGCTAGCCGACGGCCGGTACTTGTTCGGTCGGATCATCTCGACGGACGCGATGGCGGGACCGTCGATGGGCGGGGCGATTCTGATCTACGTGTACCGGGAGCGTTCCGACCAGAAAGCGCTGCCCAAGCGGGCTGAGCTGCGACCAGACCGGCTCTTGGTGTCGCCGATCATGACGAACCAGCGGCCGTGGACCAAGGGATGCTTCCGAGACGATCGGAGAACCTGCCATCGACGGCGACGACGTCCTCGACCAGCACTGCTTCCGGCGCTGGGATGGCCACTACTTCGATGAAGCACTGGACAGTTGTCTGGGCCGATCGAGCCGGTCGGCGACTACGGCGTGCACGGCTACCGGACCAATCGACGACAGAATCAGCGACATCCTGGATTGACCAGCGCCGGACTGACTGAGCCGCCGCTGGCGGTCAGGCGGAGGGTCGCCGTTGCCGGTGAGTTGTTGGATGCGGTGTTGGTGCCCAAGAGTTCAGCGGATGGGGGTGGGGGTCGGGTTCCAGCGGTTGCGCCAGTCGATGAGTTTGGCGGTGATGAGGGTGGCGACGGCGAGTGCGAACTGGGCGAGTCGGTGTGTGGGGTGACGGTCGGTGTTGGCCGGGTTGACCGAAGCGGGCGAGCCAGAGGTGGTCGATTCGGCCATCGGTCGCGGGAGCGTAGACGTGAACCGCCCTGGGTTGATTGGAGACTCCTGAGCTTGGAAACGAGGATGGAGTCATGCCGAAGGAGACGAACGTTGAGGAAGCCGACGGCGCGTCGGTACTCGCCCGGAGAAGGCTCGTGCGGTGCGACTCGTCCGTCAGTTGCGTGAAGAGCTCGGAACATCGCAAGGGCCGGTGACCGCATCGCGGATCAGCTCGGTTACGGGCCTGAGACGGGTGCGTAAGTGGGTGCGTCAGGCTGATGTCGACGAGGGCGTCAGCGGTCTGAACACGGAGGACTCAGAGCGGAGTCCAGTGGCGCTCGAGCAGGAGAACCGTGAGCTCAAGCGAGCGAGCACGATTCTCAAGTCTGCGTCGGCTTTCTTCGCGGCGGAGCTCGACCGCCCACAGAAGTGATGGTCGATTACATCGATTCTCACAAGGAAAGTTTCGGGGTCGAGCCGATCTGCAGAGTGTTGCAGTTCGCCCCGAGCACCTACTACGCCGCCAGGAACCGCACGCCGTCGGCCAGAGCGATTGCGGCGCGGCGATGATGCGGGTGCTGATGGTCTTGTGGGTCGCGAACCGCAAGGTCTACGGAGCCCACAAACTTTGGAAAGCAGCACGGCGTGCTGGCCATGACATCGGCCCCCGCGATCAGGTGGCTCGCCTCATGCGTGAGCTGGATATCCGCGGTGTGTCGCGACGCCAAAGGTGTTCACGACCGTGCGGATCCCGACGCCGTTCGGGCGCGGGATCGTCAACCGGGACTTCCAGTGCGGATCGGCCCAACGTTGTGGGTGACCGATCTGACGTATCGCTGCCGACGAGGTCGGGGATGGCCTATGTGTGTTTCATCGTCGATGCGTTCAGCCGGCGTATCGTCGGTTGGCGTGTACCGGCGAACATGAAAACCGAGATGGTGCTCGATGCATTGGAGATGGCCCGACGATCCCGTGGGGCTCGACGCCTGGTCGGACTCGTTGCACACTCCGATGCCAGGTCGCAGGGCGAAATCAACTGGTTGTCGCAACACCTCATGATGATGGAGGTGACCGAGGTGAGGTCGCGACGGCGGCGGACGGCTTGAACAGGGCGCTTCGCCCGGCGATGCCGTTCGCCGGGACGGCCGATCTGCGTCATGGGCACGAGTTCTGGCGTCTGATCGCCCAGGGCAAGCGCACCGAGGACGCAGCGGCCGGTGTCGAGGGTGTCGGTTCCTGTCGGAGTCGCGCTGGTTTCGTCACGCTGGCGGCATGGCACCTTTGAACCTCGGCGAACCGTCGGGCCGGTACTTGTCGTTTCCGGAGCTTGAGGAGTTGGCGCTGCTGCGCGGGGTCTCGGCGTGCGTGCCATCGCCCAGGAGATGAACCGAGATCCGGGACGGTCGCGGGAGCTGCGCGCAACGCAGCAACCCGCGGCGAAGCTCCGAGTACCGGGCGACGGTCGCGCAATGGAAGGCGCAGATGGCGGCCAAGCGGCCGAAGCCGGCGAAGTTGGCCACGAACCCGCGATTTGAACAATTATGTGCGACAACGCCTCAGCGGCGAGCTCAAGCAGCCCGACGGAACAGCCTCGCCTGGCCCGCCGACGACCTGGAAGGGTTTGAACAAGCCACATCGGGCGGATCGCCGGTGGGCGACAGCATGGAGTCCCGAGCAGATCTCTCGACGGCTGGTCGTCGACTTGATGATGAGGACATGCGCATCAGCACGAGGCGATCTATCAGGCGCTTTACATCGAGGGTCGGAGGTGCGCTCAAGCGTGAGCTGGTGGCGTGCCTGCGCACCGGGCGCGCCCTGCGCAAGCCTCGGCAACGGGCCCGCAACCGGCCCCAGGGTCACGTGACCTCGGATGTCGTGTTGAGCGAGCGGCCTGCCGAAGCGAGGACCGACCCGTGCCCGGGCACTGGGAAGGTGACCTCATCATCAGGCTGCATCGCTCGGCGATCAGCACCGTCGTGGAACGCACCAGCCGCTACGCTCCTTGTCCACCTGCCTCGGCTCGAGGGCTACGGCGTCAGGCCGCCGGTCCAGAACGGGCCCTGCTCTCGGCGGCTACGGCGCCACTCGCCATGAAAGACGCCCTCGAATCGACCCTGGGGACGATGCCAGCAGGGCTGCTTCGATCGCTGACCTGGGACCGGGCAAGGAACTGTCCACCCGCGCAGTTCACGATCGACACCGGCATCTCGGTGTACTTCGCCGATCCACACTCGCCATGGCAGCGAGGCACGAACGAGAACACCAACGGTCTGCTTCGCCAATACTTCCCAAAGGAACCGACCTCTCTCGCTGGGACCTCGAAGATCTCCTCGCCGTCCAGGACACGCTCAACAGCAGACCCGCAAGATCCTCAGCTGGAAGCCCCGCCGGTCCTCGACGAACAGCTTCGGTCACTCGAACGGGCAGGTGTTGCAACGACTGATTGAACCCAGTCAGTTCACATCGGTGAGATTCACCGAACGCCTCGACGAGATCGGGGGGCA
Organism: Acidimicrobiia bacterium; assembly: GCA_041394025.1. NCBI lineage: Bacteria > Bacillati > Actinomycetota > Acidimicrobiia > Acidimicrobiia bacterium. The sequence goes on along the minus strand of JAWKJA010000003.1, from coordinate 112,981 downwards.
CGCCCGTCGTCCAGCACCATCCGCGGATTCCTACGACAACACGCTCGCCGAGACGACCAACGGTCTCTACAAGGCCAGTGCATCTACGAGCCCGACACCACCGGCTGGGACGACGTCGACGAACTCGAGTTGGCGACCCTGTCGTGGGTGCACTGGTTCAACCACGACCGACTCCACGGCCACTGCGACGACGTGCCACCAGCGGAGTTCAGAGCAGCGTTCTACGCTGCCGCAGACCGACCACCACGGTTGGGCAATGAACAGAGTCTCCATCAAACCCAGGGCGGTTCAGTTCGTTTTCCCGGGGTCTCGTGATGAGCAGGCTGGTTCTCGTCGCCGTCGTCCTGTCGTTGCTGGTGGCCGCCTGCGGCGATGGTGGTGGGCATGGCCCCCCGGGCGGAATGGGCGGACACATGGACGACCCCAGGGGCGGCCACATGAGCGGCGGTTCGTCGAACCGGCGCCGCCGACAGCGCCCGATAGCGAGGTAAGCGGTGCGTGCCCGCTCGTTCGCATTCGAGCCCGATCAGATCGACGTCCTGGCGGGGAGAACGTAACGATCGCTCGATCTCGGTGATCTCTACGACTTCGTCGTCGACGGAGTCGACTTCCCGCTCAGTGCCGGCGCGGAGAGCACCGCAGAGGAGCGGACTCGTCGTCGACGAGCCCGGCACCTAAGCGTTCTACTGCTCGGTGCCCGGCCACCGGGGGAGGCAGGGATGGAGAGGCACCCTCGAGGTCGAGCGCCACAGCGTGATTCCCAACGTCCCCAGTGTTCGCGAGCCGGACCGTCGCCCGGACGCGCGGAGGCCTTGACCTTCCTCGAGTGGAAGGGTTTACCGTACGGACCGTCCCATGAGACCCCACACGTGGAGGACCGTTGATGCGGTCGAGCTGCAGTACTTCGAGGGTGCCCGAACTGGAGGACCGTCGAGGAGCGCCTACAACGGTTGTCGACCGAGCACGTTTCAGGTGGACCGACGGCTGGTGACGACCCCGGAGGAGGCCGAGACGGTCGCGTTCAGGGTTCCCCGACGGTTCTGGTCGAGGGCCAGGACCCGTTCGCCCGGGGCGACAGGCCCGTCGGCCTGTCGTGTCGCGTCTACCGGACCCCGGAGGGCCGGCGGGATCGCCGACGCTCGAGCAGCTCCGGGCGGTGCTGGACGAATGAGCGATCCCCGGCCGGCCTTCGACGACGTCGACACCGCGCTCGCCGGCGCCGCGAGACTCGCCGGGTCGTGGTCTGGTGTTCCGTGATGACGGGGCGGGATCGTCGCCTTCGGTGGCCTGGCGCTGTCCGAGGCCGCACCGCATCCCGGATGGGTGATGTCGATCCCTCACGCATAGTGCGTGGGACCCGCTCTTCTCGGCCCTGATCGTCGGTGACCTCGGCGAAGCGCTCGACTCCGCCGCCGGCGCTGTCCACCGACCCGCCACCGACTGAGCGGACCGGGCCTCCCGTACGATGGAAGGTGGGGCCGGAGTCGGTTTCGTGGGTCGAGGGGGGTTCGGTGCGGATCGGTGAGCTCGCGGACAGCAGCGGCGTCACGACGAAAACGATCCGCTACTACAGCAAATCGGTGTGCTCGGCGAACCCGAGCGGACCGCGTCGGAGGCCATCGCGACTACGGCGAGGAGACGGTCGACCGGCTGGCGTTCGTGAAGGCCGCGCAAGCCGGTCGGGCTCACTGGCCGAGATCGCGAGGTCCTGGCCTTCCGCGACCGAGGGCGAGGCACCCTGTGAACGTCACAACCTGCTCGGCGAGCATGCCGAAGACAATCGACGAGCAGATGCGTGATCTCGAGGCGCTGCGCAGTGAGCTCCGCAAGCTGGCCCGTCGGGCACGGCGACTCGATCAAAACGCGATTGCGACCCCAGCGACGTCTGCCATCTCATCCCGCGGCAATGATCCATGCACGCCGAACGTATGCTGCAAACGAAGCCGAGGAAGCTGGCGCGACCGACGAGGGATTCACATGGCCATGTTCCCTTCAGAGTCGGTGTGCGACCGCATGAAGAGTCGCTCACCGATCACGATGAGAGCGATGCCGGCAGCGGACACGTAGAGGATGAGCGGGTCGGTGGAGGCCTTCACCCACACAAGGGCGCCCAGGACGACGAGGTCGAGAACGATCGCTGCGGCCACGATCGTTGGCCTTGCGTCGATTCGGGATCTGAGGTGGCGGAGGATCCCCCAGTGGATGGCGATGTCCATGATGAGGTAGTAGATAGCGCCCAACGCTGCGATTCGCCGGAGATCGAACGCGATCGTGAGAGCCATCGCGAAGGCCGTCGTGTAGATCATGGCGTGTGTGCGGACGGTGCCCGGTAGGCCGAAGTGGCGGTGTGGCACTTCTTTCATACGCGTGAGCATTGCCAGCATGCGGGAGGCGGCGAAGATGCTGGCGATGACGCCCGAAGCGGTCGCGATGATGGCGAGTACGACGGTGAGCCAGACCCCCGCATCACCGAACGCGGGCCGTGCAGCTTCAGCGAGTGCGTAGTCCTGAGCCGCAATGATCTCGTTGAGGCCGAGGTTTCCGGCTACGGCAATCGAGAGCGCGAGGTACAGGACCGTACAGATCGAGATCGAGATGACGATCGCGCGTCCCGTGTTGCGGTGCGGGTCGACAATCTCACCGCCGCTGTTGGTGATCGTCGTGAATCCCTTGTAGGCGAGGATTCCGAGCGCCACCGCCGCAAGGAAGCCGTCGACCGAGAGCTCGAATCCCGTGCCCTTGGAACCGCTCGTGAAGTTCGCAGCTTCGACGAACCAGAGACCGGCGATGGCGAAAATCGCGATGCCGGCGATCTTGACCACCGCCATTGCACCTTCTGCAGCCTGAATGACCCGATTCCCGGAAATATTGACAACGAAGGCGACAACAAGGAGAAACACGCCGAGTGCCGGAATCCAGAACGAGGCGGGGGTCAAGTCCAGAACTTGGAGCGTGTAGGCACCGAAGGTGCGAGCGACGAGGCTCTCGTTGATGACCATCGACACGTACATGAACAGCGCGAAGACACCGGTCGTGGTGCCGAGGCCGTACTCCTCCTTGAGAAACATCGCGATTCCACCCGACGACGGAAAGGCGTTGGACAGCTTCACGTACGAATAGGCGCTGAACGCAACGACGAGCGCTGCGGCGAGAAAGGCCACGGGAAAGAGTCCGCCGGCGAGCGCCGCGGTCTGACCCGTGATGGCGAAGATGCCGGCTCCGATCATGACACCGGTGCCGAGCGATATCGCCCCGACCAGGCTCAGACTGTCGGGTACGTCCTCGGGCGCGCTTCGGTCCGGTTCGTCGCTGTCACGAGCCGAGCCGCCGGTCGTGGTCACTTACCCGTGTCTCGGATCGACGGTGATCCCGTCCTGCTCCTGTGCGGCGCGCACGTATGCGATGATCGCCCCCACGTCGTCGTCGGTGAGACCTTCGAGCGGCGGCATGGGTCCGAAGTTCCAGTGGTGGGGTTGCACTCCGTTGGCGACAGCGGCGAAAAAGGCTTCATCGGAATGGTGGTTCGGTGCGTAGGTCGCGTCCAGGAACGGGGGCCCTTGCTCTGTTCCACGAAGGTCGTTGCCGTGGCACGTCGCACACGACGCCTCATAGAGCATCTGGCCACTCTCGAGATCGCCGGCGGCGGCACTCGGATCGTTGCCGTCGGAGTCGTCGGCTGTCCCGCAGGACGCTGCCAGCACCATGGCGACGAGAGCTGTGGCGATGCTGCGCACCCAGCCTCGCTCAAGCTCCGACCGTCGGACGGCTTCGGTGGGTCCCAAAGGTCCTCCTTGGGTCGTCTCAACCAACGGAATATAGACGACATCTTGTAGTATGTAGCGTTCCGAGGCTTCCGTAGGACACAATCGCGATCGTGAATGCGCCGGAAGTGATGTGACGGTGAAGCGACGCGAGCGCGGCGAACTCGAAGCAGAGGTGATGGACGTTCTCTGGGACGAGGAGGATTGGCTCGCTCCGGCAGAGGTCCAGCAAGCCGTCTCCGCTCCGCGTCGTCGTCTGGCGTATTCGACAGTCATGACGATTCTCGTACGGCTCTGGAAAAAGGGCCTGTTGGAGCGGCGCCGAGAAGGCAAGAAGTACCTGTACCGGCCCGTCGCCACACGCGAGGAACTGGCCGCCCAGCGCATGCACGACCTCCTCGAGCAGGCGGGCGACCCATCGTTGGCGCTCGGGCACTTCGTCGATTCCATGAATGCTGCAGAGACTCGACGGCTCCGAAACCTACTTCGGCGTGGGCAGAGCGGCGGAAGGCGCTCGTGAGTATCGCTTTGCTCGTCGTGGGCATCGCGCTCATCGCAGCGCCGAGATGGTTGCAAACGCGCCTCGGTGTTCTCCCCGCCGCCGAGAGCACCCGTGTCACAACGTTGGCACTCACCTCGGGCGTGATCGTCGTCGAGGCGGGGCTGGTGATGCTCGCTCTTCCGACCGTGCTCCGTGCGGCGGGAATCCCGGAGGTCGCGCATCTTTGCGAGGAGGTCCTCGTCCACGTGACGCCCGGCGGTCCCACCATCGGATGGCTAGCCGCTGCGCTTGCGGTCGGGATCCCGGCGACTGCCATGCACGCCGCCTCGCGAGCGCATGTCGGCGCCCGCGCCCTTCACGTCGATCCGTGGCTCGGCCGGCATGAGGACAAGGGCTCCTACGAGCTCGTCACCGTTCCGACGAGCCGCGTCATGGCGCTCTGCGTTCCGGGTCCGCGCCCTCAGGTCGTTGTCTCCAGCGGTCTCGTCGAGCTTCTTGATACCACTGAGCTCGACGCGGTGATCGGCCACGAGATCGCACACCATCAGCTACGCCACCACCGGCTTCTTGCTCTTGCGGTTGTTGTCGAGCAAGTCTTCTTCTTGGTTCCGGGAGCGCGGCGGAGCGCCCACGTGCTGAGAGAGGAGGTCGAACGCTCGGCCGACGAGCAGGCAGCCACGAGATCGCAGGGTCCACTGCCGGTCAGCGCGGCGTTGCATGCGATCGCCCGCTGTAGCGCAGTACCCGACAAGCCCGAATCCGACTCCGTCGCCAACCGGCTCCGAGGCCTTCGCCGGCACGGCCCCTCCCGAATTCGCAGCGCTCGAATGCTGACCTACGCACCCATGGCCGCTCTCGGAATCGTCGGCCTCGCGGTCGCAACGGCTTGGGTCACCGACGCCCATCACCTGCTTGCACTGGGCGGTCACTGCTTCTCCTGACAAGAGCGCCGTCACGAATTCGTTCAGCGGGATGTCTCGTAGGCGTCGCTACGCCCTTGGACCTCGCGACCGGCGCGCACGTCGGGAAGGAGATCATCGAGGGTCGTCGCGCCGATGGCTCCGATGAGCTTGGCGCGTACGATCCCATCGGCGTCGACGACGAACGTCTCGGGGATCCCTGCCACACCGAAATCAAGCGCGGTTCGTCCATTCGGGTCGAGCGCCTGCGGATAGGTCAGACCGAACTCGTCTCGGAACTCACGCGCAGCATCGGCCGAGTCGTTCCACACGACACCGACCACCTCGATCGATCCCTCCCACCGTCCCGCGAAAGCGCGCAGCGCCGGCGCCTCCTCCCGGCATGGAACGCACCATGAAGCCCAGAAGTTCACGACGTAGGGCTTCCCTGTGAGGTCGACGGAGCGAATGCGCTCCCCTTCCAGGGTCTCGAGGTCGAAAGAGGGTGCAGGCCGACTGAGTAGAGGTGAATCCACGAGAGTCGGGTCTTCTCCGAGTCGACTGCCGAGGATGAATGCCATCGGTACGACCACGACCACGACGACGGCGATGCCTCCCCAGAACACGGGTCGCCGAACTCGACGCCGTCGCTCCTTCACGGAAGGGCGGGCAGGTGGGCGTGTTGACCCTGTGGGTGCGGGGCCGGTCAGATCGGAGGCCATCCGAGCCTCGCGAACTCGCGCTGCAACGGCAGGAAGAAGGAGCTCCACACGTCGGTGACGAACAGGACTCCGATGACAACGAGCATCGCACCACCGATGCGCTCGATCGCCTGGCCGTGCCGTCGAAGCCATCCCAGCGATCCTCGGGCACGGTCGTAGCCGAGCGCGAGCAGGATGAACGGAAGGCCGAGGCCGATCGAGAACAGGGCCAGGAGCAGACCGCCCCACGCCGCAGTCTGAGTGGCGGACGCGGTCGCGAGGATCGTGGCCAGGACGGGACCGATACACGGAGTCCAACCGAATGCAAACGCCATTCCGAGCGGAACCGCGCCCTTCGGGCCGGTCGGAACCCGAGCGAGGTCGAGACGTCGCTCCCGTGTGAGCATCGGCAGCCGAACGATCCCGAGCATCCCGAGGCCCATGACGATGATCACGAATCCCGAGATCTTGAGAATGAGCGGCATGTTCCGGTTGAGCGCCGATCCGAGAATCCCGACCGAGACGCCGAGCAGCGTGAAGACCAGGGTGAAACCGAGGACGAACAGGAGCGCAGCACGCAGCGTGATCGACCTCGCTTCGGCGCGATCCAAGTCAGAGACAGGAAGGGCCGAAACGTACGACAGGTAGCTAGGGACCAGAGGCAGTGCACACGGAGAGCTGAACGACACGACTCCGGCAACGACTGCGATCAGCGGGAGCGCCACCAACTCCATACAACGACAAACCGTAGTAGTTCAAAGAAGCCCACTTCCCACCGGCGCTCGTCACCTCGGGCAACTCGGCGGGAGTAACACCGAGACCAGTACCGAGGCGGTGTGTAACCACCGACATGATGTCGTAGCATCCGCGAGCATGCGGGACGACTCCGAGATCGCGGAACAGAGCGCCACGGAAACAGAGGCCCAGCCGTCCTTCGTGACGGCTCGCCGACCAGTTGTGTCGGCAACGACAGCGATAGGGGTCGCGATCGCGGCACTGGTGGTGGACCAGATCAGCAAGGCGATTGCCGTCGGCTGGCTGGCACACGGGCCGGTTGACCTTCCGGGGCCGATCTCGTTGCGGCTCGTGGCGAATCGTGGAATCCTGATGGGAATCCCCGCCCCGCTCTGGGTCGTCTTCGCTGCAACGGCCGTGCTCCTGATCGTGTCGGTCCGCGCGTTTCCGACAGCGACTCCCGCGCGTGCAGTCGGGCTGGGCCTCGCGATCGGGGGAGCGCTGGGAAATCTCGTCGACCGACTCGTCCAGCGAGGAGGCTTCCCCGATGCCGCGGTGGTGGACTGGATCACATGGTCGTCAGGACCGACCTTCAACCTCGCCGACGTCTTCCTGATCGTCGGCGTGATCCTCGCGTGGGGCAGCGCTGAGAACACCATGCGTGAGGTGAGCTGACCGACGGGCGTCACCCGTCCGTGCGAAGCCGGAACCGGGCGACGAGCCCTCCGAGCCCAGCGGCGACCTCGAGCGTCTCGACGGGAAGGCCGGCCACGGCAGCGCGCAGCGCGGAGAGCGGGAACAAGTGGTGAGCGGAACCGTCGAGCCTGTGGATGAGCCGCGCCGGCGGAGTGTCGAGTAAGTCGTAGCCGATGAAGTATCCACCTGGCCGGACAACCCGAACGACCTCTGCCAAGGCCTGTTCCCATTCGAGTACGTGGTGGAGCATGAGGAAGGAGAGCACGGCGTCGAAACGGTCGTCCGCGAAGTCGAGCGCCGTGGAATCGGCCAGACGTACGTCGGCCCGATCACCAAGTGGAGCGAGGCGCGTCGTTGCTGCGTCGACCATGGCTGGGTCCGCGTCGGTCGCGGTGAACCTCACGTCGGGGAAGCGCTCGACCGCGGCTGCCGCCATTGCACCGCTGCCGGATCCGATCTCCAAGACGTCGCCAACAAGAGGCTCAGCTCCTAGTACCCACGGCAAGATCATGCCTCGGGTGAATGCACGCCACGGTGCGCTTCGACAGAAGGTCCGCTCGATCTGTGACATCGCCGGCATCAGTCAGCTCCTCAGCGCCGAGGGTGATCGAGACGGGCGCACGCGCGACTCATCATTTAGCCGCGTAGCGTTTGGGATACTGAGCGAACGCGCTCGCGCATTCAAGCGAGCAGAACCACCAGTCCTTTTCCGCGTACCTGAGTCGACCCGCCGCCTCGTTCCGCTCAATCCGCATGCGACACACGGGGTCGACGAACCAGCAACACGGCGATTCCGCGACAGCAATGTCCCAGAGCTCCACCGCGTCGGCGAGGTTGTGGAACTCGAAGCAACCGAGTGCCACGGTGGGTAGCTCCAGCGCTCGTGCAGCATCGGCGACGTCGGAGGTCGCCAACGACTGTCCTCCTCGCGCCTGGTCGGTGACGCGTGCCGTGAGGTTGACACTACGGCCGAACCAGTCACCACCGCGTTCGACCGCGCTGCCGTGGTGCAGCCCCGCGCGCGGCGACGGGAAGCCAGGCTCCTGGTTACACGCGTCGATCAGGCGCGCGAGCGCTCCGAGAGCTGAGTCCGGCCCGGGGAACGCGAGCATGACCGCGTCGCCCATCGACTTCACGAGCTGATCGTCGGGCTGGAGCACTGATCTGCTCAGCGTCGTGAAACGCTCCGCGAGGTCGGCAGCCTCGACGTCGCCGTGGATCTCGGTGAGCGCGGTGAAGCCGGCGAGGTCCACGAAGGCGAACGTCCGCTCCTGCTTCGTCTCGGCGGCTTCGGGCTTCGCAGGAGGGAGCGTCATGTTCTTCGAGCGGCAGCGACACGATGGAACACAGCGACGGCGACTGCCGTGATCCCCGCCAGCCAGGCGACAGCAAGTCCGAGCGCGAACTCTGTATCGAACCCCGGTGTGAACGCTCCGTCCATGAGCACCTGCACTGCGCCGTACCCGGGCATGAACCGGGCCCAGTCGGGCGGCGCGGCGCTGAACATCGTGTTCTGAGCAAGTCCGACGTCGATGAAAGGGAGCAGGAAGATGACATAGAGGCCACCGACGCGTCCGAAGAGAATTCCGACGATGACGCCGATCATGCCGTAGGTGAGAGCAACGAGCACGGTGGCCGCGGCGAATGTGAGCCACACGTCGGGAGTGAAGTCGCGGGCGGTGATCAGCAAGGACACGACCGTCGCGAGGAGCGATGCGAAGGCGATGATGCCGAGTCGCGCTGCGAGTGCTTCGCGGGTCCGAAACCCGGCGAGGACGAGGCGGCGATCACCCTCGGCCGAGTCGAGTACAACGAACATGCCCGCAAGGCCGGCGAGGAACGCGACCGTGATCGGAACCATGATCGCCCCGTGGACTCTCGTCATCGAGATGATCTCGATCGCGCTGATTCCGCCTTCGGTGAGACTCACCGGTGTCGGATCGGCTGGGGTCACGGCGATTGCGGCGGTGATGAAGAAGATGGGGAGGCCGATGAGGAGGATCCAGAGGGCGACGTTGCGTCGGTACTCGCGGAATCCGTACCGCAGTCCAGCGACGAGCCGGGCCCAGGACCCGGACGTCGTGCGGATACGCGCCCGTGCCGGACGTGTGGTCGCCGAGAGGATCAACCACGCCAGGGTCAGTGCTCCGACCGTCCAGAGCAGCGACGCGCCGAGGTCGCCGATTGGGCCGGCATGCCCTGTGTGTGCGTTGATCATCACGAGTGTGGGGAAGTGCGTCGGGAGCAGACGCAGCACCGCGACGTCGGAGCCGCCCATGGTCGGACCGAGGAAGACATCGAACATCCACACGAAGATGATGACGAGCGAGCCGTTGACCTCGGAGCGCACCACCGCGCCGACAGCGACGCCGATCGACAGGTAGATCAGGGCGAACATCGCCGTGGCTACCACCGCGAGCGGCACGTCCGAGATACCCGCTCGGAGGGCGAGCGCCAGCAGCGACCCGACCACGGCGACCCCGGCGATCGCGACGGCGGAGAGCATCCGGGAGGTGACCACCGGGCCGGTCCCTGCGCCCGCCGCGGCGACACGTCGGTCTGCAGCGCGCGACCCGGTGACATGAAAGAAGCCGGCGACACCCGCGATGAAGGCGGCCGCCCATCCGGCTGTGGCCGCCTCGAGCGAGCCGCGATCACCCAGCCCCCCGAAGACCTCGGCGAAATCGACGATCGCGCCGGCCGAGAGTGTGACGAATACGAAAGGCACGACCGCGAGCAGCACGACATTGATCGGGCGTCGGCCGTACTCGACGAGGTAGCGATGGGTGAGCAGCGCGGTCACTGCTCGGCCGTCCGACCGTCGCGGAGGTGCACGATGCGGTCGAAGCGCTCTTCATCGGTCACGAAGTGGCTGATGATGAGCACGCTCCGTCCTGCCTCACGTCGTGTTCGAGTCAGCTCCCAGAAGCGCAGGTAGGTGTCCCAATCGAAGCCGGCATACGGCTCGTCGAGGAGGAGCAGCTCGGGGTCGGGGAGCAACGCGAGCCCGAGGTTGAGCTTGGCGCGCGTCCCTCCGGACAGCTCCTCGACGCGGGTCTCGGACCAATTGCCGAACCCGAGTGCGTCGTAGATGGGGTCGCGGGCCTCCGTGGCCTGGCTTCGATCGAGTCCGTAGGCGCGGCCGAACAACTCGAAGTGTTCATCGCAGGTCAGCCGTTCGTAGAGGACAGGTGTCTGCGGGCAGTAGCCCATGGTGCCGCGCATGCGAACTGTCCCCCCATCGCGAGCGAGGGCTCCCACGAGGATGCTCATGAGCGTGCTCTTGCCCGAGCCGTTTTCCCCCACGAGGCCGACGATCTCTCCCGGCCGGAGCGTCACGTCGGCGCCGCGCAGCACGCGTAGCGACCGGCGCCGGGGCCACCAGCCGGTCCGATACGACTTCACGATCCCCCGGGCCTCGAGGACGGCCACGAGGTCGTCGCCTCCCGTGCCGTCTCGTGCACTTCCGGGGTCGGGAATCTGGTGCCGGTCGGTTGTCGCCGTCATCATCCCACCCTTCGTCGGGGCGGAGCATACCACCCCTCCCAGGGGGGGTGTCAACCGGGCGAAATCGTAATGCGGGATATTGCCCTTATGTCGCAGGCTGAATAGCGACATCGATGAGCGCTAGACACCCCCTCCCCCGGGGTGTATCCTCAGGAGGTCGTTCGAGACACAGATCGAGGGGAGCACGGTCATGGATGTCGTCGATGCGGGCGTGATCGCCGGGTCGGTTGCTGCGATCCTGTTCCTGGCCTGGTTCTTCTTCGGCTCCAAGCGAGCCGGTAAGGCGACCTTGCAGGGCGGCGCCCAAGAAGTCGTCGTAACGGTGAAGGGCGGGTACTCGCCGGATCGGGTCATCGTGCGGGAGGGGGTGCCGCTGCGGCTCATTTTCGATCGACAGGAGTCCGGTGACTGCACGTCGCGGGTCCTGTTCCCGGATTTCGGCGTGAGCAAGGCACTCCCCGCGTTTGGGACCGCCACCGTCGAGTTCACTCCGGAGAAGGAAGGAGAGTTCGGCTTCGCCTGCGGAATGAACATGGTCCACGGCACGCTCGTCGTCGAGGCGGGCAACGGCTCCGGGACTACTGAAACCGCCTCCTCCGCCGAAGCGGGCGTCGAGCCCCGCGACGCCGAGGCGCACGTTCATGAGCACGAGGAGGCACGCACGATCGAAGTCGGCCCTGGCGTCGACCTGGATGGTGAGGCCCGGGTGGAGCTGGCACTCGAGTCCGTAGGCACCGGATGCCCGACCTGTGTGACGAACATCGAAGCTTGGCTCGAGGACGTGGCCGGTGTCGATCGGGTGGAGGCGAGTGTCGGCCAGGAGCGACTCGCGGTCGTCTACGACTCGGAACGACTCACCGTTGACGAGATCACTGATGCCGTCGCCGAGATCGGCTATCGGGTGCGCACGGTGGACGGAGGCGGGCGAGGCGCGACGCACGACAGTGCGGGGCGCGAAGGCGAAGAGGAGGATGCCGAGGCCGCCGCCCGTCAGGCGGAGATCGCCGACCTGAGCCGCCGGGTGATCGTTGGTGCGGTTCTGAGTGCTCCGGTGGCGGTCGGGGTGATGGCCCACGAGCTCTTCGACGTCACCTGGGTGCCGTCGCTGCTGCTGAACCACTGGTTCCAGCTCGCGCTCATCGCCCCGGTGATGTTCTATGCAGGTTGGCCCATCCATCACATCGGCTGGCTCACGCTGCGCCATCGCACAGCCGACATGAACACGCTCATCACGGTCGGCACGACAGCGGCATTCGGCTACAGCCTGCTCGTCACGCTTGCGCCGAGCCTTCTGCCCTCGGAGGTGCGCGACGTCTACTACGAAGCTGTCGGGGTCATCATCACGCTGATCCTGCTTGGTCGCCTCCTCGAGGTGCGGGCCAAGGCGGGGACCGGCGAGGCCATCCGCGAGCTCATCGGTCTCCAGGCCCGCACGGCGCGAGTGGTGCGAGACGACGGCGAGCGCGAGGTGCCCATCGAGGACGTCGTCGTTGGCGACGAAGTCGTCGTGCGCCCGGGAGAGAAGATTCCGGTCGACGGGGAGATCCTCCAGGGACGTTCGACGCTCGACGAGTCGATGGTCACGGGCGAGTCGATTCCGGTCACGAAGGAGGCCGGCGACACCGTCATCGGGGCGACCGTCAACCAGACGGGCGCCTTCCACATGCGGGCCACCAAGGTCGGGTCCGACACGATGCTTTCCCAGATCGTGCGCCTCGTCGAGGAGGCGCAGGCGTCGAGAGCGCCGATCCAGCGTCTTGCCGATCTGATCTCGAGCTACTTCGTTCCGGCCGTGATGTTCATCGCGCTCGGCACCTTCGCCGTCTGGTTCGTCGTTGGGCCAGAGCCTGCGATGACCTTCGCTCTGGTCAGCTCGGTCGCGGTGCTGATCATCGCCTGCCCATGCGCGCTCGGTCTCGCGACGCCCCTTTCGATCATGGTCGGCACGGGCAAGGGCGCCCAGCACGGCATCCTGATCCGCTCCGCCGAAGCGCTCGAGACGGCCCACGAGCTCGACACCGTCGTGCTCGACAAGACCGGCACTCTCACACGAGGCGAGCCCGCGCTCACCGACATCGAGACGGTCGACGGCGTCGATCCGAACGATCTGCTCCGCCTGGTCGCCTCGGCGGAACGCGCATCGGAGCACCCGCTCGGCGAAGCGATCGTGCGCGGCGCACAGAACGCCTCGCTGGAATTGGCCGAGCCCGTTGGATTCGACTCCGTGACCGGCAAGGGCATCCGGGCAACTGTGGACGGCCACGAGGTCCTCGTCGGGAGCCACCGCCTCCTCGAGGACGCCGGTGTCGGGCGGGCCGACCTGGAAGCGGTCGCCGACCGCCTCTCCGAAGCAGGCAAGACCCCGATGCTCGCGGCTGTCGATGGTCAACCGGCGGGAGTGATCGCGGTGGCCGACACGCTCAAGGACGACTCGGTGTCGGCCGTCGCGGCGCTCACGCGTCTCGAGGTCGAGGTCGTGATGATGACCGGAGACAACCGGCGAACCGCCGGAGCGATCGCCCGTCAGGCAGGCGTCGGCCGGGTGTTGGCCGAGGTCCTTCCGGAGCACAAGGCACGCGAGGTCAGCCGACTTCAGGAGGAAGGCAAGGTCGTCGGCATGGTCGGCGACGGCATCAACGACGCTCCCGCACTCGCGCAGGCCAACGTCGGTTTTGCCATCGGCACGGGAACGGACGTCGCGATCGAATCCTCCGATGTCACGCTCATCTCCGGGGCCGTCACGGGCGTGGTCACAGCCATCACGCTCAGCCGGGCCACGATGCGCAACATCCGCCAGAACCTGTTCCTGGCGTTCGTGTACAACGCTGTCGGGATCCCGATCGCCGCCGGCGTGCTGTACCCGTTCTTCGGGATCCGCCTGAGCCCGATCATCGCCGCGGCGGCGATGGCAGCGAGTTCCCTGTCGGTGGTGACGAACGCCAACCGTCTCCGACGATGGCACGCGGCGCCGCTTCCCGAGGTCGAGGCAGCCCCCGTGGAGCCCCGTGTCGAGACAGCTGCAGAAGACGAGGACGAGCCAACACCGATGGCCACCGATCCCGTGTGCGGGATGACCGTCGACCCCACAACCGCGATCCACGCGCACGACGACGGTAGCGACCGCTACTTCTGTTCGGAGGGGTGTCGCGACGCATTCGTCGCCGAGCCCGACAAGTTCATCGAGAACCTCGTAGGGAGCTGAGGATCATGCAATTGACGACGCTGCAACCGACGCTGGGGCTGGCAGAGATGCTCGCCGGCGGGTGGGGACACATGGACGGCTGGGGTGGAGGATGGATGTGGCTGTGGGGATCCCTGATGATGATCTTCTGGGTCGCCGTCATCGGTATCGCGGTCTGGCTCGTCATGCGAGGGCAGGACCGAGGCCCGCGCGAGAGGGGCGAGCGACCGCGCGAAATCCTCGCCGAGCGCTACGCACGTGGTGAACTGACCACCGACGAGTACCACGAACGCTTGGAGGCGTTGCGATGAGCAACCCCGAATCTCTTCAACGCCTGCGGAGCGCTCGCGGGCATCTCGACGGCGTGATCCGGATGCTCGAAGATGACCGCTACTGCATCGACGTGCTGCATCAACTCGGAGCCGTTCAGGCCGCTCTCGACCGAGCCGCGCAGGCCATTGTCGACGGGCACCTGAGAACCTGCGTCGCCGACGCCTACGCGGAAGGACGAATCGACGACGTCGCCGACGAGCTCATGGGTGCTGTCTTCGGCGCGCGTCGTCCATCCAGCCAATGAGTCGAGAAACTGAGCTTCTCGGGGGCGCGGCCCTCATGACGCTTCGGTGACGACGAGGGTTCCCTCCATGCCCTCATCGCGGTGTCCCGGCACGCTGCAGTAGAAGGTGTACTCGCCGGCTTCTGACGCCGTGAAGCCACCCGACGCCGTCTCGCCGGGTTCCGCAGAGACGTGGGCCTCGAACTCATCGATGATGAAATCGTGTTCCACGTCATCGGAGGTCAGTACGATCTCGATGTCTTCGCCCACGGTGGCCTCGATCGTCGGCGTCCCGTATTCGAACGACGTCGCGGAAACCTCGATGGTTCGCGCGCCAGGAGCCACCGCGCTGTTCTCCGCGTGGCCTCCGTCCCCCTCCGTGTGACCCTCGCCCTCTTCTTCCATGTGCTCGCCGGCGGTCGTCGTGGATGCGGAGTCGCCGTCGCCGCTCCCGCACGCCCCAAGGACGAGGAGACCCGCCGCGGTGACCGCCACGATTCCCACGATGCGTGACCTGGTCCTAGATCCCATCATCAGTGATCTCCTCCATCGGGGAAGGCTCTGTATGTGTTGGTGATCGACAGTCGACCTCTATCGAAATACGACGCAACGTAGTTGCAAGCGAAATATGACGTCATGTAGTTGCAAAGCACAAGAGCTCTTGTTACGGTTCCCGCAACTCGCCAGCCCCCCTCTACGGAGCTCACGTGTTCCCTTCTCGTCTCACGACGATTCTTCTCGTTGTAGCTCTCGCGCTTGCCATCGCTTTGCCAGTCGGCGCCGCGCCGCGCGACCAAATTTCGGTCGACGAGGCCAGCGCCGCCGCCGAGGCGGCCCGCGCCGAGCTGAATGCAGGAGCCGAACGCGTTGCCGACGCACAGGCGACCTACTACGAGCTCGAGAACGAAGTCGCAGACATGGAGAGCGAAGTCGAGGCCGCCGACGCGTACACCGAGGAGGTGCGCGCTGTAGCCCGTGATCGAGCAGTCGAGGCCTACACCGGCGGCAACGTCGACATCGCCGAGGTCCTCGAAAGCGACAGTGTTCTTGACGTCGCGCGCAAGACGCGACTACTCGAGCAGCTCAAGGGCGACGACGACGACAAGATCGAGCAGCTGGGAGCGCTCGAAGAGGATCTCAAGCGACGCCGAGCCGAGCTCGAGACGAAGCGCGAGGACCAAGCCGTGGCGCTCGAGGAGATGCAGTCTGAGATCGCTGATCTCGAGAAGGAGGCCGCCGCCGCCGAGGCGGTGCTCGCGGAGGCGCGCGAGCAAGCGCGAATCGAAGCCGAGCGCGCTGCTGCTGCCGAGGCCGCCCGTGCTGCGGAAGCCGCCGCTCGTGCCAGCCGAGACGCAGAGGCGGTCGCCTCCGATTCGCAAGCGGCCCCGGCGCCCGCTACTGCCCCGGCCCCCACGGCACCCGGTCCGCCGACCCCAGGCGGCAACCTCGGCGGTTCGCCCGGCGGTCCGGGCAACATCCTCTGCCCGTTCCCCGGCCACGGAGGGTTCTCTGATTCGTGGGGTGATCCCCGCTCGGGCGGCCGTTCGCATCAAGGCGTCGACATGGGCGGTCCTTACGGTGGCTCGCTCGTCGCCGTCGTCTCCGGAACTGTCTCGTTCGGTGACATGGGTGGCGGAGGACTGGGTGCGACTCTGAGCGGTAGCGACGGCAACATCTACCTGTACATGCACATGTCGGGCACCGCCAAGGGTGGTGCCGTGCAGGCAGGTGACGTGATCGGCTACAACGGCGCCACCGGCAATGGGACTCCCGGCTTTAACCACCTGCACTTTGAGGTGCACCCCGGCGGCGGCGGCGCCGTGAACCCCTACCCCTGGGTCGCACCCGTCTGTTGAGCTCTCGGCCTCGCCCACGTTCGAGGCCATAGCGCGATATCACGGCCAGAGGCTTCTGCCTGCAGGCGGTTGACCGGGTCGCCGTCACCCGCGCTCGTGTGGACTCGTTCGACTCACTGGCGCGGGCGACTCGACGGGGAAATCCACGCGTTCCGAGATCGGCGGAATCCGTTCCGAGCCCGCCCTACAACCCTTGCAGCGACGGTTCTCTACCGGCCCCACGAGGGCGGGGGTTGCAGAAAACGTGGTCGAATTCCTCTCGCCACGTTGATCGACACACAATCCTGGGGAGAATCTACCGGCCGATGGTCGTTCCGAGACTCACGCCCTGACAAGGAACAGACCCGAGCGCGAGTTCGACGGCGGGTGCCGGGCGCTTCTCTTAGACTGAGCAAGAGATTCTCGATAGTTCAGTGTCGATTCGGGAGAGCCTCATGATCCCGGTGATGACCGTTCTGGGACTGGCTATCGGGAGATTGTGGGCCACTGCGGTTGGCGGGGCGGTTTGGGCGGTGGTTCTTGTCCTGACGGTCGATTCCCCCGGGGGCTGGACCCCGTTGGCCTTGGTCGGTGCGGCCAGCCTCGCGGCGGTGAACGTCGCCGTTGGAGTTGGGGTTCACCGAGCATCTGCGGTAATCCTGTCGCGAGCTCTCAGAACACGATCCGTTTCTGAGGCGTCGTGAACTCAACGTTCACGCGTCGGGCGTGGGCCTGGTCGATCGCCGTCGGCGGGTGCGTCCTTGTTCTCGTTGGGGTGGCGTTGCTCGTCAGCTCGAACGCGCGTGGAGCACGCGGCGGCGACTCCGGTCTCGAGCCACCGACCAAGGGGCCGATTCCCGAGTCGGCGTGGACAGATGACGACGTCGACCTGAGTCAGGTCCCCGATTTCATCCCAGCGCTTGATCGGACCGGCGACATCGCGGGGTACATCGACAAGATGGACATCCTCGGACCGAGCGCGAGCCCGCCACCGGACCATGTCGTGACGGGTCTCCAGCCCGAGCCGCCGATTCCTGTCGTGGGGGACGACTTGGAGACGCCTGTTGGCTACCACTACTCAGGCTTCGGCTTCGTTCCGCTCGGAGCCGACGCCCCGACGTTCGACGAACGGACAAGCAACGTCACGGTCACGCAAGGTGGCGGCACCACCGAGATGCCTGGGGGGTCACCCGAGTGAAGAACGGCAGGAAGTTGGGCTCGCGGTTTCAGACGACGGCCGTGGTTGCTCTGGTCGTTGTGGGAGCAGCGTGCACCGGTGGGGGTGGTAGCAACCTGTCGGACTCCGAAATCGCGGAGGCGGGGGTCTTGACGATTGACGACTTCCCGGGCGGGTGGCGCCAGGAACAGATAGAAACCAGCGAGTTTCCGGGCGCCTTCACGCCGATGCCGGATGTGTCTTCCTGTACGGGCCTGAGTGGAGACGACGCTCCCGAGACATCAGCCGAGGCGGCTTCGACGCTGTACACCAGGCTCGATTCGGCGGCAGCCAACCAGGTCGCGGTCTTCGCATCGGACGAGCCAGCAGCCGATTTCGTGGATTCCTTCGACAGTGACGAAACGGCCGAATGCCTCACGGGCCTCCTCGAAGAGTTCGTGGGCAACCAATTCGCCGTTCCCGAAGACTTCCTCGGGGAGGACTTCGAGAGCCTGTTCCCCGAGGGTGAGATGGGTGAGATCCCGGAGGTCGATCCAGAGGAGCTGTTCCCCTCTCCCGAAGAGGTCGAAGCAACGGCTGGCCAGCTCTCGATCGAGTCGTTCGGCGATGAGACGGTCGCGTTCGAGGCCGTGGCGAGTTTCGGTGATTTCCTCGGTTTCGGGTTCGACTCCGGTGTTGACCTGTCGACAAGCCTGGATCTCGTTGTCGTGCGAGTCGGTCCGGCGGTCACGATCATCCAGGTCCTCTCGTCGATGGGACCCCCGGATCTGACGGCGGCACTCGCCGAGACGTCGAGTGAGCACCTGGACGAAGCCGTGTCCTGATCCTGGTCGGACGGATCGGAGTCTCCTTCGTCACACCCTGATTCCCCGGTGAGCTCGGACAATGGCGGTGTCTGCGTGCGTGACCTGCGTCGACGAGTAGCAGCAGCGGCGCGCATCGCTGGCAGGCGATCGACGATCCGCGGTCGGTCGGGTAGCGGTGCTCGAACTGACTCACAGGGACACTAGACCGAGTGAGGAGGCTGAGGCGTCTCTATGGGTGTGACCCCGGGGGAGCAGGACCCCGAAGCCTTCGTGTCGTCGATCCGGGAGCCGCTCGTGCGCTCTCTGACGTTGTTCACCGGAGATCCCTTCGTGGCTGAGGAGGTGGCGCACGATGCCCTCGTACGCGCGCTCGAACGCTGGGATGAGGTGAGTGGTTTCGACCGGCCGGACGCCTGGGTCTACCGGGTCGGTTTCAATCGAGCTCGCTCTCGGTTCCGGTCGCGCGCGGCCGAGCGACGCGCACTTCGTCGAGTCGATTCCGCCGACAGCGTCGAGCCAGAGGACCGCGAGCAGGCCATCGAGATTCGTCGAGCACTCCAGGTGCTTTCATCTCGACAACGTTCGGTTCTGATTCTGCGCTTCTATCTCGACTACTCCGTGGAGGACACGGCATCGGCACTGGGTCTGGCCGGCGGAACCGTCAAGGCACACACCCACCAGGCTCTCGAGAAGCTGCGGGCGCAGTCGAGTGTCCTCGAGGAGACGTGGATCGATGAGTGACCTGCGCTCGCTGCTCGTGAACGCCGCCGGCGATCGCGACATCACACTCGACTACGCGAGCCTCCGCGAGGACATCACCGAGCGGCACAAACGCCGACGTCGCCGTCGGCGAGCAGGCGTCGCCGCTGCCGTCGTTGCGGTCGTGGGGGCGGGCGTGCTCCTCGCCACGCGTCTCGGTCGCGGCGATGACCCGCCCGTCGAGCCCGCGACCCAAGAACCAGAAGTCTCCGAAGGTGGTGGTGACGCGACGGCCGGCCTCCAATTGCAGCCGAACGATGATGGCGTCTACTCCCTTCGCCTCACCGACGGGACACAGGTGTTCCTGCTCTTGGATCCGTCCGTCTCCGACGACGAGGGGATCACGGTGATCCCCGCGCTGCGCGGCGATCCCGGGTTCCCCGTCGATCGGTCTTTCACCCGCCTGTCGAGCGAGACAGCTGTCGACGCTGCCTGCAGTTCGTGCACTCCCACACCCCGAGAGACCCTCGAAGGCCCTGGCGGAACCACAGTGGTTGACTGGGAGGCCCCTGGTGTCGACGTTGACACCACGACTGTCGAAAAGGGTGGCTGGACACTCGTTCTCGAAGCGCCCGACGACGACGAGCGAATCGCCTACGGCCAGGCGGTCGATTGGTCGGTCGACACCGGCTGGATCGGGTTCTTCAACGGCGAGTCGGGGGAATTGGTGGTGCGCACGAAGCCACTCGACGCCGAACGCCCGCTACTCATCACGGTCGGGCCTTCGTGTGAGGGGGCCGTTCTCGGTCCGGATCCGAACTTCGGCGGCGTATACGCCTGCGAAGACGGCCTTCTGGTCGGCGTTCGCGACGAACGGGACCATTCCAACGAGAAGGCCGCCTCGCTGGTCCATGTCGGACGTCCGAGGCCAACGAGGCCCCCCGAAGACTTCCCGGCCGGCGTGAGGCCCACAGACTTGTCCGAACAGGACACCGTCGCTACCGGGACAGCCTCCGGAATCGGCTGGGAGCTACGCGCCGGCCGAACACCTATCCACGACGGCGACGAATGGATTGCCCACCACTGCGCCGACGTCACCTTCGAGAATCCGCCACAGCGTAGGGACCAATACCCGGCACGCTGCGGATTCGGCGTGCCGGACACGAACGCTGTCGCTGCCCATCTGACAGTGAGCGACCCGGCCGCCCTCGTCTGGGGTCCCGTCGACGCTCGAGCGACGGCGGTACGCGTCGTGTCATCCAGTGGCGACACGGCAACGGTGGAACCGACCGACGACGTGCTTGGCGTGAAGTACTTCGTCCATTCCATCGGCCTCGACGAGATCGTCGACCGAGTCATCGCCATGGATGGCGACACGGTGCTGGGGAAGTTCGTACTGGATCTCGGGCCCGGAAAGCCGCCATACAACTTCGATCCCAACCCGATCGAGATGCGCGAGCAGGCTCCGTTGTCGCTGGTATCGCCTTCGTCACTTCCATGCGTCGACGGCGCGGGCACGATCGTCGTGACCGGGCCTGAGGGCTACAGGACCCAGGACGAGATCGGTGGAGATCAAGACGGTCTCTGGGCGTACTTCTGGCGGGGAACGCAGTTCCCACACGCTGGGAGATACACAGCGACTGCGACCTGCACGACCGCCGCAGGCTCGACGATTGCCTACCCGCCGGTCGATCTCCTGGTCATCGATCCTTCGCCCTGACGTCGTTCGTCTACCTGCACCACAGGGACCGGAAGGAATCTGCAACCTTCGTGGCCGTGGGGGACTCTTTAGGTCAGTGAACGACGAGGAGTTCGAGGAGCTCTGGCGTTCGGAGCGGGCCGACATGGTGCGCGCCGTGTTTCTCCTGTCGTCGGACCTCGAGATGGCGAGCGACATCGTCGACGAGGTCTTCTCGAAGGTCCTAGCCCGCGATCGGCGCGGCGGCATCGACGATCTGCGCAGCTACCTGTGGCGGTGCGCGTTCAACGAAGCCAAGCGTCAGGTTCCCCGCCACCGTCGCGTCGAATCTTGCTCACCGTCAGCCCTGGAGCGTACGGGCGCACACGAAGATGTGGGCGCCGACGACCTGGCACGGGCTGTAGAAGTCCGAGAGGTCGTGTGGAGGGGACTCGACGATCTCGACGAGACGAGTCGACAGGTTCTGCTTCTCCGCTACTTCGCCGACTTCTCCAACCCCGATATCGCCAAGCAACTCGGCGTTCCGCTCGGAACGATCAAGTCGACCGTTCATCGCGGCCTCGCAGCGTTGCGCGCCGCACTCCCAACCGAGCTGAAGGAATGACATGAGCAACCAAGAGACAATGGAGAGCGCCGCTCGCGAGCACTTCGCACAGGCTCGCGAGGTCGTCGTTCCACTTGGTGACCCGGCCACGGTCTACCGGCGTGGCGTCATGCTCCGCCGCAAGCGTTTCCATCGGCGCGTCGGTGCCGTGGCAGCGGCTCTGATTGCTGTGGCGGCCGTGGGGTTCGTGGTGAGTGCACGTGTGTTGGGGACGCACGACCAGACCACCGTGCAGCCCGACGAACCTGTGGCATGGTCGGCGGGAACCGAGGCGTGGACCGAGGTGCCGACGGGTCCGTTCTGGCCTCGGACGTTCGCGTCGGTCGTCGCATCGGACGACGAGCTCCTCGTGTGGGGTGGAGAGGCGACGAGCGAGGCCGACAAGCGAAACGACGGCGCCGTGTTCAACCCGGATTCCGGCGAGTGGCGGGAGATGGCGCCATCGCCGCTCAGCCCCCGGTCGGAGCACGCGACCGTATGGGCGGGGGATCGCATGATCGTCTGCTGCGGCCAGGTCGAGG
Organism: Acidimicrobiia bacterium; assembly: GCA_041394025.1. Classification (NCBI taxonomy): domain Bacteria; kingdom Bacillati; phylum Actinomycetota; class Acidimicrobiia; species Acidimicrobiia bacterium. The sequence continues at coordinate 91,102 of JAWKJA010000003.1, read as the reverse complement.
ATGGTGAACCGGGAGCTGCCGCCTACTTCCCCGAGAGCGATGAGTGGGAGACGATCTCGACATCGCCACTGTCAGATGTCGAGTTCGCCGGCGCTGCCTGGACCGGCAAGGAGATGATCGTCGTCGGCGGAACACGTGGTGGCGGCACGATCCCGAACGAAGAAGCCGTCGCCTTCAACCCGGCCGCGGGCGAGTGGCGGCCGATCGCGAAGCCGCCGATGACGATTGGACGAGAGCCCGACGTCGTGTGGGCAGGCGACCGCCTGTTCGTGTTGATTCGGGACGAGTCGCTGGACAGGGTGGTCGGCGAGGTCGTCGATCGGATCATCAGCTACGACCCCTCCACAGATCAGTGGAGTTTCGAAGGAGGGATGCCGACGAAGCGTGGAAACCTCGTTTGGACGGGCTCGGATCTCATCGAGCTCGGCGGACGGACCGAGTCCCCCGAAGGCGAGTTCGTGGCGGCCAGGATTCCGTACGAGCCAGGAATCGACGGCGGAACGGGAGCTGTCTTCCCGGCGTTCCCCGCACCGATCCCGCCGCAAGAGCCCTTCGACGGCACATTCGGGAGTAGCAGCGCCGTCTGGACCGGAACCGAAGTGGTGGTCTTCACCGGAGCCATCGGTACGGGATCCGATCTGGATGTTCCGACGCCCGTCGTGAGCTTCGACCCTGACTCGGAGATCTGGAGGCAGCTTCCTGCCCTACCCGTGCAGGGCTACAACCCGCCCATGGTTGTGGTCGACGGCACCGTGTTCGTCGGAACGGATCCGATGATGGCGCTCGACATGATGGCGAGCGACGATTTCGCAGCTCCCGAAGCCGATCGTTCCACGGTTGTCGGCTCGCTCGAATGCTCAACGGAACAGGAACACACGCAGTCAGAGCGTTTGGTCTGCCCGAGCGACGCTGCTCAAGCCGAACAGGAACTCGGTTTCGACATCCGCGTTCCGCGCACACTTCCAACCGGTTGGAGTCTCGCCCATGGTGAGATCCGGCAGTACCCCGCGAATCGCACCGGGGCGGGGGAGGCCGCAAGCGCGGACTACAACCAAGCGTGGGCACCCAACGGGATCCTCGATCCTGTGCCTGGGGTCGTCTCTCCCTATCTGCAGGTGACGCAGATGCGCCTGAACGGATACGAAGTTCGCTGTGACGAACCCGTGATCCTCGACGACGGGAGCGAAGCGTGTGGGGAAGTGAGGCTGTCGACTCTGGGGAACCCCGGGGGTCCCACGTTCCTCGCAGGTGCCCTCGAGTGGGTGACGGGCGATGGTGTCTGGATCAGGATCAACTCAGCAGAGCTGACGGAGGAAGAGCTGTTCGATGCCGTGAACTCCATGGGGTAGGCCGGCGACAGTGATGTTCGGGTCCTGGGAACTGATGACCGGCTCGCACCGTCCAACGGGTGTGACGAGAGGTATCCGCGTCCGGGGTGCTGCGGCTGGCGTCGCAGCCGTCCTCGCACTCGCGGCGTGCGGCTCGACCGGAGATTCGGGCACGGAGGTGTCTCCTTCCGGTCCTGGAGCTGGGGAGTGGGCGTATCAGTTCCTCGAGGGCGACTACGGCGAGGACATCGTGTCGCCTATCGCCACCGACGGCGATCAGGTCGTCGTGGCCATGGTCACGGGTGATGGGGCGATCACCGGCTTCTCGACCGACGATCGGGGCGAGTTCCAGAAGGGCGAGCAGACCGAGACCGGGATCCGGTATCTGGACCTCGGCGGCATCGCGCCAATGGGTGACGGTTGGCTTGCTCTCGGCAGCGGCGGACGACCCGACGATGACGACGTTCGCCACGAGCTGAGCGCGTTCTATTCGGACGACGGTCGGACGTGGTCCGAGGTTGAAGCCGAGGGTCTGGAAGGTCCAGCCGACGTGATGGGTCTGGAGGCACATGACGGTGGTGTCGTGGCGGTGGGGACGCTGCGAACCGCCGACGATCCGTCCGATGGCGGCTTCCGTCCTGTGGCGTGGACAAGCGAGGACGGTCTCGAATGGCAGACCTTGCGACTGCCGACCGGTGACGGGACCGAGGGCACGGTGACAGGCGTCGCAGACACCGGAATGGAACTTCTGGCGGTAGGTGTCGTCGACCAGAGCGGAGCGATGTGGTCATCCACGGACGTCGGCGCGTCATGGGAGCTCGTTGAGCGCGAGGGAGTGCCGCGCACGTGGGCGTTGGACGGTATCGGCCGCCAGGGTGACGTTCTGGCGCTCAGTGGTAGCGCTCCGACCGGCGAGACGGGTGACGTGGAAACCGTCGAGGTTCTCCTGCGATCGACCGACGGCGGGAACAGTTGGACCGACTCGGCCGAGCCCCCACCCAGTAGTGGAGGCCTTGGGTACGGTCCTCCAGTGGTCAGCGGAGGCAACCGGTTCTTCACACTGAACGCTTCGCGAATCCAGCCGTGGTCCAGCTCTCAGGCTTGCTACGCGGACATCGACTTCTGTCGCCAGGACATGATCGTCGCGCTCTACGCGAGCGACGACGCCGACCGTTGGAACCGAATCGACACGTCGGGTATCGGTGACGGCAACGACGGTGAAGTCCACAACATCGTGGCCACCGACGACGGCGATGTGTTTGCAGTTCGGCGTGTTGTCGACGGACTCGGGGTCTGGACATGGCCGGGGGACGTGCCACTGCCAACGGAGGAAGAGCCCGCCGTTCCGGTCTCCGATATCGATCTTCTCGAAGAGGGTGACGTTCCCGAGTTGGGTCGACGCTACGCACTCCCGATGTACATCCACTGTGGGATGGACTGGCTCGGCGTCGGGGGCGAAGCCTGGCAACGCAACGACGACGGGCCGAGCGCCGAGACGGGGGCGGGAGACACGATCCCCGAGGGCTGGCCCGTCGCCAACCAGACGATCTACGGATTCGTGACGCTGGTGAGCGACGATCTCATCGAGTACTCGATCGGTGACGGCGAGGTCATCGCCACCTATGAACCCGCTACGGAAGGGCCTCCCGGCTGTGCGTGAGCGACGATTCTTGTGCGCGAAGGCGGCAAGAGGCCTGCTGGTCGCGCTGCTGGTTCTCGTAGTCGCGTGTGCCTCCGAGTCGGCGGTGTCCGAGCACGGGTCCGACGGCAGTGGACAGGCGGACACCTCCGTGCCCGCAGTGAGCCTGATTCCCGCGGATCTTACCGAGCGGTCGAAGGCGGTTCTGACGCCCGACTACATCGCCCAGAGGCGGGAGGAACTCGAACTCTCTCGCGAGATCAGTGCCGCACTCGGCTTCCCAGCCTTGACCAGGGAACTGTTGTCCTTGGGTGACGAGGTCGGCTTGAACGACGTTTCCGCGCAGTTCGCGGGGACCGTGTTCTACAACGACGGCGATCCGGCGTACTGCTTTCCTGGCGGGCCAGAGGCTGGGTTCCCCGAGGTCTGTCTCGGTACATGGTCGCTCGACCTCGACACGTGGCCCGAGGATGTGGACGTCGACGACGGCCGGGGGACACCGGGTGTGATCGAGGGTGACCTGCTGCCCGGGGAACGCTCGCGACTGTCCATCTACCCGTGGGAGATCCATGACTGGGCGATCGTTGCTGAGGCTCCGCCGAATCGGCCGGACGAACTGGCGACATCGACGGAGTGCGAGTACCGCGCGAACCCCGCGGCTGACGCAACGGACCGCATCAGCGGCGAGAGGTACAAGTCATTGTCCATTCAGGACAACTCGGCTGTGCAGGTGGCGTTCAACGAAGAGCTCCGCGCCCAGGCGGACGCACTCACGAGTCGGCTACCAATCGTGGAGGCCTTCTTCGGACACGACGACGCCAGAATGCTGGCTCTCGTGGGCAACGAAGAACTCGCAGAGGAGGTCGCATCCCTGATCGGGCGCTCCGTCACGATCGCCACCTTCGGCGCCGTCGACGGCAAATGCTGAAGTAAGGGCGCTCGCCCACTCGGCAACTTGTCGTACTGCTCTGCTTCGCGGGTGTTCTTCTGCTGAACAAAGGCTAGGCGCCCTTGCCTTGAGTTGGCAAGATAGCTAGCCTTACACTGGTGAAGCGCAAAGCACTGATCAAGCGGCTGCGGTCCATCGCCAAGGAGGCAGGTGAGGAGTTGCAGTTCGTTCGGGAGGGTTCCAATCATGAGATCTGGGCAATCTCGGGCCAACGCGTCGCAGTCCCTCGCCACACCGAGATCAACGAACGGACGGCCCGAAGCATCATCAAGTTCGCCGAGGAGGTGACAGCGCATGGCTAGGAACAAGAGCGCGGCGTCGAACTACCGGGTCGACGTTGTCCGGTCAGGTAACTGGTGGACGATCGAGATCCCCGATCTGCCGGGAGCCTTCTCGCAGGCACGCCGCCTCGACCAGGTTGAAGACATGGCTCGTGAAGTCATCGCGCTCATGACCGACGTCGACGAGAGCGATATCGACAGTCTCGATGTTCACGTCGAACCACCAGCGGACGTCGGTGAGCTCCTTTCGGCGCTCGAGGACAGTGTCGCCGCAGCAAGAGACGCCAGAGCTACCGAAGCTGAGATTCGACGCACGGTGGCACTCAAGCTCCGAGAGGCTGGTCTACCGACCCGCGATGTCGGATCGTTGATCGGTGTGTCACACCAGCGGGTCAGTCAGATCCTCGCCAGTTGACGGGCGGTGATCCCACCTCCGCGGCTCGGCGACTGCCCACCGGTGAACGACACCCGCGGCCAAGAGTTCCCGCTTGGTCCTGAGACGGCACGTTCTGAGAATCCGCGAAATCCGTTCCGAGCCCGCTCTACGACCGTTGCCCGGAGGGTCTTCTACCGGCCCCACGAGGGCGGGGCATGTAGAAAACGTGGTCGAAAACCGGACTCGCCGATTTCGATCGCCGTTTCCTGGCACGAATCTACCGGCCGGTGGACGTCGCGGAGCCCAGGAGCCGACAACGCGACCCGCGGCGCCGGAGTGATCCCGCTCGTCGACGGTGCGTAGCCAGCCCAGGAGGCTCCATCAGTCCTCGGGCGTCGCACCAACAACGCGGCGCTCGGCACCAACGGTGGGGTCGCCCGAGAGGTCGTGGCGGCAGATCAGTGTTCGTGGGATTCCTGCGAGCGTCACTCGTCCCGGAGCAGCTCGGTTGGCTCGAGCGCGTTGACGAGCCGTGAGCCGACGAGGGAGGCCAGCACAGTGGCGAACAGAAGCAGGACAACGGGCCGGGCGATGGTGGCGGCGGGAAGCGTGTAGTCGGGAGCGAGGACGAACAGCGGACGCAGGACGGCGACGAAGTAGTAGCCCATCGCCGCACCGATGAGCAGGCCTGCGGCGGCGCCGCCGACGGCGACCGTCGCCGCCTCCGCCGTGATCAGCGAACGGACGGTACGGGACTCGAGGCCCTGGGCGCGCAGTGTCACGTACTCCCTTCGCCTCTGGAGGAGGAGACCGAACACGAAGATGGCGATGGCGACCGTCGCCATGGCGAGTGCGAAGCCCGAGTCGAGATCGACGAGGCCCGCGATGTTCAGTGCGGCGAGGCTCGACTGGTCCCGGTCGAGCAGCGTCTCGCGCGTGTCGATCTGGAAGCCGTCGGCGGCAGCCGAACCCTGACGCAGCGCGTCGACGGCCGAGTTCAGTGACTGGCTGTCGCTCCCGCCGACGGAAGCGAGGAAGAAGTCCGGGGCCTTGTCCGGTACCTGCTCCGTGTGGGTCTCGATGGACATGACCGCATCAGCGCCCTCGGGAAAGCCCGGCAGCCGCTCGAAGAGCCCGGTGACCTGCGCGTCGATCTCGACCTGGTCGGGCGTGGCCCGCGCCAGGAGCACATGGATCGTGTCGCCCTCCTGAACCTGGAGGTGGTCGGCCATCTCGAGGCTCACGAGCACCGCCGTCGGATCAGCGTCGATCTCCTCGAGCAACGTCGTCGCCTCGTGGTCGACGGGGGCCGTCGTCACGAAGGCCGCGGGATCCAGCGCGGCCAGGTTGGCGGGATCCGACGTGCGATCGCTGCGAAGAATCACGTTGCTCAGCCCGTAGATCACCGGGGTGGGCGTGTCGACGCCATCGGCGGCGAAGGTTCCGGCGTCCTGGACGCCGTAGACCTGTTCGGCGGTCGGACTGGGCGTCACGCGGATGTCCGCGCCGTTGGCGTAGCGGGCGTCGTCGACCTTGGCAGCGTCGTACGACGCCGTGAACGCCGCGAGGCAGGTGGCCAGAGCCACGATGAGCGATGCCACGATCGCTCCGTTGCTGATGGCCCAGGGTCGGCGTCCCACGCTGCGACGGAACAGCTCGGGACCCGGCGGGCCGATGTGCGGTGTCGAGGTCGGTCGCGCGCGCGACAGGAGTGCGGACAGGACACGGGCCGCGAGCAGGCTCCCCGCGAGCCATGCCGCGAGGGGCAGAACGAGCAGTGGGAGGTCGAGCTCGACGGAGCGTCCGAAGTACACGGATCCGGGTGTGCCGTCGAACGCACCCGATCGAAGCGCCAACACGGTTCCGACGACGAGAACACCGGTCGCGACGAGGTCGAGTCGAGCCCGTCGCCACAACGGGGCTCGCTCGTCGAGGCGACGGCGGTCCTCGTTGATCTCGCGGTCGATGGAGCGCCGGCCTGTCGCATACAGGGCGAAACCCGTGACGACGAAACCGCCCAGTGTGCCGACGACGGCGGACGTCGCGAGGCTCGCCGTGCTGGCGCGCTCGAGCGAGGTCCGTCCCAGGATGGCACCCGCGGCGGCGAATCCGGCCACCAACCCGACGAGAGCGCCGACGCCGGTGATGAGCGCGGTGTGCAGAGCGAGCATGCGGAGGAGGTGGCGGCGGCCGGCGCCCCGGATGCGCAGCGTGGCGTGCTCCCGGCGCTGCGCTTCGGCGAGCACGTTGCCCGCGTACGCGGCGAGCATCGCCGCGAGCACGGCACCGGGAACGCCGAGGAACACGAAGAGCCGCTTCGCAGCCGCCGCGTCGCCTACTGCGACGCCCAGGGTGTTCGAGATGTTGTCGAGCAGGTAGTCCTGGCCTTCGGCCACGCTCATCACGTCGGAGGCGATGTGCTCGGTCTCCACCAGCGCCGTCGCGGGAGCTGCCGCGAGGGCATCACGGTCAACGGCGATGTCGACCTCCCGGATCGGTGGATTCTTCAGCCGTCCCGCCCCCGCCGTGATGGCACGTTCGTAGGCCGGGAAGACGGAGTCGGCGAACGTTGCCGGGGAGACGATCACCGCGTTGGGCGTGTAGATGAAGGTTTCGAGATCGCCGCCGCGCCGACTGGAAAACAACGAGCGTGATCGGGACAGGTCGGCGACACCCGTCACCGGCAGGTCGAGCGTCGTGTCGTCGGGCAACACGACCGTTGTGATGTCGCCGATCGAGATGCCGAGCGCGGTTGCAGCCTCTGCGCTGAGAACAGCACCGTCGCCGGCGAGAGCCCCTTCGGTGATGGAGATCGTGGAATCATCCCGGGCGTACTCGTCATCGAAGCCGAAGATCTTGGCCGGGCCTTCCGCCGTCACTGACGAGGCCCGAAGAGAGGCCGGTCCGAGATCGGCGATCGACAGGGCACTGGCGTTGGCGACCCCGGGGAGTTCTGCGATCTGGCGAGCCAGCTCGTCGACCTGTTGAGGCGGCGGCTGGTTCGCCGGGGTGGGGTTGAGCGACTCGCGACTCGAGTACGTCGTGGCCGCCATGCTGTCGTCGACCGCCGTCGTCGTCTCGGCTCTCACGCGGTACGTCAGCCGGTGGGAGGCGCCGGGCTCCAGCGTTCCGATGTTGAAGCCGTTCTGTCCCGGACCCGAAGAGAGTGGGTTGTCGTCGAAGCCCTCGATGGGGCCGTCGTCGAGGCGGGCGGAGTCAGGGACGAACCGGAGCCCGGTGGACGGGAGTGATCGGATCGTCACCTCGTGAGCAGCGACATCACCGGGATTCCGGACGTCGATGCTGATCTCGGCCTCGTCGCCTGCCGCCAGGGTGTCCGGCGGGTCGACGGTCTGGGTGAGCTCGAGCGTGCCGGCGGCTCGCTCGGTGACGACGCGCTGCATGTCGATCGCGAGTGGCTCGACGGCGCGCTGGGTCATCGACGCCGAGAGCCCGTCCACGAAGAACAGCACGCCACAGAACAGCCCGACCCCGAGGCTGACGCCGACCATCGTCGACAGCGTGCGTCGAGGGTTCCGCCACAGGTCAGCGAGGACGTATCGCGCCAGCACCGGCCGGCTCCTCGTGTCGTCGGGGTCGAGCGAGGTGCTCGGTCCGTGCCACACGACCGGCGATGGTCGGATCGTGGGTGACGACGACCAGCGTCGCCCCGATCTCGGTGTGGACCTCGACGAGAAGTTCGATCACTCGACGGGCGTTGTCGGCGTCGAGCGCCCCGGTCGGCTCGTCGGCAAGGATCACGGCGGGCCCACAGATCACGGCGCGGGCGATCGCCACCCGCTGACGCTGTCCTCCCGAGAGCTGGTCGGGCAGGCGCGTCCAGAGACCCTGGAGTCCGAGCCGGTCGAGCACAGTCCGCGGTTCGCCCCCGAAGGCGGGGGCAACGGGCCGTCCGATCGCGAGTTGGAGACCCACGTTCTCCTCGACGGTGAGGTGAGGGAGGAGGTTGTCGGCCTGGTAGACCATGCCGATCCACCGGCGTCGAAACGCGGCCCGTTCTCGCTCGGAGAGAGCCGAGATCGCGGTCGGACCGATCGCGACGTGTCCCGACGTCGGGAGCGCGAGTCCCGCGAGCAGACCCAGCAGCGTCGACTTCCCGCATCCGCTCGGTCCCATGATGGCCACACCCTCGCCCCCCTCGATGGTGAGACCGGCGTGTTCCAGTGCCCGTACAAGCCCGCCCGGTGTTGCGTGCTCGACGGTGAGCGCGCTCGTCTCGATCCGGTTGGCGGAGCTCATCGGCGCCGCACACGGTGGTCGGCGAGCTCGTAGCGGGCGTCCACCCGGTCGGCGAGTCCACGGTCGTGGGTGACGTAGAGCAACGCGTAGTCGGCCTCGAGCACCGTGTCGATGACGTGACCGGCGGTCTGCCCGTCGAGCTGGGCGACGACCTCGTCGGCGAGTACGAGGTCCGGATCGTTGGCGACCGCAACGGCCAGCGCGACACGCTGCGCCTCGCCCCCCGAGAGACGGCGTGGGCGGTGGTCCGCTCGGTGCTCCACTCCGAACGCACCCAGCAGCTCGAGCGCGCGCGCCTTGGCGTCGTGTCGGGACCGTCGACTCCCGAAGGCGAGGGCGAGCTCCACGTTCTCGCGCGCCGAAAGGAACGGGATGAGGTTGTCGGCCTGGAGGGCGATGCCGATGCGCTCGGCCCGCAGCCGGGCCCGAGCCGGCTCGCTCAGGTCGCCGAGCGTCACACCGTCGACGGAGACCGAGCCGTGGTCGGGGTTCAGCAGCCCGGCCACGAGCGACAGCAGGGTCGACTTCCCGCTCCCCGAGAGCCCGATGAGGCTGGCCTTCTCGCCGGGCTGAACCGTCAGGTCCACGTCGGCGAGCACCGGCACGGGATCGCCATCGGCCTGTCCGAAGGACTTCGACAGGCCCCTCACGTGCAGCACAGGCGAAGCGGTCAACTCGCCCGCTCCGACTCGGGTGCCGCACCGAACACGTCGGGAGCCGTCTCACGGGCGTGGGCCTCGAGGTCGAGCACCGTCTGGCTCGCCTCGGCCAGGCCCTCGGGGCTCAGCTCGACGAGGTTGAGGAGCTCGAAGCGGTCCTTGTGCAGGCTCGCGTCGAGCGGGACGTTGTTGATGACCCCGACGCCGGGTGCGTAGTACTTGTTTTCGTTGTCGGGGGCGCCGGCCTCGCCCTCCTGGATCACCCGGACGTTGTCGTAGCAGCCGAAGGCCACGCACTCCCTGACACCGACCTCGACGGGCTCACCGACCGACGGGTCCTCGTCCGGGGCGGCGCCGATACACCAGCGGGGTGTGTCCATCGTGACGTCGGCAGGCGCGAGGATGCCCACCATTCCTCCGTCGGCGTCGCCGAGCCAGGCGCCCTCGGTGTTGGTGTACTCGCCGCCCTCGTACTCCTCGGTGTAGCCCCCGAGGATCCAGACGTTGCCGTCCCTGTCGAGCGCCATGTAGTCCATTCCGACCTGGGCGACCTCGCCCGAGTCGGTCGACTCGTCGAGCATGGCGACGGTCGGGATCCCGTCGATCTCCCGGATCACATCGGTCATCGTGGTGATGACCTCGTGGGGAACCTCGCGGTCGCCGACGAGCGTGGACCCGCCCCGCACCCACTGCAGACCCGGCGTGAGCGGGTGGTACGGATTCGTGTCGGTCGTGGGGTCGACGAAGTTCGCCGGGTCCACCTCGACCGTGGTGCCGCAGTCCAGCGACTCGTCAGAGCCCGAGGCACCGGAGTCCGAGCTGCCGCTTCCGCCACAGCTCGAGACGACGAGTGCGAGCGCCGACAGGGCTCCGACGGCCCGGAGCGCACGGCGGGTCGCCGGACCGGATCGGGAGCCCGACGGTTCACGCTGCTCCGATCGACGTCGTCCCGTCTGATCCTGTCTCGTTCCGGCTTCTTCTGATCGACGTGCCACGGCGGGCCTCCCGTCCGGGTGCTTCGGTAGTCGGAGTCCTACGGCGACGACCCTGAAGGCAGCCTGAACCCGGGCTGGACCGTCAGCGGGGATTCAGGTTCGATCGGTGTGGCGCCTCCGGCGCTGCACGCTGTAGGCACAGCGACCCGCGGCGGAGGTCGAACAGACGATGCCGGTCACTCGGTAGGCTGCCGCCCGGTGGACGCGACAGGGCCGTCGGCGTGTTCGGTCGAGCAGGGGATGTGGCGTGGTCGGGGGCGGTGAGCGAACCGGGGCAGGCCTCGCCGCACCGAGTCGCTCTCCACATCCGGATCGGGTCGGGCGAGCGTGAGTCGCTCCGGGAATGTGAGCTGATGCGCCCCGCTGACCGGGACGTCCGATGATCGACCTCGGGTCACAGATCCTCGCTGTCGACCCGGTGCCGTGGGCACGCGGACAGATGGCGTTCACCCTCGCCTTCCACATCGTCCTCGTGCCACTGGGTGTCTCGTGGGCGGCCATGGCGCTCATCGCCAACTACCGCGGGATCAAGCATGACGACGCCGATGCCCTGCGGCTGGCGCAGCGGTGGTCGAAGTACATGGCGGTCACGTTCGCCGTGGGAGCCGTCACGGGGACCGTCCTCACCTTCGAGTTCGGCCTTCTGTGGCCGAGATTCATGGACCGGTGGGGCGAGGCCTTCGGGATTCCCTTCGCCGTCGAGGGCCTGTTCTTCTTCACCGAGGCGATCTTCATCGCCATCTACATCTACGGCTGGCGGCGCCTGAAACCCTGGCCGCACTTCTGGACAGGCGTGCCCGTGGTGATCGCCGGGATCGGCGGGAGCATCTCGGTGGTGGCGGCCAACGCCTGGATGAACCAGCCGGCGGGCTACACGCTCGACGCCGCCGGCAAGGTCACCGACGTCGACCCGCTCGGCGTGATCTTCAACGACGCGATGCCCCTTCAGGCGGCACACATGGTCGTGGCCGCGTACCTCGTGGGCGGGTTCCTCGTGGCGTCCGTCTACGCCTTCGGGATGTTGCGGGGCCGCAACGACCGGTACCACCGCCTCGGCTTCATCATCCCGTTCACGGTCGCAGCGATCGCGACACCGGTGCAGATGGTCGTGGGTGACTCACTCGCCCGGTACGTCTTCGAGAACGAGCCCGAGAAGTTCGCGGCGATCGAGCTCGTGGGGGAGACAGGCGACGACGTCCCCGAGACACTGTTCGGGTGGTTCAACAGCGACGGCGAGGTCACGGGTGGGATTCCGATCCCGGGGATGGCGTCGATCCTGTCGGACCCGGGCGACTGGACGAGCACGGAGATCCAGGGACGCGACGCGTTCCCCGAAGACGAGCAGCCCACGATCCGACAGGCCAACATCGTCCACTGGGCATGGGACGTGATGGTCGGCCTCGGAACGCTGTTGCTCCTGCTCTCGGCGTGGTTCGGCATCGTGTGGTGGCGGCGACGCGACCTCCCCGGACCGAAGTTGTTCCTGCGCATCGCCGCGGTCTCGGGAATCCTGGCGGTGATCGCGATGGAGGCCGGCTGGGTCGTCACCGAGGTCGGCCGGCAACCGTGGATCGTGGTGGGCGAGATGAAGGTCGAGGACGCCGCCACCGCCAACAACGCTGTGTGGATGACGTTCCTCGTGATCCTCGGGGTCTACGCCGTCGTCGGCGTCACGACCGTTCTCGTGTTGCGCGGCATGGCACGCCGCTGGCGCGAGGCCGAGGCCGTGGCCGAGCACGACGTCCCGTACGGCCCGCCTGCACCGGTCGCCTCTCCGGCCGATCCCCCCGCGCACGATGCCGGTGACAGGGAACCCGTCGGATGAGCTGGTCGGACGTGATTGCCGTTGTCCTGTTCGTCGGTGTGACGGCCTACGCCGTCTTCGGCGGTGCCGACTTCGGAGCCGGCTTCTGGGATCTCGTGGCGGGAGGCGCCGAGAAGGGGGAGCGACCGCGGGCGCTGGTCGACCACTCGATCGGTCCGGTGTGGGAGGCGAACCACGTCTGGCTGATCTTCGTGCTCGTCGTGTTGTGGACTGCGTTCTCGGAGACGTTCGCGTCGGTCACCCTCACACTCTTCGTCCCTCTCACACTCGCCGCGCTGGGGATCGTGGTACGCGGATCGAGCTTTGCCTTCCGCAAGGCCGTGTTCCGCACCCGCGACCAGCGGAACTTCGGTGCGGCGTTCGCCGCGTCGTCGGTCGTCGTGCCGTTCTGCATGGGGGCGATCGCCGGCGCGATCGCCTCCGGGCGCGTTCCGGCGGGCGGCAGGGCCGGGGACCCCTGGAACAGCTGGGTCAACCCCACGTCCGTTCTCGGTGGCGTCCTCGCCGTAGCGGCGGTGGCATACCTCGCGGCCGTCTACCTCGTCTGGGACGCCCGGCGCCTCGACGACGACCGCATGGTCGAGTACTTCCGCCGTCGTGCGGTGGGAGCCGCCGTCGTGACGGGTGTGATCGCCTTCGTGGGGACCTTCGTACTCCGGGAGGACGCCCGCTACGTCTTCGACGGGCTCACGTCGCGTGCCCTGCCGCTCGTCATTCTCTCCGCTCTCTGTGGGCTCGGGTCGCTGATCCTGCTGGTCCGGCACTCCCACCGCTTCGCGCGCGTCCTCTCGATCGGGGCGGTGGCCGGCGTCATCATCGCCTGGGGTGTCGCGCAGTGGCCCTACATGCTGCCGACGACCCTGAAGGTCTCCGACGACGCTGCGCCCGAACCGACCCTCGTCGCCCTCTTCGTGGTCTTCGTCGCCGCCGCGGTGATCATCCTGCCGTCACTGGCACTTCTCTACGTCCTCGACCAGAAGTCGCTGCTGCCCGACGAAGGCGCCGACTCCACCACGAGCTGACGTCGACAGAGCTCGTGGCCACCCACGCGCCCGAGAGTCCACGGACCAACGGCCCTGGCCGCCGTTGAGCCGTTCCGCGACGATCAGAGCGTGCGGAAGGTTCTGGTTCTCGTCGGCACGACCGTCGTGGCGGGCCTCCTCCTCGCCTGGGCAGCCCGGGTTTTCGGGGGCACCAGCGCGGTCTTCGCATTCCTGGTCGTGTGGGTGCCGATGGTGTGGCTGGGAACGGTGAGCCGCGTCGCTCGACCCCGCCTTCCGGGTTCGTACCATGACCTTCGCGCCTTCGAGGTCTCCGGACGTCTCTACGAGCTGCTCGGAGTCCGTGTCGCGAAGCGACTGCTGCGCCGCGGACCCTTCGCCGTGTTCAACCCCGACCTGCACCTGCCGTCCGAACACACGCCGGAGAAGCTCGCCCACCTCGACCAGAGAATGAGGGACGCCGAAGTGAGCCACGTCATCCTTCTGATCGCCACTCTGGTCGTCGTGGTCAACGCCGCTGCCCACCGCTGGTGGACGGCCGCGATCCTGACATTGTTGTTCGACGTCCTGGTGAACGGCTATCCGGTCATGCTCCAGCGCTACAACCGAGCCCTGCTCCAACGCCGCCATCCCACGCTGCCGCGGCATCCGAACTGAGGATCTGGCGGTGGCGCGTCGGAGTGGCCGTACGGCTCGAGCGCGGGCCGCACTCAGCCCACGGATGCGCCGGATGTGCACGCCTCCAGCGGTGTGGCGCGGCCGTCTGTCTTGGGGACGAGGACCTCCGGCATGTTCGTGAACATGCCGTCGACACCGAGGTCGAGCAGCTGCACCATCTCCGCAGGGTCATCGACGGTCCAGGGGTGCACGACGAGGCACCGACGGTGCGCCGCCTCGACCAGTGCCGCGTCGGCATCGGCGAACGCGGGGCCAATGCCCGCGGCGTACCCGGCGATGTCGTCGAGCGCGGCCTCGTCGGGTGGCGGGCTGCCGGGAACCCGGAGCTGCACGAGGGGGATGTCGGGAACCAGCGTGTGGACGCTGCGGAGACTGTCGGGACTGAACGACTGGATGATCACCTGCTGCGTGTCGGACACGTCGTCGAGCAGACCCGACTCGCCGAGCAGATCCACGAGCGACTCCTCCATGGCAGGCTCGGCGCCCGACGTCTTCGTCTCGATGTAGTACCGCGTGTCTGAGCCGTACCGGTCGAGGATCTCCTCCATCGTCGGGATCGTCAGGCCGACGTAGTCGGGTTCGGCGAGCTCGGGGTACGTCTCGTTGAACCACGACCCCATGTCGCACTCGAGCAGTTGGTCGAGGGTCTTGGCGCTCACGGTTCCGGTACACGAATCAGCCGGGCCGCGGGCGGTCCGGTCCAGTGTGTCGTCGTGGAGTACCACGAGGATCCCGTCGGCCGTGAGTTGCAGATCCTGCTCGATGTAGTCGGCGCCCTGCTCGAGGGCCAAGTCGTAGGCGGCGAAGGTGTGCTCGGGTGCGTCGTGCGACGCTCCCCGGTGGGCGATCACGACCGGGGCATCGGGCGCCTCCATCGCCGTCGTGGTGGTCGTCGGAGCGCTCTGGTTGTTGTCTCCGTCGTTGTCGGCGCTGCAGCCGGCGATCAGCACCGCCACGGCACACGCAGTCGCCAGGCCGACGAACCGTTTGCGGTGGGCAGCCTCTGTCGTGTGATCCACTGGCTGCTCACTGGACCTCATGGTGCCTTTCGGGTCAACGTCATCCCGCTGCGTCGACACTACGCCACGGGCCGCCAGAGCTCCCGCGGCGGCACCTCGCCCGGTCCGGCGCCGTTTGTGCGACGCTTGCACGAGGCCAAGGAGCGACCATGCGTGTGGGGATCTCGGTACGAAGCGTCTACGGCGTGGGCGACGTGCGGAGCGGCGCGCGGTTCATGGTCGAGCGGGCAGCTGCGGCGCGCGAGGCGGGACTCGACTCCCTCTTCGTCGGGGACCATCACAACGTACCGGTGCCCTACTACCAGAACTCACCCATCCTCGGACGGTTGTTGGCCGAGTGGGATGAGCGCCCCGCCGGTGCCCTCTACCTCTTGCCGCTCTGGCATCCACTGATCGTCGCCGAGCACGTGGCGACGCTTTCCGCCGTCGCCGGTGGCCCCTTCGTGCTCCAGTGCGCCATCGGCGCGGGCACGGAGCAGTTCGCGGCGCTCGGAACCTCGGAACGCGACCGGGCAACCCGCTTCGAGGAGTCGTTGTCGATCGTCCGTCGGCTCCTCGCAGGGGAGGAGGTGGATGCCACCGATCCGTGGTCGATCCAGAGCGCGCGGATCGCTCCGTTGCCTCCCGGAAGATTGTCGATCTGGATCGGTGGCCATGCTCCCCGGGCGATCGACCGCGCCGCTCGTCTCGGTGACGCCTGGCTCGCGGGGCCGGACCTCGTCCCCGAGGCGGCCGACCGACTGCTCGGCACCTACCGGCAGCGTTGCGACGTTCACGGAAGAAGACCGTCGGTCATCGCGATCCGACGCGATGTGCACGTGGGCGCAGACGACGCCGACGCGCGGTCCGTCGCCGGCCCCGTGCTCGACGCCGGCTACCGCGGCTTCGATCCGAGCGCCTGCGTCGTCGGCGGGGTCGAAACGGTGGCCGACGAGTTCCGGCGCTTCGCTTCGATGGGCTACACGGACGTGATCGTCCGCAACATCGTCGAGGAGCAGCGGTCAGCTCTGGCTTCGATCCAACGCCTCGCCGACGTCCGACGTCTCGTTGCCGACGCCTGAACGGCCCCGACCGGATCAGGCCGGGTCGAGGATCTCGTCGCCGACGAGCTTCGTCGTCGGTACCTGATCGACAGTTCCGTGTCGAGCGAGCTCACCGACCGCAGACACGGGGTCGGGATCACCGAACACGCGGGCGTCGTCGAAGTCGGCAGGCCGGCCGGTGGCGTCGATCGCCCACCAGGAGGCCTCGAGCGAGATTCCGTTCGGATCGGTGAAGTACACCGAACGCACGAACCCGTGATCGACGACTTCGGTGACCTCACTGCCGGCGTCGATGAGGCGCTTCCGCAGGGCTTCCAACGCATCCTCGTCGGGAACATTGAAGGAGAGGTGGTCGAACTGGATCGGGAAATCCGGGGGCGGAGCGCCGGCAGGTTTCTCGAAACGTTCCAAACCGGGGATCTCGAAGAACGCGATCGTGTTCTGTGGCCCGATCTCGAAGAAGTAGTGGCGCATCGGACCGGCCATCGTCGTGCACACGAGCCGCATACCGAGGACGCCCGCATAGAAACGGACCGTCGAGTCCATGTCGGGTGTGACGAGTGCCAGATGGTTGACGCCCCGCCAGTGAACCGTTTCGGGGGTTGTGCTGCCCATGGGATACGACCTCCTGTCGATCCTCCGACTCTACGACGCCGTCGGGCGCCATGCGCCGCGGCTGCAGGCTTCGACGGACCTCTCCTTGTACTTCATGTCCGCACGGGGTGAGGGGTCGAGTTCGTCTCCGAGGCGATGGTGTTCTCCGGGGCCGCCGGACGCGTCCGGCAAGAGGCGTGTTGGGTACTGTTCCGCCATGGCACGCCGATCCGGACCACTCGCGGCCGCCTGGACAAGCATCGTGAATCTGCGCCGACGCCGACCGGAGTCACGCACGGACCCGTTCGATCAGTACGCCGCAGATCTGGGTGTCGACACGGTGCTGGCCAGCGAGGTCGGCCAGTTCCACACGTTCGCCATTCCCCGCATCTCGGCCCTGCTGCGCAGGACGGGCGAGTACCACAACGACGGAGTACGCCGACTCGACGACACGAAGGCGCTGATGGCCGCACCTCTCACCAGGGGCCCGGACAGCGCCGAGGGGCGCGAAGCCATAGCCCAGATCAACCGGATCCACGCCCAGTACGCGATCCGAAACGATGACTACCTCTATGTCTTGTCGACGTTCGGGTTCGGGTCGGAGCGCTGGAACGAGCGCTACGGGTGGCGGCCCATCACCGATTCCGAGAAGCGGATGCTCTACGAGCGGATTCGCTGCACGGGTGTGGCGATGGGCATCGATGGAGTACCCGCCGATGGAGAAGAGCTCCGGCGCTGGGTCGACAACTATCTCGACGAGAACAGGAGGTCCCACCCGGACAACCACGCCTTGGCCGAAGCCATGATGTGCGCCGTCGAAGCCATGGTGCCGAGGATCGTGCGTCCTCTGGTGTCGCCGGTCACGCGAGTGTGGATGGGCGATCCCGAGCTCCTTGCTGCGCTCGGCTATTCGCTTCCGCCGCGCCCGATGGTCTGGGCGGTCAATGGCGCCATGGCGCTACGAAAATGGTTCCTGGCGCGCTTCACCGCGATGCGAGGCCGGGACTTCTTCGACCTGTTCCTGGCGAACCACCTGTCGTCGCGCCCCGACGGGTTCACCAGCTACCGCGAGCTCGGCCCCATGGCGCTGCTCGAGAAGTTCGGTCGGCGCGAAGATCCAGGGGCCGTCGGTGCCGAAGACCAGAGGACACGGCCTTCTGTCGATCCTCCGAGTGAGGGACCCCTGACCACTGCGGATCAGTCGGGCAACGCCGCGACGGTGGCGACCGTCGAGTAGCACATCTCGTCCTCCGTGCCCTCGTTCCACGTGATGTAGCGGGGCTCGGGCATGGGAGCGAGCGCCCGGTCCCACGTGCACTCCACGAGAAGGGTGTCGTCACGGTCCAGCACGACGGTGTCGAGGGGCTCGTAGTGGAGTTGCCAGTCGAAGCTCCAGTTGGGGATGTCGAGCAGTATCCGTTCCTCGGGCGTTCCCGGGTTGAGCGTCATGCGGAACGACTTCCCGAACTCGTGCATGTGGCCGAAGATGCCGACGATCTCACCGGGATTCGAGACGCGGTGGCGGCAGTCGGCGTGGGCGACGCCGTCGGTGTCGCTCAGGTAGTCGCTCAACTGCTTGCGGCACTGGAGGAGTAGTCCGGTCGGGATGAGAGGTGCGCCGGGGCCGAACTTCTCGCCGAGTTGTCGGAGGACCGCATCGCGGTCACAGAGTGGGCCCCTCTCCTCGTCGCTGCACGGGATCTCGGCGGGCGCCAGGTACGTCGCGTTGTCGACGGGCCGGACCGCGCCCTCGGCCACGTCCCTCTCGGGGGCGAAATCGACCACGACCTCGGACGTGTCCTCCGGGAACTCGTGGTCGTAGTGGTAGTGCGTCTGCACGACGAAGAAGTCGCCGGGCTCGAGCCGGATACCGGTCCCGTCGGGATACTCGACGGGTTGCTGGCCGGGCGCCCACGCGGCGATCTGCTCGACCCGGCCGTCGAGCCCGGTGAGACCGCCACACGCCCACCCGGTGCCGGGGTCCGCATCGTCGATCTCCCGCGCCGTCTCGAGAACGTCGGCCTCCGCATGGAAGAACACGGCGTGGTGCACGATCTCCTTCTCGTCGGGCACGATCGTGAAGGACCGTACCCAGCGCAACTCGTCGGTCTCGGGGAGGGCGTAGATCCGACAGCGGTAGTCGTCGAGCTGCTCGGAAGTTCCTGCGTAGGGCTCCGGCGTGATCGTGACGTCGGCGTCGACTTCGCGGATCGCGTCGACCGAGGGTTCGATCGGAGTGTGGGTGGGGACGTCGAGCCCGCCACCCTCCTCGGCCCACGCGGCGATCTCCGCCTTCTCGTCGTCGCTCAACGACCAGTCGTGGTCGAACGGCAAGGACTTCTCCGACGCGCCCCATGGCGGCATGTAGCCCCATCCGGTGACGAGGGCGAGGTCGTCGGCGACCTCGGCGGCGTCGCCGGCCGTCTCGAGCGGGAACGTCTCGTTCCCCACGCCGTCCTTCTCGTGGCACGACGCGCAGCTCTCCTCGAGGATCGGCTGAACCGTCTCGGAGAACGGGTACTCGCCAGGGTTGCCGACCTCCCCCACCGACGCGGCGGCCACCGTGGCGTTGCCGTTCCCGGGCTCGGTCTCGTCTGCCACCAGGTCGAACCGGAGTGTGACCTCGTCGGATGTCGACAGGAGACCGGGAACGGCGATGGGCCCGATGTCGAAGGACGACATCAGGATCTCGGCTTCCATCGTGGCCGTGACGCGCTCGGCGTCGAGGCGCACAGTACCGGTGAAGGTCACGGGCTCCGTCGTTTCCTTGACCGTGAGGTCGCCGCCGACGCTGACGTCGTAGTCGACACCCTCCTCGGCGGCAGCGGGGAGTCCCGCGATGGCGCCGGGGTCGAACTCGACGTAGGGGTGTTCGGTCGACTCCAGGAAGTCGTGCCGGATGCGCTTGTCGCGAAGCGCCGAATCCGACTCCAGCGCCTCGACGTTCACGACGATCGTTCCGATCCTGCTCTTCCGGACGTCGTCGCGGTTGAGCGCGATCTCGCCGGCCACGAGCGACGTGGAGCCCTCCACGGTGGAGTCGTTGCCAGCTTTTCGCTCGGTGGTGATGTACGTCGCCGACGACTCGTCGCCCACGCGGAACAGGTCGTCGCCGGGCTCGAGCACCACCGGAGGTGCGGTGACGCCGTCGGAGCGGACCGATCCGTCCTCCAAGAGCCAGGTCCAGTGCTCGCTCGTGAGGAAGGCCCCGAGGGCGAGGAAGAACAGGACGCCGCTGAACATCAGGCCGGCCCGCCGTGGCCAGAGACGCCCGGCTGGTTCGGCGTCGAGCTCGCCGTCGCTCGTTGGCGTTCGGCGTCGCCAGACGATCGCAAAGAACGCGGCGGCGGCGACCGCGACGCCGAGCAGGACGTAGGGCGCCGAGTGTGCGACCTGATCCTGGACGTGGGCGAGCATCATCACGAACCGCTCTCACGATCACGAACCGACCCTCACAGTGTGTCAGGCGCGGTTGCGCTCGTCGGTCGCCAGGCGCTCCTCGACACCGAGGATCTCCGCCATCTCGTCGAAGTCGGCCATCTCGCCGGCGACGGAGTCGGTCTCCGCGTACCGGCGAAGGTGCCGGTAGGTACGGTCGAGAGCGCGGGTTGCCGCGTACAGGCCCGACAGCACGAAACCGACGGAGAAGAAGCCCATCTCCCGCAGCTCCTCGAGCGAGCACAGGGGTGTTCGTCCCCCCTCGATGAGGTTGACCGCGAGGGGTGGGGGAAGCCGGTCACCGATGATGCGGAGATCCTCGACCGTTCGGGGTCCCTCGACGAACAACACGTCGGCGCCGGCGTCCTTGTAGAGGTGGGCCCGGCGGAGTGCCTCGTCCAGTCCGTGTGTCGCGAGAGCGTCCGTGCGGGCGGTGATCGTGAGGTGGTCGTTGCCCCGGGCATCGACGGCGGCGCGGATCTTGGCCGCGTGCTCCCCGGCGTCCACGACGGACTTGTCGCGCATGTGGCCACAGCGCTTGGGCCACGTCTGGTCCTCCAGGATGACGCCGAAGGCACCGATCTGCGCCAGCGCACGCACCAGATGCTGCACGTTCAGTGGCCCACCGTGACCCGTGTCGCCGTCGACGATCACCGCCAGGTCCGTCGCCGCGCAGACCCGTCGGGCGACCTCGAGCAGCTCGGACTGCGTGAGCAGCCCCAGATCCGGCTCACCGAGCAGGGTGGCGGCAACGCCGTAGCCCGTGAGCACGACCGCAGGAAACCCGGCGCGTTCGGCCAGGCGGGCCGACAACGAGTCGTAGACCCCGGGGACCACCGTGACCTCTCCGGCCTCGACGAGCGGGTGCGCCGGTGCCGGATCGTCTCGACGGGTCACGCCCGCGACCCTACCGAAGGCGAGGAGGAGCGCCGCAGGTATCCTGCGGTGCCCGCCTCGCAGAAGGAGATGCACGATGATCGAGAAGATGGACCGTAGTTCCGGGTCGACGCTCGGGTTCAAGGTGTCGGGAGACGTCTCCAAGGAGGACTACGCCGTTCTCACCCCGGCCGTGGAGGCGGCGGTGGCCGACACCGGATCGGTGAACCTGCTGTGCGACCTCACCGACTTCCACTGGGAGAAGGTGAGCGCCTGGGGCTCCGACCTGCACTTCGGACACGAGTACCACGACAAGATCGAGAAGATGGCGATCGTGGGCAACCGGAAGTGGCAGGAGTACCTCACGAAGATCGCCAGCCCCTTCTACGCGAAGGAGGCGCAGTACTTCGACAGTGACGACGACGCCTGGGCCTGGTTGGAGAACTGACCTTCACCGTGGCGAGCCCCATCGAGGACTACGCGATCATCGGCGACACGCAGACCGCCGCGCTCGTCGACAGGAACGGCTCGATCGACTGGCTCTGCGTCCCGCGCTTCGACTCCGGCGCTGTGTTCGCCGCACTCCTCGGGGAAGTGGAGAACGGACGCTGGCTCCTGGCGCCGGCTGGTGGGATCAGGCGGATCGAGCGTTCCTACCGCGACGGCACACTCGTCCTGGAGACCACGTTCCACACCGACGACGGTGTCGTGCGGCTGATCGACTTCATGCCGATCCGCGACGAGACGGTCGACGTCGTGCGGATCGTGGAGGGCGTCTCGGGGCGGGTGCCGATCCACATGGACCTCCGCATCAGGTTCGACTACGGCTCGAACCTGCCGTGGGTCGTCTGCGAGGACGGGCGGACGCACGCGACGGCAGGCCCCGACTCGATGGTGCTCTCCACGCCGGCACCCACGGAGGGCGCGGGACCGTCGACCGTCTCCGACTTCGTCGTCCAAACGGGAGATCGGATCCCCTTCGTCCTGGCGTGGCATCCGTCGCATGTCGACGCACCGCCCGAGGGTGATGCCGACGATGCTCTCCAACGGACCGACGACTGGTGGCGGGAGTGGTCGGGACGGTGCAACTTCCACGACGAGTCGGCCGACATGGTCCGCCGGTCGCTCATCACCCTGAAGTCGCTCACGTACGCGCCGACGGGCGGCATCGTCGCCGCGGCGACCACGTCACTGCCGGAGTGGATCGGAAGTGTCCGGAACTGGGACTACCGGTACTGCTGGCTGCGCGATTCGGTGCTCACGCTCCTTGCTCTCATGACCGGCGGATACGACGACGAGGCCCTGGCGTGGCGCGACTGGCTGTTACGGGCCGCCGCCGGCGACCCCGCCAAGCTCCAGATCATGTACGGGCTCGGTGGCGAGCGGCGCCTCGACGAATACGAGGTCCCGGGGCTCTCGGGCTACGAAGGATCGGCACCCGTGCGTGTCGGCAACGCGGCGAGCAACCAGTTCCAACTCGACGTCTACGGCGAGACGCTCGCCTCACTGGCGTTCATGCGCGACGTCGCACCCGCCCAGGCCGGATCCGCCGGCCACGCCGACGAGCCGTGGAAGCTCGAGGTCGCCCTGCTCGACTTCCTGGAGGGTGCCTGGCAGCACCCCGACGACGGCCTCTGGGAGATGCGCGGTGAGCGCCAGCACTTCACGCACTCGAAGGTCATGGCGTGGCTCGGTTTCGCAAGCGCGGTGAGTTCCGCCGAGGAGTTCGACCTCCCCGCTCCACTCGACCGTTGGCGTGCCGCACGCGACGAGATCCACCAGCAGGTCTGCGACGAGGGTTTCGACCCCGACCTCAACTCCTTCACCCAGGCCTACGGATCCAAACAGCTCGACGCGGCGCTCCTCCAGATCCCGACGTCGGGGTTCCTGCCCGGGAAGGACCCCCGGATGGTCGGAACCGTGGCGGCCATCGAGAAGGACCTCATCCAGGACGGCTTCGTCCTGCGCTACCGCAGCGAGTCCGGCGACGACGGGCTCCCGCCCGGGGAGGGCGCCTTCCTGCCGTGCTCCTTCTGGCTCGTCAACAACTACGTCGCCCAAGGGCGCACCAAGGACGCCACGGCGCTCTTCGAGAGGCTCAAGGCCGTCGCCAACGACGTCGGGCTGTTCTCGGAGGAGTACGACCCTGTGACGAAACGCCAGCTCGGCAACACGCCCCAGGCGTTCACGCACCTGAGCTTCGTCCAGGCCGCGGCGAGGCTGTCGGGCTTCACGGGCACGGCGCTGGGTACCCACGACGACTGAGGCCCACCTGGTTCGCCGACCGGCGACGTCGGCGTCAGTGCGCGGCCGTGGCCGCCGAGTCCTCGGTCTCGTACTCCCCGAGGAGCTCTTCTTCCCGACCGTGCCTCGGAAAGAAGAGGAAGACGATCACGGCCCCGAGCA
The DNA here is from genome assembly GCA_041394025.1 of Acidimicrobiia bacterium. Lineage (NCBI taxonomy): Bacteria > Bacillati > Actinomycetota > Acidimicrobiia > Acidimicrobiia bacterium. The sequence continues at coordinate 67,735 of JAWKJA010000003.1, read as the reverse complement.
GGATCGCGGCGATCCCCGCCACGTATGCCCAGTCGGACCCGTCCACGAACGACGATCGCGCCGCAGCCGTGATCTGCTTCGAGTACTGCGGGTAGGCCTGCGCGGTCGCCTCCGCCGCGGCGAACGACTTCTGGAGCTCCGACTCGACGCCGCTGCTGATCTTCGACTGCACCGACGAGGGGGCATCGGCGATGGCGTTTCCGATGGCTGCCGCGTAGCCGGCGGTGAGCAACGACCCCAGGATCGACTGCATGATCGCCCCACCCAGGTCGCGCTGGAGGTCGGCCGTACCGGAGGCCATCCCCGCGCGGGTGACGGGGACCGACCCCGTGAGTGAGTGAGAGGCCGGTGTACCGGCGAGGCCGACACCGATGCCGACGAACAGGTAGGCGAGGCCGACCTCCCAGTAGCCGGAGCCCGTGTCCCACAACAGGAGCATCGTGGCGAACCCGAGCAGGCAGAAGAGGTAGCCGAACAGTAGCGTGGCGCGCGAGCCAACGGACCCGACGAGCTTCGCCGACCGCGGCGCAACGAGGACCATGGCGAAGACGGCCGGCAGAATTGCCGCACCAGATTCCAACGCCGAGTATCCCAGGACGTTCTGGAGGAACTGCTGGCCGATGAACATGGCGCCCATCAGCGCCCCGAACACGATAACCCCGGCGACCGCCGCCACCCAGAAGACACGTCGCGCCGCCACGTGGAGGTCGTACAGCGGATTGGCGGCCATGCGTTGCCGGATGACGAAGGCCACGCACGCGGCCAGGGCGATGACTCCGAGCCCGATGGCGAGCGTCCCCTCGTCGGGTACCGACGCGAAGTTGATGGCGAGGACGAGCGCCGCGACGAGGACGATCGAGAGAACACCCCCGGAGTTGTCCACGGGATCCGACGTCTCGTTCACGTGGTTCGGCACGAGGACGACGGCGAGCACGAGCGCCACGACGGCCAGGGGCAGTGTGATGAGGAACACCGAGCCCCACCAGAACTCGCCGAGCAGGTAGCCGGCGGTCAGGGGGCCGAGTGCGGAGATCGCCCCGCCGATCCCGGACCACAGTGCGATGGAGCGTGTGCGCCCGGGTCCCGACCACAACGCGGTGATCAGGGCCAGCGTTGTGGGGTACGCCATTCCGGCCGAGAGGCCGCCGAGGACACGTGCCACGAAGAGGATGTCGTCGGAGGGGGCGAACGCAGCCAGGAGCGCGGCGGGAATCGACAGCACGGTTCCGGCGACGAGCATCAGCTTGCGGCCGTACCGGTCGCCGAGCGCTCCGAGGTAGAGAACCGAGGCGGCGAGCCCGAGGGAGTAGCCGACGGCGATCAGGTTCAGAGTGGTCTGCGTCGAGTCGAAGGCCTTGCCGATGTCGGGCAGGGCCACGTTGGCGACGGCGAGGTTGAGGTTCGCAACGGCGGCAACGAGGATCAGCGCAAGGAGAACGAGTGCGGCCCGTTTCGGAGCGTCGGTGGAAGCCACGGTTTCGGAACGTTAGCGCCCGGTGTCTCGCTGGGTTGACGATGCGGTATCCGATGGGGGACGGACGCGCCCGGGAGTCCTCGGCCATACTGGCGGGTCGTGGAACCCAGTGCGGCACGCAACGTGCTCGGCGGCGACCTGGAGCCCTGTGGAGCGGACCCTCTCACCGGCTTCTACCGTGACGGGTGCTGCAACACCGGTTCCGAGGACCTCGGCAGCCACACGATCTGTGCTGTCGTCACAGCGGAGTTCCTCGAGCACCAGCGGGGGATCGGCAACGACCTCAGCACGCCGATGCCCCAGTTCCACTTCCCGGGCCTCCAACCGGGAGACCGCTGGTGTGTGACGGCCGCCAACTGGCTGCGGGCTCACGGCGACGGTGTCGCGGCACCTGTCGTCCTCGCCTCCACGCATGAGCGCGCTCTCGACATCGTCCCGCTCGACGCTCTCCGGGAGCACGCCGTCGACGTCCCGAGCGACCCGGGAGCGTTGGAATCCTGACGGACCACTGCGGTCGGAGATGTCGCTGCAGGGGCGTCGCGCAGCGGCCCGGCGTCCTAGACGCCGAAGGCGTCCATGAGGTCCTGGCGGACCACCTCGTTGTCGCCACCCTCCGACAGCACGACGATCACGAGATCCTCCTCGGGGAACACGTCGATGCTCTGGCCGTTGAAGCCGCTGGCGTGAAAGCCGCCGGGGTGGTCCTCCTCGAGCCACCACTGCGCGCCGTACTCCTCGGTGTCGGTGGTCGGGGTGGGCATCCGGCTGTAGTCGACCCATTCCTCGGGGAGGATCTGCTCGCCGTCCCACACGCCGCCACGGGCGTAGAGAAGCCCGAATCGTGCGTAGTCCTGTGGTGTGAGGTGGATGTAGGAGCCCCCGCTGTGCAGACCCGTCACGTCGAGCAGGTGCTCGGCGCCGGCGATGCCGAGGGGGTCGAACAGCGACTCCTGGATCCAGGCCACGAGGTCGTCGCCGTAGCCGACCTGTTCGGCGACACTTCGGCCGATCAGGTTGGCCGTGCCGGTTGAGTAGTACCACACCGTGTCGGGCTCGTCCTCGAGCGGCTTGGAGGCTGTGTAGTTGGCGCGGTCGTTCTCCGGTCCGAGAGATGTGAGGACGTCTCCCGTGGGGTCTTCGTAGTCCTCGTCCCACTCGAGACCGCTGCTCATCCGCAAGAGCTCGTCGAGTGTGATCTCGGACCGTGGGTCGCCCGGTTCCGACCACTCGGGAGCGTCGACCGGCTCGAAGATGTCGAGCTTTCCCTCTTTCACGAGGATCCCGACCAGAGCGCTGTTGATCGACTTCGCCATCGACCACGAGGGATGCGTCTCGTTCGGATCCCAGTTGTTGTACTCCTCGACGACGAGTTCACCGTCCTTGACGACGAGGATGGCGTCGATGGTCCCTCCGTCGCTCGACAGCGGACCGAACGCGTTGTCGACGATGGCGTCGATCTCCTCGGTGTCGACGTCGTCGGGTAGATCGCCCGTCGGCCATTCCTCGGTCGGCCAGGGAACACCCTCGGGTGCCGTGGCGTAGTCGAACTCCTCGAAGGTGAGGCCGGCGTCCTCGACACGCTCCAGGAGCTCGTCGGGGATGGAGAAGGACCCGTCATCGGCTGCCGTTTCGGCCCCGGTCGTCGTCGTGGAGTCCGACGTCTCGTCGGAATCACTCGACGACGAGCACGCGGTGACAACCGCGAGCAGGACCGCCAGGACTGCTGCAAGGACAACCCGGAACTTCGAAGAGTCGAGCCGGTGTTCGCGCTCGCGGGTGCTGGTCATGTCCGCCACTCCTCGTCGCTCGACGCTCGCGGGCCGCAGGTTCGACAAAGCTACCCGCGAGATGCGACGGGAGTCGCACGAACGACCGACGCCGAGCGGCTTGACCGATGTCGACGTGCCGATAATGCTCGGGAGTCCTGTGATACGGACCAGGCACCGGAGGTCGCTGCGATCGGGCGCGGTCGGTGTCGCCGCCGCCGCGGGTCTCCTCGTCGTGTCGTGTACGTCCGGCGACTCATCATCCGAACCCCCGGACGACGTCGAGGTCACCGGATGGGAGGTCGTCGAGGAGGACGGGACCGTCGTGGCCGACACCGGTGCCGCCGTCCTCAGCGTCGGGCTCGATCCGTTCTCAGTGGACGCCACCTTCGCAGAGGAGCACGAGCCCTTTTTCGTCGAGGAGGCCGGTCTCTACCTGGCTCGAGGCGACACCCGCACCGGGATCGAGCGAGCGACCGGTTTCTCCGCGGGTGAGCGGTCCGTGGACTTCGATGTCGTCTTCGATGACGGGTCCACGGGAACGGTCGGGCTCGCCGCCGACGGCCGAGCCGACTCGGTCGGGCTGACACTGCGACCCGACGACGACGCCGGGTTCACCGCGTGGGGTGAGCGCCTCGCCTCACCCGACGACGAGCTGATCTACGGGCTCACCGAACGGATCACGGACAGCTACGAGGACTCCGAGCTCTACCCCGCGGCGGTCGGCTCCCTGAACCGTCGCGGCGAGACCGTCGAGATGTGGATCACCCCCACGATCTCCGGCTACGCGCCGTTCCACCAGTCGTCGAAGGGCTACGGGCTCCTCGTCGACGGCTTCATGCCCGGCCGCTACGACATCGCGGCGACTGATCCCGGGATCGTCGCGTTCGAGTTCGAGTGGGATCCCGATGCGGATGCGGCGACCTACCACCTCTTTGCCGGACCCGACCACAGCACCATCGTCAGCGCCTACCACGATCTCACCGGGCACCCTCCGCAGCCTCCGGACCACGTGTTCCGTCACTGGCGTGGCTACGACGTGCACCCGATCGGTGAAACGACGACGGTCGACGGTGTCGAGATCAACGCCGCGGCGGCCCGCGACCTCGATGTCTACGAGGAGTACGACATCCCCGCAGGTCTCTACCGTTTCGACCGGCCGTGGACGGTCGGCGAGGCCGGGTTCGCCGAGTGGGAATTCGACCCCGAGCGTTTCCCCAACGCGGAGGAGATGCTGGAGATCTTCGAGGGACGCGGCTGGAAGATGCACGTGTTCACCGCTCCGTGGGCCCTCGGCAGCCTGGGTGACGAGGCCGAGCGGCTCGGCTACCTCGCGCCGAACAGTGACCGTGATGCGGCGTCGGAGATCGTGGGAGTCTCGGTGGACTTCACGAATCCCGACGCGGTGGAGTGGTACAAGACGAACGTTCTCGAGTTCCTCGCCGGGCCCGAGGGTCGGCACATCGACGGTTTCGTGATGGACCGCGGCGACGAGTCTGACGTGAGCAGCGGCGTCGACGACATCTGGTTCGACGGGCGGAACGGGCGCCAGGTCCACAACTGGTACCCGGTCGCGTACGACCGGATCTACCGCGAGATCATCGAGGAGGCCCGCCCCGACGACGGCTACCTGCTTGCCCGCGCGGGGTACACGGGCTCCCAGGCGTACGTCATGCGCTGGGGAGGCGACACCCATGGCCGCGACGGCTTCGCCATCCCGGAGGTGGAGCTCACCGCCGAACAGTCGCCGTCGACCGACAAGGGTCTCCGGTCCGTGCTCATCAGCGTGCAACGTGCCGCCTTCATGGGTACGCCGTTCTGGGGCAGTGACATCGGGGGGTACAACGGCTGGCTCGACCGCGAGGTCTACGCCCGGTGGATCGAGGTGGGCTTCGCCAGCCCGATCATGCGGTTCCACGGTCGCGACGGCACTCCCTGGAACACGCCACCCGACGGCGCCGTCGACGAGGAGCTGATGGACATCTACCGCGGCTACATCCGTCTCCGCCACGACATGAACGACTACCTGGCCCGGACCGCACGGGTTGCCGCCGAGGATGGAACGCCGATGGTTCGGCCACTCGTGTTCGAGTGGCCCGACGAGGAGAGTGCACTTGACCGCTGGGACGAATGGATGCTCGGCGACGACCTTCTCGTGGCGCCGGTGTGGGAGAGCGGCGCCCGGGAGCGCACGGTGTGGATCCCACCCGGGGAATGGATCGACTTCTGGGACCGCGAAGCAATGGTCGAGGGTCCGACGGAGATCACGGTCGATGTCCCGCTCGGTCGTCTCCCGATGTGGGTCCGACCCGACTCCGAGCTTCTCGATCTCGACGTCGACGGAGCGCTTCTCGGGCGCGCCGTCTCCGCACCCTAGGCCGGGTCACCGCCCTCGGCCTGCCTCTCGTCCCGGATCTCGGGAGGATCCGCTGGTACGCCCCTGTCGGGCCGACCGGGGCACCCGTGTGAGCACGAGCCGCCGGGAATGAGACAATGGCTGCGACGTTCCACGCAGAGAGTTCACTCATCCGCGTACGTCCCTCCAACGGGCGCCGAGGACATCCGATGACCACAACCGAGCTTCCCGACCTCTCGATGACGCATCTCCAGCAGCTGGAGGCGGAGTCGATCCACATCATCCGGGAGGTCGCCGCCGAGTTCGAGAAGCCGGTGATGATGTACTCCATCGGCAAGGACTCCTCGTGCATGCTGCACCTGGCGCGCAAGGCGTTTCACCCGGCGCCGATCCCGTTCCCGTTGTTGCACGTCGACACCACGTGGAAGTTCCGCGACATGATCACCTTCCGCGATCGCACGGCGGAGGAGCTCGGTCTCGATCTCATCGTGCACACGAACGAGGAGGGCCGGGCGCAGGGCATCAACCCCTTCGACCACGGATCGCGTAACTACACCGACATCATGAAGACGCAGGCCCTGAAGCAGGCACTCGAGGTCGGTGGCTTCGATGCGGCCTTCGGAGGCGCCCGTCGAGACGAGGAGCGGTCACGGGCCAAGGAGCGCGTGTTCTCGTTTCGTGACCGGAACCATCGCTGGGATCCCAAGAACCAGCGACCCGAGCTGTGGAACCTCTACAACGGACGTGTCAACGACGGAGAGTCGATCCGGGTCTTCCCGCTGAGCAACTGGACCGAGCTCGACGTGTGGCAGTACATCTGGCTCGAGGACATCCCGATCGTGCCGCTCTACTACTCCGCCGAGCGCCCGGTGGTGGAGCGCGACGGAACCCTGATCATGGTCGACGACGACCGCTTCCGCTTCGAGCCCGATGAAGAGCCCGAGATGCGCTCCGTGCGTTTCCGCACCCTCGGCTGCTACCCGTTGTCCGGTGCCGTCGAGTCCACCGCCACGACCCTCCCCGAGATCATCCAGGAGATGCTGCTCGCCACGCGTTCCGAACGCGAGGGGCGGGTCATCGACTACGACCAGTCGGGCTCCATGGAGGAGAAGAAGAAGGAGGGGTACTTCTAGCGATGAGTCACCGCTCCGAGCTCATTGCCGACGACATCCTCGCCTACCTCGAGGAGCACGAGCGCAAGGACCTCCTGCGTTTCCTCACGTGCGGATCCGTCGACGACGGCAAGTCGACCCTCATCGGTCGGCTGCTCCACGACTCCAAGCTCATCTACGAGGACCAGCTCGCCGCGGTGGAGGCCGACTCCACGACGTCGGGCTCGGTGGCCGGCGATCTCGACCTGGCACTGCTCATGGACGGCCTCAAGGCCGAACGTGAGCAGGGCATCACCATCGACGTCGCTTACCGCTACTTCTCGACGGCCCGCCGGAAGTTCATCATTGCCGACACGCCCGGCCATGAGCAGTACACGCGCAACATGGTCACGGGCGCCTCCACCTGCCAGCTGGCGATCATTCTCATCGACGCCCGCCACGGCGTTCAGGCCCAGACGAAGCGCCACTCTTTCATCGCCTCGCTGCTCGGTATCGACAAGATCGTGGTCGCGGTCAACAAGATGGACCTCGTCGACTGGTCGGAGGAGCGATTCCGCGAGATCGCCGATCACTACACCGAATTCATGGACCGACTCGACATCACCGAGCCGTACGTCATCCCGATGTCCGCCCTGAAGGGCGACGGCGTGGTCGAGCCCGGCGACAACATGGGCTGGTTCGAGGGCCCTCCACTCATGGAGTACCTCGAGACGGTCCCGGTGGGTGACGACCGCGAAGTCGCCGACTTCCGCTTTCCCGTGCAGATGGTTCTGCGCCCGGACCTGGCCTTTCGGGGATTCGCCGGAACTGTGTCGTCGGGGGTCGTGCGTCCCGGCGACGAGGTCGTGGCCCTCCCGTCGGGGAAGGTGTCGACTGTCGAGAGAATCGTCACCTTCGACGGCGACCTCGATGCTGCCGGGCCCGAGACGGCTGTCACGATCACGCTCACCGACGAGATCGATCTGTCGCGCGGGGACATGCTCGTGCACCCCGAGAACCCTCCCCGCCGCGCCCACGATGTCGACGCCATGGTCGTGTGGATGGCGGAGGAACCGATGGTGCAGGGGCGCGAGTATCTGGTCCGCCAGACGACGTCCACGACCACCGGCCGGATCTCCTCGCTCCAGCACCGTGTCGACATCAACACACTCGAGACCGAACCGGCACCCGGTCTCGAGCTGAACGAGATCGGGCGGTGCACGGTGTCGCTCGACCGGGAGATCCTCTTCGACCCGTACGCGCACCACCGGCACACCGGCTCGTTCATCCTGGTCGACCGCCTGTCGAACGCCACCGTCGGGGCGGGGATGATCGTGGACGACGAAGCAGGTTGGTCGGCCGTCCCCGACGAGCACCTCACGCGTCACACCTCGGCGATCACTCCGGAGGAACGCGAGGCGCGTTACGGCCAGCGTGCGGTCACGGTGTTCCTGACCGGGCTCACGGGCTCGGGCAAGTCCGCCATCGCCACGGCACTCGAGCGAAAGCTCTTCGCGGCCGGGCGCGGGACCATCAGGCTCGACGGCGAGAACATGCGCCTCGGCGTGTCGCGCGACCTGGGATTCACCTCGGCCGAGCGCTCGGAGAACGTCCGACGGGCCGCTGAGATGGCCCGCCTTGTGAACGATCAGGGTCTCATCTGCATCGCAGCACTCGTGGCGCCCAGGGCGTCGGTGCGTGAGAAGGCCCGGGAGCTCATCGGAGGCGACCGCTTCATCGCGGTGTACCTCGACGCTCCGGTCGACGTGTGCCGCGATCGCGACGATTCCGGTGTGTACGAGGCTGCAGATCGAGGTGAGATCGCCTTCCTCCCCGGTGTTTCGGCACCGTATGAGGTCCCGATCGACGCCGACCTCGTTCTGGACACCGTGGGAGAGGACGTCGGCGCCTGCGTCGACCGGGTCGTCGCTCTCCTCGACGACCGCGGGTTCCTCAACCCGCGACGGAACACGACCTGACCTGCGGCGAGCGAGACCTTCGCGTACGGAGTATCACGGGAACGACACGGAGACACAGAGATGATGACGATGTACGACGACACCCACGAGCTGTTCCGCGAGAGCTTCCGCTCCTTCGCCGAGAACGAGGTCGCTCCCCACATCACGGAGTGGGAGGAGGCGGGCATCATGGACCGGGAGGTGTACGCCAAGGCGGGCACCCACGGGTTTCTGGCGATGGCGGTCCCCGAGGAGTACGGCGGCGGTGGAAACTGCGACTTCCGGTTCAACGCCCTGATCGGCGAGGAGCTCGCACGTGTCGGATCGGGCGGTGCCGGAATCGGCATCACCCTGCACAACGACGTCTGCACCCCCTACTTCATCGAGTACTGCACCCCCGAGCAGTCGACGCGGTGGATGCCCGGAATCGCCTCCGGTGAGCTCATCACCGCGGTCGCCATGACCGAGCCGGGTACCGGTTCCGACCTGGCGGGGATCGCCACGACCGCCGTGCGCGACGGCGACGAGTACATCCTCAACGGGGCCAAGACCTTCATCACCAACGGCATCAACTCAGACCTCGTGATCGTCGCCGCCACGACCGACTCCGAGGCCGGCCGTGGTGGCCTGTCGCTCATCGTCGTCGAGCGGGACACCGAGGGCTTCGAGCGCGGCCGGAACCTCGACAAGATCGGTTTGCACTCCAACGACACCGCCGAGCTCTTCTTCACCGACGCGCGGGTCCCGGTGTCCAACCTCCTGGGCGAGGAAGGACGCGGCTTCGAGTACCTCGGCTTCAACCTGGCGCAGGAGCGTCTGTCCATCGCCCTCTACGGCGCGGCAACTGCTCGCGCCGCGCTGGGATGGACGGTCGACTACGTCAAGGAGCGGACCGCATTCGGCCAACCCATCTCGGGCTTTCAGAACACGAAGTTCGTGCTCGCCGAGGTGGAGACCGAGATCGACGTCACCGAGACATACGTGGCCGACGCCGTGATGCGCCACAACGGTGGAGCCCTGTCACCGGTCGGAGCCGCCAAGGTGAAACTGTGGGCCACCGAGGTCCAGCGCAGAGTCATCGACCGGTGCCTCCAGTTGTTCGGCGGCTACGGCTACATGACGGAGTACCCGATCGCCCGGGCCTACGCCGACGCGCGGGTCACGACGATCTACGGCGGTACGTCGGAGATCATGAAGACGATCATCGCCAAGGAGGTCCTCGCCTGAGGTCCCCAGTGCGACGCACTACGACGCCAGGCTGATTCGGGCGAGGCGGTTGCGCTTTGCCCAGTAGCGCCGGGCGAAACCCGGCCGGGTGTCGGTGGTCGGCTCACCGACCCGTTCCAGCCAGTCATCGAGGCGGCGACGGTGCTCCGCGAAGGCCTCGGCGCTGTACGGGATGTCGTGCAGCCACTGGGACTCGAGTGCTTCGCGCTCGTCGGCGAAGATGCTCGCCAACGTCTCGGGATCCTTCATGACGCGCCGGTGAAGGCGCTCGTGTGTCCACCACAGGGAGTTGCCGGCAATGCCCTCCGGTGTGGGCCCCAGGGCGAGGGGGTCGTCCACCGACACCGGCTTGAAGAGACTCAGGCACGGCGACGACGTGGCGGTCACCCAGTGCTGCACGCCATCCTCGCTCAGTCGGCTGACCCAGCTGGCCGTGGAGAGCGAGGAGATGATCCCGCTCCCACCGTGCTGACAGGGCATGTGCTGCGTCCCGTTGAGCCGGCGGTAGGTGGGCCATTCCGTGCCACCGTGGTCGCGCAGCACGGACATGAGGGTCGAAACGTCGGTTCCTCCCGAGGCACGTTGCTCCGTGAGCGCGCGACGGACCTTGCATCCCGACAGGGCCGTCTTCAGCCGGTCGGAGTTCTCCGCGGCAAAGTCGGGAATCGTGAGCCCGTTGGAGATCGTGCGGGTCCCGCGGATGTCCTCGACGGCCCAGTGGTTGCCTGCTGTCTCCAACAGACGTGCACCGGCGCGGTCCGCGATGATGAAGCTGCTGTGGTAGCGGAACGACGTCCGCTCGTACCCGCAGCGGCCACCCTGGCCGTGTGTGGCGGCGAGGGAAGTGATCGTTTCGACGGCCTCGTCGGCGTTGCGGGCCCGCTCGAGCGCAAGTCGCACGAGATCCATGCCCGTGAGCCCGGTCTTCGGGACCGAGTGACGGGTGAACACTGCCTCGTTTCCGATCACCACTCCGTGCTCGTTGGCGCCCATCTCGGCGCCCCACATCCAGAACGGTCGGCTCAGCAGTACCGCCCAGGTCTGCTCGGCCTGGGGAATCTCGACGTGGGTGCACCGCAGCGTCGATCCCGCGGGATGGTCGGCTCGCTGCTGCCATTCCAGGAACTGCGACTCGTTGGCGTCGCGGTCGGAGTTCTTGGCGAAGAGGATCTCGTCGTCGGAGACGATCGCCACAACGTCACACATCGGTCGTCCTAGCGTTCGATGCGGCCGGGAAGGAGGAACGGGTACGTTCGCTGCCGGACACGTTCCTGCCAGTAACGGTCGGCGCGACGGATCCGCTGGAGCAGTGCCCAGGTTCGCGAGTCCGACCGGTAGTATTCACGTGCCTCGTGCTCGGTGATGTGGGGCGTGACGTAGGCGTTCGCCAGGGTCACCGCTGTCTGGATGTGCGCATCGAGGCGTTCCTTCACGAGATTGCCGGCGAGATCCAGGAGTGCGGCGCGTGGGTTGTAGTAGTGACTCAGGATCTCGGTGAGCATGAACCGACGCACGATGCCGCGCATCGCCCAGGGGAGCGACGCCAGGAAGATCCCGGTGTCGAGCCGTTCCGAACCGTCGTCGGTGCGCATGAGCGGTGTCGTGACATCGAGGTACACGAGCCGTCCGCCGACCTGTGCCCAGTTGGAGACCTGCGCATCCAGCCCCAGGTCGGGGCCGATGGCGCGGACGGTGGTCTGCACGATGTCGGCGAGGAGCGGCTCAGAACCGCGACTCGTCAGCAGGTTCGGGGCGAGACGGGAGGGGTCGAACGCCGGTTGCACGCAGTAGGCGACCAGACCGGTGTCGACGTCGATCCCGTGGTACGTGCCGACGCCCGACTCGACCGGGACGAGTGTGCTCGACACGGGCTCGACGCCCACCGTGCCCAGTGCCTCCAGGTAGGCGTCGAGGAGCTCGGCGTAGCGGTCGAACGCCACCCTGTCCGAAAAGCGCGGAAGGCGCTTGCACGCGAAGCGGCCCTCACCGGTCTCGAGTTCGACGACCACCGAGATCTCGCCGTAGCCCAGGATTTCCACGCCGGACTCGTCACCCGTCTCGAGAGCGTGGACGACGTCCTTTTCCAGCGACGCCACGGCCGCGGTGAGTTCGGTCGACACGTTCATCCGAGAGCACCCCGGACGGTGGCGATGATCTCGTCGGCCTCACTGTCGGAGAGCGTCATCGTGGGGAGGAACTGGAGGACGCGGGTGTCGTTGTTGGCATAGAGGGCAAAGACGCCCTGGTCGAAGAGCGCCTTCGTCGCCAGCATGCCTCCGTCCGGTTCGTCGAATGCCAGTCCCATGAAGAGGCCCCGGCGCCGGAGGGTGAACGGGGCACCTTCGAAGCCGGCCGCGAAGCGGCGACCCAACTCCTCGACGCGCTCCAGGAACCCCGGAGACTCCACGATGTCGAGGACGGCGAGAGCGGCCGCGCAGCCCGGTTCGGCACCTCCGTAGGTGGAGACGTGGACGAACGGGTGGGTGTCGAACAGCGAGTGGACCTCCCGGGTCATCAGCGTGGCCGTGATGGGGTAGATGCCACCGCTCAGGCCCTTTCCCGTCACGAGGACGTCGGGCACGACGCCTTCGTGTTGCCACGACCACATCCGCCCGGTACGACCGAGGCCGGTCTGCACCTCGTCGAGGATGAGGCGCGCGCCGTGGCGGTCGCAGATCTCCCGAACACCGGCCAGGTAGTCGGGCGACGGGATCGGCATGCCGAGCGTGGCGGGGATCGGCTCGAGGAGTACGGCGGCCGTCGTGTCATCGACCGCCACGGCGAGCGCGTCGAGGTCGTCGAAAGAGACCTGCGTGAACTCCGGGGGGTTCGGGCCGAACGGGGCACGGTACTCGGGGTCACCTGTGGCGAGAGCGAGGCCCGTGTGGCCGTGGTACCCGCCGACGGCCGAAACGACACCCGAGCGTCCGGTCGACGCCCGAGCGACCTTGATCGCGAGGTCGACCGCCTCACCGCCGCTGACACCGAAGACCACACCGCTCAGGAGGTCCTCGGTCGTCGCCGACAGCCGTTCGGCGAGCGCCGTGCGGTAGCCACTGACGAGGTGGTGGTTCCCGATGTCGACGTGGTCGAGAGCCTCGCGTACAGCGTGCAGCACGTCGGGGTTGCGGTGGCCGAGATTGAACACACCGCCGTTGCTGTGGCAGTTGATCCACTGCCGGTCGTCATAGGCGTCGTGGAACACGGCGCCTCCCCGTTCGCCGATGACGGCGTCGAAGCCCGTGCTCTCGAAGAACGCGGCCTTGCCGGCGTTGACGTGCGCGGCGAACGTCTCGAACAGTGTGGCGCGGTCCGGGTACTCGTCCATCGTGATCCCCGTGGGACGGTACCAGCGCGGTCCTCGCCCTGTGTCGCGGAGAACCCGGTCGCGGGCTGTGACGGGCGGGTCGCTCAGACCGCGCGTTCTCTCACGATGGCAGCGATGTCGATGCGCCGGACGGCCCGAAGGGCCGGCCACTGGGCAACCAACGCCGTGACCACGATGGCGACCGCGGCGAAGAAGAGGCTCGTGGAGCGCATCTGGAGGCTGAAGTCGAACAGGTCGGAGCTGTAGCTCGCCATGAAGGCCGCCGACACCCCGTAGCCCACAACCAGGCCCAACGGGATTCCGATGAGTGTGAGGAGAAGCGTCTCGCCGGTCATCAGACGGTTCACCTCGCGCACCGCCAGACCGTTCGCCCTCATCGTGGCGAGCTCGACCGACCGCTCCGCGATGTTGACCGAGATCATGTTGAAGAGCAGGGCGAACGCCATGCTGGCTCCGAAGACGAGCATGATCCCCACGAACACGTAGAAGAGCGCGAGCGCTCCGTTCACGGCGTCCAGGAGTGAACGGGTGGACACAACTGCCGCCACCGAGTCGAGATCGAGGAGATGTGACTGCACGGCGTCGGCGTCGGCACCGTCGTCGTAGATCGCCATCACCGACGCCACAGCCGGCGAGGTGAGCGCGTCGGAGGACACCGACGGGTCCGCGGCCGCCAGCGCCTCGACGAGCTGTCCCTGGTCCATGTAGAGCAGCGTGCCGAGTGGCTCGTCGACGAAGCCCGCGATCGTCGTCGTGATGGTCGTCTCGGGCGACGAGAAGGAGATGGTGACGTCGTCGCCGACATCGGCACCGATCAGGCTGCGAACCGCCGAACCGGCCAAGACGCCTTCGTCGGGCAGCGGAATGGTCCCCGATGACGTCGTGAAGGTGTGCATCGCCGTGTCGTGCTGGAACGCCTGGAGTTGTGTGGCGTACTGCTCGTCGCCGTGCGCGATCGAGGCGTTGAGGGCGACGACGCGTTCGGCGTCCTCCACGCCCTCGGTCGCCGACACGGCCGAGGTGACCGAGTCGTCGACGGGGACAGTGAAGAACGCCTGGGCGTCGTCGTGCTGGATCTCGTTGAACTGCTCGTTCACGAGAATCTGCGTCGTGTCGAGCATGCCCCAGGACGCCAGGATCAGCGTGAGCGAGAGAACGACACCGATCACGATGGAGGCTGCACGGCGCCTGTTGCGTCCGATACCGCGCAGCGACATGCGCCAGCGGATCGGCAGCCGGCGAACGGGAGGCAGGAGCCGCTCGACGAGGCTCGGGCCCGTTCGTGTCGCCGTTGGGTGCGGGTTCATCGCCTCGGCGGGACGGATCCGCGACGCGGTGCGAGCGGGGACGAACGCCGCGACAGCGCCCATGCCGACGCCGAAGATGATCCCCACCGCGAGCGTGAGGGGGTAGAAGCCGACGACCGTGTCGGGAATGCTGAGGGCGCTCGTGTAGGCGCCGGTGATGAGCCGACCGAGCAAGAGCCCGAGGACGCCACCGATGATCGCTCCGGCGGTGCCGACGAGGAGCCCGTAGGCGAGGAAGTGCCTCCGGATGGTGGTGGCTCCCAGGCCGTTGGCCATGAGCGTGCCGATCTGCGGTCGCTGGGCGCGCACGATCCGGTTCAGGAGGATGAGCGTGGCCAGTCCCGCTGCCGTGAGGAACAGCACCGGGAACATGAACGACAGTTGTTCGAACCCCTGGAGATCCTCGCTCAGCGCGGCGTTCGACGGCTGCTCCGCCTGGGTCTGGATGTCGGTGGCTTCCGCATCAGCGGCGACCTTCGCGAGCTCGTCGTCCAACGACGTGCTGTCGGTGTCGTCGTCGTAGAGCACCAGGGTCTGCGTGACCTGGGCCTCGGCAGGTGCCTGCCGGACGAGTGACTCGGGGACGAACAGCACGCCGAAATCGTCGGGGGTCGTGAAGAGTTGCTGGCGGCTGCGTGCCGGCCAGAGGTACTCGGCGGAAATCACCGTACCCACGACGGTCACGGTCGTGTACCCCTCGCCGAGGAGCACGTCGAGGGTGTCGCCAGGTGTCAGATCGAAGTGGTCCGCCATGTGCTGCTCGACGAGGACGCCGGTGGGCTCGTCCGACGACAGGTACTCACCGGAGGTGACCTGGACCTGGTCGACGGCGGGCTGATTATCGACGGGCATGCCGACGATGCGCCCGTAGAACCTCTCGTCGTCGGTGACCCGTACGGGGAGGTCGGCCTGGCGCCGCCCGGCGACCGCCGCCACACCGTCGGTCCCGGCAGCGGCGACGCTGAACTGCCCGTCGTCGCCGCCGCTCACGGTCAGGTCGGCGAACGCCAGTCGCTCGTAGGTGCGGTGGTAGGAGCGACTGAGGTTCCGGAACGCGTCGAAGGAGGCGGCGAAGAGCGTGATCCCGAGGACGATCGTCACAGCGACGGCTGCGAACTGCCACGACTGTCGCCGCAGATCACGCCGCAACTTGCGGGTGAGGATCCTCATCGGGTGTCGGCCGTCTCGTGGTCGACGACGACGATGTCGGCCCGCCCCCGGGCTCTCACCACTCCAGATCCCCGGGCGGGGTCGGGTCGTCCTGCACCCTGACATCCGCCAGCCGACCGTCACGAAGGCGCATCACCCGGTCGGCCATGTCGGCGATCGTCGAGTTGTGCGTGACCGTGAGGACCGTGCGGCCCTGGTTGCACACCTCGCGTAGCAGACCCAGGACCTGACGCCCGGTCTCGAGGTCGAGAGCCCCGGTGGGCTCGTCGCAGAGCAGCAGGAGGGGATCCTTCACGAGAGCACGGGCAATCGCCACACGCTGCTGCTCGCCACCGGACATCTGTGCGGGGAAGTGATCCGCACGTTCCCCGATCCCCACCTCCTCGAGGCGGCGACGACTGCGCTCCTCGGAGGCTTCACGGGTGGAGAGCTCCGCGACGAGCTGGACGTTCTCCAGAGCGGTCAGGGTCGGTACGAGGTTGTAGAACTGGAACACGAAGCCGACGGTGCCGCGGCGGTACTCGGTCTGGCCGCTGCGGTCGAGATCCGCCACCTCGGTTCCCGACACGCGGATCGAACCCCCGGTCGGCTCCTCGATGGCGCCGATCATGTTGAGCATGGTCGTCTTGCCGCTGCCGCTCGGCCCGAGCAGCACGACGAACTCACCGGCACCGATCTCGAAGTCGACCGAGTCGACCGCCCGTACGAGCGTCTCGCCGCTGCCGTAGGTCTTGGTGAGGCCCGCCGCGGCGACGGCGGGGCTGGTACTGCCTTCGGTGATCACGTGGTGCTTCTATCAGTTGGCACACACGCGGGGCGAGCACATGGACGATGCCGCCCTGCCGTGGGAGGGTTGTCGGTCGGGAACGGGAGCACCCAGGTTCCGAGGGGAGGAGTGCCTGTGCGGGACTCGCGTCCGTCAGCGGTCGGCGGTGGATTCCGTGACGACGAGGTCGTGGTCTCCGCCGTGGGTGTCGGTTTGCCGGGTTACCTCACGGTCCCTGACGGTGCCGACACGGTGGTCGTCTTCGCCCACGGGAGCGGGAGCAGTCGGCACAGCCCCCGCAACCGTGCTGTTGCCGACGATCTGAACCGCCACGGACTCGGCACGCTCCTGTTCGACCTCCTGACCGACGAGGAGTCGACGGATCGGGGAAACGTCTTCGACATCGGTCTGCTCGGAGACAGGCTGGTCGGCGCCACCCGATGGCTGCGCGAGGTCCCCGGTCTCGGCGACGTCGACGTCGGCTACTTCGGCGCGAGCACGGGCGCCGGTGCGGCGTTGTGGGCCGCGGCCGATCCCGAGTCCGGTGTCTCTGCCGTCGTGTCGCGCGGTGGACGGCCCGATCTCGCGGCCCCACGACTGTCGTCGGTGTCGACACCCACACTGCTCATCGTGGGTGGCCGAGACGACGTCGTGATCGACCTCAACCGGCAGGCCGCCGAGCTACTCGGAGGGGAGTGCCGCCTGGAGATCGTGCCGGGTGCCACCCACCTCTTCGAGGAGCCCGGCGCCCTCGACCGGGTCACCGAGTTGGCCCGCGCATGGTTCCTCGACCACGGCGGAGTGTGACGGAGAGAACAGCCACCAGGCAGCCACGAAGAGCGTCGTCATGGCGACGGCGGATTCGGCATCGACGGGCCCGTGCAGGCCTGCGACGGCGCCGGCGGCCGTCGCTGCCAGTACTCCGAGCGCCGGCAGCCGTGCGGAACCCGCCGCCCGCTGCCGGTGCGGTAGCCGGCGAGCGACCGCTGCCGTTGCGGTGACCAGACCCAACGTCGCAGCGAGAACGGCGGCGTACCAGAACGGCCGGGTGAGCCACCACGCCGTCGTGAGGCGGTCCACGGCCGGAAGCCCGAGTGCGAGGAGCCCGACGCACAGCGCCAGCGCGCTCAGGTGCCACACGTAGACGCCCACCGACAGTGCGCCCATCCGATCCCAGAACGCCCGGGTCCTGCGATACAGGCCGTCGAGCGCCGACGCCACGGCCATGAGAACACCGACCTGGGCCATGGCGACGACGGCCGTGTAGAGGTTCGGGGGCGAGGTGTTCGAGCGCCCACCCGGAACGGCGTCGATGAGGGGCACCTCGTAGCCGCCGATCCACACCAGAACGGCGGCAGCCATTCCGAAACCCCCGAGGAGCGCCAGACCGGTCCGACGTTCGCGGAAGACGCCCCTCTCGTAGCGGTCACGCCACCACGCGCCGGCCAGCCACGGGACGGTCCATGCGACGAAGAATCCGATCCATCCCAGGCATTCGGCTTCGCGGACGCCCAGGCGCGCGAGGTCGGAGAGAGCCAGGAACTCGAGGCAGATCCCGATCGAGACGACCGGTCGTCGTGCGGCGAGGCGCGCGAGGGGACCACCGAACGCAGCGAGGGGAACGTAGGCAGCCAGGAACCAGAAGGGCTGCGTGGCGACCCGTGCACCGCCCCGGAGAGGACCGGCGTCGCCCGTGAGCAACGAGGCGACCAGCACCGCCGCGGACCACACCACCACGACCACGGCGGCCAGCCCGACCAACCGACGGAGTCGAACTGCCGAGGCCGCGAGCGTCGTCGTGGCGTTGGCCCATCCTCCGGCCGCGAAGAACACCGGCATCGGCGCTGCCACGGCGATCCAGGCCCATCCGGGTCGGAGGGCGAGGAGGTTCGTGGCCCGCAGCTCTCCGCCGGGTCGGTCGACGACGGCCAGCGCCAGGTGGCCGACAACGACAACGAGGAGCGCGCCGGCGCGGGCGACGTCGATGGCCCGACGGCGCTGCGGGGAATCAGTGGAACGGTGTGGTGTGGTCATGCCCGTGAGCATGCGGTACCCACTGCGGCGTTCCCATCCGGTTCACCCCCCAAAGAAACGTGGGGAGCCCCAAGAGCTACTCGATGCCGTGTTCGAGGGCGTAGCGGATGAGCTCCTGTTTTCGGTTGAGGCGGAGCTTCCCGAGGATGTTGCGAACGTGGTTCTCGACCGTCTTCTCGGCGATGAACAGCTCCTCGCCGATCTGCTTGTAGGTGTGGCCGCGGGCGACGAGCTGGAGGACCTCGCGCTCACGCTCCGACAGCGGATTCTCGCCGGTGGCGTCCTTCGACATCCGCCGGAACTCCCCGAGCACGAGCGCAGCCAGGGCAGGGGAGAACACCGGCTCCCCGTCGGCGGCGCGGAGCAGGTTCCTGCGAAGCTCGTCTCCCCGGATCGACTTCACGAGATATCCGACGGCACCCGCTGCAACGGCATCGAGCAGATCCCGCTCCTGCTCTGACACGGTGAGAATGACGATGCGGGTCTGCTCGCCACACTCCTTGGCGACCTTGATCCCGCCACCGCCCGGCATGTGGAGGTCACACACCACGACGTCGGGCCCGTGTTCGCGGATCTGCTCGATGGCCTCGGTGGCGTCGGAGGCCTCACCCACCACGTGGAAGGCCTCGCCGAGGTCGCGTGCCACGCCGTCGCGCCAGATGGGATGGTCGTCGGCCAGCACGACCGTCACGGGATCCACAGGCACACCTCCGTTCCGTTGCCCGGGTGGCTCCGGATCTCGACTCGACCGCCGATCTCGTCGATCCGACCGCGAATGGACTGTGTCACGCCGATTCCCTCCTGTGTCGTCTCGGGGTCGAACCCGACGCCGTCGTCCTTCACGGAGCAGAAGAGACCTCGACCGTCCGGCTCGAGGAACACGGTGACCTGGGAGGCTTCACCGTGCTTGCCTGCGTTCGTGAGGGCCTCGCCGACCGAGCCGGCGACGGCGTCACGCTCGGAGTCTGTCAGCGACGGGACGTCGTCGGCGATGAGGACCTGCACACGGCCTCCGTAGGCGTCCTCGAAGCGCCCCGCAGCCCGCCGGAGCGTCGATCCGAGGTCGCCACCACCACCGATGGTCGCTGCGGGATCACCGAAGAGGTACTCCCGCAGCTCGCGTTCCTGTTCGCGCGCGAGCCCGGCCAGAGTCGGATCATCCGTTCGTCGCTCGACGACCGCCAGGGTCTGGAGCACACCGTCGTGGAGGGTTCGACCCAACTCCTCACGTGCCCGGGCGGCGGAGATTTGTCGCTCGGCCCTGCGCAGGAGCATGGCGACGTAGCCGGCGATCGCACCCGCCAGCGCGTAGACGACGCCGGTCGAAACAATGGAGGTGATGCGGTTGCCGGTCACCGACGAGAGGTCGACACCGTTGGCCAGCGTTCCCCCCAGTCGGGCGAACCCGAGAGCGGCGCCTGCGATCGCCCCCGCCGCCGAACCCCAGGCGATGCCGGCCGTGAGAACGCCGGCGAGCGGCCACGCCACACCGAGCGACTGGGAGGTGGCGAAGGCATGACCGGGGGCGTACGCCCAGCCGTCGCAGACGACGAGGGCGATCCCGACCGCCAGTTCCACGCCGATCGTGGCGGGTGTGAGCATGTCGGCCGGTTTCCGGCGGAGGAGGAACGTCCACCGCACCGTGACGGCCAGCGCCGCCAGTAGGAGGAGCCACGCCAGCCAGGGGCGTTGAAGGTCGTCCCGGCCCACGACGGTGACGGTCGTGACCCACACCCATGCGGCCCAGCGAAAGGCCGCCAGACCCCGCAGAAGCCCTGTCTCCATGGCGGCCAGCCTAGGAACCAGGCCGTTCGGAGGCCGGGACCGGCCCCCTGGGGGCTTCCCCAGTGGGCTTTGGGGGGAACGCTGGATTCCGGCACGACGGCCGATTCGTCATCGTCGAGGACATGACATCAACACGTACGTCTCCATCCGCCCCCGAGTACCCGACGACCCGCATGACCTCGGCCATCGACACGATGGTCGACGCCACACCGGCCGGCCGTGACCGCACCGTCGACTTCCTGCGGGCGCTCAGCATCGCCGTGGTCGTCGCGTGGCACTGGGTGTTCTCGATCACGCAGTGGAAGTCGAGTGGCGCGCTCACGATGCCGAACCCGATCGGCGACGTTCCCGGGCTCTGGATCGCCACATGGGTGCTCCAGATCATGCCGCTGTTCTTCTTCGTCGGCGGGTTCGCCAACTACGTGTCGTGGCGCGCGGCGAAGCGAAACGGTCTCCCGCACGGCGCCTTCCTGGCTTCGAGGCTCAAGAGGCTCCTGAAGCCCGTCGCCGTCCTGGTCGGTGTCTGGATCGCGGTGGAGTTCGTCATCGGTGCTCTTCGTCCCGGGTACAGCGGGGTTCTCCACTGGGGGTTCGTCGTGTTCGTCCCACTGTGGTTCCTCGGCACGTACGCGGCGGTCGTCTGCGTGGCGCCCGTGACACTGCGGCTCCACGAGCGAGCCCCGTACCTGACGCTGCTGGGGCTGGCGCTACTCGTCGTTGTCGTCGACCTCCTGCGGTTTGGTCTCGGCGCCGAGGTCGTCGGCTTCGCCAACGTGCTGTTCGTCTTCGTGTTCATCCACCAGCTGGGCTACTTCTACGGTGACGGCACGCTCACGTCGGGATCGCGGCGGGCACCCTGGATGCTCGCAGTCGGGGGCCTCGCCGCTCTCCTACTCCTCACGACGGTCGGGCCCTACCCACGGTCGATGGTGGCCGTGGCGGGTGACGGGATGAGCAACATGTTCCCGCCCAACGCGTGCATCGCCGCACTCGGGACCTTCCAGGCGGGGCTCGCCCTTCTCCTTCGTCCGGCGCTGAACCGTTGGCTGGCGCACCGACGGCCGTGGAAGGCCGTCGTGGCTGCGAACGCCGTGTCGATGACGGTCTTCACGTGGCACATGACAGCGCTCGTGCTCGCCATCGGTGTGTTCCAGCTGCTCGGTGGCGTTCTGCTGACGGAGCCGACAGCGGCATGGTGGCTGCAGCGGCCGCTGTGGTTGCTGCTTCCCGGTGTCTTCCTCGCCGGCCAGATGGCCCTGTTCGCCCGTTTCGAACTGGGCCGGCGGTGATTCCCGTGCGTCGCCCCCTGCTCGCTCTGATCGGCCCGTCGGGCGCCGGCAAGTCCACGGTGGCCCGCACTCTCGCGGACCGGTGGGTCATCCGTCTCCACCCGACCTGGACGACCCGAGAGCGGCGCGCTGACGAGCTGGACGGTTCGCCCGAACACCGCTTCGTGTCCGACGAGGAGTTCCTGCGGCGTCGCCACGAGGGCTTCTTCCTCCACACCGTCCAGATGTTCGGGCTGCCCGCCTGGTACGGACTGCCGAGCATCGAATGGGCGGACCACGGTCCCGTCGACTGCGTCATGCTCCGCGCGGGTCTGGTCCCCCAGATGAAGCAGTTCCACCCCAACGTCCTCGTGTACCAGATCGATGCACCTTCGCATCTCCTGACGCAGCGCCTTTGCCAACGCAGCTACGAGCCCGCGGAACTACACGCCCGACTCCGGGACAACGACGACGAGAAGGTGTCCGGCCGCCGGATCGCGGATCGACGGTTCAACCTGGCGTTCGGCCCGACGGCGTGCGCGGACGCGATCGAAAGGTGGCTTCGTCACGACGCAGAGCTCGTTCACGGGGCTGTTCTGTGACGAGCTCGCGGCTTCGAAACCTGAGGTCGAAACCGACAGTGGGCGCCCGCCCACGTCACGAAAGGACAGACCATGACCCTGAAACCCGGAAACTCGATCGGGCGCCGGTTCGCTGCGCTGATGTGGAGGATCTTTGCCGTGTTCCTCGGCGTGGTCGGAGCCGTGGTGATCGGCTACATGGGCTACATCCTTCTGTTGATGTGGGCCATGCGAGACTTCGGATCGAACAAATGAGGCGCGGCATCCTGATCGTGCGGAGCCTCAACCGCCCGGCCTTCACCGTTCTGCTGGCCTTGTGCTGCGTTGTCGGTATGGCTCAGACGGGCCACCTGCCATCTACGCCTCGCCTGTACCTGGCGATCGGTGCTGTTGGTGCCTGGATGCTCTTCGCCGTGGCGCTCAACGACATCGTCGACGCGGAGATCGACCGTGCGAACCTGGTCGATGATCCACGTCGGATGCTCGCGGCGCGTGCTGTCGAGCGTGGCCACCTCGTCGGTGTCGCCGCCATCTCCGGCATCGTTTCCCTCTCGGCAGCTGCATTGCTGGGACGCATGGCTCTGGTTGTCGTGGCGTGTGGCCTGGTGCTCGACAGCGGCCGTAGCGTATTCCTTGCCGCCGTTCCGTCTGAGTGGCCGCGGTGGTGACGTCGGTTCTCCTGCCGCTGGGGTATGTCGCTGTTCCCTATCTCGTGGGGGCGGCGGCGATGACCGGTGCCGAACGGCACGCTGAGCCCCGGTGCTCCTGGTCGGCTTGTATCTCGGGTTCCTCGGACGGCTGGACTCTAAAGGACTTCCGAGACGAGCACGGTGACAGCCTCTACGACAAGAGGACGACTTTGGTCCGCCACGGTCGCACGGCAACCTGTATGTTCAGCGCCTCCTTCTGGTTGCCGGCGCCGTCGTGGTGCTCATGGATCGGGCCACGTCACCGGTGCTCATGCTCGGTCGGCGTCGTATTCGTGGCGGTCCTCGCCCTTCTTCGCGACGTGGCAGCCGAAACGGCACGGATCGCGACATCGAGCGAACATCTCGGCATCGCCATCGCAGGCCGGGCGCTCGTCGTCGATCGTTCTCGCCGACATGATTCTGGCGATCGAAGGTTGGAGCCCCGCTCGCCGAGACCTGTGTCGTTGGATCGGTGTTCCTCCAGTCGGTCATGGCGCGTCGTCTTCCTTCCGACATCCACGCCCCATCCCGGAGAGCGCGAGGCGACGTCGCTCACGGAACGGTCCGTGAGTCGCCGCCGTTTGGCGAGATCGCGAACGGATCGATCCGGCACGGGCGTCGCCATGACTGCGCTCTCGGCGCGCGGTTCCGACGTCGACGCGCTCCGGTGAAGTCCTTCACCGAACCCTCACAGCTCACGCCCGCATGGCTGACTCCGTTCTCCGAGCTTCGGGCTCGGCGTGGTGAAGTGACGAGCGTTTCGGTGCAACAGATCGCTCAGGGTTCCGCTTTGCTCAGTCGTGTGTACAGGGTCCACCTCGACTTCGCCGTGGAGCCTTCACCTGGTCCTCGCAGCGTCGTCGTCAAGATCGCCACGACCGATCCCGAGCAGCTCCTCGCTGCCGAGCTCCTTGGCTTCTACCACCGCGAGGTGTGGATGTACACGAACATCGCCGGGCAACTGCCGTACAGGACGCCGGAGGTGTTCCTGGCGGCGGTGTCCGACGACGGCCGCGCCACGACGCTCGTACTCGAAGACCTGCGCAGGGCGCGCCCTGTCGACCAGGTCCGGGGTGCGATGTGGCGTGAGGTCTGTCTCGGGATCGACGCGCTGGCCGCCCAGCACGCCCGCTTCGAGAACACCCCGCTCGTGTCGTCGGTCGGGTCCGTGTGCAGGTCGCTGTCAGATCCCGTGTACCCGACGGTGCTTCCGATGCTGTTCGAGCCGGGTTGGGAGCTTGCCCGGGAGGTCTGTGGCGATCGGATCAGTCCGCAGCTCTCGAGGTTCGGCGACCGCTGGAGCGTCGAGTGCGGGGAGTTGCTCCGACGGCTCATGGAGCGTCCGACGCTTCTCCACGGCGATTTCCGGGCCGACAACCTGTTCGTCGACCGCGGCGGGCTGATCGTCACCGACTTCCAGATCGCCGGCCTCGGCGCCGGCGCGTTCGATCTGGCGTATTTCGTCAGCCAGTCCGTCGGTCCCACCCGGCGACGCAGCCGAGATCTCCGGATTGTCGAGCGGTACGTCGCCGGGCTGGGAGCCCACGGCGCGCCTTCGCGTTTCGGCACAACCTGGCGCGAGTACCGGACCGCACTACTGGCCTGTCTGGTGTATCCGGTGGCGGCCTTCCGGAGCTGGGAGTCGAAGAATCCGCGAGGGCGTGCGCTGATCGAGGCGATGTTCACGCGGGCTGCGGCCACCATCGAGTCGACCGAAGCGCTGGAGCTGGTGTCCGACGTGTGAGTGGGCGGGCAGACCCGGAGAACGCTCGGCGAGGTGAGATGCCCGGAAGGCGTTTCCTTCCCACCCACTTCGTCGAGGTCCGGCACCCTCGACCGGCTCAGCGAGTCGGCCCGCACGCGGTTCGTCGACCGCTGAGTCCGGTCTCGTTCAGACTCCGACAGGGGTCCCGGGTGCCGGTGTGCGAGCGGCAGCCGGAGTCGGGAAGGAGAGTTTGAGGCGCCGCGTCAGCACGGCCGCGCTCAGCAGCAGCGTCCAGACCAGCGTTGCGACCCCGAGGTGTGCCGACACGAGGCCACTCGATCGGACGAACGTGAACACGTGGGCGGCACCCAGCGCCACATTGACGACGTAGCACGCCAGCGCGCCGTGTACGAGGATCACCTCGATCACGGGCCGTCGGCGCCGAATCACCGAGACGGCCAGGTAGACGAGCAGTACGAGAACGATTCCGGCAGCGACACGGTGCAGGAAGTGCAACGTGACGACTCTGCTGTAGAACTCGGGAATCAGCTCGTCGTTCACCAGCGGCCAGCCGTTGACGTAGCGGTTGTGCACCGAGGACCCGAGGAGCAGCACGACCAGTGATCCGAGCGCGCCGGCGGCGAGCCACCGTGACCATGCGGGATCGGGGTCCCTCACCGTGACAGGCCGGCGCCCGGCGGTGAAGAAGCTGTTGACCAGCGCGACGACGAGAAGGCCGATGATGGCCATCGCCATCGTCAGATGGAGGGTCACCCAGTCGGAGTCGAGCTCCTCGACCACGACGACCCGCCCGATGTAGCCCTGGATCCCGATGAGTACCACCGCGCCGACGGCCGGCCACAGGACGCGGCGGTCGTTCCTGTGGTCGCGCCATGAGAGATACGCCGTCACGAGTGCGAGCACTCCCACGGAGGCCGCCAACCAGCGGTGGGTCCACTCGACGATCATGTGGAACTCGGTGCGAGGCAGCACACCGCCGAGCGCTCCCCCTTCACACAGCGGCCAACGATCGGCGCAGCCGAAGCCACTCCCGCTGCCTCGGGTGTACCCCCCGAACGCCACGAGGAGCAGCGTGGCGAGAATCGTCGTCACAGCGAGCTTCTGAAAGCGCGTCAATGCGGTGTCCCGATCCTCTGCTGTAGCCGCCGGGTCGGGCACGTCTCCACTGCGGGGTTCGGGCTGCACGGGACCACGGTAGAGCCGTCGGTGGCCGCCATCGAAGTCGTGGGTCGTCGGCGTGGAGGCGTCGACACGTCGACCGGATTGCCACGTCGAACGGACCTTGCGTACCGTCCGCGGATCCGGCACCCTCGCGAGGTTGTGCCGACGCTCCTGATCGTCCATCACACGCCGTCACCGGCGCTGGCGGACATGTTCGACGCCGCACACGACGGTGCCCGTGACCCGACCATCGAGGGTGTCGACGTCGTAGCGCGACCGGCCCTGACCGCCACGCCGACCGACGTGGTCGGGGCCGACGGCTACCTGCTCGGAACGCCCGCCAACCTCGGCTACATGTCAGGTGCTCTCAAGGACTTCTTCGACCGCATCTACTACCCGTGTCTCGACGCCACGACAGGTCGTCCGTACGGCGTCTACGTGCACGGCAACAACGACACCACGGGTGCACTCCGGGCGGTGGAGACGATCACCACCGGGCTCGACTGGCGACAGGTCGCCGAACCTCTCTCGGTGATCGGGACGCCGGATTCCGACCAACTGGCCGCGTGTCGCGAGCTCGGTGCCACGCTCGCTGCCCACCTGGCGTTGCACGGGTCCTGATGCACGCGAGGCACTGATGTGAGGTGGCGGTGTGTCGTGGCACGCAGTGCGTCGACGCGTCTACGATCCGCCCAGCCGGGAATCGGAGGTTGAGGATGGCTCGGATTGTCGGTGGTGAGGTGCTGGTGCGTTCGTTGCGTGCGCACGGCATCGACACGATCTTCTCGATCTCCGACATCGGCCAGAGCCCGATGCTGGCGGGCGCCGAGGCAGCGGGTATGCGTCACGTCGGGCCGCGCCACGAGAGTGCGGCGGTGCACATGGCCGACGCGTACGCGCGGAGCTCCGGGCGCATCGCGGCCGTCGCCGGCGCCGCCGGTCCCGGCGTCGCCAACATGGTTCCCGGGCTCATGTGTGCGTGGATGGAAGGCGTCCCGCTCCTGGCTCTCGGCACCCAGCGGGTCCGTCAGTCCATCAACGCCGTACGCCGCGGTCGGTTCCAGTTCGGCCCCCAACTGGAGGTCGTGCGACCGGTCACGAAGTTCGCCGGCGGCGTCGACAGCGCGAGGCGGATACCCGAGTTCGTGGCCGAGGCGGTCCGCCATGCCCGTGACGGGCGCCCCGGGCCGTCGTATCTCGACCTGCCGAGCGATGTTCTGCTCGAACCGGTCGACGAGGCCGACATCACGATCCACGATCCGCAGCGCGCCCTCTTCGCTCCCGGCACCCCTGACGCTGCCATGGTCTCTGCCGCCGCCGACCTGCTGGTGGGCGCCGACCGCCCACTCGTCCTGGCGGGTCACGGCGTCCACCGGGGCGACGCAGCAGACGCGCTACGCGAGGTGGCCGAGCGGACCGGCGCGTCGGTGATGACCACGGCCGGAGCCCGCGGCGCGTTCCCCGAGGACCATCCACAGTCGGTCGGGATGATCTTCCCCTGGGGAACACCCGCACACCTCGAGTCCGACGTGATCCTCGCTGTCGGCACCCAACTCGGGGAGTCGACCCAGTTTCTCATGCCACCCGGGTGGGCGGGCCCCGACACGCAGAAGGTGATTCATCTGGATGCCGACCCCGTGAACATCGGGGTGAACCGCGACGTCGACATCGCCCTCGTCGGTGACGCCCGCGCCGGCCTCCAGGCACTGGCCGACGAGCTCGAAGGCCGCGGCGATTCCCGGGCCCCGAGCGAGGCCGCGAGCACCTACGCCCGGGAGTACCAGGACTTCCGCCGGGGGCTCCAGGACTCCTACCTCGAGATCGACATGAGCCCTGTCCACCCCGGGCGACTGATGGTCGAGGCGGCACGTGCGCTTCCCGACGACGCGATGGTGAGCATCGACGGCGGCAACACGGGCCTGTGGGTCCACATGGCACTGACCGTGAACCGCCCACGCTCCCTGCTGTGGACCGGTCACTACGGCCACCTCGGAACGGGTCTGCCGTATGCGATGGGTGCAAAGATCGCCAACCCCGATCGCCCCAGTGTGCTGTTGTCGGGTGACGGCGCCTTCGGTTTCAACATCCAGGAACTCGAAACGGCAGCGCGCGAGGAGATCGACGTCGTGGCCGTCATCAACTGCGACTACGCGTGGGGCATGGAAGAGGTCTACATGCAGAAGACGGCCAACACCACCGTGGGGGTGAAGCACTCCGAGGTGCGCTACGACCGGGTCGCCGAGGCGCTCGGGTGCCATGCCGAGTTCGTCGACGACCCGTCCGATCTCCGGTCCGCGTTGGACCGGGCGCTCACCGCCGGGAGGCCGTCGGTGGTGCAGGTCGTCGTGAACGACCGCGAGAACATCAACCCGCCGGGCCTCGACGACTTCGTGGGGATGTACTCGGCGACGACCACCTGACCCCACCGGGCCGATGGCAGAAGACGTCGCGGTCGTCACGGGAGGTGCCGGGGGCCTCGGCCGCGCGTTCGTCGCAGAACTCCGGTCCGCAGGCTACGACGTCGTTCCCGTCGACATCACGGGTAGCGACCGGGTCCTCGACGTCACCGACGCGGAGGCGTGTCGCGCCCTGGCCGACGAGGTCCGGCCCGCCGTGTGGGTCAACAACGCGGGGATCACAGGGGCGGGCGACCTTCTCGACCACAGCGACGAGTACGTGCGACGTCTGGTCGATGTGAACCTGATGGGCGTGATCAACGGCACCCGTGCGGCACTCGGCCCGATGACCGCAGCCAGCCGTGGAAGCATCCTCAACATCGCGTCGCTGTCGGGGTGGGCGCCGACGCCGCATCTCGGTGTGTACTCCGCCACGAAGCACGGTGTGCGTGCCTTCAGCGTGGCGACGTCGGCGGAGGTCCGCTCATCCGGTGTGTCGGTTCAGTGCCTGCTACCCGACGGGATCAGGACGCCGATGGTGGATCCCACGAAGCCCGAGCAGCTCATGTCGTTCACCGGCAAGCGACTCCTCGAGCCCGACGAGGTGGCCGCGGCCGGAATGCGGCTGCTCGCGTCGAACCGCATCGTGGCGTCGGTACCGCGCACCCGATCGGCCACGGTGCCGCTTCTCGGTCTCGTCCCGCGCCTGGCGTTCCGTCTCCTCCCGTTCATCGAGCGACGTGCGCGCCGCAACCGCGAACTGCAGGAACGCTCGCTCGTGACACGCGGCGGTGGAGACGCCACCACGCCCGGTGCTTCGGCGCGGTGAGCGCCGGTCGGGTCTTCCTGACAGGGGCGGACGGCTTCATCGGACGCGCCGTGACAGAGCGGTTCGGACACGACGGGTGGGACGTGGCAGGCGTCGATCTCGCGGCGGATCCCGAGCGCGGAGTCGTGGCGGGTGACATCAGCCGACCCGGCGCGTGGCAGGAGGCGGTCTCCGGGGCCGACGTCATCGTCCACACGGCGGCGCTCGTATCGAACGTGGTGCCTCGCGACCGGGCCTGGGCGGTCAACGTCTGTGGGACACGCCACGTCATCGACGCGGCCGAGGCCGGAAACGTCGATCGCGTCGTCGTCTTCTCGTCGCTGGCCGTCTACTCGCACCACCGCGACGGCAACGTCGACGAGCATCGACCCGTCCGGCCCACCGGCGGCATCTACGGTGACACCAAGATCGCCGCCGAGCAGGTCGCCCTCCAGGCGCACGCCGAGGGCCGGGTGACCGTCACGATCCTGCGGCCCGGCGACGTGTACGGCCCACGATCGCGGCCCTGGACGATCCTGCCCGTCGAGATGCTGCGCGCGGGCCTCGTCGTTCTCCCCGCCCGCGGTCGCGGCACGTTCGTACCGATCTACGTCGACGACCTCGTCGAGGCCGCCGTGCGCGCCGCGACGTCGGACGATGCGTCCGGGCAGGTGTTCAACGTCACGAGCGGTGAGGCGGTCGAGACGCGCGAGTTCTTCGGCCACTACTGCCGGATGCTCGGGATCGACGGCCCGAGGACCGCACCCACGCCGGTCGCGGTGGCCGTGGCCGAGGTGTCGGGTCGTGTCCTGCGGATGTTCGGGCGCCCGAGTGAGGCGAACGCGTCGACAATGAGGATGCTGGCGGGGACGGGCGACGTCTCGGTCGACAAGGCGCGTCGAGTCCTGGCCTGGGAGCCGGAGGTCGGCCTCGTCGAGGGGATGCGCCGCACCGAGGAGTGGCTTCGATCCGAGGGCTACCTCGACGGGTAGCCGGCACCGTCGCCGCCCGCGACCCTTGCCGGGAGCGGGCCCCCGGGGAACCAGCGGCGATTCCCGGCCGCTTGCGCCGGGGGTCACCCGGAGCGTCTAGCGTTGGGGCTGACGAGGGTGTCGTTCGGATTCCTCGCATGAGAGAAAGAAACGAAGTGGCAACAGGAACAGTGAAATTCTTCAACGACGACAAGGGCTACGGATTCATCTCCCGTGAAGACGGCGATGATGTGTTCGTGCACTTCTCCAACATCCAGGGTGAGGGTTTCAAGACCCTCGACGAGGGCCAGAAGGTCGAGTTCGACGTGGCTCCCGGCCGTAAGGGTGAGGAAGCGCAGAACGTTCGAGTCATCTAAGAGGACCGAACACCCTTCGGAGCCGCCGGCCCACCCGGGTTCGGCGGCTTCGTCGCGTCCGGGTCGTGGCGCGGTCGGTGTCGTCGGCGATGCGCTCGGCCCCGGCGACCGCTAGCGTCGCGTGACGATCCGGGAGGGCGTCGTGGACACGACCTACATCACCTGTCCGTTGTGCGAGGCGACCTGCGGCCTCGAGGTCACGACCGACGGCGACGAGGTCGTGCGCATCCGGGGCGACCGCGAGCACGTCTTCTCCCGTGGGTACATCTGCCCGAAGGGATCGACGCTCAAGCAGCTGCACGAGGATCCCGACCGGCTGCGGTCCCCGGTGGTCCGCGACGGTGACGCGTGGCGGGACGTGTCCTGGGACGAGGTGTTCGCCGAGATCGACCGTCGGCTCCCACCGATTCTCGACGAGCACGGCCGCCAGGCTCTCGGCCTCTACCTGGGGAACCCCAACGTCCACACGATGGCGGGCCAACTCTTCATCATCCCGTTGGTCTTCGCCGGGGGCTCCACGAACGTGTTCTCGGCGTCGACGGTCGACCAGATGCCCAAGCACGTGACCGCCGGCCTCATGTGGGGCGACCCCCTGGCGTTTCCGTTGCCCGATCTCGACCGTACCGACCACCTTCTGATGCTGGGCGCCGACCCTTACGAGTCGAACGGGAGCTTGTGCACGGCTCCCGACTTCCCGGGGCGCCTGGAGGGGATCCGCGAACGTGGCGGGAAGGTCGTCGTCGTCGACCCTCGGCGCTCGAAGACCGCTCGGCACGCCGACGAGCACGTGCAGATCGTCCCGGGAACCGACGCCCTGCTGCTGTGCGCGCTCGCACACACGCTCTTCGACGAGGACCTCGTCGATGTCGGCCGCCTGGAGCCACACGTGGCCGGGGTGGAGGACGTCCGATCCGCTCTCGACCACTTCACGCCGGAGAGGGTGGCGGCCGCTACCAGTGTCACCGCCGCAACGATCCGACGACTCGCCCGCGAGGTGGCTGCCGCGCCGTCGGCTGCCGTCTACGGGCGAATGGGAAACCACACGGTGGAGTTCGGCGCGATCGCCTCCTGGGCCGCCGATGTGTGCAACGTGCTGACGGGCAACGTCGACAGGCCGGGCGGGATCATGTTCGCGGGTGCTGTCCACGAGCGCCTCGCGACAGGTGAACCCGGGGGTCGCGGTTTTGCTCCGGGCCGGTGGGCGAGCCGCGTGAGGGGTCTGCCCGAGGTACGGGGAGAGCTGCCGGGGATCACCCTCGCCGACGAGATCGAGACACCCGGCGAGGGCCAGATCCGCGCCGTGATCAGCGTGGCGGGTAATCCCGTGCGCTCCTACCCCAACAGTCCGCGCCTCGACGCGGCGTTCGACTCCCTCGAGTTCTACGTCGCCGTGGATCCCTACCTGAACGAGACGACCCGCCACGCCGACGTGATCCTCCCACCACCGTCGGCGCTCGAGCGCAGCCACTACGACTTCACGTTCTCGAGGAACGCCGTGCGGGCCGTCGCGCAGTACTCCCCACAGGTGCTGGACCACGACGGGCTCGACGAGAGCGAGATCCTCGCCCGCCTCGTGCTCGTCCTCTCCGGTACGGGCGCCGACGATGACACCGCGACGGTCCACGACCAGGTGCTGTCCTTCTACGTCGACCGGGAGCTGCGCAAGGAGGACAGCCCCGTGTTCGGGCGTGACAAGAAGGAGATCCTCGCGGCACTCGAGCCGCTGCCGCCGGTGGAGCGCGTGGTCGACTTCCGGATCCGGACCGGTCGGTTCGGCGACGGCTTCGGCGCCGACGCCGACGGGCTCACACTCGAGCGACTGAAGGGGCGCCCGCACGGAATCGACGGCGGCCCGATGGTCGAGCAGATGCCCGCGGCCATTCGCACCGCGTCGGGCAAGATCGAGCTGGCGCCCGATCCCGTGATCACCGATCTGGAGCGCCTCCGCTCGTCGTTGGAGAAGGACACCAACGGGAGCCTGCGCCTCGTCGGCCGACGGCAGCTGCGCTCCAACAACTCCTGGATGCACAACGTGAAGGTGCTCGTGAAGGGCCGCGACCGCTGTACCCTCCAGGTCAATCCGGCCGACGCCTCGCGTCTCGGCCTCGACGACGGCGGAACGGCCGTTGTCGCATCGCGTGTCGGCGAGGTGACGGCTCCCGTCGAGGTGACCGACGACATCATGGAGGGTGTCGTGTCACTGCCGCACGGTTGGGGTCACAACGTTCCCGGAACCCGGATGTCGGTGGCGGCCGAGCACGCGGGTGTCAACCTGAACGCCCTCACCGACGACAGCGTCTACGACGTGCTCTCGGGCAACGCCGCCCTCAACGCTGTCCCCGTCGAGGTCACGCCCGCCCCCTGACACCCCCGACCCCCGCCGAGATGGTGCGATTCCTGTCGCTATTCGACCACGATCGCACCAACCTGGTGGGGTGGGCGGTCGGGTCAGTCCTGGGTGGTGCTGACGAGGGAGACGAACGAGACCATCTCGCCGGGGTAGCCGCCGAGGTTGTGGGTGAGCCCGATCGTGCGGTCGGTGCTGATCTGGCGCTCCTCGGGCGCCTCGCCGCGCAACTGGAGCCAGCACTCGAACATCATCCGCAGGCCCGACGCGCCGATCGGGTGCCCGAAGCTCTTCAGGCCTCCGTCGGGGTTGACGGGCAATTCGCCGTCGAGGTCGTAGGTGCCGGCGAGGATCTCCTTCCAAGCGGTTCCCCGCTCGGCGAAGCCCAGATCCTCCATGAGGACCATCTCGGTGGGCGTGAAGCAGTCGTGCACCTCCGCCATGGCGATCTCGGCGCGGGGATCCTCCACGCCCGCCTGCGCGTAGGCGTCTGCGGCGGTGGCGGCGACCTCGGGGAACGTCGTGTAGTCGTAGTCGGGGTCGAGCGAGCCCGCCCCGGTGCCGGCCACGAACGACAGGGCCTTGATGTAGAGCGGGTTGTCGCAGTACCGGTGGGCGTCCTCGGCCCGGCACACGATGGCGGCGGCCGCGCCGTCGGCGACACCGGCGCAGTCGAACACGCCGAGCCCACCCGCCACCCGCGGCGACGCGGCGATGGCCTCCTTGCTCATCTCGCGGCGGAACTGCGCCCGCGGGTTGCGGGCGCCGTTGTAGTGGTTCTTCCAGGCGATCCGGGTGAGGACCTCGGCCACCTCCTCCTCGGCGACGCCGTAGCGCTCGGCGTAGGCGGGCGCCACGAGGCTGAACATCGCCGCGGCCGTGAGGGTGCGCCCCGTGCCGTCGGACGGTGGGGCGATCCCGTTGAGGCCCTGGTAGCCGGAGTCCTTGACCTTCTCGACCCCCAGCGCCATGGCCGTGTCGTAGGCACCGGATGCAACGGCGTAGGCGGCGTTGCGCAGTGCCTCCGAGCCGGTGGCGCAGAAGTTCTCCACGTGGGTGACGGGCTTGCCGGTCACCTGCAGCGGTCGGGCGAGCGTCATCCCGCTCATACCTGACATGGCGGTGCCGAGCCAGTAGGCGTCGACGTCCTGCTTGGTGATCCCGGCTGACTCGAACGTCTCGTCGGCGGCGTCGATCATGAGGTCGTCGGCGCTCTTGTCCCACGCCTCACCGAAACGGGTGCAGCCCATCCCGACGATCGCCACCTGGTCCTTGATCCCGTGTGAACCCATTGCTCAACCCTCCGGCGTCCGGATCGGACGCGCCTTCCAGAAATAGTTGTGGACCCCTTCAGCCGTGTAGAGCCGCCGGAACGTCATCTCCACGCGGTCACCGATCGCCACGTCGTCGGCCTCGACGTCGGTGAGCTCGCACGGCAGCCGACCGCCCCCGTCGAAGTCGAGTACGGCGAACACGACCGGGGGGCTGGGGGAGTAGACCATCCGGTCGACGGTGAACGTCACGACGGTCGCCGGCACGTCGGCCATCGGCGCCGGATCCATGTCGTCGACTGCACCCCCCTGCCACGAGACGCGCTGCGGGGGGAGGTGGAGCGCGCCACTGGAGCGGTCGCGCGACCCGACGAAGGCGAACTTCCAGTCCTCGGAGCGCACTGACGGAGGCGCCGCGGTGCGCGTCGGTGGCGGGCGACGCGGTGGCTCGACGGTGACCATCTCACGCCAACGAAGGAACTTCCCGTAGGGGAGACCGTCGTCGCCGGTGGCGATCTGATCGACGACCGGCACGCTCACGCGGTGCTCCGCGACGGCGTCGGTCGTGCGGAACACGAGCACCTCCGCGCCGTCGGCGAGTACGATGACTGCGATCGTCTGGCCGGGCGAGGCGTCGTCGAGCACGGAGGCCAGGAGCAGGCCCGGGTGTGCCGTCCCGGTGTTGCCGACCGTGGCCGACAGGTCGTCGACGTAGGCCTCCTTCGCGGCGCCGAGCCTCCGTGTGAGGCCCTTGACGGCTCGTGCGTGTGTGCCGGTGGCGACGATTCGGTCGAGGTCACCGGCGTCGAGCGCCGCCGACTTCAGAGCGTCGTTCCACGCACGCTCGCCCAGGGGCACGTACATCGTCTCGACGAAGCGCTCCTCCCACACCTGCGAGCGCTCCTCGCCCGGGAGGCGCCAGCGGTCGAGGAACTCCTCCGTCGCCGACGCCCCACCCAGGAACTCGGCGAGGACCGGCGCCTGGCTGTCATCGCCCACGAGCAGGCCGGCGCGCCGTCGCCCCACCGCCGGCCTCGTCGGCGGAGGTCGGCAGGCCGGTTCGGATGTCGGACGAGACGACGAGTGTCGGCTCGTCGCTGCGCAGCGCCACCCGCAGGGCGCCGACGCCCGAGCGCACGGCCCCGGCCATGTCGAGGGCGTCGGCGTCGGTGTCGAGTCGCAGGGCCGCGTGGATCGCCGTGGCGTTGGTCTTGTCGAGGTACGCAGGCGCCGAGGTGGCGAACCACACGGCATCCGGCCGGACGTCGGGTGCATCACGCAGGGCACGTCGCCCGGCCTCTACGCCCATCGAGGTGGTGTCCTCGTCGTAGGAGGCCACGGCCCGGGTGCCCTTCCCGGGTGCGCCGCCGAACACCTCCGACACGGCGCTGCGCTGGAGTCGGTGGTAGGGCACGTGGGTTCCGTAGCCGATGATTCCTCGCATCAGTTCCGTCCTTCGACGGCTGTGGCCATCGCTGGTGAGATCACGCCACGTTCGGCGAGTGTGTCGAGGTCGCTGTCGGTGAGGCCCAGCATGTCGTCCAGCACCTCGTAGGTGTGCTCGCCGAGGCTCGGGAACCGTCGCAGCGGTCCCTCGGCGACGTTCGACATCTTCACAGGGTTGCCGACCACGAGCATCGGGTCGTCGCTGTCGGGCCGGTCGACCTCGAGGATCATGTTGCGCGTCGCCACGTGCGGGTCGGCGGCCACGTCGGCGGCGGTGTTGCTGGGCCCGGCCGCCACGCCGGCGGCGCACAACTCGAAGCAGGCCTCCTGCTTCGTGCGACCGGACGCCCAGGACTCGACAGCGGACCGGATCTCGTCGCCGTGGTCGTCCCAGCCCTGCCGTGTGGCGAAACGCAGGTCGTCGCGCCACTCGGGCTTCCCGATCACCTCGGCCAGGCGATCGAACTGGTGCTCCCGAACGACCTCGAGGACGAACCAACCGTCGGACGCCCGGTATCCGGCGATGATCCCCTGGCCGCCCCCGCCCTGGCGGAACGGCGCGGCGCCCATCGACCACATGAACGGCACGAGGTCGGCCATCGCCACCATCGTGTCGAACATCGCCACGTCGACGTGCTGGCCCTCACCCGTGCGGTCGCGGTGGCGCAGCGCCGCCAGCGTGCCGATCACCGCCACGAGGGCACTGCCGATGTCGCCGAGCGCTCCGGCCACGAGGGGCTCGGGCGGCTCGTCGGCCGCGCGGTTCATCTCGTAGAAGCCGGCCATCGCCTCGGGGATCGGGGCGTAGGCGGGCCACGAACGGTAAGGGGAGTCGTCGCGGACGCCGAAGCCGGTGACCGACACCACGATGATGCTCGGGTCGATCTCGAGGAGCGCCCCGTGTCCCAGGCCGAGCCGCTCCATCGTGCCTGCCTTGAAGTTCTCGCACACGACGTCGAAGTGGGGGACGAGCCGTCGGAACAACTCGACGCCCTCCTCGGTCTTGAGGTCGAGCCCGATGCTGCGCTTGCCGAGGTTGTTGCGCAGGAAGGTGGCGCCCACCTCGCGCCCGTCGACGTCGGTGAGCGACGGCGTGGCCCCACGGCCCGACTCACCGTGGACGGGATGCTCGACCTTGACGACGTCGGCGCCGAGATGTGCCATGAGCTGCGTGGCGTACGGCAGGGCCTGCATCTGCTCGGCGGCGAGGACGCGGACCCCGTCGAGGGGCTTGCCCGACCCGGCGCGCTCGGGGTGGGCGACGTCACCGATGCGCATGGCGGAATCGTATCTGACGACCCGTCAGATATAGGCTCCGGCGGCGTCACCGGCGGGGACGGGCACTCCGGCCCACCTCCCGCCCGGCGTCCCGGGAGGACAGGGATGGACTTCGAGTTCAGCGACGATCAGGTGGCCTTCGCCGAGGAGGTCGAGGCGTTCCTCGACGCCCACGACGACCCCGAGGTTTTCGACCTGACCCGGGAGAACATGGCCCAGATCGTCGACACGCCGAAACGCCGGGCCTTCATGCGCAAGCTCTCCGACAAGGGGTGGCTGGGCATGACCTGGCCCGAGGAGTACGGCGGAACCAACGGCGAAGGGGTCTACGAGTATCTCCTCAACGAGGCCCTGGCCGGCCGGGGTGGTCCCCAGATCGGCAAGGGGGTCGGCATCATCGGAAAGACCCTCATCCGCCACGGTAACGACCGACTCAAGGCCGAGTTCCTCCCCAAGATCCTGCGCAACGAGGTGGAGTTCGCCGTCGGCTACAGCGAGCCCGACGCCGGCTCCGACGCGGCGGCGATGAAGCTCAAGGCCACACGCGACGGCGACGGGTGGCGCCTCAACGGCCAGAAGACCTGGACAACGTCTGCGCACTTCGCCGAGTGGTACTGGGTCGGGGCGCGCACCGACCCCGACGCCCCGAAGCACCACGGCATCAGCCTTTTCCTCGTGCCGCTCGACGACCCGGGTCTCACGATCAACGCCATCTGGACCATGGGCGACGAGCGCACCAACGACGTGTTCTTCGACGACGTCTACGTGAGCGACGACTACCTCGTCGGAGAGGTCAACAAGGGCTTCCAGTACATATCCGAGGCTCTCGACCTCGAGCGCTTCACGATGTTCACCTTCTCACCGATCAAGCAGCGCCTCGATCTCCTGTGCGAGTACGTGAAGACGACGGTGCGCGACGGTGAGCCCCTCAAGGACGACCCGGTCATTCGTCAACGCATCGCGCAGCTCGTCACCGACGCCGAGGCCGCCCGCGTCCTGGGCCTGCGCGTCGTGGCCGCGTCGATGAAGGGCGGTGCGCCGCCGACGTCGGAGGCCTCGGAGTACAAGCTCTTCGCCACGGAGCTCTCCAAGCGCCTCGCCGACGCGTCGATGGACATCGCCGGCCCGGGATCGCAGTTGCGGGTGAAGACGACCACGGCCCCCATGGAGGGTCGTGCCGAGTCGACCTACCGCTACACGGTGATCGACACGATCGGCGGCGGGGCCTCGGAGATCCAGAAGAACATCATCGCCCGCCGCAAGCTCGGTCTTCCGAAGAACTTCTGACGTGACACCTCCAGACGCCGATGCTGCCGGACCGCTCAACGGTTGCACCGTTCTCGACTTCTCGACCGTCGGGCCCGCGGCACGCTGTGCCCGCATCCTCGCCGACTACGGCGCCGAGGTCGTGAAACTCGGGCCCGTGCCCAAGGACGGCGGCGTC
This sequence comes from Acidimicrobiia bacterium, assembly GCA_041394025.1. Classification (NCBI taxonomy): domain Bacteria; kingdom Bacillati; phylum Actinomycetota; class Acidimicrobiia; species Acidimicrobiia bacterium. The sequence continues at coordinate 29,710 of JAWKJA010000003.1, read as the reverse complement.
GTGATCCGCCCGCCCTACTTTGCGTACGGAGCCCACCGTGGCATGCAGCGCATGCAGCTCGACCTCAAGGCCGACAGCGGTCCGGGCACCTTCCTCGCTCTGGCGGAGTACGCCGACGTCGTGATCGAGAGCTTCCGCCCCGGCGTGGTCGATCGTCTCGGTGTCGGATACGACGACGTGGCGGCCGTGAACCCCGGGATCGTCTACTGCTCCACCAGCGGCTACGGCCAGAGCGGCCCGCGCTCCACGTGGGCGGGACACGACATCAACTACCTCGCCGTGTCGGGCTACCTGGCGTGCTCGGGGCCGGGCGCCGACGGCACGCCGCCGCTGCCCGGGGCCACGGTCGCCGACGGCGCCGGTGGGGGCATGCACGCCGCGCTGGCGGTCCTCGCCGCGCTCGTCGGGCGCGAGCACGCCGGCACCGGCGCGTACCTCGACTGCTCGGTCGCCGACGGCATGCTCGGGCTCATGGCCCTGGCCGTCGACGAGTACCTCGCCACCGGCGTCGAGCCCGGTCCCGGCCACGACATCCTCACCGGCCGCTACGCCTGCTACGACACCTACGCGTGCGCCGACGGCCGCTTCATCGCCGTGGGCGCGATCGAGCCCGCCTTCTTCGCCAACCTCTGCCGGCTCCTCGACCTCGAGCGGTGGACGGCGCACCAGACCGACGACGAGCACCAGGACGAGATCCGCGCGGCGTTCCGCGACGCCTTCGCCCGGAGGAGCCGCGACGAGTGGGTCGAGGACCTCGCCGAGGCCGACACATGTGTCGCTCCGGTTCAGACCGTCGCTGAGGTGGCCGCGGACGCCCAGTACGCCGCACGTGGCGCGTTCGTGACGGCAGCGCTACCCGGGCACGGCGAGTTCCGACAGGTCGGAACGGTCCTGGCGGGGGAGCCGGCGCCGTCGGGCTCCCTACCCGATCCCGACGCCACCGCCACCGACGCGCTGCTGGCCCGCGCCGGGATGGCCGCCGCCGACATCCAGCGCCTTCGCACGGAAGGAGTCGTGGCGTGACCGGCAGTTCCGACACGAGCGCGCTCGACGCGGTGTGCGAGCTCATCGATCAGCCTCAGTACGAGGAGGAAGGCGAGTTCGACGTCGAGCGGGGCTACATCTTCACGAGCTGCTCGGCAGCCGAGAACGGCAATCCGCTCTTCTGGGACGACGACGTTGCCGCGGAGATCACGGGTGGGCCGGTCGCCCCTCCGAGCATGATCTCGGTCTGGTTCCGGCCGCACCACTGGTCGCCGTACCGTGACGAGCCGGGTCTTCCCCTCCGGGTCCACTTCGACCTCAAGGAGAGGCTCGGACTGCCCGAGGCGGTCATGACCGGCAACGAGGTGGTCTTCGGCGAACCCGTCCGCCCCGGCGACCGGCTCACGACGCGGCAGTTCCTCCGCTCCCTCAGCGACGAGAAGACCACGAAGCTCGGCACCGGCCGGTTCTGGGTCATCGACGTGGAGTACACGAACCAGGACGGTGCCCACGTGGGCACCGAGACGTGGACCGGCTTCGGATACCGGAGGGAACCATGACCGTCCCGGTACGCCTGCTCGGCGATGTCGTCCCCGGAGAGGTGATCGACCGTCTCGACGTCGACGTCACGACGACCACGATCGTTCTCGGTGCGCTGGCCAGTCGCGACTGGCGGCCGATGCACCACGACCGAACCTTCGCCCAGGAGCGCAACGGCACACGAGACATCTTCATGAACGCGCCGCACCAGGCCACCTACTTCGAGCGCTACCTCACCGACTGGTCGGGCCCGCACGGTCGCCTCGGGCGCATGAGGTTCCGTATCAAGGCGTCGGTCTTCCCCGACGACACGATGACGTTCTCCGGGACGGTCGACGACGTGAGTACCGACGACACCGGCTGCGGATGGGCCGACATCACCGTCACCCTCACGGTCGGCGACGACACCGTGTCCGAGTGCAACGCACGGATCGCCCTACCCGTGGACGCCGACGACAACCCCTGGAACCGACACGACGACGACTGGACACCCTGATGGACCTGGACTTCACCGATGAACAGGAGATGCTGGCCGAGGCCGTCGCCGGCCTGTGCGAGCAGTACGCCTCGCTCGACGTCGTGCGCGAGCTCGAGGACGACCCCACCGGGTACCCCGCCGAGCTGTGGAAGCAGCTGGGCGCGCTCGACCTGCTCGGTCTCACGCTCCCCGAGGAGTACGGGGGGTCGGGACAGTCGCTGCTCGAGGCCGCCATCGTCTACGAGCAGTTCGGCCGTGCCCTCACGCCCAGCCCGCACTTCGTCAGCTCCGTGATGTCCGGCGGCGTGCTCGCCGCGGCGGGCTCCGACGACCAGAAGAAGGAGTGGCTCCCCCGCATCGCCTCCGGTGATGCCGTTCTCACGACGGCGTGGCTCGAGCCCGAGAGCGGATTCGGGCTGCGGGGCGTCCACCTCGAGGCGACGGTCGACGGCGACGACGTCGTGCTGGAGGGCAGCAAGCTCCACGTGCCGTTCGCCTCCTCGGCCGACCGGCTCCTGGTCCTCGCGAGAACCGGTGGGGACGACACCGATGTCGACCTGTTCCTCGTCGACCCGAAGACGCCCGGCGTGACCCTCGAGCAGCAGATGACCGTCGCCTCCGACACGCAGTACAGCGTCACTTTCGAGGACGTGCGCGTTCCCACGGCCGACCGGGTGGGAGCCGGCGGTTCCGGGTGGGCGACATGGGACACCGTCATGCACGACGGCATCGTGCTGCTCGCCGCCCAGGCCATCGGCGGGGCGGAGGCAGCCCTCGACATGACCGTCCAGTACGCCAAGGACCGCCACCAGTTCGACAAGCCTCTGGGGGCGTTCCAGGCGATCGCCCACTACCTCGCCGACGCGGCCACGACCGTCGATGGCGGTCGGACCCTCGTGTACGAGGCGGCCTGGGCCCGTTCCGAGGGGCGCTCGATCGCCCGCCTCGCTCCCATGGCGAAGCTCTTGGCCACGAAGACCTTCCGCGACGTCACAGCCATGGCCCAGCAGGTCTTCGGAGGCGTGGGCTTCACGCTCGAGTACGACGTCCAGCTCTACTTCCGGCGGGCCAAGCAGCTCCAGATCTCCTGGTGGGATGCCCGCTATCTGGAGGAGCTGGTCGCCTCGTCCGTTCTCGACGACTGACGTCCCCGACGGCTGACGCCTCACCCGGGAGACTGTGCCCCGGAGTGTGGGGTCACACCACCGGCGGGGCTTCTGCGGGTAGCGTGCAACGGATGCCCGTCGTCACGATCGTGAACCAGAAGGGCGGGGTGGGCAAGACAACCGTCGCGCTCGCTCTCGCGGAGACCGCAGCCGCCCATGGGCGGCGCGTTCTGGTCATCGACCTCGACCCGCAGGGCAACGCCACGAGCGGCCTCGGCGTCTGGGACGCACCGGCCGGTGTCGAGCAGGTGCTCGACCAGGGCACGCCGGCCTCCCTCACGGGTGTGATCCGACCCTCGGGCTGGGAGCTCGCCGTGGGGGTGCCGCCCGACGTCGTTCCGAGCACTCCCGCGCTGGCGTCGCGCGAGGTCCAGCTCGCCACGGACCCCGTCGGGGCCCAGGACCGCCTCGAGACAGCCGTGTCGGGATCCGACCACGACCTCGTTCTCGTCGACTGCCCACCGTCGCTCGGGCTGCTCACCGTCAACGGGCTGTTCGCCGCCGACCGCGCTCTCGTTGTCACCGCCCCGTCGGCCTGGGCCGCCGACGGGGTCGAGCAGGTCCTCCGGACCATCGCCCGCGTGTCCGACCGACACAGCGGCCGGCCCGGCACCCCGTCGATCGTGGTCAACAACCTCGGACGAACCCGCGACGGCCGCTACTGGTACGAGGAGATGGCGCAACGCTACGGCGACCGGGTCTGGCCGGCGATCCACCAGCGGGCGGCGATCGCCGAGGCCGCTGCGCAGTCGCTACCGTTGCGGGGTCTCGGCTCCCGTTCGGGTGCGCACGAGGCGGTCGCCGAGTTCGACGCCGTGTTCGAACGACTCGACGCCACGGAGGAAGCATGGCTTACGACCCCCAACGCAAGCACCAGCGCCGGCGCGTGACCGAGGAGGACGGCCCGGCGCCCGTCGACACCCTCCTCGACGAGACAGCCTCCCCACCGCCGGTCAACGGCTCGTCGCCGACGACCGACACCGCTGCGGCTGCGACGGAAGCACTTCCCGACAACACGGCGTCGATGCCGGAGCGTGTTCCGCCCGTGCCGGATCCTCCGTCCGGCGGCTACGCCGAGGCCGCCGACCGGCGCCTGGTCATCGCCGTGGCCGGAACCGTGGTCGTGGCCTGCATTCTCCTGGCCCGGCGTCGCCGACGTCGTCGTCGCCGGGCGTCGTAGCGCCGCCTGATCCCGTGCCCGCCGGGTTCGTCGGATGACGATCCGACGCGTGATCACAGCTGCCGTCCTTTCTCTCCTGCTCGTCGCGTGTGACGGCGGCGACTCCGACAGCGCACGGCCCGAACCGTCGGCGACCGACGTTCCCGCCACCACGGGCGACGGCGCCGGGACACCCTCCACGGTCACCTTCTACGCGCCTCCCGACGTTCTGGAGTCGGGAGAGCCCGGTGAGATCCTCGACTCGGAACCGATCGCGCTGCGGGACGGCGTCGACGGTGACGCTGTCAAGGTCACCTATGTGTCCACGACGCCCAACGGCGACCTCGTCCCGGTCACCGGCGTGATCGTCACCCCGACGGGCCCGACGCCCGAGGGTGGTCGGCCCGTGGTGGCGTGGGCACACGGGACGACGGGTGTGGCCGACCGCTGCGCGCCGTCGAACAACGCGCCGTTCGGCTTTCCCGGTCTTGCCGAGTTCCTCGACGACGGCTACGTCGTCGCGGCGACCGACTACTACGGCCTGGGGACGGAGTCGCAGCACCCCTATCTGGTGGGGCAGGCCTCGGCGCGCAGCATCATCGACATCGCCCGGGCCGCCACGGACGACGACAGTTTCGGAGCGGGCGACGACGTCGTCGCCGCGGGTGCGTCCCAGGGTGGCCACGCCGTGCTGTTCGTGCGAGAGATCGTCGGCGACTACGACCCGGACATGGACCTGGCGGGCATCGTGGCCAGCGCCCCGATCACGGATCTCAACGAGTTCCTCCTGCGCGGCGTCACCGAACCGGCGAACTTCCCCCTCACGGCGGAGGCCATCGCCACCTGGGAGACCGTCTACGACGAGGCTGATCTCGAGTCACTCGTACCGTCCGAGCTGGTCGACCGGTACCGTCTCGTGAACCTGGCATGCAGCGAGGACATCTCCGCAGCGATCGAGGGCGTCGACACCACGGCCCTCTTCCGCCAGGACCCCGAAGACCTCGCGACCTGGCAGGAGATCGTGCGGGTCAACACCGGCGTCCCCGCCGACGAGGACATCCCGATGCTGATCCTGCACGGCGCGGACGACGAGCTCGTTCCGGTGTCGGGTACCCGCGCGATCGTGGAGGGCCTGTGCGAAGCGGGCGAGGACGTCGAGTACGTGGAAGAGCCGGGTTGGAGCCACGTCGACGCGTGGCTGGAGGCCCTGCCGGAGATCGAGGCCTGGATCGCCGACCGCTTCGCGGGCGAGCCGCCGCCCAGCAACTGCGGTAGCACGTGACTCGGACGGCTAGGAGCTCTCCGTCGCGGGGATCTCGCGGCGTTGCTCGGAGAAGAACTCCCAGCCGAGCTCGGTGGCGTCGACGTCCATGGTCGTGGCCCCGACCACCGACTCGATCGAGGCCGTGAACTCGCTTCCCGGCCAGGCGTGACCGCCGCCGTCGACGACGTACAGCACGACACGGCCGTCGTAGGGGCAACCGGTGTAGGTACGACGTCCCACGGTGTCGGAGACGTCGGTCGCCTCGAAGTCCCCGTCACAGCCGTTGCGCAGCGCCCACGTGGTGGCCCGCTCGGGCACGGTGTCGGGTGCGAAGTTCTCGATCGTGGCGTCCTCGTCGTCGAGGTCGATTCCCGGGTCGGCGCCTTCGCCGATCGTGCCGCCACCCTCGGTGGGGAGGTCGAGAGCGCCGGCTCCGAGCCCGCCGTCGAAGACGACGAACTGGTCGTCGGTCCCGTGGAAGATGATCGCCGGCATCGGATGGTCGGGATCGCAGTCGTCGACGGTGAGGATGCCCGCCACGGGCATGACCGCAGCGAACCTGCCGGTCGTCGTGCACGCCAGGGTGGACGTCAGCATCGCGCCGTTGGAGAATCCCGCGGCGTAGACCTGGGAGCGGTCGATGCACAGGTCGGCCTCGAGCTGGTCGAGGAGGGCGTTCGTGAAGTCGACGTCCTTTCCGTCCTGTGCGATGTTCCACGCCGGGACCTCACCGAGTCCCTGCGGGGTGACGGTGATGAATCCCTCGACATCGCCCAGGTCCCGGAAGCCGCTGGTGCGCGCGTGGACCTGCGACCCCTCGAGGTAGCCGTGGTAGTCGACCACGACGGGCAGCGGAGTCGCGCCGTCGTAGGCCGGGGGGATCGACAGGATGTAGCTGCGCTCGTCGGAGCCGCTCGTGACGGTCCGGTCCTCGTCACCTGCGGGAAGTGCCGCACCAGCGTCGCAGCCCGACGACGGGACCTCGGGGAGGTCGAGTGCGGAGAGGGCCCGGTCGCCTCCCTGCCCGTCCCTGTCGGGCTCACCGTCGGCGCTTCCGCCGCCGCCGGAACAGGCAGGGGCGGCGAGCAGTACAACGCCGAGCAGCACGATGCTCAGGACCGCGAGACCTCGTCGCATCGCACGACACTAGGAGCTATGACGCCTTCTGCATACAATCGACCGCACACCTAGGGGGACAGACACCATGCGCACCGAAGTCTGCGAGAAGCTCGGCATCGATCTCCCGATCTTCGCCTTCAGTCACTGTCGCGACGTCGTCGCGGAGGTCAGTAAGGCCGGAGGCCTCGGCGTGCTGGGAGCGGTCGCTTTTCCGGCCGACCAGCTCGAGGTGGAGTGCCAGTGGATCGACGAGCACTGCGGGGGCCGCCCGTACGGCGTCGACATCGTCCTGCCCAACAAGTACGAGGGCATGGGCGAGCTCGACGCCGAGAAACTGGAAGCCGACCTCCTCTCTGCCGTGCCCGAGCAGCACCGGAAGTTCGCCGACGAGATCCTGGAGGCCCACAACGTCCCAAAGCTTCCCGACGACGATGCGCCGGTTGTGGGACAGCTCCTCGGGTGGACGGCGGCCACGGCGGCACCCCAGGTGGAAGTGGCGCTCCGGCACGACAACGTGAAGCTCATCGCCAACGCTCTCGGCACGCCGCCACCGGATGTTCTCGAGGAGGTTCACGGCGCGGGACGTCTCGTGGCGGCCCTGTGCGGTGCGGCCAAGCACGCCCGCGCCCACCGCGACGCAGGTGTCGACATCGTGATTGCCCAGGGAACCGAGGGTGGTGGCCACACCGGTGACGTCGGGAGCATGGTGCTCTGGCCGGAGGTGATCGACGCCGTTCCCGACACGCCGGTTCTCGCCGCCGGCGGGATCGGGAGCGGGCGACAGATGGCCGCCGCCCTCGCCATGGGTGCCCAGGGTGTGTGGACCGGCTCGTTGTGGCTCACCGTCGAGGAGGCCGAGACGCCGCCGGCGCAGATGACGTCGTACCTCGAGGCCGGTAGCCGCGACACGGTCCGCTCCCGGGCGTGGACCGGCAAGCCCGCCCGCATGCTGCGCAACGACTGGACGGACGCGTGGGATGCCGACGACACGCCCGATCCTCTCGGGATGCCGCTCCAGTTCATGGTGACCTCCGACGCCGTCGCCCGGGGCCACCGCTACTCCGAGCAGGCCAAGGACGTGATGTTCAACCCGGTCGGTCAGGTCGTCGGGCAGCTCAACCAGGTTCGCCGCGTCAAGGACGTCATCTACGACCTCGTGGAGGAGTGCATCGAGACCAGCGAGCGGCTGGCCGCACTGATGCAGGAATCCGGCAACTGAGCGCCACCGGGCGCGGTCGCCTGGCGGTCGTCGCTGCCGCCTTCGTCTTCGGATCCACGTTCGTCATCGTCCAGGACGCCGTCGAGGACCTGACGCCGGCCGCCTTCCTCGCGTTCCGCTTCGCCGTGGCTGCGGTGGTCCTCGTGCCCCTGGTCTCACGAGACCGGCCGCCCCCGAACCCGGAGCCCGGGGCCGGGGGTCTGCCGGTCGCGGGGGTCCTGTCGGGTGCCGTGCTGGCGGCGGGCTACCTCTTCCAGACGGCCGGTCTCCAGTTCACGACCGCCACGAACTCGGCGTTCATCACGGGCCTGCTCGTGGCGTTCACACCGCTGCTGGCGGCGGTGTTCCTCCACCGGCCGGTGACGCCCACGACGCTGGCGGGTGTCGTGATCGCCATCGGCGGCCTCGTCGCCCTGACCGGCGGTCTCGACTCACTCGGTCGCGGCGACGTGCTCACGATCGGGTGCGCCGTGGCGTTCGCCGGCCACGTCATCGTCCTCGACGTCTTCAGCCCGCGCTTCGGCCTCCTGGCCTACACCGCCGTCCAGATGGCCGTCGTGGCAGTTCTGTGCGGGCTGCTCGTCCCGTTCACAGGAGTCGGGACCTTCTCGGTCCCGGCGGTGTCGGCCGTCGTGTTCACCGGCGTTGTCGCCTCGGCGGCGGCGTTCTGGCTCCAGGCCTACGGTCAGCGCTATGTCGGGCCGTCACGCACGGCGCTCCTGTTGCTGCTGGAGCCCGTCTTCGCCGGCCTGCTCGGCTATGTCGTGGGGGAACGCCTCGGTGTCGGCGGTGTGATCGGAGCGCTGCTCATCCTCGCCGGTACCGGTGTCGCCGAGATCGGCGCCATGCGCAGCTCGGGGGACGAGCCCGAGGCCACCGCGGCGTGAGCCGGGTCTCCGGGACTCAGTGCTCCTCGAGGACCCGGTGGAGGAACTGGCGGGTTCGCTCCTCCTGCGGGTTCCCGATCACCTGATCGGGCGGCCCGTCCTCCACGATCTGACCGTCGTCCATGAAGATCACCCGGTCGGCGACGCTGCGGGCGAAGCCCATCTCGTGGGTGACGACGAGCATCGTCATGCCCTCCTCGGCGAGCGAGCGCATCACACCCAGGACGTCGCCGACCAGCTCGGGGTCGAGGGCGCTCGTGGCCTCGTCGAACAGCATCATGTCGGGGTGCATCGCCAGCGACCGGGCGATCGCCGCACGTTGCTGCTGGCCCCCCGAGAGGTTGATCGGGTACTCGTCGGCCTTGTCGGCCAGCCCGACCCGCTCCAGCATCGCCCTGCCGATCTCCTCGGCCTCGGCCTTCCGCCGCTTCAGTACACGTCGCTGGGCGATGGTGACGTTGCCGAGCACGGTGAGCTGCGGGAACAGGTTGAAGAGCTGGAAGACCATCCCGATGCGCTGTCGAACCTTGTCGACGTCGCAGTCGGGGTCTGTCAGCTCGAAGCCGTCCACGACGATCCTCCCGGCCGTGGGCTCCTCCAGCAGGTTCACGCAGCGCAACAGCGTCGACTTCCCCGAGCCGGACGGGCCGATGATGCACACGACCTCGCCGCGCTCGACGTGGAGGTCGATGCCCTTGAGGACCTCGAGGTCACCGAAGGCCTTGTGGAGGCCGTCGATCCGGATCGGCGTGCCGTCGTCGCCGGCATCGGGCGTTGAGGGCGGTGTGGCGTCGTCCATCGTGGCGCTCACCGTGCCGCCCGGGCCCGTCGCTCGATCATCGCCGCCATCTGGGTGAGCGGGATCGTGATCGCGAGGTACACGACACCGGCCGCGATGAACGGCGTGGCGTTGGCCGAGTCGATCACTCCGTCGCGCGCGAAGCGCGTGATCTCCCGGGTCGCCTCCGTGACCCCGAGCACCGAGATCAGCGACGTGTCCTTCAAGAGGAGCACCAGCTCGTTGGTGAGCGGCGGGATGATGATTCGGAAGGCCTGGGGGATCACGATCGTGACCATCGCCCGGCCGTAGCTCATTCCGAGCGACCGTGCGGCCTCCATCTGCCCGCGGGGCACCGCCTCGATCCCGGCCCGGATGTTCTCGGCGATGTAGGCCGACGCGACCATCGCGAGCGCCAGCGATCCGGTCGTGTAACGGCCCGGAAGGGTGGTTCCGGTGGCGATGGGGAGACCGAACCCGATGATGAGAATGGTGAGCAGTGCCGGTAGTCCCCGCAGGAGCTCGATGTAGGAGAAGGCGAACCAGCGGTACGGGCGGATGCTGGAGATCCGCATCAGGGCGATGACGAGCCCGAGCGTGAGTCCTCCGGTGAAGCCGAAGAACGTGAAGATCAGCGTGTTGACCGCTGCCTTGGTGACGATGTCGGGGAACTGCTCGGCGAAGATCTCGGGGTCGAAGAACGACTCCTGGATGCTGGACCAGTCGACCGTGAGCGCGATCCACACGAGCAGGACCCCGGTGGCGACGTAGACACAGATCCGGATGAGCCTGGCGCGTTGTCGCTTCGACACGGTGCCCTCCTCGGACTCCTCGACGGAATCGCGACAGCGGGGGCCCCGCAGGGCCCCCGCCGTTCGCTACGTGCTCCGTTCCGCGTGTGGGCTAGCCGGCCTCGCCGGGCTCGCCTCCGGGGAACCACTCCTGGAAGATTTCGTCGTAGGTCCCGTCGCCGCGCAGCGCCTCGAGCTGCTCGTTGACGGCGTCGATGAGCGCCTGGTTGTCCTTGCTCGCAGCGAAGCCGTACTGCTCACCGGTCGGGAAGGTCTCGGTGACGGTGACGGAGTCGTCCTGGTTTGCCCGGTCGAGGTTGACCGGGAAGTCCTGGAGGATGGCGTCGATCTCACCGGAGTCGATGGCCAGGAACATGGCCGCCGGCTCGTCGTACTCCCGGAGCTCGGCACCGTCGGGAGCGTTCTCCTCGGCGTAGTCGGCACCCGTTGTCCCGGTCTGCACGCCGATGGTCTTGCCGTCGAGGTCGTCGAGCGAGGAGATCTCACCCTCGTCGTCGGTCCGGATCAGCAGTGACTGGTCGGCGTCGAAGTACGGGTCGGAGAAGAGTGCCTCCTCCTCGCGCTCGGGGGTGATCGTCATGGCCGAGCCGACGAGGTCGCAGGTCCCGGCGGCTGGAGCCAGCCAGATCCCGTCGAAGGGCTGCACGGTCGGCGCGAGCTCGAGGTCGAGATTCGTGGCGATGGCCCGCAGGAGCTCCATGTCGAACCCGGTGAACTCGCCGTTCTCCTCGAACTCGAAGGGCTCGTAGGGCGAGTCGGTGCAGACGGTGAGCTTGCCGCCGGCCACCAGATCGAGGTCCATCGTGTCGGAGCCACCGGAGTCGCCGGCTGTTGTCGTGGAGCTGTCAGAGCTGTCGGAGTCGCTGTCGCAGCCGAACGCCACGAGAGCAACGAGAAGCGTGACGACGAGAAGCCGCCATATGCCGGAACGGCGCATGAGTCCCCCTTGATGGATGTCCCCCGCCCCGTGGCGGGACGGGCGCACTGTAGCGGCCCGACAGCCCGGAATCCCCTCGTGGCACACTTCAGACACGGCACGGCGTGTGCCCGTGCGTCAGGCCTCGAGGCGGTACAACTCCGCGGCGTTGTCGCGCACCATGCGGCGACGTTCCTCGGCGGGCACGCCCGCCATCGTCTCCTCGATGATCCGCCGGCTGTACGGCCAGTCGTGGCGGTGGTGCGGGTAGTCGTTGGACCACATGAGGTTGTCGACACCGATCCAGTGGCGGTTCGCCATCGCGAACGGCTCGCGGATGAACGTGGCCTTCCAGTTGCGGTGCCAGTAGTCGGAGGGCGTCATCTTCAGATTCGACCCGGCCCACACGCGGTTGCGCCACCAGTGGTCGTCCATGTGCTCGAGGAAGTTGGGGATCCAGCCGACTCCGCACTCGACGGCAACCATCTGGAGCCCGGGGAAGCGGTCGAACATCTCGGAGTAGATGAAGCGTGAGATGAAGTCGGACGCACCGGCCACCGCGCCGCCCATCGTCGCCATCGTGATCCGGTCGCCGCTCACGGCCGTGGCGGCCTTCTTCGCGGAGCCCGCTTTGCGCTGCCCGGCGTGGCGAAGCCCGCTGTGGATGTGGATCGGCATCTCCGCTTCCTCGGCGGCGGCCCAGAACGGGTCGTCGTCAGCGCTGAGCCGGGCGTTCCCCGAGGGGAAGGCCGAGAGGATCACGCCGCGGTAGTCGAGGGACGTGGCTTCGTGCAGGGCGGCCACCGAGCTCTCGATGTCGACGCCGGGAATCTGGTACATGGCCAGGAGCCGGGAACGGTCGGCGGCCGTGAACTCGTCGTACATCCACTGGTTGTAGGCAGCCACTCCGGCACGGTGGTAGTCGTCGTCCTCCTGGGCCATGAAGGTGCCCATCGTGCGTTGCGACGGGTAGAGGACCTCCGCGTCGACACCGTCGATGTCCTGATCGACGAGGCGCTCCTTGCCGTCGAAGGCGCTCTTGCGGATGGTGTCGTAGCTCGAGCCGTACCACTCGAGGTCTTCGTAGCGTTTCCCCCACTCGCCGGTGTTGCTCACGAGCCCGAGCGCCATCGGAGGAGCACCTGGCACCAGTTCCCACGCGTCGCCGCCCTTGGGGTCCTTCACCAACTTCGGCATACGGTCGTGGTACTTGTCGGGGAGGAACCGCTCCCACATGTCGGGTGCCTCGATGACGTGTCCGTCGGTGGAGATGATCCGGTAGGCGGTGCCGCTGCCCGCTGGTGGTGCCATGCTGCCTCCTGTGGTGTTTCGGGTACGCGTGCGCCGTCTGGCGGGATTCGCGTCCACGGCAGAGAATACGGCAGCACCGCCGGGTTGTCGAAGGCCCCGGGGCGCGTCGAGGGTTGCAGATCTCGAACTCGGAGAGGTCGACGGTTCACGGACATGGAGTTCCAGCTCGCAGACCTCTTCGAGGCGCTCACCGACGACGCTCCCGACGCCGAGGTGCTCGTGGCCGGACAGGTTCGGCACACGCGCCAGATACTCGACCGGCGGGCGAACCGGCTCGCGCATCACCTCGCCGGGGAGGGCGTGACCCGCGGCGACCGGGTCGCGGTGTACGCCTACAACCGCGCCGAGTGGGTGGAGTCGCTGCTGGCGTGCTGGAAGCTGGGCGCTTCGGCGGTGAACGTCAACTACCGCTACGTCGCCGACGAGCTCCGACACGTCCTCGTCGACGCGTCACCTGCGGTCCTGGTGTACGAGCGCGGCTTCGCGGCGAACCTCGCGGACGTCCTCGACGATGTCGAGGAGCTCGCCACGCTTCTCGTCCTCGAGGACGGATCCCCGCCCGATTCGCCGACCCCGGGTGTCGACTACGAGGAGGCGCTTGCGGAATCGTCGGAGGAGCGGGGTTTCGCGCCGAGGAGCGGCGACGACGAGTACGTCCTCTACACCGGTGGCACGACGGGCCTACCCAAGGGCGTCGTGTGGCGCCACGAGGACCTCTACACGAACCTGGCCCGGCGGCTCAGCGCCGGGCAGAGGGGAACGCCTGCGAGTGGTATCGAGCGTCCCGAGGACGTCGTGGTGATGTCGGAGAACCCGCTCGGCCTTCGGACGCTCGCCCTCGCACCGCTCATGCACGGCGGTGGGCAGTACCCGCTCGTCATCACGATGTTCAACGGCGGCGTGACGGTCGTTTCGACCGACCGGAGCTTCGACGCCGAGCGGGTGCTCACTCTCGTGGCCGACGAAGACGTGACGACGCTGACCATCATCGGCGACGCCATGGGCGCACCGCTGGCGGAGGCAGCGGCCTCGGGGGAGTGGGCGCCCGACAGTCTCGGCGTCATCACCACCGGTGGCGCCGTGCTGAGCGAGGATGTACGCGCCGCGCTGCGTGAGGCGTTTCCGGGTGCCGTCGTCACTGGCGGGATCGGAGCGTCGGAGATCGGCACGGCGGCCTACGAGGCCGGCGCCGAAGGGGTGGAGGGCCCCCACTTCCGGCTCGCAGCCGACACCGCCATTCTCGACGACGCCCTGGAGCCGGTTCCTCCCGGCGGTGTCGGACGGGTGGCACGTCGCGGGGCGATACCTCTGCGCTACCACGGCGACCCGGAGAAGTCGGCCGAGAACTTCCCGGTCGACCGGCACGGAACGCGGTGGGTGGTTCCCGGCGACATCGCCCGGGTGGAGGACGACGGCACGTTCGTGCTGCTCGGCCGCGGGTCGCAGTGCATCAACACGGGCGGCGAGAAGGTGTTCCCCGACGAGATCGAGAACGTCCTGGCCGGCCATCCCGACGTGGCCGACGTGATCGTCGTCGGTGCACCCGACCCGGTGTGGCAACAGCGTGTCGTCGCCCTCGTGGACCCGGTGGAGGGAGCGTCGCCGACACTCACGGAGCTCCAGGCCCACTGCCGGAAGCGGCTGGCGGGCTACAAGGTGCCGCGTGGGCTCGTGCTCGGGCCTCTGCGCCGCACCGAGGTCGGCAAGCCCGACTACCCGTGGGCCGAGGAGACCGCCCGTTCCGCCACCCCCTGACCCGCCGGGTTGGTGCGTTCCCGTTGCCATACGCAACACGACCGCACCATCTCGGGGGGGAGAGAGGGGAGGGGCGTCAGGTGAGGTCGGCGGCGGCCCGGTCGCGTAGCTCGTATTTCAGGACCTTGCCGGTGGCGTTCATCGGAAGGGCCTCGACCACACGAACGTGGCGGGGCACCTTGTAGTTGGCCATCTCGTCACGGCACCAGGAGCGGAGCTCGTCGGCGTCGAGCTCGGTGCCGGGCATCGGCACGACGAAGGCCATGCCGACCTCGCCCATCCGGTCGTCGGGCACGCCCACCACGGCGACCTGGGCGACGCCCGGGTGTGCCGAGATGAGCCCTTCGATCTCAGCCGGATAGGCGTTGAAGCCGCCGACGACGTACATGTCCTTCAACCGGTCGGTGATGCGGAGATACCCGCGTTCGTCCATCACGCCGATGTCACCGGTGTGCAGCCACCCGTCGGCGTCGATCGCCTCGGCGGTGGCCTCGGGATCGTCGAAGTAGCCGCGCATCACGTTGTAGCCCCGCACGACGACCTCACCCGGCTCGCCGCACGGCACCTCGTCGCCGTCGTCGCCCACCACGAGGACCTCCACCCCGGGGATGGCACGCCCCGACGTGGTGGCGATGGTCTCGGGATCGTCGTCGTGGCGGCACATCGTGGCGATGCCCGCAGCCTCGGTGAGCCCGTACCCCGTGATGACCGTGTCGAAGCCGAGCTCGTCGCGCATCCGCACGATGAGCTCGACGGGGATGGCGGCCGCGCCCGTGACGGCGAGCCGCAGCGACGACAGGTCCCGAGAGTCGAGATCGGGTGTCGCCAGGATCGTCTGGTACAGCGTGGGTGGGCCGGGGAGCATGCTGATGGCGTCGCGGGGGATGCGGTCGAGCACCTCGCCGGCGTCGAACACGGCGTGGGGGAGGATCGTGGCGCCCGCCATCAGCGAGGCGAGGATGCCCGCCTTGTAGCCGAAGGCGTGGAAGAACGGGTTCACGACGAGGTAGCGGTCGCCGGCTGTGAGACCGACGACGTCGCCCCACGACCGGAACGCCCGGAGGTTCTGGCCGTGGGTGGTCTCGACGCCCTTGGGCGAGCCCGTCGTGCCCGAGGTGAAGAGGAGGTCCGACACGTCGTCGGGCGCCACCGCGGCGGCGCGCTCCGAGGCCGTGGCGTCGTCGACTCCGGCGCCAGAGGCCAGGAAGTCCTGCCAGGAGGTCGTCCCGTCGGGGGCCGAGCCACGCAGGACGACCGTGTGCTCGAGGTCGGGGAGCTCGGTGTCGACGTCGACGGCGCCCCGCAGCAGATCGACATAGTCGGTGTCGAGGAAGTCGGTGACGGTGGCGAGCGCGCGTGCTCCACTGCTCCGGAGGACGTAGGCCGCCTCGCGGCCCTTGAACCGCGTGTTCACGGTCACGAGAACCCCACCGGCGGCGTGGACGCCGAGGCCTGCGACGACCCACTCCCAGATGTTGGGCGCCCACACCGCCACCCGGTCACCGGGCTCGATACCCCGGGCGATCCAGCCGCGGGCGACGGCATCGACCTGGCCGGCGAGCTCATTGAACGACACCGAGTACCCGGCGTCGACGTCGACGAGCGCCTCGGCGTTGCCATGCCGGTCGGCCGCTTCCCGCACGAGTCGCGGGATCGTGCCGAACTCGATGTCACCGCGCGGAGACGTGTCGCTCATCGTGGAGGTCCTGGGTCTGTCGGTCGACCGGGGCGGCAATGCGGACCGCCGCCCGTTCGGTCAGAGCGGGAGGCAGATCGACTTGGTCTCGAGGTAGGCCTTGAGGCCGTCCTCGCCGAGCTCGCGTCCGATTCCCGAGTCCTTGAACCCGCCGAAAGGACTGGCGAAGTCGAGGAGGAACCCGTTGACGGTCGAGGTGCCCGTGCGCACGCGACGGGCCACGTCGAGCGCCTCGTCGACGTCGGCTCCAAAGACCGATCCCGAGAGGCCGTAGTCGGAGTCGTTGGCGATCGCCACGGCGTCGTCGACGTCGTCGTAGGGAATCACCGACACGACCGGACCGAAGATCTCCTCCCTGGCGATCGTCATGGAGTTGTCGACATTCACGAACAGGGTGGGGTCGACGTAGACGCCCTGGTCGAGCCCGTCGGGGCGGCCGCCTCCGATGGCGACCTTGGCACCCTCGTCGCGACCCTTGGCGATGTAGCCCTCGACCCGTTCCCGCTGCCGTTCGGCGAGAAGCGGTCCGATCTGGGTTGCCTCGTCGAGCGGGTCGCCGACGTTCAGAGCACCGACGGCATCGACGAAGGCATCGACGACCTCGTCGTAGCGGTCGCGGCTCGCCAGGATGCGGGTCTGGGCCACGCAGGCCTGACCGTTGTTCATCATGGCGGCGTCGAGCAGCGGCTGCACCGTCTCCGACAGGTCGGCGCTGTCGAGGATGATCGCGGCCGACTTGCCGCCGAGCTCGAGCGTCACGCGCTTGAGCTGCTCGCCGGCCAGCGACGCCACCTTGCGCCCGGCTGTCGTGCTTCCCGTGAACGACACCTTGTCGACACCGTCGTGGGTGACGAGGTGCTGTCCGACCTCACGATCCGCCGGAACGAAGTTGACGACACCGGGCGGAAGGCCGGCCTCGTCGACGATCTCGGCGAGGATGTAGGCGTCGAGTGGTGTCTCGGGAGCGGGCTTGAGGACGATGCTCGAACCCGACGCGAGCGACGGCGCCATCTTGATGATCGTGAGGAACAGCGGGACGTTCCACGGGATGATCCCGGCCGCGACACCGACCGGCTCGCGGCGCACCACGGTCGGAGCGCCCAGAGCACCCACGTGGCGCGACTCGAAGTCGAACTCGCGGGTGAGCTCGGTGAAGTAGTTGAGCACCATCGTGGGTGCGAGGACCTGACCCATCGTCCCCCAGGTGATCGGACAGCCGTTCTCCCGGGCGATCAGCGTGGCGAACTCATCGGTGCGGGCGATGATGCCCTCGGAGATCTTCGCCATCACGTCCGCGCGGTCGTGCGGGGAGGTGTTGGCCCACTCCCCACTGTCGAAGGACGCACGTGCGGCCTCGACGGCGCGGTCCATGTCGGCGGGGACAGCCTCGGGGACCGTCCCGACGTGGGTTCCGTCGTGGGGCGAGAAGACCTCGACCTTCCCCTGGCCGACGGGGTCGACCCACTCGCCGCCGATGTAGAACTTGTCGTAGGTCTTCACGTGTTCGATGCCCCCTCGTCGCTGTGTCGCACCGCACACTACCGGCCGACCGGCCGGAGCCTCCAGACGCACGGCCGACGAACCGGACCGCACGGTCCGGCTCGGCGCCGCTCCGACGTGTGAAGCTCACGGGTGACGGGAACACGCGAGTGACGAAGGGAGTGGCATGGCAGGGGGAGGAGGGCGGTTCCGTCCCGAGCGTCGGCCGCTGTTCATTCCCGTCGACGGACCCGACTACGCCTCGAACATCGTGTTCGAGGGCGCCTTCACCGCCCGGCAGTGTGACCGGATCATCGAGGCAGGCCTCGCTCTCGGTGCCGACGACGCACTGGTCGGAACAGTCGACGACAACACGACCGAAGACGCCGCCACGCGGATCGCCGGGGCAGCATGGATCGAGCCCGACGACGACACCATGTGGATCTTCGACAAGCTCGCGACTCTCTCACAGCGCGCCAACCGGACTTGGGGCTTCGACCTCACGGGCTTCACCGAGGACGCCCAGTTCACGCGCTACGACCGCCCCGGTGCCTTCTACGACTGGCACCAGGACGGCCTCGACGGCGACGTCGCGGTGCGAAAGCTCTCTCTGGTGCTCCAGCTGTCTGACCCTGCCGACTACGACGGCTCCGACCTCGAGTTCTTCGCCGTCAACGAGGAGCACGACGCCGACGACATCGCCGAGTGGCGCGCCACGGCACGCACTCGCGGCACTGTCGTGGCATTCCCTGCCTTCGAGTTCCACCGGGTGACCCCACTGGAGCGTGGCGAGCGGTTCTCGCTGGTGTGTTGGATCGGCGGTCCCGCGTTCCGCTAGTCACCACGGCCCGTACACTCGGGAGCCTCCCGGGGAGGCATCGTGGGTCTGGACAACGCGTGATCGAGATCGTTCGCAACACCGACGTGGTCGCGAGCCCCGTCGACGTGTGGGCGGTCCTGTCCGACTTCGGGGGAATCAGCGCATGGGCCGACGTGGTCGACCACTCGTGTCTCATGAGCGGGCAGACCGAAGGCGTCGGCGCCGTCCGGCGGATCCAGTCGGGCAGGGTCACCATCGTCGAACGCGTGCACCTGTGGGAACCACCCTCGGCGCTCGGGTACGGGATCGAGGGACTTCCCCCGCTGGTGAAGTCGGCGTCCAACACCTGGCGCGTGGATTCGACGGACCCCGGCTCGACCGTCTCGCTCGCCACCGACGTGGACTGTGGACCGCGACCTCCGCAACGCGTGATCGCGCAGGCCGCGGCGCGTCGCCTGGCCGGGACCTGCGAGCGCCTCCTCGCCGACCTCGACCGGCTCCTCCAGCAGCGTGGCGCCGCAACGACCGGAACAACGACGTGACAGACCGTCCCGACATCGTCATCGTCATGACCGACGAGGAGCGCGCTGCGCCGCCCTACGAGCCCGACGAGCTGGGCGACTGGCGTAGGAACACCCTGACGGGGCGGCAGTGGTTCATCGACAACGGCGTCAGTTTCGGGCGCCACTACACCGGTTCACTGGCGTGCGTGCCGAGCCGACCGACGATCTTCACGGGTCAGTATCCCGACGTGCACGGCGTCACCCAGACCGACGGCCTCGGGAAGTCGGCCGACGACTCGCGTATGCGGTGGCTGCGCCCCGGGGAGGTTCCGACGCTCGGCAACTGGTTCCGTGCCGCCGGCTACGACACCCACTACGACGGGAAGTGGCACATCTCGCACGCCGATCTCACGGACCCCCGGACCGGGAAGCCGCTCGCCACGAACGACAACGACGGGGTTGTGGACCAACGGGCGGTCGAGGTGTACCGGGCAGAGGATCCGCTCGCCACCTTCGGATTCTCGGGCTGGGTGGGGCCCGAACCGCACGGCGCGCTGCTCGCCGACTCCGGCACCCGCCGCGACCCGCTCATCGCGGACCGGATCGTTGCCTGGCTCGAGGATCGGTACGCACGCCGCCGTGCCGGCGACGCCGCGGCACAACGCCCGTTCCTGCTCGTCGCCAGCTTCGTCAACCCCCACGACATCGTGCTGTTCCCCCAGTGGGCCCGGGGGAGGGGCCCGTTGGACCCGTCGCCCGTCGACCCACCCTCGGTGCCGCCGTCGCCGACCTCCGACGAGGATCTGGCCGCCAAGCCGTCGGCGCAGATCGCCTTCCGGGCCTCCTATCTCACGGGCTACGGCCCCGCAGCGCTGATCGGGCGCGCCTACACGCGCAACGCCCAGGAGTACCGCGACCTCTACTACCGGCTGCACGCCGAGGTCGACGCGCCGATCGACCGGGTGCGCCGGACGGTCGCCGACGGCGGCTCCGACAGCGCGGTGCTCGTGCGCACGTCCGACCACGGTGAGATGCTCGGATCGCACGGGGGACTGCACCAGAAGTGGTTCAACCTCTACGACGAGGCGACACGCGTTCCGTTCGAGATCGTCCGGGTTGGTGACGGTGCCACGGACGCGCGACAGGTCGACGCCCCCACGTCGCATGTCGACATCGTCCCGACGCTCCTGGCGGCGGCCTCCATCGACGAGCAGGGGACCGCCGAGAAGCTGCGGAACGGCTTCTCGGAGGTGCATCCCCTCCCGGGGCGAAACCTGATGCCGGTCGTCGACGACGCCACGCCGGCCGACGCCTCCCGGTCCGTGTACCTCATGACCCGCGACAACGTGCTGGAGGGGGATTCCACTGCGAGCGCTCTGGCCCGCCGGATGAAGCGTGCCGAGAACCCGCCCCGTCCCCTGCGCATCCAGGTGCCGGCACACGTGCCCGCCAACTTCGAAGGCCTCGTCGGCCGCGTCGACGACGGCGACGCCGAGGGTGGCCACGGCCACCTCTGGAAGATCGTGCGCACCTTCGACGACCCGGCGACGTGGACCGAGCCCGGTGTTCGTCACCTCGCCGCCGACGGGATCAGCGGGCCGATGTACCGCACCGAGACGCTGCCCGACCAGTGGGAGCTCTACGACCTCGACGCCGATCCGAACGAGGCGACCAACCGGTGGAACGATCCCGACGCCGCGGCCGTGTTCACAGTCCTGCGGAATCGCCTCGCCGAGGAGGCGACGCGCTGTGTCCCGCAACGCAACGAGCCCTGGCCGTACTCCGAGCGCCGACCCACGGGGGGTCCGCCACGGAAGAAGCCACCGGCACCGGCGCGGGCGTTACGCGCGGTGCTCCGGCGTGTGGGGCTGCATCCCGACGACCCCGACCCCACCGACATCGACCTGAGCGGCCGCAAGGCGCTCGTGGTTGCCACCAACCGGGCTGTGCTCGATGTCGGAAAGCCGACCGGTGTGTTCGCCAGCGAGATGACCGTTCCGTACTACGCGTTCCTCGACGCCGGTATGGACGTCGACGTGGCGAGCCCTGCGGGGGGAGTGATCCCCGTCGATCCGCTGTCGGTGCGTGGAGTGCTGCGCACCGATGCGGACGACCGCTTCCTCGCCGACGACGAGCTTCGCCAGAAGGTCGCCGAGTCGCTTTCGATCGGTGACCTCGACATGGCCGACTACGACATCGTCTACCTGGCCGGTGGCTGGGGCGCCGCCTTCGACTTCGGCGTCTCCGAGGAACTCGCCGCCAAGATGACAGAGGCCAACGCACTCGGGAAGGTCATCGGCGGTGTGTGCCACGGTCCGCTCGGACTGCACAACGCAACGGATACCAACGGCGAGCCTCTTGTGAAGGGCCGCCGGGTCACTGCGGTGACCGACAAGCAGGTGCGGGAGCTGGGGATCTCCGGGACGCCGCAGCACCCCGAGACCGAGCTGCGACGCATGGGCGCCAACTTCGAGGCCGAGACGAGGTTCCGCGACGTGCTCGCCAACCACTGGGTGGCCGACGGCAACCTCGTCACCGGCCAGAACCAGAACGCCGCCCCCATGGTCGCCCGGGAGATGATGCTCACGGTGCTCTCCGGTCGTGCTGACCGGGACCATTCCGCGTGATCAGCGCCGTCCGTCGGTGGCGCGACAGTTCGGAGAAGTCCTCATCTATACGTATTCGGAGCGTCACTCCGCCGCGGAGGTCGCGTCGACTCTCCGCGCGGTGGCGACAGCTCGGCCGGCAATCTTCACGAGGTCTGCGGCCCTGGCCGGGGTGACCGAGCCGGGGTCGTACTGCGCCTTGTTCTTGTGCGGAATTGCCCGCTGGAGAGCGCGCTCGAGCTGCCGGCCTTCCTTTCCCGCCTTCGCGACGTGGCGTCCCGCGAGTTCATGAGCTCCGATCCACCTCTCGCCGAAGCGAAGGCCGGCGACCGCGTCCGCACTGTTGATGATCGCCACGGCAGCGTTTCCAGCGGCGGCATTGAACCGTTCAGCGTCGAGGTCGGCGCGGGCGGCGTCGAGGAACTCCTCTGCTTGTGCGAGGTGGCGACGGGCGTCGGCCGTGGAGAGGCGCCGCGTGCTGCGCCGGGTCACAGGCTCTCTCCGATGGGGCTGCCGAAGAGGCAGAGTTGGGTTTCCCGAACACCCGCCCAGAAGTCGGTGTCGAGCGCCCCGTCGTCGATGTCTTCCAGGGTGAGTTCTGCGATGGAGATGACGTTGCCGAGCGCGGCGGACCCATCGTCGACGAAAGCGGCCACTGACGCCGCCCATTCGTCCGTTGCCAGCTCCGCCTCTGAATGAACGATCGCAATGTCGATGTCGCTGTCGGGTCCGGCAGAGCCCGATGCGAACGACCCGAAGGCAACGACGGAGCGCGGAGCCGGCCGGAGTTCCGTCGCAAGTTCCGCGAGGCGGAAGAAGGCAGCCTCGTCGAGACGGGAGAGACGCATGAGAAGTCCCGTCGCGAGGCTCCGTCGCTCGAGTGAAATCAGCGTGGTGGGAGGGACCCGCCGTGTGGTGACGATTCCGAGCGCTGCGAGGTCGTCGACGACGCGGGGGATCTGGTTGACGCTCACGTGCGAGAGTCGGCCGAGTACCGAGAGCGAGAGCTCCTCGTCGGTTCCCGTCAAGACAGCGAGGACCCGCCCGCGAGCCCCCGGTATCACAGCCTGGAGCGGGGCCCGGTAGTCCATGGATAGTCACACTATCTTGTGAGTAACTCACAGTCAAGTGTGAGTAGGTAGGAGTGTGAGGGTGGCGGCGAAGCCAGCCCGTCCCTGCGGTTCAGCTCTCGGACAGATCTACTCGGACTTCTTCTTGCCCTTGGCCTTCTGGGCCTTCTTCCAGGCGCGGACCTTCTCGAGTGACTCGGCGGAGTCGACGTCGGCGACCGAGCGTGGTGTGGAGCCCGAGAACGGCTCGGCGGCGTGCTCCCAACCCTCGAGGGCCACACCGAGGCGCTTACCGAGAATGGCGAGGAGGATCTTCGACTTCTCGGGGCCGTAGCCCGGCAGCGCACGGAGCCGGTTCAGCGCGTCGGCCCCGTCGGTTGCTTCGGTCCACACGGCTGCTGCATCGCCGTCGTACTCGTCGACGATCGTCGCACACAGCGCGTGCGCACGCTTGGCCATGGAGGCGGGATAGCGGTGAAGCGCCGGCTTCTCCCGGAAGACCCGTTCCAGCTCTTCGGGGTCCATGGCGGCGATGTCGGCCGCGTCGAGCGGGCGCCCGAGGCGTTCCTGCAAGGTGTGGGGCCCGCGGAACGCCCATTCCATGGGCACCTGCTGGTCGAGCAGCATGCCCAGAAGCAACGCCAGGGGTTCGTCCTGGAGCAGGCGGTCGGCGTCGGCTTCACCGGTGATGGGGATAGCAACAGGAGTCATGGCGCAAGCGTAGGCTCAGCCCCGACCATGGACCCATCGCGAGCATCCGAGCCGATCCCGGCCGACCCCCCGGCTGCGCAGGGTCAGGCCACTCCTCGTCCCGCCTCGACCGGGACGACACCGAACGACGCCACCGTCGTTGATGCCGAGCCGACGACCCATGACCTCCCACCGACTCGTGACCTCCCGGTCACGCAGGCGGTGCGGGAAACGACGCGGTTCATGGTCGGCGCGGGGCTGCTCGCCGGCCGGGGTGCGGCACAGCTCGTCCGGCGCTTCGGTACGGCCGACCCGGGTGGCGCACGTTCCGACCGCGCGGCGAGTGACCCGCTGGCGACGCCGGTCGCCCTGGCGGGTGTGGCCCGGACGTTGGCGATCGGCGCCACCTTCGAGGTGGAACGGGTTCTTCTCGACACGGCCGACGCCGTGGCGCGCCGCACGGCGCCCGTTGCGGGTGTCGTCATGCGCTCACCGCTGGTCTCGCCGCTGAGCCGGGCTCTCGCCGACCGACTCGCCGGGTGGTATGCCCGGGGGGCGATGGAGGAACAGAGGAGTCGCGAGTATGCCGGGTCGGCGCTCCTCGGTGTGACGAAGGTGGGGACCGACTTCATCGTCGAGTACCTCGACGTCGACGCGATTCTTCAGTCATTGAAGCTGGACGATCTCATCC
Source organism: Acidimicrobiia bacterium (assembly GCA_041394025.1). Taxonomy (NCBI): domain Bacteria; kingdom Bacillati; phylum Actinomycetota; class Acidimicrobiia; species Acidimicrobiia bacterium. The sequence goes on along the minus strand of JAWKJA010000003.1, from coordinate 5,767 downwards.
TGGATTCCACGGGCGGGATAGCAGGTGAGATGCTCGACACCGTTCGCTCACAGGCCGTCACGGTCGACTCGTTCGTCGACCGGTTGACAGCGACGCTCACACGGCGCACGGTCCGCGAAGGGCCACGCTCCAAGGCCGAGATCAAGGCAGCGAGGAAGGCCAGGCGCGCAGCGAGACGATCCCGGCACTCCGACCGGGCGGCCGGACCGTGACAGAGGTCGCCCATCGCTCCGGTCGTTCGATCGACACGGCGACTCCGAACGCGGCAGCCGGCAACGCACCCACGGACACGTCCGCCGGGTTGGAGACTTTCCGCGGTCGTTACGCCGGTGTCGCCTCCCGTGGGGCTGCCGTGTGCGTGGACGCGGTCACGATCATCGTGATGTTCTACGCAGGAGTCGGATTGGCAATCCTCACGCTCGCGCTCGTCAAGCTCGAGAAGCCCCAGGTCCTGTCTCTGCCCGACCTCGGATGGGCGCTCGGCTTCGGGTTCTGGCTGTTCCTCTACGCGTGGGGGAGCTGGTCGCTGACGGGCAAGACGGTGGGCAAGGCCCTTCTGGGTCTTCGCATCGTCACCAAGCGGGGAGAGCCGATCGGCGCCGTGCGAGCGCTCCGGCGGTGCTTCGGCTGGCTCGTGTCACTGATGTTCTTCGGGCTGGGATTCCTCTGGATCCTCATCTCCCGCGACCGGCGCGGGTGGCACGACTACATCGCCGGCACCTGTGTGATCTACGACTGGGACGCCCGGACCGGAAACCTCCTGAAAGAACGTCGTCAGAAGGCCGAAGCCGCGCTTCCAGCGCCGCACCACTGAGTCCGTCGCGCCACCTCGTCAGTTCTCGTGGGTACCGAGCTCGTCAGTCGACGGTCTGGTGCCGGGGCCGCGGACCACGACGGTGATGTCGTTGACCGACGGTTGTGGGGATGTCGGGAACCCACGTCGTGGGCAGGGGCCGTGGTCCGGTTGAGCCAGGCGCTGGTCAACCACTTCGATCGGTGGCGGTCGGGTGAGTTCTCCGCTGTTCAACCGCGGTGCCCGTGCGGAGTGGGTGACTCCCTCGGTAGTGTCAGCGCATGAGGCGGTGGGTGGAGCCTGCGATCTACGCCGCTTCGGCGGTGTTCGCCGCGGCCGCGGTCGAGTTCGGCCTGACACCGCATCGCGCCTGGGGTCGGGTTGCGGCCATTCCCTACGCGGTGGCGGCACTCGTGCTCGTCGTCGTGTGCCTGAGGGCGCCGCAGCTCATGACCCGTGGCGTCCGCGCTGCGGTGGCGGTCACTCTCCTGGCTGCCGTGACCCTCGCCCCCATGGCCATCCAGATCGGGAGACGGGGGGCAGATGCGCTCGGTTACCACGCCCAGTCCGAGGTCCTCGTCGTGGAGCAGGCGAGTAGCGCCCTCGCCCGGGGTGACAACCCCTACGACGCCGTCTTCGACGACGAGATCCTCGCCCGTCGCCGTGCCGGCACACAGACACACTTTCCCTACCTGCCCGGCATGCTCGCGCTCGGAGCGGTGCCCGACTCGTGGGGGCCGCTGGCCGACGCGCGCGTGGCGTTCGCCGTTGTGACGTTGCTCGTTTTCGGAATCGCCGCGGTGATGGCTCGGCGTCGGGAGCGTTTCGTGCGCGCTCTCCAGGTCCTCGTGGTTCTCCCGACGGGCGCGCTCATCCTGGCGACCGGCGGCGACGACCTGCCGGTGCTCGCCCTGATGCTGCTGTCACTCGTGCTCGTCGACCGGCGCCACCCGGTTGCCGGAGGTGTCGCCATCGGCCTCGCGGCGGCCACGAAGCAGCTCGCGTGGCCGCTGCTCCCGTTCCTCGTGTTCGCCGCCGTCGACCTCGATGGAGAGCCGGCGCGGGGTCGAACGGCGACGGCGGCCGGGCTCACGATGCTGCCGGTGCTAGTCCCGTTCGTCGTGTGGAACCCCTCGGCCTTCATCGAGGACGTCGTGCGGTTCCCTCTCGGGATGGGAGCCGACGCCAGTGCCGCGGCGTCGCCCACGCTCGGCCGCCTCGTGAGTGGAGCGGTCCCGGGAGCGGAGACCGTCCTGTCGATCCTGCTGCCGGTCGGCCTACTCGTCGGGGCGGCGGTGGTGCTGATCCGCCGCCCGCCGCGTGATCCGGCCGCGGCTGCGTTGGCGGCCGGAGTGTTCATCGGCGCGGCGGTGCTGTTCGCTCCCGCAGCGCGCATCGGTATCGCGGTCTACGCGGTCAACCTCGCCGTGTGGTGGTGGGTGCTGCGTCCCGACGCGGATGCTGCGGAGACGAAGGTGTCCGAGAACGCGCCCTCGACGCTGACCGTCACGCCGGGCGCGGCGTGACGGTGAACGTCGACGGCCCGCCTCCTCTTCGCGGACGGTGGTTCGGCGGCTGGTATCTCCCGCCGTGGTGGCGTTGGATCGCCGAGATCGGCCTGGTGGTCGGCGTCTACTCGGCCTACACACTCGCCCGGAACTCCGTCGGCTCCGCGATCGTGTCGACGGAGCACGCTGTCGACAACGCGCTGCACCTCATCAGCCTCGAGCGTGCCCTCGGCATCTTCACCGAAGCAGGCATCCAGGACTGGGCGTTTTCCCACGAGTGGCTCATCCGCGCCGCCAACTTCTACTACCGCGGCCCGCACTTCTGGGTCACGATCGGCGTTCTCGTCTTCGTGCTGCTGCGCGCCCCGCGGCGCTACCCGCTCGCCCGCAACGTGCTCCTGTGCACGACGGTGCTGGCGCTCGTCGGCTTCGTCCTGTTCCCCCTTGCGCCACCGAGGCTGCTCCCCGAGTCGTTCGGGTTCGTCGACACGGCGAGGGTCGGTCGTGAGTTCTGGAACGTCGATTCGGCGCATGCGGCGTGGAGCACCTGGTCGAACCAGTTCGCCGCCATGCCCAGCCTCCACATCGCCTGGTCGATCTGGTGCCTGTGGGCCGTGTGGCCGGTCGTCGGTCGGATGGGTCGGGCGCTCGTGGGAGCGCACCTGGCGTGGAACCTCATGGTCGTCGTGCTGACGGCGAACCACTACTGGCTCGACGCCGTCGGCGGCGGCCTCGTGCTCCTCGGCGGTCTCGCCCTCGGATCCGTGCTCACCCTGCGTGCTTCCAATCTGTACGCACGGTTGCTGTGCCATCTTGATAGGGACGAAATGTCCGGTATACCCTCTACCGTAGAGGCTGACCATTCCCTAATCTGATGTGATCCCTGTGAACTGAGTGGGTGGAGTTGTGAGTGTCGTGAGTTCCCGAGAGCACCCGAGTGCAGCGACCGCAGCCGCCGGAGAGGACGAGGCGGCGTTGGAGATCATCCTCGACGCTGCCCACGATCCCGACCTGGCGCCCGACATCTTCCGCCAGCGGCTCGTGATCGAGGGCACCTGCCGGCGCCCGATCGCGGGAACGGATATCGCCGACTACCTCGAGCGGTTGTCCGACGTGTGTGGCATGCACCCCCTGATCGAGCCGGTCACGCACCGGTCCGAGAAGTACGGATGGGCGGGTTGGATCCACTGGGAGACCTCCGGCGCCCACGTGTACGCGTGGGATCGACCGACGCTCTTCTTCTCGGTGGACATCTACACGTGCAAGGCGTTCGACGCGCCCGACGCCGTCCGGTTCACCGAAGAGTTCTTCGATGCACCCGAGATCGTGGCGCGCGCCTTCTGATGCCCGAGAAGCACGGAGAGAGGGAACAGGGCGAGCCACTCCCGACGCTCGACGTCGAGATCGACCTCGAACTCGAGGCGATCCGCGACCGGGGAATGCGGCTCCTCTCGGAGGTCGGCTATCCCACCGAGCCGTTCGGTGTGTATCTCTTCCACGCGTCGTCACCCGACGCTGAGCTCGCCCGCTACGTCGAACAGGTCGTGTTCGAGGAGACCTTCGGGAACTCGCGGGAGATGCTCGACGACGAGTACGCCCCCTACGACGACGCCACGATCTTCGTGTGTGTGATGGACCAACGACGTCACCTTCCGGTGGGGGCGATGCGCCTCATCACGCCGTCCCCCGCAGGCTTCAAGACCCTGCACGACCTCGAGCGCATCTGGGGGATTCACCCCGACGACGTGGACCGCGAGCACCGGATCGGGCTCGACACGTCGAGCATGATGGATGTCACGACGCTCTCCGTCATGTCCGAATACCGTGGCTCAGCCACGAACGGGCTCATCACCCTCTCCATCCTGTCGGGCATGTGCGGCCTGTTCCGCCGGTGGTCCACGACCTGGGCCGTGTGCGTCATGGATCTTGTCGTGTACGACCTGATTCAGAAGCTCACGGGTGAGCCGTACAGCCCGTTCCCCGGTGCGGTCCCGAAGCGGTATCTCGACTCACCCGCGAGTCTGCCCCTCCACTGCAATCTCGCCGAGCACTGGAAGAAGCTGGAGGCGACAGACCGGTTCATGACGGAGATCAGCCACGGTCGGGGCCTCGGCGAGGCCGTTCGTCCACCCGACTACAGCGAGGAAGTCCTGCCGGCGTCGTCTCTCGCGGCGCGGAAGGGCGCCACCGACCTGGCGTCGCGCACGGGCTAGTGCCGCGTCAGGCAACGTTTGCGCGGTTGATGAGTTCGGTTAGTGCTTGGTCGTGGGCGTTGCGGTTCCGCCATGCGATGTAGCGGCGGATCATCCGTGCTTGTTCGTCGTGGCTGGTGTGGTCGGTGCCGTCCAGAGCGAAGTATCGCAGGGCGGTGAACTGGGCTTCGATCCTGTTGAGCCATGAGCCGTAGAACGGCGTGTAGGCGAACTCGACGTTGTTCGCCTCGGCCCACTCGCCCACCCGAGCGTCTTTGTTGGTCGAGCGGTGCGGACTGAAGTTGTCCAACACGATCGCGATTCTCACCTCGGGCGGATGGAGCGAGCGCATATAGCGACAGAACGCCAAGAACGCGCTGCGGTCCTTCTTCTTGACGACGTGTCCGTAGAGTCGATCGCTCGACAGGTCATAGCCGGCCATCATGTGACGGACCCCGTGCGGTCGGGTGAAAGTGGCACGCATGCGACGCCGCCGAGGCGAGTTCACCTCACCGCGACCAGAAGCGACCGGTGCCCACTGCTTGCCAGAGTGCGGCTGCAGATTGAGGGGCCCGAACTCATCGATGCAGATCACCACGCTCGGATCATCAGGGCCAGGTGGTGCTGTGCCATCGGCGATGTCGTAAAGCTCGAGAATCCGGTTCTTCTTCGCTTCGAAGTCCGGGTCATTGCTCACCTTGAACGTCTTGATCACTTGAAACGAGACGCCTTCCTCGCGGAGCAGGACCCGCAGGCCCTCGTGGCTGATGTCGTCGACCACCCCCTCAGCCACCAAGAACTCGGCCAGTTTCGACAACGACCACGTCGAGAACGGCAAATCATGATCCGTCGGACGGGCCAACGCGATCTTTTTGATCTCCCGACGCTGACCCAACGTGAACGTCGGAGGTCGCCCACCCGCATACTTCGGAACGAGCGAGTCGAACCCGTCGTCATTGAAGTTGTGGATCACCGCCCGCACCCGATCCTCAGACGTGAACGCGATCTTCGCGATCGCCGGCACATCCATATGCTGCGCCGACCACAACACGATCTGGGCTCTGCGCCACCTCACCACCGAACCCGAACCACGCCGAATAATCGAGAGCAACTTGCGGCCCTCATCGTTGGACAGTTCCCGCACCCGCACACGTTCAGCCATCCACCAAGTCTGCGCGACCCGCCAGCTCAGGTGGTGGACGCGACCCCCGAAACGTTGCCGGTCACGGCACTAGATGTCTCGGGGGATGACGTTGGTGACGCGGGGTGATCGA